>NZ_WVRB01000010.1:0-85779 GCF_013110685.1 Ruegeria sp. HKCCD6157
AAATGCGACATCGGAATGTGCTGATCGAGAACAACATAATATACAATGGTCATATCCACGGCATCTCGGTCCATGGTTCGGACAATATATCTGTTCGAAAAAATACATTAATCCATGTACCAGGAGGGCATTCAGTTCCAACCATCAACATTTCACCGGATTCAACATCCGTGGTGATCGAACAAAATGCGACAGCACCGATTATAGGGTATGAAGGGCAGCGCAATTGGGTAGTGCTTAATAACGCAATCATTCAGGATCAAAGCCCGTCGAAAGGCGGCTATTATGATAGCGAGTTCATCTATTATGCAGTTGGTCGCCAGAACGGATACAATGAATACGGGGTGCGCCCCGGAGGGGTGGTCGATCAGCTGCAAGCTGGGTCGACATTGGTGGAAATATATCCCTCACGCAGGTAAGATATGGCAGCGGAAGTGTTGACATCCGGCTTGGCGTTGGCAGGCCATGAGGTCAAATCGGTGCATAGGCGAACATCTGGATGTATGCGGCTCAGCCAGCGCAATCACAAGAGAGCGAAGATTTAGATGACTACGCTTCTAGCAGCAAAAGCCAAAGCCGAGGTGACAAAGCCGCTTGTGCTGGGGCTTTTGATATTTTCCTTTGCAATGCCATTCTTCTTTTTTCTGGGCGGGTTGAAGCTCAATGGGTACCGAACGGTTTTGCTCATCTTCATGTTCCCGGCTGTTTTGGGCTGGCTTAGTGGCCGGGCAGGAAAAATCAGGGGAATCGATTTTCTGGTCATCGGCTTTGCGTTTTGGGCAGCGCTTTCGCTTGCCGTGAACCATGGTTTTGGGAATCTGTGGGAATTTATCGGGATGTTCATGATCGAAACTCTCGCCCCTTATTTCATAGCCCGGACATATATACGCAGTCTTGGAGCATTCAGGTATTTCGTGAAATGCTTCTTTGTTCTTATGCTGATCCTTCTGCCATTTGCCATGTTCGAGGCCAGCACGGGCAAAGCACCGCTGCTGGATATCTTCGGAAAGGTCCTGAATGTGTATCCTTGGCAGGGGTGGAAATTTCCGCCGCGGTTGGGCTTCATGCGAGCTCAGACAACAATGCCGCACCCGATTCTGTTCGGGGTATTTTGTGCACCGGCTTTTGCGCTGACTTGGTATGTCCTTGGGTGGGGAAAATCGCTCTATTCAAAGGCTGGGCTTACATCCATCGTCGCGGGCGTTGTTTTCTTTTCGCTTTCATCAGGTGCCTTCCTGAATGTTATCATACAGGTGATGCTGATGGCTTGGAATCGGTTCTTTCAATTCCTCAAGAGCAAATGGAAAGTTTTGATCATCGGCTTTAGCGTACTGTTTTTTCTGGGCGAAGTAGCGTCCAGCCGAACCATGTTTCAGATTTTTGCCACACACTTTACATTGTCACCCGGAACAGCATGGATGCGAATTCACATCTTTAACAATGTTTCGGACGATATCCTGAGAAATCCGATTTTTGGGATCGGTTTGTCTGAATGGACCCGTCCAGCCTGGATGTGGACGCTGAGCAGTGTCGATAATTTCTGGCTAGTGATCGCCTTGCGGCACGGGCTTCCAGGGTTGTTCCTGCTGGTTGGTGCAGTGGCTATCCTTTTCTTCCGGGTTGGGGGCAAGCAACTCAGTGGGGCGACGGCGGATGCCCGTCTGGGATATCTGATCTCATTGTTCGGTCTGATCATGTCAGCCGTTACGGTGCATTTGTGGGATGCCACGTTCTGTTTCTTGATGTTCTTTCTTGGGGCAGGGGTCTGGTTTCTGGATGCAGATGACGGGTCCGGTCAGGATGGGGACCAGGCCCAGGCCGAGGAAGGAGGGCGAAAGATGCGGTATACCCGGTTCCCCAAGGCCCTGCCCGGAGAACTGTCTATCGGGCGGGTTGCACGCACCCGCTAGCCGGTCGTCGTCCAGCGCCGTCTGGCCATTCCCAATGCACGCCGAAGGCGGCGTAAGGGCGCTACCCTGCCAGACAGGACCGCTTGTATCTGGTGATCGCTCATATCCTCACGCAAGGATGTTCGGGGGCGCAGGAAAGCGTTCTTTTGCCAGGTTCCGCCATCGCTTGACCAGGCGGCCGTGTATCCGGCCGTGCGCAGGGCGCGCAGAACACGAGCATCATACCGTCCAAAGGGGATGCCTGCCTCGGTCACCGGGCAGCCGCATATCATTTCCAACTGCGCGCGGGATTCGCTGAGTTCTCGGATCAGAGCAGCGTCATCCAGTGTCGGCCAGGCAAGATGGTCAATTCCATGGCTGCCGATTGTCATATCCGCATTCTGCAAGCGACGCAGATGGTCTGCATCCAGTGATCCGGCCTGTCCGATCCGTCCGGTCAGGACAAAGAACCGTGCCCGAAGCCCCCGGGCCGACAGCGCTGGCAGGGCGATGTCATGATCCGAAAGATTGCTGTCATCGAAGGTGATGGTGAACCGGTTCGGATCGGGGTCTGCGGCGATCCGGTCCAGAACCCGTTCGAATTGCTCGACCGAAAGCCAATAGGGGGCCTCGCCCGGTTCCAGAGGGCGTTTCGGTGTTCCGATGCCGTGAAAGTTGATACCGATGGGCTTTGTCATGAGCGCAGTTTCTTCAGGCGGGCGTGAATGGTTTCGGCGATGCTGATCAGGGCAGAGCTTGCGCCGGCAGGGCGGAACTCGTACGGGCCCGCTGCGCGCAGCTCTGTGCCGCCCGTGCGCAGCTTGTAACGTGTGACGGAAGGGTTGGCTTCAGGATCTATCCCGCCCAGGTCGAAATACTTCAGGCCCAGGTCGCGACAGCGCAGCATGGAATGCCACATCAGATAATGCCCGGCATTCAGGCGCCGCCCGGTGTCCAGAGTGGCCCCGAACAGATAGACGGCATTGGACCCAGCCCGTCCCAGCGTCATCGCGGCAATGTCGGCCCCGTCCTTGCGGGCAAACAGAACCTCATGAGCAAAGTCAGCCCCCTCAAGGCCATAATAGAATTCTGGCGGGATATCCGGCCGAAAGCCTTTGGCTGTCTGAACCTCGGTATACATCGGATGAAACCGGTCGGCTGCCTGTGCAATCGGCACGATATCCAGATCAAGACCGGCTTTCAGCGCATTGCGCAGGGGGTTGCGCCATTTTCCGTGCAGGGCACGCATCAGTGTGTCTTCGTCCTGGGTACAATCCACGACCACGGTTCGATAGGTCGGGGATCGATCGGTGGGCAAAAACGCTTCGCTACGGGCCAGCTGATCCAACAATGCAACATCATGCCAGGGTGTGGCCGGAAACCGCAGGCGCAGGATATGCCCGCTCTCCTGAGCATACGTACGCAGTGCGGCCAGCACGGCACGCAGTGTCGCAGCGTCGGGATCAGGCCGATCGACATGCTGCACCAGCGGTCCGGCGGCAAGCCATGCAATGCCACGCCGCAGGCCGGGAACATGTTTGATGCGCAGACATGCGGCGGCAACAGGCTGCCCGTCCGGGGTGGTGAGCATCAGGAACTGTACGTCTGCCCCGATCCGGCGGGCCGCCGCGCGGGCATAGGTCAGGCTGTGTTCAAGGGTCAGGTCGCGGAACGACGCGCTGAGGGCGGGCCACTTTTCTTCAGGCAGAACCCGTGCAGAGAGCTGATATGCGATCATATCCGCCTCATATTCTTGTTTTGATCCAGCTGGACCACAGCGATTTGTTTTTCAACGGGATCACGGCCCTCAGCCGGGGTGCAACCCGCCCGAACCAGAGCCTGTAATAGACCAGGTGCAACACACGCGCCCAACCAAGGCAGAGTTTCAGCAAGACAGGGGATATTCCTGATCGCCTTGAGACGATCAGGCGATGAGTGGGCACCGATTCACCGCCATAGACCAGCTTGTAACCATATGCGCCAACCCCGGCTTCGATCCGCGTCACGCCTGCGGCGATCAGCTGTTCGATCATCTGAACCAAGCCGATTTTCCCAAGGCTGAGGCGTTCCAGTTCCGGGTCGGTCGATCTGGCGGGCAACCGCCAATGGCAGGTCTGCCCCTTGACCAGGCAGAATTGGGTGGCAAGGGGGCCGTCCTGGCCCTGCTGTTCGACAAACCAGGTTTCCTGCCCCTGCTGGGTGGCGTCTGCCAGATCGCAGTAGAAGGCGGCGCTGCCAGGCCAATCCACGAAATGGCCTCCTTTTCCAACCTCCTGCCATTGCCGGTTGTGGAAGTCGACGAAATCCCCGAATTGATGCGCATCAGGATGGACCATCCGTGTTGTCAGGCCGTGGTCATTCTGTAGGTGTTTCAGATCCCGCCGATACTGACCCCGCCGTTTCTTGGACAGGTTGGCAAGATAGCCCTCAAACGTATCGGGCAGATCAAAAACCGTATGGGTGCCAGCCGGCGTGTCGGTCAGCGCCAGCCCCGGTGCCACCCCATTGCGGATGGCTGCCAGCATGGTGCCGTGTTCCGAGGCGGGGGTGAAACTGACCAGATGCGCCCGGCCATCGTCGAGAAGGCCGTTCAGGGCCTCGGCGCAGCTGTTCTTTAGCGCGGTTTCCGTGGCGGCCAGTTGGAAAATCACCGTGTTGGGATCGGTTGCGGCCAATTTGGCGATACGGATCCTCACAGGCCCCAGCCAAACCGGATAGATCATGAACGGCAGCAAAGCGACCAGCTGCCCCTGGGCGTCATATGCCACAAGGGTCCGGAGCGTTTTACCGCGCCCGAAATGAGCCCACCAGGTCAGGACCCAGACCGGAGCGGCATAGATGTCCGCGCCGGTCTGTCGGGCCAGTGCGGCCCACGCATCGGTCATGCGTTCAAGGCCCGTGACCCCATCAACCCATTTGAATGTCAGCCGGACGTCTGTGTCGGTCACTCTGTCGGCTCCTGGCTGGTCAGGTGATAGCGCAGCGAGGCCCGGGCCAGACGCCGCCGCGCGGCAGCTTCTTCCCGCCGATTTGCGACCGACATGACAAAGCGCAATACGGATGACCCCACAAACACCATCCGGCCGCGGAACAGGCCCCAAAGGCCATAATGTTTGCGCAGATAGATCATCTTGCTTTTCTGCATCTGTACGTACATCCGCGAGCGGATCTGGGCGGTGCTTTTGCCGCCTCCCTCAAGGTGCAGGATGCGCGCTTCGGGGGTGAACACGCATTTCCAGCCTGCATCGCGGATGCGACGGCACCAGTCGGCCTCTTCCGAGTAGACGAAGAATGCCTCGTCCAGAAGGCCCACGGCCTCGAAGACACGACGGGGCACAAGCATGAACATGCCCGAGACGACGTCGACCTCGCGTTGCGAACGCCGATCCCAGTCTCCGTACTCGGCGCGGGCCAGAAGCGGATTGCGCCGAGACAGGCGGTGCAGCCCAAACTCGATCAGCGCCAGGTTTCCCGGACCCGGGTCGGCAAAACAGGTGCGCTGAATGGTGGTTTCATCTTCCAGGACCTGACATCCAGCGCAGCCGACATCCGGGTGCTGATCCAGCCAGTCCAGCATGGTATCGATCGCACCATCCAGAATGATGGTATCGGGATTGAGCAACAGCAGATTGTCACCCCGTGCGATTTCCAGACCCTGATTGTTGGCGGCGGCAAATCCCCGGTTCGCGTCATTGGCGATCAAGCGAACATCAGGGAATTCGTCACGGACAAGATCGACGGATCCGTCGCTTGATGCATTGTCGACGACGATGACCTCATGCGGCTTCCGGGTCTGCCGGGAAATGGATATCAGGCAGTCCCGAAGAATGTCCCGGGTATTCCAGTTCACGATGACAATGGAAACAGCGCATTCGCTCTGCGTGCCGTGTGACGGTGAAGTCATGAAACCCTGTTCTCGTTACTCACTTACATTTTCAAATTGTTTAGCCATTGTTCTGATCTATGAATACACTCAACGTCATTAAGCGACGGCTGTTGTTAAATAGTAGCTGTGAAATTCAGAGCGAATAAACCGGTATATTGAGGTATTAGTTTGGCTGTGCAGGAACTTGAAGGGCAAGATAGTGTTGCGATTGAATGCACTGAAACCCTGACCGCAGACCGGAATGCCGAATGGATGACGTTTCTGAATGCGGCCCGGCATCAGCATCCGCGGCAATCTCCGTTGTTTACGAATTCGGAACAAAGGTTGAATCGCAAGGTGATTTATGCCTCGGCGCGCCGGGATGGGGCGCTTGTGGGTGTCGCTCTGATCTCGCTTGAACCGCACCCGTATCTGCCCGGCGCCTGGGCCCGGGCCCACTGCCTGAGCGGCCCGGTTTGCGACGATGCCGCCGACATGGTGACGTTTCTGGACGGCCTGTGCCGACAGCCGGGGTTTTCAAGGGTCGGCAGCCTGACTGTCACCCCGTTCTGGACCGAAGAAGAGGCCGACACACTGGATGCCGCGCTGTCTTGTGCGGGTTGGCGCGTGGCTGAAGAAGATCAGTTTCGTGAAACCGGATGGGTCGACATATCGGTCACGAGCGAAGAGATCATGGCGGCGTTTTCCAAAAGCGCCCGTCGCGAGGTCAGACGCGCCGAACGGCAGGGCGTGACGTTCCGAAGCGCGCAGACCCCGGAAGAGTTCCGCATTTTTCTCGAGAGCATGAACCGGTTGCGCGTTTCGCGCAGGCTGCCCGAGCTGAGCTTTCCCGCCTATGAGGCGATGTTTGAAGATGTATTGCGGCCCGATGAGATTGGCACCGTGATCATGGCCTGGCAGCAAGAGGCCTTTCTTGCCGGGCTTTTGGTGTATCGCAGCAGGGACATTGTGCACGGCCGGCATTTCACCACCGAGCCGGATCATCTGCGGGCGGCGGGCAATCTGCGTATCGCCCCGGCCTTGTGGTTGGAGGCCATGAGATGGGCCAAGGGCAAGGGCTGTAGCACCTTGGATGTCGAGGGCTATCACGTACCGGTTTCGGGCGAGAAGAAGTTCAACATTCACAAGTACAAGTCAGAGTTCAATCCGCGCGTCGTGCAGCGGATTTCAGCACGTGAAAAGGTGTTGAACCGGTCTGTGTACCTGACGGGAAATGCGCGTGATCTGATCCGGGGGCAGTTGAAAAAGCTCAAGAGGGCAGCGGCGGGTTAGGTCCCTGAACGATTGGTAAGGCGAAGTATGAATCTGGCCAAGAAAGGCAAATTGCAACTGATCCGGGGGGCCGCGCGACGTGGGCCGGTTGTTCTTGTCCGGCAGCTTTGGCTGGCCCTGATGGACAGCTTTGTGCGCAAACGCCATCTGGTATTCCGGCTTGGTGCGACCAGTTGCGCTGCCCACTCACAAGCCGGGCAGGACGTGCAACAGGTGCGGGAAATTCGATCACGCGAAGACCTTACCAGTGACGAACTGGCCAGCCTGACGGACCCTGAGGCGGCGCATGACTGGGGAATGCTGGAATGGCTGGACGCCGGGTGGCAGCTTTGGGTGCTGACGGAAGAGGGGCGCATCCAGGCGGTGGCCTGGGTTAGGGATGCCGCGCATAGCCGCGATTTCTTTGTGCCCCTCACCGACACGGAAGAGCTGTTCTGGCATGTTTATGTCCTGCCAGAATACCGCGGCAGAAATTTGCAGGGCCGGCTTTGGGACACGATTGTTGCCAACAAAATATCCGCGGGAATCGACGGGTTTTATACCAATTGCCGGGATTACAATTTACCTTCCAGGCTCAATATCCTGAAAACGGGGTTTTCACCGGTTGGGCACTGCAATGAATACCGCCTGACACATCATCGGACTTGGCGGCAGTACTGAAATGCGAGGGTGGCATGAGCAGCGACACACATGAGACCGCGCTTTATTGCGGCGACCCGCCCATGCAGTTTGCCAATCTGTTTCGCCGGGACCCGGCAGGCGGATATACGGCCCTGTTTCGGAAACGCCCGGTTTTCTGGAGTTTCAATACCCGCGTGGCGATCCGGGCGGCCTGTGATCTTTTGGCCTTGCAGCCCGGGGACGAGGTTTTGGTGCCAGCCTATAATTGCGGCTCAGAGGTTGACCCGCTGATCGACGCGGGTCTTTCGGTCCGGCTGTATCCTGTCTCGGACGATTTACTGGCTGATCCGGATCGCATTGCACCGCTTATCACGGAGCGCACGCGGGCGATTTACGTGACGCATTACTTCGGCGTGATCCAACCCTCACTGACCGGGCTGCGGGCGCTGTGTGACCGGCACGGGTTGCGGTTGATCGAAGATTGCGCGCTGAGCCTGCTGAGTGGTCAGACCCCCGCCGAAGGCCGGGTGGGTGACGTTTCGGTCTTCTGTTTTTACAAGTTTGTTCCGGTTTTGGGCGGCGGCGCCTTGGTGATCAACGCGCCGGATCTGCATGCTGAGCATCCGTTTACACGCCCGCCCCCCCGCAAGATGGTCACCAAAATGCTGCTGCGGGCCGGGCTGGGCAATGTGCTTGGTACAGCGCGCCTGAAAGGGCTGGTGCAGGCGTTGCGGGGCGGCGAACAAATCCCCGTGGGCATGTGTCCTGAGAGAGAACTGGAAGATATTCCAAGCCATTACTACTTTGATCCGGCTCTGCGCAACACCCGCATGAGCGCGTTTGCGGCCCGCCCCTTGCGGGCGTTTTCCGTATCCGAGGCCATCGCAACGCGCCGGGCAAACTGGGAAAGGTACCGTGAACTTCTGGCTGATGTCGCGGGTGTGCGCATGCTTGTGCCCGAGCTGACGGTCGACACCTGCCCGCTGAACATGCCGGTGTTGGTGGAGGAGCGCGACCGTGTCGTGCAGGCTTTGCAACACGGCGGGATCGGGGCAACACCTTGGTGGGCGGGATTCAACCGTAATCTCGACTGGACCGGACAGGCCGAAGCGATGGCGCTTAAAAATGACGCCGTGTCACTGCCGCTACATCAGTATCTTTCCGAGGCGCATGTCGATTACATCGTCTCGGAGCTGAAAGAGGCGCTTGCAACCTGATCTATAGGAAAACCCGCCCGAGACGGGCGATACCCTAATGTCCCGTAATAAACTTGGATCTGATTTTCGCCGCCATACCCAGTACTAGGCTCTCGAACCCTTTTGGCTTCCCGGCAAGGCGCCAGAGCAGCAGATGTGTGCCAACATAGACAAAAACGCCGACCAGAACTTTGACCGAGAACCGGATACGCAGCAGCGGCAGGTCTTCCGCTGTCTCGTAAGCCCATCCCACTGCGTCGCCACTGCCATAGGCGCTGCTGACAAATAGAACGGCAAGCAACATGGCAAAGGTCGACGCAAATGTACGCCAGGCCATCAGGATCGGCGCCAGAAGCCCGCCGGTTCCGAAATCTTTGGCCATGATCAGCGCTAGACCGATCGCAAACAGGCTGGCGGCTCCGGAGCCGAGGATCGCGCCGGTAAAGCCGTAGTTCGATCCCAGCACCGTCAGCGCAGTTGTGGCGATCAGCAGGATCGTGTTGCGGAGAAACAGGCGCTTTGTAGAGCCTTCGACGTAGCTTGCAGACCGAACATTGGCCTGCAATGTCTCGATCGCTTTCAAAGGGGCAAGCACCCAGATGACCTGTGCAGCGGCCAGCCACTGATAACCGGCCACGACAACGATCAGGTGATTGGCAACCAGAGCCATGCCGACACTGGCTGGAACGATGATCCCTAAGAGGATGGCGTTGGCCCGTTCGAAGGCTTCCCGGCTGGAGCCTTGGGTCCGGGTTGTATTGGCAAGGCTTGGGTAAACGACCCGTTCCAACGGGCCGATGATCTGGCTGGTGAACAGGACCACAAGGCGATAGCCGACCCTGAAAATCCCTGCATCGGCCAGACCCAGCATGCTTCCGATGACAATCTGGGGCATGTTGTTGATCAGAAACTGAGTGATCTGGGCCCCCAGTGACCATGATGACACATCAATGCAGTCATGCCAGCATCGGAGCGTTAACCTGGGCCGCATCGGGGCAACGGAAAAGCTCCAGATGACCCGGATGACCTGAGTGATGACGCTGGCGACCACGATGGCCCAATAATCACGCCAGATCCATGTGAGGCTAATGGCCATCAATGTATATGCAATTCGGCTGGTCGTTTCTTCGCCTGCGATGAAACCGAACCGGAGATCTCTTTCCAAAAGTGGGAAGCGTGTGCTCTTGATGGAACTTGCGATAGCGATGAAGCAGAGCGCGGGGATAAGCGATTTCAGTTCCGCAAGCCCGAAAAATGTCATCAGAGGGGCGCTGGCCCAGATCAGGAGTGCCGAAAAGATGCCCAACAGCACCTGCATCGTGAATACGGTGTTCAGGTGATCGTCGGTGATTTCGGGCTGGCGGATCAGAATCATGGAAACGGCCCGCTGGACGATTTCCAGAAACGCGGCCGCGATTATGAAATAGGCAATGATCCCGAAATCCGTCGGCGTTAGAAGACGGGCCGTCACAACCAATGTCAAAACGCCCAGAAACTGGCTGAAAACGCCCGATGCAAACAATGTTGCGGCCCCCCTGGTAAGGGTCGTGCTGTGATCGGGTGTGCCCGGGGCGATCGTCACGCCTGGTTCAACTGGAGGCTTCAAAAGACTTGCCTTTCCATACTCGGAACAAAAAACTTAACAACGTACCAATGTTTCTAATCTGGCTACCCTCAACGTCGCTTCAAAAAACCCGCACTTGCTGTTCTAGGAATTTAGTCGGCTGGCTGCTAGTCAAACCTGTAAGTATATTTTTGTGTTGAAATCGCATGTTTTTCCAGTTTCAGAGAGATACACCATGTTTCAATCAGTACCGTCGCGGCGAGTCGGCGCAGAATATTACATAGCAAAATGAAGTTTCGCCTCAGTGTCTCAGATTGGATTCTGACTGCGCAAGGGTAACAAGTAGAAGAGCCCGGTGTTTTCTGGACCCGGCACCTGTTTTCAAGATGGTATAACGGTATGAAGATTGCGATTTTTGGTCTGGGGTATGTGGGGTTCACGGCAGCATGCTGTCTGACCCGTGAGGGGCATGAGGTGATCGGCGTCGATGTGAATGCCGACAAGGTCTCGGAAATCAATGCCGGGCAGCCTCCGATCAAGGAGCCCAAGGTGGCCGAGTTGCTGACCGAAGCGTTGGGCAAGAACCTGATCCGCGCCACGGTTGAAATTCCAGACCTGTCGAATGTGGATTTGGCCATCGTTTGCGTCGGCACGCCCAGTTCCACTGACGGGTCGCACAACATGAATTTCGTGGCCGAGGTGACGCGGCAGATTGCCAAGGCCGTTTCGCCCGACCGCGCGCGACCGCTGACCGTAGCGTACCGATCCACCTTCCGGCCGGGCACGGTGCGGCAGCTGATCGAGCCGATCTTTCACAGCTATCTGGGCGATCGGACGGGTCAGGCGGTCGAGATCGTCTATAACCCGGAATTCCTGCGCGAGGCTTCGGCGGTGGATGATTTCTTCAACCCGCCCAAGATCGTTGTCGGCACGGTCGATGGCAATCGCTCGGCGGTGATGGACGAAATGCACGAAGGGTTGGATGCGCCGGTGTTCTACACCGCGTTCGAAGAGGCCGAGATCACCAAATTCGTCGATAATACCTGGCACGCCACCAAGGTGGCCTTTGCCAATGAGGTCGGCCGCATCTGTCACAGCATGGGCGTGTCCGCCAAAACCATGCACGAGATTTTCGTCTCGGACACCAAGCTGAACATCTCGGCCTATTACACCCGTCCGGGGGGCGCGTTCGGGGGGTCCTGCCTGCCCAAGGATGTGCGTGCGTTGCAACATATCGCCGGTGAGGTGGGGGCGCATACGCATCTGATCGACAGCCTGCTGCATACCAATCAGGCGCATAAAACCTATCAGGCGCAGGATATCATGGCGCGGCTGCCCGAAGGGGGCCGGGTGCTGATGGCGGGGCTGGCCTTCAAGGCCGGAACCGATGATCTGCGCGAAAGCCCAAATGTCGATATCGCCCGGCGGCTGTTGCAGGCGGGCTATCAGCTGTCGGTCTATGATCCTGCGATCAAACCGGCCGATCTGCGGGGGCAGAACCTTGGTTATGCCTTTACCCACCTGCCCAACGTGGGCAGCCTGCTGGTGGACCGCGCCACGGCCGAGGCCGGGCCCTGGGATCTGGTGGTCGGCTCGAACCGGATCGTGAATGATCTGAACCTGGGTGATGCAGAGGTGGTAAGAACCTATGAATATGACTAGCCCTGTGCCCGCCGTTCAGCCGATTTCGTTCGAAGAGCTGCGCCAGAGCCAGCCCCTGAAGGGCCTCAAGGTTCTGATCGTGGTGGAAAACCTGCCTGTCCCCTTTGACCGCCGCGTCTGGATGGAGGCGCGCACGCTGGCCGCGGCCGGCGCGTTGGTCTCGGTCATCTGCCCCACCGGCAAGGGGCACGAGGAACGCGTCTGGGAAGATGAAGGCATCAAGGTTTATCGCCATCCGCTGCCTTTGGATGCCAGCGGTGCGCTGGGGTATCTGCTGGAATATGGCGCGGCGCTGTTCTGGGAAAGCTGGCTGGCACTGAAGATCAAGTTTACCCGCGGTTTTCACGTCATCCATGGCTGCAACCCGCCCGATCTGATCTTTCTGGTGGCGCTGCCCTTCAAGCTGTTTGGCGTGCGCTATCTGTTCGACCACCACGACATCAACCCCGAGCTTTACGAGGCCAAGTTCGACAAGCGCGGCTTTTTCTGGAAGCTGATGAAGACGTTCGAGCGGCTGACCTTCGCCTCGGCCCGGGTGTCGATTGCCACCAATGAAAGCTATCGCAAGATCGCCATCGAACGCGGCGGCATGGCGCCCGAGGATGTGTTCATCGTCCGCTCGGGTCCGGACCTGAGCCGGTTGCAGCACCTGCCGCCAAACCTGGACTGGCGCAATGGGCGCAAATATATGGTCGGCTATGTCGGTGTCATGGGCGATCAGGAAGGCATCGATCTGCTGCTGGAATCCGTGGCGCATCTGGTGCAGGTTCAGGGGCGCGACGACATTCAGTTCTGCCTTGTGGGCGGCGGCCCCAGCCTGGACAAGCTACAGGCACAATCGGCTGAGATGGGTCTATCGGACTATGTCACCTTCACCGGCCGTGCGCCGGATCAGGATCTGTTCGAAATCCTGTCGACCGCCGATGTCTGCGTGAACCCGGATCGGGTGAACGAGATGAACAACAAATCCACCATGAACAAGATCCTTGAATACATGGCCTTCGAAAAACCCATCGTTCAGTTCGACGTGACTGAAGGGCGGTTCTCGGCGCAGGAGGCCTCGCTTTACGCCAAGGCCAACGATCCGGTGGATATGGCCGACAAGATCACCGACTTGCTGGCCGATGACGAACGTCGTGCCGCCATGGGCCGCTATGGCCGTGCCCGGGTCGAGGCCGAGATGGCCTGGCCGCATCAGGTGCCCGCGCTGATCGCGGCGTATCAGCGGATCTGGAAGGGGTAATCGGCCAGAGTGCTACTTTGCTACTTGTTTTGTTCCTGCCTGCCTTGATGTTTTCTTGCGGTACCTCAGCCTAATTATTGGCTATTCAATAAAATGTTAGGACAGCGCAGAACAAGGTGAAGGGCTCAGTGTGCGGTCAAACCGGTGGCTATTGGGAAACGGTCCTTTGATACAAAACCCATGGGGCAGTCGTCGCAACTATCTCGAAACCACGGGTCTGCTTGGGAGGCGTTTTTTTTGAGCAGACAACGATTGTATCGACTTCGGTATTCCGCAACAGGCTCAGAGCCGATGACACTGTATGATCAGCACTTAAAGCAATGCTGTGTACCATGTCATTTACATGGCTTAGCGGCCCAATGATGCGCAGCGGTTGTTGGGTCGGGTTGGCGAAGGTTGGGACAGCCGTGCCGCTGAATATCATGAGAAATGACAGAGGCTTGCAGTTGGGCTTGAAAACCCACGAGTCTTTTGCGTCTTCCACATAAGCCCCTGCGCCAAGGCTGCGCGTGTCGTAACGATTCAATGCCTCAAGATAAGAGGAGTAAATTTTGCCATCCTGATACCACCCGACGGTCAACATCAGATTACGCAGCAGAAACAGTCCGGCAATCGCTGCAACTGCTGACCGTTGAGATGACTGCCTCACATTAGAGTTCAGCGATAAGCTGGCGGCCAGAAGGGCCAGCATTAAAAGCGGGATACGTTCACTCAGATGTCCGACGCCGAACAGGTTCGGAGGAGTTATCAGGATCAGCAAACCGCACAGCGCCACGGCAAGCTTCATACGCCAGTCGATCCGCCACCTCCCGATGATGAGGCCACCGATCAGCACGCCCCATAACAGGATGCCAAAGCCCCAGTCGAAAGTGCGCCATGTGGATTCGGTCACGCGCAGGAAACCGTCAACTCTCAGATACGCTTCGGTGCTCAGGCGTGCCCATAGTGTTCCTTGCTCGGCATGGGTTAGAAGATTTGATACAGGTGTGGCGACGCCACCGCTTGCGGTTTTCGTTTGCAGAAAGACCACAGTCGGCGCGATGGCGATCGATACAAGTCTTGCGGCTTTACGCAACAAAACCGGTAGCCCGGGATAGCCTGATCGGAACGCAAGCGACAGCTCGACCATACTCAGCAGCAGCCCCCACAGCGCAAAGGCCAAGCCGTGAATAAAGAAAAGAAGCAGCCCCAGACATGCTGTGACGGCCAGTTGCCGTATAGGCCGGTCCTGTGTCGCAATCCAGAAGCCGATTGCGCCCAGCAGAACCCCCAACCCAAGCAGGAAATTCGAAAAACCCCAGATCAGGATATGGTTATACGCCACCAAACCGGCCAGAAATACGGTCAGTGCCGAGAGTTGGCCGTGCAAAACACGTGACAGGTACAAAATTCCCGCGAACGGGGCCGCAATGATCAGGCCAGCGATCAGCTTGGCACCCAAAAGCGGGGGCAGCACTTTCATGATGCCTGTGCCCAGAATATCCAGGCCGAGATTGGGCAGCAGTTGCCAGGCCGCCTCATAGTTCTGTTGCAGCATGGCCGAGTCCGGAAGATTGGCCAGAATGTAATAGCGCGCGATATGAGCGTAGAAATCCGTCAGTGGCAGAACGGGTGTCACACACAAGGGGATGAGGCTGGCAAGCAGAGTCAGTGCCAGAACTGGTCGCAGAGAACGGCTTTGAGGTGTCGTAATCATTTCTGCCGCAGGTACTTTTCTAACCATATACTAGAAACTAAAAACTGATCCATCAGGTACCAATAGCACATCATTGTGCAATCTATTTTTCTTATCGCGACCACTCAAAATCCAACTACGATAACTTGGCATCAAAGGCTTAGAAGCCTGAGCGCCGAATTTCTTCCTCAAAACGGTACAAAACGCGGCAGGCGGTTCAGGCTTGGCTCCATGAAACGTTGCAACCTTGCATCCGCATCCGCTTCGGTTTCACCGGGCAGGATGGGGGTCACAAACCGGACCAGAGCGCCATCGGTGCGCCCCATGGTGAAGCCGTCCTGAATGACGCTCATCTTGGCGCGGAAATCATTGACCATACGCTTGCCGCGCTGCTCGAACCAGTAATAGACCAGCTGTTTTGACAGCTCTTTCTGAATCACGGCGCGGTTGACCGTAAAGCTGCCATAAGGCGTGTTGCCCGGGTTGATCTCATAAGGTTCAAGGCTGAAGATTTCCCAGCCGCCCACCGGCAGGCACACTTCGGGCGAATGGATGCCGTCGCCGTCGGTCTGCTTGTCGTAAAAGGCCACGAACATGTTCACGAAGTCGCCCGATCCGGTGTTGATATAGGTGGCATTGAGGTAATCGCTGGCACCCAGAACCTGTTCAACCTGTGGATCCAACGTGGTGGGCGACCCGGACCAAGGGCCAAGCTGTCGTGGATATAGGACAAACGGGTCACGTTCCACAGGTTGCACTTCGGAAGCGGGCCGCAGGGTCCAGGCGGTTGAAATCGCAAGCGTCAGAAGGGTCGCAACCGCCAGCGCCACCGATGCGCGAATGCCAAAGATACGCAAGGCAACAGAACCCAGCCCCTGGGTATCCAGATCAATGGTCTCGGCAAAGGGTTGCGGATTCGGCGCTAGGCGCTGCAAGCCGATGGCCATCAGGAACAGAATGGCGACGCAGAGCAGGAAGATGATCCAGCCTTCAAAGAAATGCATGAAGCCTTCAGCCTGCTCGATGCCGTGCTGGTTGACCAGCACGCCAATCACGCCGATGCGGATCGAGTTCATCAGCACGGTCAGAGGGGCCGCCGAAACCAGCAAAACCACCTTGTGCCAGATCGGGCCACGGTAAAGCAGGGCAAAGAGATACGAGAAGCTCAGGATCGGGAACAGATAGCGCAGCCCGGAACAGGCCTCGGCCACCTGCAGTTTGTAGACCCCCAGATCGATGATGTTGCCTTCGATGAAAACCGAAACACCGGCCATCTGCACGAACCAGACGCCCAGCTCGGACGAAATCCATTGCAGGAAGATCGTGAGCTTCCAATAGACGAACTGCGGCAGCGGCAGCATGAACACCAGATGCAGCACGGGAAGCTGGTGGTATTTGCCCCGCTGCCAGCCGAACACGGTCAGCATGACGCCGCCCACCCAGATGATCATGGCATAGGTGACGATATCGGGAATACGGGCCAGGTTGCCCAGAATGGCGATGATCAGGGCCACGGCAATCACCGCCACCCCCGGCCAGCGGTCATGCACAACCGGGTTGGGGGGCGGCATATCCCGCAATTCACGCAGGAACAGATACAGCGAGATGATCGGGATCAGCGGGCCATGGCTGTATTCGGGGGTGCTCCAGGCGGCGCCCAGAGACACGATCCCGATCCAGAAGACGGGTACCGATCCAAGCAGCAGCAGGACAAACCAGAACAGCCCGACGGTGTTCATGACCGGCAAGCCTCTTCTGGCCGCTTCAAGGATATTACTGCGGCTGTTTTTCGAATCGAGGTGATGCATCACGGTCCATCATGCACAATAAGGTGCGGTCTGAAATTATGACGGCTCAAGCTCCCGCTATTTTGATCCGTTTTCGGGACATTGGGCGCGGGATGTCCTGATTGTCGATATCGTGAACCGGATGAATGAACGTCAGGGTTTGAGAGAAAAGCGCCGGCCCAACGTCAGAAAGACCGAGTTTGAAGTTGCCTTAAAGCCGTTCTGATCGTCCATTTCATATTGGTACCCCACGTTTACGGCCCAGTCTTTCGTGACCGCCCGTGTATAGGACGCACTGAACGTACCGCGCTGGCGCGGGTTGGGTTGACCGGTTCCCTCGTCTTCCTGGTCGATGTAATCGATACTGAAAGACAGCCCCGATACCGGGTTGATGAAATAGTCATATGTCAGAAACACCAGTGTTTCACGTGTTTCTATGCTCTGCGTACTGGTGCCGACCCGGCGTTGCACCGTTGCCCCGATCCGGGAACTGGCCAGCTGATAGCTGTAGTCGAGCTGCCCGATCGGTGTGACTTCGTCGAATGGTCCTCTGGTCAGGCCCACGTTGAAGCTCAACACGCCGTTGGCGCGCTGAAAACTGCGGCCGGCCGTTGCGTTTATCCGTGACCCATTAACCCCGAATGTCTGGTCAATCTGAAAATCCGCCGAGCCGTCTGGCAGGGTTTTGCTCCATGCGAAATCCCAGACGAAATCCTCGGTTACGGTGTTGGTATTGGTTGTGCGCTGCGTGTCATCCACCTGACTGTAACCGATATTCGCACTGACGGTGGTGACAGGGGATACGTCATAGGTCCCGCCAACTGTCACAACCGTTGTTTGCTCATCGGTTCGCACGTTGTCTTCTGCAGAGAAATCAGTGTAGCCGAGACGCAAGTTGGCCTGAAAAACCGGTGACACCCGCAATGTCGTGATCGCCGTGTAATCGCTTGACTTGTTGTCGAACAGGTTCGGATCGATTGTGTTTGTATAAGTGCGTTCGCGATAGCTGTAGATGAACCGGAAACCGAGCGGATCGTTCAGCCCGGTTTCCCAGTCCAGATCCCCGCGCGTGTTGACCTGATCCCCGATGGTTCCGGTCACATCGGCGGCATCAATTCTGCCATCCAGATTGGTGTCGGTCAGTGAACGGTTAAAGGCCAGGTCCTGCTCGCGGTACTCCAGCAGCAGACCAAGCTGGCTGTTCAGGCGCGATCGCTGGTACGACAGGCGGGCAGACGGGTCCGCAAAACTGGAATCCGTCCCGATAATCGGCTCATTGGCGATCCGGTACAGTCCGGAAAGGTCAAGAGCCAATCTCGAATCCGAGGTCTGCTTCAGAATTCCCAGGGCCAGCGTATTCTCCCACCAGGTCGTGGACCCAAGCGAAGGATCGGTCAGGCGAAGATTGCTGTCATGTCTGAGCGACGAGAGATAATCCAGGGTCACACTCAGGCCGGTCCCGGTCCCAATCTGCTGACCGGTCGGCAGGCCGACCCTTCGGGCCGGGTTTCGCTGTGCCCGTTGTGCGATCAGTTGCTGGCTGGGTGTTTGCTGCACAACCGTCGGTGCGACGGTTGTCTGCTGCACGGATGTTTGCTGTGTCGAGGTTTGTGTTTGCTGCGCAGTCGTTTGCTGTGTCGAGGCCTGCTGCCCGACAGCTGGTGTAAACGAACTTATGACAGCGATCCCGCCCCCCAGAATGGTGGACAGCCTGCTCCTGGATTTCCCCACCTGTATCAGCCCCTATTCGAACAAGCGGCGTGCTGGTACGACAACAACGTCTCCGGGTCTAAGCACTGTATTGCCTTGGATGCCACCGCCCGAGCCTTTGTAGTTATAGGTGTATTTTCTCATCACGCCTGTTTTACTGTCAGCCCGGCGCAATTCGATGCGCTTGCGAGCCGCGAAATTGGTCAGGCCACCGGCCTGAGCCAAAACCTGGAGAATTGTTGTGCCTTCGGTTGCCAGATGCTTGCCGGGCACATTGACCTCACCCATGATGAAAACATCGATGGTTGGTCCGGATGCGGCCTGTCCGCCCAGAAGCGGCGGCGGAGCCAGCGACGCCACTGAAATAAAGACTGTCGGCGGCGTATTGAAATTCGAGGCCAACGCCGATGAGAGCGACGCGCTTAATCCGCTGGTCGACTGACCGGCCGCACGGATCGAGCCGGCAAGCGGAAAGTTGATGGACCCGTCCGGCAGAACCAGAATGGTCCGATTCAGGGTGGGGTCTTCGAGAACTTCAACCTGCAGCGCATCACCCGGTTGGATTTGATAGGATTGCGCCCATGATGCGGTGGCCACGATCATGGTAATGACAAGTGCGGTCAAGGACCCGATGACTGTACGCATATTCAAATCTCTCACTTTTTCCTACTTATGCCTTCCCACAAGCTGCAAAACAATCAGCAGGGAGTCTGATACATACAAGATGCGGCAGAAATGCAGCGGCGTCATTAGCTCTGCGTTAGTGGCTGTTGGTGGGTACAGCGTTCAGCTGTTCAATCTCAGCCTCTACCAATGACGCGACTTCCGTAGAAGCCCCGCTGAAAGCCCTGGCTTTATGGAGAAGACGCAGTGCATCTTCGTTCCGTTCCAAAGCCGCATATGTTTTCCCCAGATGATATAGTACCAGGGGATGCTCAGGGAACGCCGCTGCCGCAGGTTCAAGGTAGGCGACCGCCTCTTCATAATTTCCCACCCGGTAGGCGACCCAGCCATATGTTTCTTGAAAGACCGGTTCCTGTGTGCCGCGCAAACGTTGCGCCAAAACTTGCGCGCGCCGCAGGCTCTCCTCATCGTTACGATGTGTTGTCAGCAGGCTTGCAAGATTGTTGGCTACAATCAGAGAGCGATTGGTGATCGGATAGAGCTTTTCGTATGTAGCGATTGCCTGGTCCAGATCCCCGCTGCGTTCGTACTCCGTCGCCTGCAGCATGAGCAAGGCCGGGTTTTCAGGCAGATTGGTCAATGCCTCGGTCAGAATTTCCCTAGCCTGATCGGGCGCGTTCCGTTCCGTTGCCAATCCGTGCAACGCAATCCATGCCCGCGTCGTAGTCGGATATTCCTCAAGAATGACACGGTAGAGCTGCTCAGCCTCACCGCGGTCGCCTTCACTGATCAACGCGCGGGCTTTGATCAGGCGGATTGGCAAAGAATCCGGGTCTTCTGCAAGCAACTGGTCAAGATGGGCGAAGGCTTCGGCCGTCTGCCCCTTTGTAAGCATCAGGCGAACAAGCGCGATATCGGCGGGCAGGCCAAATTCGGGATCATCCGCCAGCTCGTTCAGGAAAGAGGTCAGCTCTTGTGTGCGTTGCTGTGCGGCCAGCATGTGCGCCCTGAGCTCATTCGCGGAGCGCCGTGTTCCCGGGCTGTCCAGATCCCTGATGGCATGAAGGACGGTTTCCAGGCGGTCCCAATCCTGCATGCTCAGATATACTTCTCCCAACAAAAGCAGAAGCTCGGAATGTTCCGGAGTCTGGCGCAGGGCTTGGGCCAAAACACGTTCGGCGATCACCAGATCACCTTCCGCGATCAGAAATCGGACATAGCGCAGCGTTTCGTCCGGTGCGTTCCCCGAAATTTCCGTCGCCAGCGCCAGCATCTCGCCCATCAGTTCTCTGTCTCCGTTGCGCTCATGCGCCTGGGCCATCAGGGTCATCAATTGCGGGTCACGGGGCGCCTGACCGAGCGCTTCGCGCAAAAGCACAATCGCATCGCCGGTCTTGTCCTCGTCAATCAGCCAGGACGCCTTGAACTTGAGAGCGCTGACCTGGGCTGCATCCTCGGACAGGACTTTTTCAACCAAAGCGCGGGCTTCATCGGGCTGGCCGGCCTGGAACAGCATGAGGGCAAATTCTGCCTCACTAGCGCGGGTCTGTATGTTTCTTTCCGCGCCTTCCAGCAGTGTCTGCATCTCGGCGATCGCGGCTTGTTCATCACCCGATCGGAATTTCAGCGCTGCACGCACCGTCTTGAATTGGAACGTGTTCGGGCCGTTCTGAGCGATGATCGTATCCAGCTCGGCAATTGCCGCTGCAGAGTCGCGGTTATCGTTCAGAAAGGCGATCAACCGCTGTGTCGGCATGTGATCTTCAGCGAGCGGATCCACCTCGGCCCGCAGCATCTGTTCTGCCGCATCCAGATTCCCCTGATCGATATAATGTTCCACAAGCAACTGCTCGACGCCCTCATCGTCAGGGAATGTCACGGCCATCTGCCGAAGAAACGCCTCGATTTCTGCGGGCATATCCAGTTCCTGAAGCGCGCGGAGCCGGATTCCATAAAGGCTTTCTTCCATTGGATCGGTGGCTATGGCCACCTCTGTTTCCTGCAGAACACCCGGCCAGTCCTCATCGCGGATCAGATGGTCAATTACGATCTGGCGCGCGGTCATCAGTTCCGGATGGCTTTTGATCATCTCGCGGGCTCTATGGACGGCGACGTCCACACTTGCGAAATCCCCATCCCTGACCGCGTCGGTATAAGCCAGCATATTATTGATGGATTTGATTTCGATATCATCCGGAGCCAGAGCACTTGCCAATGCGCCGTGACGCCTGACATCTTCCCAATTCCCCACTTCCAGAGCCATCTCGGCAAGGCTCCGATGGCCCTCAAGGTTGTCTGGGTACTGTTCTATCAGCCGCAGATACTGACCATATGCAACCGGGATGTTGCCGCGCTCGCGCTCCACCCTGGCAAAGGTCAGTCGCGCTTCTTTATGCTGGCCGTTGAGGTTGAAAACATTTCTGAACTCAACAAGTGCGCGCTCTACATCACCGGCTTCCAGATGGGCCAGCCCGGCCTGGAAATGCGCTTCGGCCCGCTCCTCGGCCGAGTCGCACGCGCTCAGCAGGAGCGTCGCCGCAAAAAGAGCTGCGATCAGCCGTGCGCCAATAGGAGGTACGATCCAGTTCATTGCTGTTCTCCTGCAAAACTTAAGGAAAAAGCATACAACCAATCAACCTGTTCGGCTGCATGGCCCGTTCTCAGCAACCCGTGCCGCGCAGGACAACAAAGATGGTCTGGAACACGATTGAAACATCTGTACTGAACGACATGCTTTTCCAATATTCGGTATCGTGAAACGCACGCTCAGCAAATGTGGACTGATTGCGTTTCGAAACCTGCCAGGGTCCCGAAAGGCCGGGGCGCATGGCGGTATAGAATTTTCCAGGATAAAGTTCTTTCTGGTTCACCATCATCGGGCGGGGGCCGACCACGGACATTTCACCGATAAAAACGTTCCAGAACTGCGGCAGCTCATCCATCGAGGATTTGCGCAGGAAAGTTCCGAACTTGATGATACGCGGGTCATTGCGCAGCTTCTGATCACGGTCCCATTCTTCCTGGGCTTCGGGGTTCTTCGCCAGATGTTCCTGAAGCACGGTTTCAGCATCATGGACCATGGTGCGCAACTTAAGCATCTTGAAGGCTTTGCCATTCTTGCCGACACGTTCCTGCCGATAAAACGGAGTCACGCCCTGGCATGCAAGAAACGCGGCCAGCAACAGCACCACCGGCACGACAAAAGGCGCTGCAAGCACTGCGAACGCTATGTCAAAAAGACGCTTGCCCCCGCTTCTGTATATTCCTGGATATGACACTGCAGCAGGCACAACAGAAATACCGGAGTAGCCCGCGCCAGCGTTGGCCACTTCTTTCGAATGACTTGTCACTATTTAAACCCCCAACACACACAATTACTCACGAACCACTCACCAAACTTACGAACCGAACACGCTCGACCTCAACCACATATATTTAAAATCTTATATTTTTATACCACTTCGACCCTGCACTTACTCACTTGCGAGGCCGCTTTCCCGTATCCAACTGTTAACAAATTCCACCTGCCTTGCAAAACATTAATGCTGGCGAACGTGTTCTCTGGTCGCTGAATACAGGTGCTTTTTTACAGTATCGTGAAGATACGATCAGCTGATTGGCCGCAAATTCATGAACTTTCGTTTCCCTGTGGGACACAATGGGCGAAAATTTTACCCTTTAGGTTTGATTTCCACCCTTAGAATCTTTTTTAATGTGTGATCACATCAGGTTCTGGTCGCCTCTTTTTTGGTCAACCCAATAAGGACACAACGGAAACAATCGCACCGATCACTTCAGATTGAGAAAGCGGGAAGGTCAATTCACCGCGTGTGCAGTTTAGTGGTGCCTGCTATCTTGATTTTGTGACAAACTAGTACCCAAGTACTTTTTGTTTATGTGATGTGTTCGTTGTGTAAGGGATTTCTGGTGGTTCAGAGTATGAGTTTGGATAATCTCCGGGGGGCCAGTACGAGGTTTGACAAGGCAGAAGGCAACCGAGGTGCAATGGCGTCCAGCGACGGGTTTTATCTAGATTATTTCGGGCTTGACCGACGGCCCTTCACGCTGCTTCCGGATCCCGGATTCATGTACTGGTCGCCGCTGCACAAGCGCGGTTACTCGGTCCTGCAATTCGGCATCATGAGCTGTGCGCCCATCACCGTGCTGACCGGGGAAATCGGGGCCGGGAAAACCACCCTGATACAGCATCTCCTCAGTGAGATGGAGCAGTCGATCACGGTTGGGCTGATTTCGAATGCGCAGGGCGGTCGCGGAGAGCTGCTGCAATGGGTCCTGCACGCGCTGGGTCTGCCGATCGAGGCGGATGCAAGCTATGTACAGATATTCCGGGCGCTGCAGGATTTCCTGGTCGCGGAATATGCCGAGGGCCGGCGGGTGGTTCTGATCTTTGACGAAGCGCAGAACCTGACCGTCGAAGGGTTGGAAGAAATCCGGATGCTGACCAATATCAACTCGAATACGGATGAGCTGATTCAGCTTGTTCTGGTTGGTCAGCCTGAATTGCGCGACATGGTTCTTGATCCCAAGATGCGCCAGCTGACACAGCGCGTTGCCGCAAGTTTTCATCTTGAACGGATGGATGAGTCTTCGGTCAAAGCCTATATCAGACATAGGATGAAAACGGCTGGCGGTTCAGGCGATGAGTTCACCGAAGAGGCCTGCAAGCAGATTTTCACACAAACGCGCGGTGTTCCGCGACTTGTAAATCAGTTCTGCGACTTTGCCCTGCTTTATGCCTGGACGAATGAGGCCGAGAAAGTGGATGAAGAGGTTGTGGAGCAAGTGGTCAAAGATGGCGTGTTCTTTGGCGGAAACTCACTCGAGAAGGAGCTGACAGTCTGATATGGGCCCGGTTCGCTATTACTTTTCCATTTTCCTGAGACGGTTTCCGTATTTTCTGATCGTCGCCCTGATCGTGTCTGTAGCGTCATTCATTGTCGCCAGAACGTTGCCTGCCACGTATGTCTCGACCATGCGCCTGATTGTTGAATCGCCTCAGATTCCGGGCAATCTGGCGGCCAGCACCGTCACGACACCCGCGGCGGAACAGCTTCAGATCATCGAACAGCGCCTGCTGACCCGTCCGGTCCTTCTGGAGATCGCACGTGAGTTTCAGGTACTGCCCGATCAGGATGAGGCAAGCCCTGACCAGATCGTCAAAGCCATGCGCAAGAACACTTCGATTTGGACTTCTGGCGGCCTCAATCAGGCCAATCTGATGACGATCAGTTTCGAGGCGGGAACCGGCCCGATCGCGGCTGGTGTATTGAATGCGTATCTGACGGAAATCCAGAAGCTGGATGTCTCGTATCGCAAAGAACGTGCAACCGATACGCTGGCTTTTTTCCAATTGGAAGTCGATCGCCTGAGTGACGAGCTAAGCAAGCGCAGCGCCCGCATTCTCGAGTTCAAGAATGACAATTCTGATGCGCTCCCCGACAGCCTGCAGTTCCGGCTGGCTCAGCAAGGGGCGCTGCAAACCAATCTTGAACAGACGGATCAGCAGATATTTTCCCTCAGAGCGCAGCGGGAAAAGCTTGTAAAGATATTCAGCTCGACAGGGCAGGTTGTTGGGCCCCCGCAACAAAACCAGACCCCGGCACGACAACAGCTAAGTCAACTGCAGTCACAGCTCGACAATCAACTCGTGGTCTATTCCGATAACAGCCCGCAGATCAAACTGCTGCGCGCCAGGATCAAAAAGCTTGAGCAGGTCGTGGCTGCAGAACAAGCGACCGCCCCTGCCTCACCTAACACACAGACGGGCAATTCAGCCCTTGATCTACAACTGGCTCAGGTCGACTCACAAATTTCTGCGCTCGAAGATCAGCGCCGCGTGACTCAGGACCGGCTCAACGCGCTGACCCTGACTATTGATCAAACCCCGGCCAACGCCATCACGCTTGCAGAGTTAACACGCGAACACGACAATATTCAAAACCAATACAATGTCGCGGTCAGCCGGTTGGCCGAGGCCTCGACCGGAGAACGGATCGAAGTCACGTCCCAGGGGCAGCGTATTTCCGTAATTGAACACCCGTCCACGCCAACCGAGCCAGCCAAGCCAAACCGATTGATGATTGCCGGAGGGGGTGCGGCCTTTGGCATCGCACTGGGGCTGGGGCTTGTGGTGCTGCTGGAAATCCTGAACCGGTCCGTACGTCGACCCGAAGATCTGATCAGCAAGCTTGATGTCTGGCCAATCGCCACGATCCCCTATGCCCCTTCACGCGGCGAAGTCATCATGCGCCGAACCGTTTGGGGTGGAATCATATTGGCCATTCTGATCGGGGTTCCCGCAGCAGTCTGGGCCGTGCACATCTATTATCTGCCCCTCGATCTTATTACAGAGAGAGTCATGGATAAACTGGAGACATTCTGGTGAGCATTGTTTCGATTGATTTGGTGGAAGTGTAATGGACCGTCTTCAGCAAGCGATTCAGAAAGCGCGTGAAGAGCGCAACAGCCGGCAGCAATCTCAGCCCGCGCCAGCCACAGACGTTCAGCAGCCCCCGGCGCAGCAAGTAAGTGTCGATGAGGATATCTGGCTGGCTGTGCCAGAAATAAAGATCGAGAAACGCCTTATCTCTCGCAACCGTTTGATGTCATTCTATGGGGGCGGAGACGCCACCCCCTATGACATGTTGCGGACCAAGATGCTGCAACAGATCTTGTCCAACAAATGGCGCAGGGTGGCATTGACCTCCCCGTACAGCGGGTGCGGCAAAAGCACGACGACGGCCAACCTGGCCTTCAGCCTGGGGCGGCAGGAAGATCTGCGGACGATCGTGATCGATTTCGACATGCGGCGCAGGGGGCTGGCCGAGATTCTGAAGCAAACCGGCAACCACAGCATGGCCGACGTCATTCAGGGGTCGGTGCCGTTTCACGAACATGCGCTGCGGTATGGCAAGAACGTGATCTTCGGGCTGAATTACACGCCCACGCGCAACCCGGCGGAGATCTTGCAAAGCCGACGGGCGATCGAATTTCTCGAACAGCTTGAGGCGGATTACGAACCCGACGTCATTCTGTTCGACACGCCCCCCCTGATGATGAGCGATGACAGCCACGGGTTTCTCAGGAATGTCGATTGTGCCCTGCTTCTGGCAGCCGCCGAAGAAACCAGCATTGACCATATTGACGTTGCCGAACAGCAACTGGCGGAACTGACCAGCGTCATGGGGATTGTGCTGAACAAATGCCGATACATCAGCGGGACGTTTGGCAATGAGTACGGATCCTACTGATACGGCCCCGGCCGATGCAGTGATCATTCCCCATTACAACGATTTGCCCCGGCTGGAACGATGTCTTCTTGCCCTGAGAGAGAATGATCTGACGGCAACTGAAATCGTTGTCGTTGACAACAACTCTCCGGTTTCGCTGGATACGATGCGCCAGGCCTTTCCCGAGGTGCATTTCGTGGTGGAAACCCAAAAGGGCGCGGCCCATGCCCGCAATCGCGGAGTTGCAGAAACCAGAGCGCCCCGACTGTTTTTCATTGACGCCGATTGCGTACCCGCGCCGGACTGGTTGAGCGTCGGGCGTCAGGTCGCGGATCAGGCCGATCTGATTGGTGGCCGGGTAGATGTCTTTGACGAAACCCCACCCCCGCGCAGCGGCGCAGAAGCGTTCGAGGCTGTTTTTGCATTCAACTTCCGCAGGTATATCGAGGTTCAGGGGTTTTCCGGCGCCGGCAACCTGCTGACCCGACGCGATGTGTTCGATGCGATCGGCGGGTTCATCAACGGTGTCTCGGAAGATCGGGAATGGACCATGCGCGCGGTCGCACGCGGGTATAGCCTGATCTACCGGGACAACTTTCGTGTCAGCCATCCATCCCGGCAGAATTGGCTCGCGCTCAAGGCCAAGTGGCGGCGCACGACACAAGAGGCATATCTGCTGCATGGCACCAACGCCGCCGCGCGCATGCGGTGGGCGATCCGTGGATTGGCCATGCCGGCCAGTGCAATTGTGCACACCCCGAAAGTCCTCAGAAGCGACAAGCTGTCCTCGGCGGGCGAAACCAGCCGGGCGGTCATCACATTGTTCCGGCTCAGATGTCAGCGGATGATCTGGATGTTGCGCCAGGCGGCAGGTGGCAACATCTGATCAAAAGAAAAGGGACCGCGAAACGGCCCCTTGTCCTGTTTGTCAGGTTTGTGTGTCGCTTAGGCGGCCTTGCGGCGACGCGTCAGAGCCAGACCACCAAGCGCGGTCAGAAGCAGCAGACCACCGGCGGGCAGCGGAACTGGTGCGACGTCGAAATCAAACGTAACCGGAACCAGGTTGCCATTGGCATCGAGTGCTCCTTGAGAGTTGGCCCAGCTAAACACCAAATTCTGGCTCAAGGTGTTCGGGCTGACACTGCTGAACAGCGTGCTGAGTGTCGTCTGAACACCGCCCAGAACAGATGTCGATGCCAATACGTTGGCAGGATTCAAGGCGTCGACCCAGCTCACCGTCAGACCAGTAAACGTGCCCAGCAAACTGATGGTGATCGAAGCGTTCGCAACACCAAAAAGAGGATCGCGGGGTGATTGGAAGTTAACCGCGTACATTCCAGGTCCGCCCATCGTGGAAACCGTACCGGAGAAGAGCGTGTCGGAGGTAATGTCATACCCCCCACCAGGCAGGTTACCACCACCCGCTGACACCGAGGTCAGAGCGCTGGCCGATCCGGCCATCATCACAGCAGTAGCAAGCCCCGCCGCCATCATCTTAAAAGTTCTAAACATACAAAGTCCCACCTTTGATTTTTATACACACAACCCGCTCGAAATCCCGGCAGGGCACCTACTGCATTTATTGATAATTCATTTCTATTTGATTGCGAAGGATTTTTCTCGGAATTGTGGCTTTTTATGGGCGCGAAGGCCAAATGACCAGCACAATGGATGCCCGAATTACAGTTTGTTTCCCCATCGTGAACCAGAATCACCCGAATAAGGCGAATCTGCGTCTGGAGAACATGCCAACTTTCCGGCGATTCCGAGCGTTTTCACACTGCACCAAGCATAATCCGAACCGGTTCAGGCAATGCAGAACCACGCCCGATCACTCTGTGATGAAATGCAGCCGGCGCGCATTTTCACATGACGGGCACCCCCGTGCCGCACAAGGCAAGAAACAATACAAACCATTCCCGCACACTGTCCACTTTCGGCCCGCCGCAAGGGCCCTGCGGATCGCGACAGAAGGGAAAAAGGCCACAAACCCGGGTTCCGCCATATTTCTTCTTCGACGGTCCGAAAGTTTCGTGTAGCTTTGGATTGTTATTGTACCAAGTTCAGGCACGCATTTTCAATCGGAAGCCCTTGTTTAGCCGTTTGTCCATTGTGCCTGCCTATTTAGCGAGGAGACATTGCGCATGGGTGTTGGCCAGAACATAGCCGCTGAGAATGCGAACTGGACCTTTGGGGGCAGTGTTCCCGATACGTTTGTCGACCACATCAAATTGTCTGTTCCTCTTTATGAAATGGGTCACGGCCTGATCTGTCAGGTTTCCGATTTCTTCGTCCGCAATGACAGTCTCTGCTATGAAATCGGCACATCGACCGGAGAGTTGATCCGCAAGCTGGCAGAACATAATGCGGGAAAGCCTGACGCACGCTGGATCGGCATCGATGTCGAACCTGAAATGGTGAAGGTCGCCGAAGCTCATTGCGCGGATGTCCCGAACATTTCCATTCTGCATGACGATGCCCGTCATATGGAGATGGAAAAGGCGGACATGATCGTCAGCTATTATACCATGCAGTTCATCCCGCCCCGGTACCGGCAGGAACTGTTCACCAAGATCTACAACACCCTGAACTGGGGCGGTGCGTTTGTCATGTTCGAAAAGGTCCGGGGGCCGGATGCGCGGTTTCAGGATCTTGTGACTCAGCTCTACAACGAATTCAAAATCGGCAACGGATTCTCAAGCGAGGAAATCGTCGAAAAGGCGCGCAGCCTGAAAAGCGTGCTGGAACCGTTTTCCACCCAGGGCAATCTGGATCTGCTGGGCCGGGCCGGTTTCAAGGATGTGATGAGTATTCAGAAGTATATTTGTTTTGAAGGTTTTCTTGCTATCAAATGATTGCTTAACGCCATGCCGGCAGAGACCGGAGTGGGATAACACCGCTTATGGCCCGATTGATGGAGGCTGCCGAGGACGCTGATGAACGCGCCTGATTTTGATCCCTGTGAAATGGCACTGGAAGACGGGCTGAATGCAATAGTTGCTTGCTTTCAGCACACCGTACTTGCGGCGAAGATGGTCGCAGAACGGATATGACCGTGTCGGCTCTTTCGGACAAGCCATCTTGGACGGTCGGGGCTTTCCTCCTGTTGATCGCGGCGCTGCTGGTCTGCCTGTCCGTTCTCATGATCAATGGCGGGCCGCTTTATTACTTCGATACCGGCAGTTACATCCGGCAGGGAAATGTGGCCTTGAGCAGTTTCCTTCCGCCGACAGCTGATAGCGTTGCGGCAGGTGTAACCCACAACGCCGATGAGGATAACACCGCAACCGGATCACGGTCACTGATCTATGGCCTCATCATGGCTGCGCTTGTTCGGGTCGATGCCCTGTCCATCCTTCCGGTATTGCATCTGGCTGCCACGCTGCTGGCCGTCTGGATGCTGGCGCGAACCGCTGGCCGGTCGCCGGGTGGAACGCCGAACACAGTCATGATGACCGCAGTGCCTTTGCTGGTGGCAGCCAGCACTTCATTGCCGTTTTATGTCGCCTATATGATGCCGGATATTTTTGCACCGGTGCTGCTGATCGTGATTGCCTCACTGACGGCCTTTGGGCGGATGATGCAAACCTGGGAACTGTTTTTGGTATCCAGTCTGGCCCTGTTCAGCGCCCTTCTGCACCCGTCTCATCTGGCGGTTGCGGCGTTAATGATACCTTTTGTCGCTTTGGCCGCGCTCTGGGGGAAAAGACCACGACGCTGGCGTGCGACAATCTTGATGATGATGGTTCTGGCGCTGGCACTGGCCGAGCGCAAGGCCTTTCAGGTCACCGTGGAAATCGCCACCAACAAAGAGGTCGTCTATACACCGCATATCACCGCGCGGCTCATCGTTGACGGGCCGGGCATGGATTATCTGGACGAGGTCTGTCCGAATGCCGAAGTGCCCACCTGCGCACTACACGAAGCGCTGTCGTGGTCAGATGACCCCTACAGGCTGACACCCTCCCATATCATTTTCGAACGCTCGCCCAACCTGGGTTCTTTCCGGCTCATGTCGCCCGAAGATCAGAAACGGGTTGCCCTGTCCCAACGGGAATTCGCCAAGGCGGTTTTCCTGTCCCGGCCCCTTTCCACCTCGTTGGCACTGGCCCGGAACGGCTATCAGCAGGTATTGCGCTATAGCATTGCCATGACGATTCCAACGGATGTGGAGCTGGAAAACGCCCGCTGGTTGGCCAGAATGGAAGATATCCGGCCCGATATGTTCCAAGGCGGTTCATTGTCTCAGGACAGGGGCTGGATAGAAACGGCCGATATCGTGCACGGCGTGATCTATGCCGTCTCTTTTGCCTTTATCGTTTTCATTCTGCTGCGGCCGGGTAGTGTGTCGCGTGACATGAAGCTGTTTGCGCTGTTCATCCTGATCGGAATAGCGGTCAACGCTCTGGTCTGCGGGGGAGTATCACAACCCGCGGATCGTTACGGCGCGCGCGTGATGTGGTTGTTGCCCTTTACGGCGGCCTTTCTTTTCCTTGTTCAGCGCTCAGGCGCTTCGCGTATCATTGCCGGAGATCCTTCGTGAGTTCAGATCACCCCCTTTCCATCAGCGTGGTCATGCCGGCCTACAATGCCGAACATCTGCTGCCGCGCGTTTTGCCGCCATTGATTGAAATGTTGAATACCGGACAGGTGCAGCAGGTTCTGGTGGTGGATGACCAGTCCCCCGACGGTACCGCGGCGCTGGCACGGGAAATGGGCGCAACTGTTCTGACCACGCCCGTCAATGGCGGGCCAGGGGCTGCCCGCAACCTGGCCGCCCAGCAGGCAACGGGCGATATCCTGTGGTTCGTGGATTCCGATGTCATCGCCTGGCCGGACGGGCCTGACCATATTCGCCGGGCGATGTCCGAAGACAATGTGGGCGCCGTGTTCGGATCCTATGATGATGCCCCGGACGGGCAGGCCTGGTTTTCTCGCTACAAGAACCTTCTGCACCGCTATCACCATCAGCGCGCCCGGCGCGAGGCGCGCACCTTCTGGGCCGGGTGTGGCGCCATCCGGCGCGACGTGTTTCTTGAAGTCGGTGGGTTCGATGTCAAAACCTATGAGGTGCCTTCGATCGAGGATATCGAACTGGGTTACCGGATCGCGGCCACCGGTCGCCGTATCCTGGTCGAGCCGCTTTTGCAGGGCAAACATCTGAAGGTCTGGACCATCCGCAACAGCCTGAGCACGGATATCTTCTGCCGCGCCTTGCCCTGGGCCCGGCTGATGATCTCGCGTGAGGGGTTGACCGATGACCTGAACACCTCGATGGCCGAGCGGGCACGGGCCGCAATTGCCGGGCTGTTGCTGCTGTCGCTTCTGGCCCTGCCGTTCTGGCCGGGAAGCTGGCCTTTGCCTTTTGTGTTACTGGCCGCGGCCTTTGTCGCCAATCTGGATCTGGTGCGCGCCATGTCCGGGCATGGCGGGCCGTGGTTTGCGTTCAAATGTCTGCTCTATCATCAGGTCTATTACGTCTACTCGGCCACCATCTATGTCTGGTGCCTGTTCGAATATCACATGCTGGGCAGACGGCATAACTTGTCGGTCAGGCGAAGTTAACCTGTCAGGTTGCACCCGCCGAAAACCGGGCAAACCGATCAGTTTGCCCTGCGCAAATTTCCTTTGAGGGACCGCGTTCTGGGCTTTCTGGCAGCTTCAATCTGGCCCGGCAGCGTTACCGAAACGCGCGCACCACCCAGAGAGGATGTTCCGATACTGACAGATCCGCCGTAAAGTTCAGCGATATCCTGCACGATCAAAAGCCCCAGCCCATGCCCCTCGGTCTCATCTGTATTGTCTTTCTGAGCCGACCCCTCTGATCTACCCGCCCCCATCCCGGGGCCATCATCCTCGATACTCAACGTGATCATGCCCGGTTCGGGTGCCGTCACTGATATGCGCACATGGCTCTTGGCCCAGAGACAGGCGTTTTCAAGCAGATTGCCCAGGATCTCCTGAATGTCGGCCTCCTCGCCCCAAAAGGTGGTTCCGGCGTCTATGGCGTTTTCGATATGCGGCATCCTGTTTCGGAGTGTGATGCCAAGTGCAAACGATACATCTTCGGCGCAGGCATGCACCGGAGAGGATTTTCCATAGGGGCGTTCGGTACGCGCGCGGCTGAGGTTGCGTTTGATGACACCGGTCATACGCCCCACAAAATCCGTTATCTGATCTCCTTTATCTCCCTCAAGCTCTTCGGCAACGCGCGCCAATGCCGCCAGCGGTGTTTTCAGGCCATGCGCCAGCTCTGCGTTTTTTCGACGGTGTTTTTCAATAATCGTGCCGTTGCGCCAGTGCAGCTCGCGCAGTTCCTCAACCACGGGAACCAGATCGGGGGGCCATTTCTGATCGTCTATGATGGTGTCGTTTTTACGCATGACCTTCACGGAATTGCTGAGCCGCTTGAGCGGCATCAGCCCCCTGTTCACAGTGATGTAGACCGAAACCGAAACCACTATGGCAAGACCAATGAAAATCAATGCAATCAGCTTTGCAGCCCGGTTGGTCTCTTCCGTGACATGCATCAGTGGGGCCGCAATCCGGAAGGTCAATGTCTCATCCGGTACCATCCCGGGAAACGCAGCCCGCCTTCCACGCAGAACATCTCCGCCCGGGATTACGAAATTCCCTCCGGCTTCCGGGACGTCCAGAACCCAGCTATCTGCGGTAACAGGGCCAAGTGACTGGGATTGCAACAGGATTTCGTCAGACCCGTCACGCGTCAATTGCCAGAACCATTGCTCATTGGTCAGGTCATAATAGCTCGGGCCAACGCTCTCGAGCAGTTCAGCCTGTGCCCCGTCATAGGCGACCCGCCGGGCTTCGATCAACAAATCCTGCCCAAGCAGCAAATCCATTTCGCCGATTTCATGAGCCCGGTAGACCTGAATGCAGATCATGGCCCCGATACCCAGTATGGCGCAGCAGATCGCTATCGTGGCAATCGAAACGCGACGGGGGATCGTAGCCCAATTATGCGTCATCTACCGGAATCCGATACCCATGCCCCCGCACGGTTTCCACCATTCCCGCCGAAGTTTTCCGACGCAAACGTGAAACAAGAACATCGATGACGTTCGATTGCAGATCCATATCCTCGGCATAGATATGTTCGATCAGATCTGCCCGGCTGACGACAGATCCCGCATGTCGGGCGAGATGCTCCAGCGCCCGGAACTCGAAAGCGGTCAGCGATACGCTGCGCCCTTTGAAAAAGGCGGCTTTTTCATCCGGCAGAACCGAAAGATCTCCGACATCGATCGAGGGCGTACCACGCCCGCTTGCACGGCGCACCAAGGCCTCGAGCCGCGCCAGAAGCTCTTCGGAATGAAACGGCTTTGACAGATAATCATCAGCCCCGCTGCGCAGCCCGGAAACGATGTCGTTCCAGCTGTCACGCGCCGACAGGATCAGAACCGGCACAGCCACATTCCGGCTGCGCCATTCCCGCAGGATCGACAACCCGTCCAGCCCCGGCAGCCCCAGGTCCAGCACGATCGCGTCCCAATCCTCGGTCTCTCCCAGAAACAGCGCATCATTGCCGTTTCCTGACAGTCTTACGATATCACCCCGGGCGCGCAGCAAGCATTCAAGATCACCGCGCAGTGTATCGTCATCTTCCGCAACCAGTACCTTCATAACCCCTCATACGGGACAAACGGCCCAAACGTGAACACAGCATGACAAGACCCGACATGCGGCGTTCACCCCACCTTTTATATATTTCACCTGATCGGTTGTCGAAAGCGATCCGTTTCAGAACCCGAAATTAAGTTTTAACGATTTGAGGTGCCGGATGTGCGGTTTGTTTGGAATTTTCCCAGAGGATACAACCTCATCCCCTGATGTCACACGGCTTCGTCAAAGTGGTTTCGCCATTCGACACCGCGGCCCCGATGCCAGCAACATTCTGAACGAGCCCGGTCTTGGCCTGGCCCATCAACGCCTGTCCCTGGTTGATACCGACACCCGGTCGGATCAGCCATTTACGGACCCAAGCGGCCGCTATATCCTTGTCTACAATGGCGAAGTCTACAACTTCAGAACCCTGCGCGCTGAACTTGAGGCCTTGGGCATCCCGTTCCGCACAACCTCGGACACCGAAGTTGTGCTGCACAGCCTGATCCAATGGGGCGAAGATGCGCTGGCCCGGTTCGATGGCATGTTCGGACTTGCCTTTATCGACCGGCAGACACACCGGGTTCTGCTGGCCCGGGACCGGTTTGGCATGAAACCTCTTTACTGGATGCAAGGCATGACCGAACAAGGCCCCGCCTTTCTGTTCGGTTCAGAGATCAAGGCCTTCGAACCCTGGATAACCCTGCAACCCGATGTCAACTCGATCGCGGCTTACCTGATGAAATTCGGAGGCCCGACCAGCGGCCCGACCTTCTATCAGGGGATCCGCAGCCTGACACCCGGCACTTACCTATGGCATGACGGATCGGGCAATATCGACACCGCCTCTTTCTTCCACCTGACCGACTTTCTCGATCTTGATGAGATGACCCGTCTCGATGGCCTGTCGGCTGCCGATATCGTCGATGAATATGCGGATCTCATGCATAAATCCGTGGCCTCACATTTATTCGCGGATGCACCGGTTGGCGCGTTTTGCTCTGGCGGGGTGGATTCATCCCTGATCGTTGCTATCGCAGCGGCCCAACACCAGAATATCGCCCTGTTCCACGCCAATGTGAAAGGCGCCTGGAGCGAGGTGGACGCCGCCTCGGAACTGGCCAAAAGCCTGAAACTTGATCTGCATGTCATCGAGGCTGAAGAGCAGGATTTCGTCGACATGATCCCGCGCGTAATGCGTCACTACGAATACCCGTTTTCCTATCATCCCAATTGCGCGCCATTGATGATGATCGCCCAGCTCGCGGCGGATTCAGGGATCAAGGGGCTGTTGTCAGGCGAAGGATCGGATGAGCTGTTTCTGGGCTACCCCTGGCTTGGCCGCAAACGCCTGACAGACGGGTATGAAAGGATGATCAGCGGGTTGGGTTCGGCCATACGCGCAATACCGGGGGTTGGCCCGATCCTGGCACCTGACCGGATGGGAAACATGGAAAACGTCCGCGACATCCTGAATGGTCGCGAGATGGCGCAGGACAAGCGGGCCGTAGCCGACAGCCTGGCACAGCTGCCTCGCAAGTTTCAGGAAAGAGGCCGGCAATGGAGCCTGGATTACATGCACCACCATCTGCGAACGCTTTTGCATCGCAACGATACAATGGGCATGGCTGCCGGGATCGAGGCGCGGTTCCCGTTTCTGGACACACAGGTTGCCCGGTTCGGGGTCAATCTGCCGGCACGCTACAAGCTCAGAGCCTCTCCGTTCGTTTTCGAGAAGGCACACCCCTTCATCCGCGACAAATGGGTGGTCCGCGAGGTTGCCAACCGCTACATCCCCAACAATCTGAGCCAACGCATCAAGATCGGGTTCTGGACGACGGTGTTTCAGCGGCTTGAGATCCGGCCGGAATACTTCAGGAACGCCCATTTGGGGGATCTTTTCAGCCTGACCCGGACACAGATGACAAACACAATCGAAGAGGCCAACCCAGATCTTCGACTGCGGTTGCTGCTGACCGAGGTTTGGCTGCGATGCCGGCTGGATCATCAGGACGAAGATCGCGAAATCAACAGATTACGCGATCACGTCAGCATCCGGTCGGACAGATTCCGCCCCCGACCGTCCTCTGCCAACAAACCTGTGAGCGCTGCGGTCCACAGTTGAAGGGCTGCCCCTTCCTCAGAGAGCCGTGCTTTTGCGGACGGCGGATTGCGGGGCCGCCTTTTTCTTGGGTTTGGCTTCAAACTCTTCGTGATAAGAGCGCTCAACATTGACATCCCAAACGTCATGGTCCTCGCCCAGAATATTGCGCGCGGCGTACATCGCCGACAGCATGGAATGATCCTGGTTGTTGTAGCGGTGCAAACCATTGCGACCCACGGTCTGGAAGTTTTCCAGCGTCTTCAGCCAGCCGCTGACCGTGTCCAGGGCGTCCTTGTATTCACTGTCATAGACCGGATAGGCCTTGGGCTGCCGGATAACCGCGTGGTCAATGACATCGCTGGCCTTGGCCAGACCCAGTTTTTCAAGCTCTTCACTGGCGAGATGCCTGAGATCCTCGTCACTTGACGACCACAACCCGTCACCTTTCTGGCAGAAATACTCCATCCCGATCGATGCGGTGTTCTGATCTGGCAGCATTTCCGCGGACCAGGCGCGGAAATTCTGGATGCGACCCACCTTCACCTGCGGGCTGTGGATGTAGATCCAGTTGTCCGGGAACGGATCCGCGTGATCCAGGATCAGGGTCACGATCAGGAAATCACGATACCGCAGACGGTCTGCCGCCTCGACGACCTCGGGCGGTGGCGGCGGATCAAAAGCATGGATCAGATCACGAACAGCCATCGAATTGACGAACTCTTCGCCCTCCACCCGCTCGGTGTGTTTTTCGCCATCTTCAGTCCAGTGGCGCACATCGATCGAAGTGACGCGATTGCCATCACGGTTCACCTGGATCACTTCGGAATGGGTTTCGACCGAACCCCCCTTTTCCCGGATCAGGTCACGGGTCTTTTCCCACATCATGCCGGGGCCTAGGCGTGGATACTGGAATTCCTCGATCAGGCTGGCGGTGTCATTGGCCCCGGAAATCGCGTTCCAAACCGCCTTGGGCAGGGACAGGTTCTTGATCCGCTGCGCGGCCCAGTCGGCCCGGATTTCGGACGGCGGAATGCCCCAAACCTTCTTCGTGTAGCTATGAAAGAAATGCATATAAAGCCGCCCGCCAAAGCGGTTGATCACCCATTCTTCAAAGGTATCTTCCTGCGGCTTGGGCCGCAGCTTCCATTTGATGAAGCTACCGATAATCTTATAGGTCTCATAAGGCCCGATATTGCCCAAAGCGTTGAAGATACGCAGCGGGTAATCGTAGAATTTGTTGCGGTAGAAGATGCGGCTCAGGCGTTGCACGGTGATGAAATCATCCCCCATCACCTCGTGCCACATCTCTTCGACCTCACGCACCTTGGTGAAAAACCGGTGCCCGCCAATGTCGAAGCGATAACCTTTGTGCGTTTCGGTTCGTGAGATGCCACCAACCATGTCCGAGGCTTCGAACACCCGGGGAACATGTGTGTCGCTCAGTTTCTGAAGTTCATAGGCTGCTGTCAGCCCTGCAGGACCACCACCAATGACGACAACGGGAACAATATCTTTTTTCAAATGACTAACACCCATACCAAAACACTGACCTAAAGCTACAAGAGGTTATCCGAGATTCACAACAAAATCCTGTCAGTTCTCGAAACGGGGCTCCTGCGCTTTGAGTTCCACCCCTTCCGTGTAGAAAAATCAACCATTCGGTTTGACGAACCGCACTCGCGTCCTTCTCTGCAAATCGCTGGCAGACCCAAACCGGGTCGCCTGTACCGAAAGCCGGTTCCCGCTTTGCGGAACCATCAGCCTTTCACACCGCCCGAAACAGCACGCATTTTCCACAACGCCTTGAAACATAAAGATGATTGCTGACTGGCACAGCCAGCCGAAACTCCCCGCCCGGAAGCGACACATAGATTGGATCCACACACCTCTTGCACGGCACCTGACCTGAACCATGACTGCCTTTTTCAGGCTGCGTCTGTGATGTCCTTCACTGTATCGACGGACCGAAAGGGCGCATCAACAATGCTGTGACTTTTCTCGCATTGTGTATAGTTGAGCGCCAGAGCAGCAGGAAATTCAGCACCTCACGACTCGTCGCTTGGTGAATCTTGACAGGGTGGCACCGCTGCCGTCCTAATACGTGAGAATGTTTGCAAAACCCAGGTGTCTCAAACCTGGGGGACGATGAGTAAATTGGTAGCCAGTCTCGTTGTTAACGAGGGAGCGATTTTATGAAGTGTGTTATTCTGGCCGGCGGCTTGGGAACCCGGCTCAGCGAAGAAACCGTCAAGATTCCAAAACCCATGGTCGAGATCGGCGGCAAACCGATCATCTGGCATATCATGAAAATCTACGCGGCACACGGCATCACGGATTTCATCGTCTGCCTCGGCTACAAGGGTTACGTGATCAAGGAATACTTCGCGAATTTCTTTCTGCACAGTTCAGACGTCACGATCGATCTGGCCAATGGCGGGCTTGAGATTGCAAACAGTAAATCGGAACCGTGGCGCGTGACGCTGGTCGATACCGGAGAGGACAGCCAGACCGGGGGGCGGCTGCGCCGTGTCATGCATCTGCTCAAGGATGAAGAGGCCTTTTGCATGACCTATGGCGACGGGGTCGGGAATGTCGATATCAGTTCGCTGGTCGCGTTCCACAAAAGCCACGGCAAACGCGCCACGCTCACCGCAGTCGTGCCACCGGGGCGTTTCGGCGCGTTGGAGCTGGCTAGCGATCAGATCGAACGTTTTGCCGAAAAACCTGGCGGTGACGGTGGTTTTATCAATGGCGGGTTCTTCGTGCTGCATCCTTCGGTTGATGATCTGCTGGACGGGGACGGCGCAATCTGGGAACGCGCTCCGCTTGAAACGCTGGCCGCAGACGGCGATCTGATGGCGTTTCGCCACAAGGGATTCTGGCAACCGATGGATACGCTGCGCGACCGCCGTCAGCTCGAAGCCCGCTGGCAGGAAGGCAATGCTCCATGGAAGGTCTGGGAATGACGCTGGGTTCCACTCCGAAAATCATCCTGCTTGGCAATCTGGGCTATATTGGTCCGGTCGTGGCGGCGGCCTTGCGGAAATCCTATCCCAACGCCAATCTGATCGGCCTTGATCCCGGGTTTTTCTCGGACCGGCTGACCACGCATGATGCGTGGCCCGAGCGGGTTCTGAACCAGCAGATCATCGCGGATATTCGCGATATCGATGCGTCACTGTTCCAGGGGGCGGATGCGGTTGTTGCACTGGCGGCCATCTCGAACGACCCGATGGGTGCCCGGTTCGAAACAGTCACCACGGAAATCAATCAGGATGCCATCGTGCAGGCCGCTCATCTGGCCGCCGAAGCCGGGGTGTCGCGCTTTGTCTTCGCCTCCAGCTGTTCGGTCTATGGTTTCGCCGAAGGCGATGCCAGATCCGAGGACGCGCCCCTGAACCCGCTGACCGCCTATGCCCGCAGCAAGATCGGGACCGAGCGCGCGCTGGCGGCCATGGACACGCCGGGGATGCTGCGTACAGCGCTGCGTTTCGCCACCGCCTGCGGGCCGTCGCCCCGGCTGCGGCTGGATCTGGTGCTGAATGATTTTGCCGCCTGTGCGGTCACCGCTGGCAAGATCACGGTGCTGAGCGACGGCAGCCCGTGGCGGCCGCTGATCGACGTGCGCGACATGGCCCGAGCCATCGACTGGGCCATCACCCGGACCCAAGATGCCGGGGGGCAGTGGCTTGCGGTCAACGCTGGATCGGATGTGTGGAACTATCAGATCCGCGATCTGGCGCAGGCCGTGGCCGAAGCGGTCCCCGGGGCCAGCTACTCGATCAATCCCGATGCCTCGCCCGACAACCGGTCCTACAAGGTCGACTTTTCGCTCTACAAACAACTGGCACCCGAACATCAGCCGGTGCAGACGCTTGAAGGCACCATCCGGGATTTGTTGCAATTGCTGAACGATATCAACTTTGGCGATGCCGATTTCAGGTCATCTCCGTTGATGCGGCTGAAAGCGCTTGAAGAGCATATCCGCACAGGCACACTGAGCGAGGATCTGCGCTGGAGGATGCCGCAATGACACACCCCGCTTGCCGGAGCTGTGGCGCAGCCCTGACCCAGACGCTGGTCGATCTGGGGCTTTCGCCGCTGGCCAATTCCTATGTCCCGCCCGAGCGCGCGGGCACGGCCTGTCCGCGCTATCCGCTGCATGCCTGGGTCTGCAACGACTGCTATCTGGTACAGGTCGAAGACGCCGTACCGGCGGATGAGATCTTCAATGCCGATTACGCCTATTTCTCGAGCTATTCGGACAGCTGGCTGGCCCATGCCAAAGCTTATGTCGAACAGATGGTCGACCGGCTTGATCTGGGACCCGATGATCTGGTGATCGAGATCGCCTCGAATGACGGGTATCTGTTGCAGTATTTCGTCGAGAAAGGCATCCCGGTTCTGGGGATCGAACCTTCGGGCAGCGTGGCGGCGGCAGCCGAAGAAAAAGGCGTGCGCACGCTGGTCGATTATTTCGGCGAGGCGCTGGCCCGCAAGGTGGCCGCGACCGAGAAACCTCCGGCGCTGATCGCATCGGCCAATGTGCTGGCGCATGTGCCTGACATCAACGATTTCGTCGCCGGGATCGCCACGCTTCTGACCGGCGATGCGGTCTATACGGTCGAATTTCCGCATCTTCTGAACCTGATCAGAGAAGTGCAGTTCGACACGATCTATCACGAACATTACTCCTATCTGTCGCTGCTGGCGGTGGAAAAGATTTTTGCCAAGGCGGGCCTGCGTGTCTTCGACGTCGAGGAACTGCCCACCCATGGCGGTTCGCTGCGGGTGTTCGCCTGTCTTGAGGGTGCCAGCCATCCCGAAGGGCCCGGTCTGGCCAAGGTCCGCGCGGATGAGGCTGCGGCGCAGTTCGACCGACCTGAGGGCTATATGAATTTCACCATTCAGGTCGAAGCGCTGCGCGACGGGCTGCTTGGCTTCCTGCGCGAAGCAAATGCCAGGGGTGACACCATTGCCGCCTATGGCGCCGCCGCCAAGGGCAACACGCTGCTGAACTATGCCGGGATCGGCCCCGACCTGATCTCTTACTGCGTTGATCGCAACCCGGCCAAGCAGAACACGCTGCTGCCCGGCAGCCATATCCCCGTGCATGGGGTCGAAGTCCTGCGCGAGACGCCGCCGGATTACGTGCTGATCCTGCCCTGGAACATCCGGGACGAAGTCACGGATCAACTGTCCGACCTGAAGGCACATGGCACCCGCTTCGTAACGGCCGTGCCAGAGATCAGGATCAGCTGATGGCACGGGTTCTGCTGACGGGCGCAACCGGATTGATCGGGCGCGCGACAGCCACGGCTCTGACAGAGGCGGGCCACGAGGTGGTGACGCTGGGCCGCAACCCGGCAAGCGACATCACCTGCGATCTGCTGGACCCCGATGCCATCACGACAGCCCTTGAAACAGCCCGCGCCAACTATCTGGTGCATCTGGCCTGGCATGACGGCGCGCGCGACCGCTGGACTTCTGGGGCCAATCTGGACTGGATGGCCGCCACCCTGCATCTGGTGCGGGAGTTTGCACGCACAGGAGGCCAGCGCGCGGTCTGCGCCGGAAGCTGTGCTGAATATGACTGGTCGGTACCGGAGCTGATCGAAACCAGCCCCCTGCGCCCCCGCACCCTTTATGGGGCGGCCAAGGCCGGAACCGGTCTGGCACTGTGCGCGGGCCAGCAGACGCTTGGCCTGTCCCTGGCATGGGCCCGCATCTTTTTTGTCTACGGGCCGGATGAACCGCCGGGGCGACTGTTTGGCGATCTGATGTCAAACCTCGGGGCGGGACGGCCGGTTGATTGCACCGATGGGCGGCAGGAGCGGGATTTCCTGCATGTCGATGATCTTGCCCGCGCCTTGTTGCGCGTGCTGGAAAGCGATCTGACCGGCCCGGTCAATGTCGCCAGCGGTACGGCGACCCCGGTTCGAGACCTGATTGCAGAGGTGGCAAACCAGATGCACCGGCCCGATCTGATCCGCTTGGGCACCATCGCCCGCGCAGCGGACGATCCGCCCCGGCTGGCGGCGGACGTGACCCGGTTGCGGGACGAGACCGGTTTTATGCCACAATATGACATTGCTTCCGGAGTCGCCCGGTGTCTTCGGTCAAGGGAGGAGGCCGTATGAAATCTTCATCCTTTCTACGCAAGCAATCCTTCATGCTTTTTGCCCTGGTCGGCATCGTGAATACGGCCTTCGGGTATGCGGTTTTCTCGGTTCTGAGCCTGTCGGGGTTGCCCGCACAGGCGGCTCTTGCGATCTCGTTCGTCATCGGCGTGTTGTGGAATTTCATGACCCACGCCCGGATCGTATTCGACACCAAAGGGTTCAGGAAATTGCCCTTCTACCTGCTGGCATATGTCATGGTTTACGTTTTCAACGCCTTTTCGCTCGAAGCTCTTCTGAGCACGGGACTGCATCCGATCCTTGCACAGGGCCTGCTGGTTCTGCCCGCGGCCGTTCTGGCATTCATCCTTGTTTCCCGGGCGCTGACCGATCGCTTCCCGTGGCAGCAGGAGGTCTGATATAATGCCTCAAAACTACAGACATAAACACTTTCGATCCGTAACCGGTCCATCTGATATATAGTAGGATATGGACTGTTAAATGTATTTGGTACCAGTGCTGGAAGGATAATCGTCAATGCGTCTTTATCTTGCTGATCTTGGACATAACCTCGTTACTGCCACGTCGGACACCTACCCGTTGGGTGTTGGAAATCTTGCAACCTATGCCCAGGCTCATGCAAAAAGCCCGACACCGATTGAGGTCGCGATCTTTCGTGATCCGCAGGAATTCAAAGCGGCCGTCGACACAGCTCCGCCCGATGTGGTCGGCTTTTCCAGCTATTCCTGGAACCACCATCTGGCCCTGTCCTTTGCCGACTACGTCAAGGCGGTCAATCCCAACAGCCTGACCCTGATGGGTGGTCCCAACTTTCCGCTGACCGAAGAAGAGCAGGACAGCTGGATCCGGACCATGCCGCAGATCGACATGCATGTGCGCGGCCCCACCTATGAGGGCGAGCGCGCGTTCCTCAGCACGCTGCAACGCTTCATCGATGTCGGCGCCCGACGCGAAGGCATGTGGGAAGAGGCCGTCGATGGCGCGCTTTACGTGCACCCAAAAACCGGAGAGATCCTGCGCGGGGCCGAGCCGCCCCGCATCCGCGATCTGGATGAAATCCCCTCGCCCTATCTGGCCGGGTTGATGGACAAGTTCTTTGACACCGGCCTGTTTGCACTGATGCAACTGGCACGGGGCTGCCCGTTCACCTGCGCGTTCTGCAATTCGGCGGTCAAATCGAACTCGAAGGTGTTCCGCCATTCGTTTGAACGCACCAAGGCCGATCTGGATTACGTCGTCGCCCGCATCAACCATGCCAGCCCGCTGTGCTTTGCGGATGACAATTTCGGCATGTATGTGCAGGACGAAGAGGTGGCCGATTACCTGGGCCATCTGATGGATCGGTACGACTGGCCCAAATACATCCGGACAACCACGGGCAAGAACCGCGGCGACCGGATCATCAAGGTGATGCGCAAGGCCAAGGGCCGGTTGCCGATGACCTCTTCGGTTCAGTCTCTGAATCCGGAAGTTCTGAAGAACATCAAACGCGACAATATCAGCCTGGACACCTATGCCGAGGTACAGCAGGAGCTGCATTCAAAGGGCATGCAATCCTATGGCGAGCTGATCCTGTGCATGCCCGGTGAAACCCGGGAATCCTTCATGGATGCCGTCGATCAGCTGATCGAAACCGGCGTCAGCCGGGTCGCGGCGCACCAGTTGATGCTGCTGCACGGCGCACCGCTGGCCAACCCCGACAGCCGCGAGAAATTCGGCTTCAAAACCCTCCATCGCGTGGTTGCCCGATGCCTGGGCAAATATACCGGCCCAACCGTGGTCGAGACCGAGGAAATGGTGGTCCAGTCCGAGAATTTCTCGTTCCAGGATTATCTGGACACCCGTGTTTTCCATCTGCTGCTGACGATCTTCTATTACGAAGACAATTTCGAAGAAGCCTTCCGGCTGGCGCGGTCCCGTGGCATCCGGCCCTTCCTGATCGTCAAGCATATGCAGGACATTCTCGATCAGGCCCCCAAACCCTTCCGGGATGCGGTGGCCGGTTATCTGGAGGAAAACCAGCAGGAGCTGTTTGAAACCCGCGCCGACTGCGTCGCCTGGGCGCAGGAAAATTATGACGACCTGATCAGCGGCGAATTGGGGGGCAATCTGCTCAGCAAATATTCGATGATTGGCCGGTTCATCGTGCTGGACGAAGCACTTGATTTCCTGAAACGGGCCATCAGCGACCTTCTGGACAAGGACGACCACGAAGCGCACGAGATGCTCGACACGATCATCAATTACTACAGCGCCGTGATGCTGCATGTGCCCTTCTCGGAAACCCTGGAACACGAACCCGTCTGGAGCTCGTCTTTCGATGTCGAGGCCTGGAGGAATTCGGGATATCAGGGCGTGCTGCAGGATTACCAGTTCGATGCCCCCCGCGAGTTCCAGACCCAGGTCGATCAAAGGGTGAAAACCACCTTGCTGTCACGGATCGAAACCTTTGGCGAACATGCCTCGGGGCTCGGCCGGTTTACCCGAACGATGTTCGCCAATGATTTCCGGCGCAACTTCGTGTCAGGCGAAAGCCAACACGCCGCCGAATAGGTCTGGCTTTGGGCTGGGCCTATTCGCCATCCCCCAGATAGACAACGTCGCGGCCCGGGAAGGCCGCGATGATGTCTGCGTTCTGCTCGGGGCCCATATCGCGCAGGAAAATCGGTTTGCCCTCGGGCAGGAACGGGTCGTTGAGATAGAGTGCAGACCCGATATCGCCCTGTGTCGAAACAAAGACCAGAGCGTTTCCAAGCCCGGCAGCCTGCCGACGTATGTCACCGGTATAGCCACCATACCCATTGTATTTCGACACCCCCCGCCATGGGGTGAAGCTGACAACAGACACCGCACACAGCAATAGGATGACGCAGTGCAGGCGGCCACGATGCCGTTCGGGCAGCCGGTCCCGGACGGTCTCGATCCCGGCCGCCACCAAAGCCAGCGCCGGCAACAAAGCCGTATGCCAGTAGCGCGGCCCAAGATAGAACGTGCCCGTAAACCAGTAAAAAAACAGGGCCCCCACAAGGATCGCGAACACCACCAGCATGGCCCGGTCGAACCCGGTCAGTTTCCTGCCCCATATGAACGCAATCCAGACCGGAACCAGGGACCCGAATGTCCAGCCCAGAAGTTCGTAATTGAGCGCGGCAAAACCATTGATCAGATTCAGCAGACCCTCGGCCGGGCTATGCCCGACCCAGATGTCGAGCGCGCCCCAGCTCTCGGCCGGTGGCCCTACATTGGGACCAAACCCATAGGCATTCTGCGTGTCCGGCCATAACCGGCTCAGGTAATCCGCTTGCGGGGTCAGCAGCGCGTCTCCGGTGATCATCAGGTTGAGCAGCAAAAAGACCCCACCCGACAGAACACCGCCCAAGGCGCAGGCGATCACCTGTCCGATCCCCCCCGGCAGGCGCCGCAGCAACCACAGGCCGGTCAAAACGCTTATGATCAACCCATCAAGCTGTCGGGTGACAAAGGCCCAGCCCAAAGCCAGACCTGCAACAAGCGCAAGCAAGACATCCCTGCGCGTTGATCCCTCTCCGGCTCTGAGCAGACACCACCATCCCAGCAGCACCATCACCAATGTCGTGGAATGTGCCATCAGCGTGCCCCCGACGGCGAGCACCCAGGGCGACGTGGCCATCAGCAACGCCACCAGATCGGCCCGTTCGCGACTGACGGCACGGCACAGGATGCCATGCGCCAGCCAGACAGAGATCCCGGTCAGCACGGGGTTGACCAGCCAGGGCACCCCGGCCAGCACGCCCAGGCTCAGAACGATGGCCCAACCCTGCGCCGGCACGCCGATCCACTGATCGCCGCGAATGTCGAACAGATAGTATTCCAATGCGGGCTGCGCCGCTGCGGGGGGGGCCGGGCTTCCGAGGACGCCCGCAGCAAAGGTACGCGCCTGAAACAGATACGCCACCTCATCCTCGACATGAGGCACGCGGTCGAACGCCGCCCAGGCCAGAGCCGCGCTGGCCAGCGTTGCAAAGACCGCCAGGGCCGGAACCGGGATGCGGGGTGCCCGGTCAGGCCCGGCAACTGTGAAAACGGCGACCAGTGTCGCCATCTGCACAAGGTTCAGCGCACCGCCGATCCCGATCTGCAAACCGAAGGCCAGATAGTACCCATAGGCCACGTACGGCGTCGCGGAAACGCAAAAGGCCGCAGCCAGCCCCAGCAAAAGGATCAGCCGCCACCGTCCTGCTTCTGCCATCAGGCCCGTTATGGCCGCCCTTCCCTGCGGTCGTACAAGCACAAAGCCCGTCAACACCGCCTGCCCCGCCAGTATCGCCAGCATGATCAGGTTTTCAGGAGGGTTTGCGGAAATCTCGAGCCGCGGAAACCAAAGGGGCTGGGTCAACCACAACCGGGCCGCACTGCCCAAAAGCAGCGCCGCGCCAAGCAAGCCAAAAAGAAACTGGCCACGCTGCCGGAAAACACCCCCCACAAGCAACGCAGCAATCACCACGGCCACATACCAAAGGCGCAGTTCCGCCAACGTGGCATTGCTGCCCGCGAGGTCCGCAGCCCAGGCCGAGCTGCCGCATAAGGCCATTGCCCCGGCAAAGAGCCACATCACCCGACCTGAACGCATATTCATGCCATATGCTCGTCTTTGACAATCGCCGGGTCCCGTGCGGGACCTTCGATATTGATGCGTTCCTGTTCAGTGACGATCGGACCGCCCCGCACCTGATTGTGGATCGAGGTTATGTATTCCCCCAACATGCCGATAAACAGCATCTGGATGCCTGACAGGAAGAACAGCGCGACGATGATTGTCGTGGTTCCCCGTGGAGCCAAATCCGGATTGAAGAGATAGAACACCACTGAAATGAGGGAAAACAGAATACAGCTGATGGCAATCACCAGACCACTCAGCGTACAGAACCGCATGGGGGCACGTGTGAAAGAGAAGATCGCATTCAGCGCCTGATCGGTCAGCGCCATCAGATTGTGCTTGGAAACACCTCTTTTGCGGGCCCGCCACACATACGGAACGATGATGCGGCGAAACCCGCAACTGGCGATGATGCCCCGGATATAGGGGTAGTGGTCGTTATGCGACAGCACCGCATTGAGCACTTTGCGGTCAATAAGCTGGAACTCACCCACTGATGGCTCTAGCCAGACATCGGACAGCCGGTTGACGATCGTATAGAAGATGCCGCGTGCCACGCGCATCACGATCCCCTCTTCGCGGGTGGTGCGGGCACCCGCCACCACATCATAACCGCTTTCCCATAACTGCACGAACTCCGGGATCATGTCCGGCGGGTCCTGAAGGTCGACGGGCAGGATGACGACCACGGCATCCCCTTCGGCATAACGCAACCCGTTGAAGGCGGATCGGAACACACCAAAGTTGCGGGCGTTTACGACAACCTTCACATTCTGATCTTTTTCAGCGATCTCACGCAGGATCTCGACAGTCCGGTCGGAGGATGCATTATCGACAAAGATATGCTCGCACCTATAGCCCGGCAGATTTTCCTCAAAAATCGCTTTTACGGTTTCATAGCAATTCGCCACATTGTCTTCTTCGTTGAAGCACGGCGAAACAATAGAAATGGTTTTACGACTTTGTTCTAAATTTGAAGACACCAATTACCCAACCTCCAAGTTGGAACGATTGTATCATCCGGGGCAGTATCGGATTCGCCCATCGCCCAAAGTACAGGAATATTTTGCAATAACGTGCGCTCACCGCCACATCTTCTGCCGGATTCACGCGTCTAAAACAGTCAGTTCTCTCCGACCCCTTGTTTCTTAAACATCAGTTTCATTTAGTGTGCCGGTAAATTTATCAGCTGTCAGCGTTTCAAATGAACCGAACCTTTCGCAACTGGCTATTTTCCCTGCACACCTGGTTGGGGTTACATCTGTCGATCTTCTTTACCTTTATGTTCCTGACGGGGACGGTGCTTGTCGTCGGTATCGAAGTTGAATCCATTGCCCGACCGGAAATCTGGACCACCATTGCCAAAGAAGACCGAACCGCCAGTTTTGCGGAAATCTATGACGGCATTAAAACCACCCATCCCGAAAGCACTGTGTTCGTCATCGAGAAATACCCCGCCCCCTGGTTTGCAGATCGCACCTTCGGGCGAACCGGCTGGGGCGAAAACATCAGCTTCTGGACCGATCCGGCGACCGGAGCAGTCGTTTACGAAACGAGGGATGGCGGGTTTCGCGACATCCTGCGCGATCTGCATGATACGTTTCTGACCACCAAACGCCCCATCTTCATCCTGATCTCGGCAACATCTGTTCTGCTTCTGTATCAGATCGTCAGCGGGCTGATTACCTACCGGCGTTTCTGGAAAGGATTTTTCCGCTGGCCCAAACGCGCCGGGGGGTTCAGATCCTGGTCCGGTGCCACGCACCGGCTGACGGCCCTCTGGGCCGCGCCCCTTCTGATCCTGATTGCAATCACCAGCTTCTATTTCATGCTCGGTGGCCTGGGGTTCGAAGGTACAACCCCAAAACCCCAGCCCACTTCCGCCCGTGACACCACCCTGCCTATCGGTTTCAGTTCCGACACCCTTGAACAGGCCGAGGCAAGCGCTGTTGCCGCCTTGCCTGGTCTGGAGCCGCTTGTCATGGTGCTGCCCGGCGATCCGTCCGGTACTTTTGGCTTTGAAGGCCCAGTGGCCGGTTTTGCGAAAACGAGCGGATGGGGCAGCGTATCGGTCGATCCGGTGACCCTTGAGGTGCTCGGCGCGTTCACCCCGGATGATACCCGCGGCTTCGCACGCTGGAAGGCATTGATGAACACATTGCATTTCGGCACCTGGGGCGGTGCAGTTTCACTGGGTCTCTGGGTTCTGTCAGGCCTTTTGGCCACCGGCGTTGCCCTGACAGGCGCCTTGATCTTTGCGGCACGGCTGGCCCCTGAGGCGGCACAATACAGCCCGCTCCGACGCATCTGGCGTGGGTTGGGGATGTCCCGCTGGATCTATCTGCTGATCCTTCTGGGCATTCTGCTGACCGCGTATCAGCGCTTTGGGCCGGGCAGCCACCAGAGAGCTGGGGTCTTTCCAATCGATGCACCTGGCGCGGCAGCCTATCTGATCCTGTCTGCACCTCTGCGCCGCGATACCCCGCTTGATATCGAAATGCATATTGGGGAAGCCGGTATCACCGCGGCATCTATAACAACAGATAGAGAGGCCGCGCAGCCCGTTGAGCTGATACAGAACGGCGAAAAGGCCCAGGCATTTTTTCGCATCACGCCCAATGATACAGCCAATCAGATCACAGCCCGCCTGACAAAACCGGATAGTGCGGACAAAATCATCACGTTCCGACTGGGACAGCCGATATGGTAAGTGAAACAACACTCCCCCTGACAAATGAGAGAACTCTTCAGGAACAGCTGAGCATCCTGCAGATGTGTTCGTATTTCTCGTTCGGCGGGGGCATTCAGCGCCACATTACCGATCTGGGCGGATCCCTGATGGCGCGTGGACACAAGGTGATCAAGGCTGGTGCCCCCGGCGAGCTTGGCGAGACCGCGGATGGCAGCGTCTTTGTACCCTTGCGGCTTGACCGGGTCAGCGACCACAGCGCGAATGGCAAGCTCAATCCGGCCCTCAGAATGTACTGGCTGGCGCGCTCGGCCCTGACCCTGCGCCGGGCCCTCAAGGACCATAAGGTCGATATCATCCATGCGCATGAGACTGCCCCGCTTCTGACGGCTCGTCTGGCCAGTCTGGGAATGGGAATTCCCATTGTGATGACCTATCACGGCTCGTCGCCCGACCGTCTCAACGCGGTGGCCCGCGCCTGCCGGCAGCAAGCCGATCTGGCGATCTGCCCCAGCGAAACCGTCATGCAATCCCTGCTGGAACGCCAGGTCGACCCCGACAAGGCGCGGGTGATGCTTTTGGGGGTACGTCCCAACCCGCCCGCCGATCCGGCCGCCTCGGATGCCCTGCGGCGCGAACTGTTGGGCGAAGATGGCACACATCTGGTTCTGTCCTTGTCCCGTCTGGATCACCAGAAGGGCCTCGACGCGATGATCGAAGTGGCCCGGCGTGTGCGGCAGGATCTTCCCGGTCTGCGGATCGTTGTCGGCGGCGAAGGCGTGCTGCGCGGTCAGGTCGAGGCCTGGGCCGAAGAAGCCGGGGTTTCAGACATCATCCGTTTCCCCGGTGTGATCTCGGATGTCGCCACCTATCTTGCGGCTTCGGATCTTTATCTGCTGACATCCCGGTGGGAGGCTCTGCCGATTTCAATTGTCGAGGCGTTCCGCGCCGGGCTGCCGGTGATTGCCACCGATTGCGGCGGTGTGCGCGAGCTGGTGGATAACGATGTCGGACGCCTGTGTGCGGTCGATGATCTGGACGGCCTGTCTCAGGCGCTGCGCGATCTTTGCCGCGACCGCGCCGAATATGACCGGCTGAGTACCAATGCCACGGCCCGTGGTGCGGAAGACCGGTTTTCGCCAACCCATGTGCATAGCGGGTTTGAAAAGCTGTATCGGCAGCTGGCCGGGCGGGGATAACCCCCGGTCAGCCCGCCGCGCCGTTCTCAAAAGCACCAGCTTCCAAGGCATGGGCCAGATCGGCCCGCCCTGCACGATGCGCGGCCTGCGCAAAAGCCGCGCCGAACCGGCCCAATACCTGATCTTCGCGCCAGAGCGCCTCAAACCCGTGCCGCGCCGCTGCGGCCATCTGATCCCGCGCGGCACCTCCGTTCTGAAAACGGCGCATGGCTGCGATCAGATCATCTTCGGTTTCGAACAGTTCCCCGCCCCCTGCCCGCTCGACGATCTCGGGGAACGGACCCAGCCGCCGGGCGATCACCGGCGTGCCCAGCCGGAAGCTTTCGATCAGGATGATGCCGAAGGTTTCATAACAGACCGAGGGCACGATCAGCCCCAGTGCGCCACGATAGTAAGCGTTCAACTCGTCCGGCGTCTTGCGGCCCAGGAATTTGATCCGGTCATTGCCTGCGGCCTGTGCCTTCAACTCATCCGCATAGTCACCATCACCCAGGATCAGCAGATCCGCGTCGGGATAGCGGTCAAAGGCCGGGAACACATCCTGCAACCCCTTGATCTTTTCCAACCGCCCGACAAACAGGAAATAGGGGCGGTCATGCGCCGCCGGTTCCGGCAAGGCGCTCTGATCCAGGTCGGGCAGGAAATAGGGCAGCACCTGCATGTCCTGCCGCAGGCCGAATTCACGATGTTTGGCGCGGCTGAATTCGCTTTTGGCAATGATCAGATCCATGTGATCCAGCGCCCGGTCCAGCGCACCGGTATACCGCCACAGCTGCGGTGGACGCTTGTGCTGCAACACGCAGCGCAGGCACTGGCGCTCATCGCACAGCTCGCGCCCATGCCGCCACAGAACATGGGTGGGGCAAACCAGCCAGTGTTCATGCGCCTCATAGATTTTCAACCCCTCGCCCATCGGCAACAGGCCCGGCCCGCCGATCAGAGAGGTGTTGTTGTGCCAGATGATATCCGGCTTCCGCTCGGCCAGTAACTCGCGGATGCGGGCAGCATGGACAACCGGACGGCCCAGTTGCTGGGTCAGCAGGTTCGACATCATGCCGTTGCGGCTGCGCAGCCCGACACGCCGCACCCCGTCAGGGGGGCCTTCAGGCTGCGGTCTGCCGCCCAGAATCAGATAGCTGTCTTCGTCATGCACCACCGTCACGTCGTGCCCGCGCGCCACAAGCGCCCGCGCCATGCGCTGAATGCCGATGGCGTCACCGCCAAAGGAATAGGGGGGATAAAATGTGGTGAACATCAAAATGCGTAACGATTTCATCTATCTCTCAATTCCTTGAGTGTCAGCCGCAGGCAGGTGCCCGCCTTGTGGCCCAAGCATCGAAACCAGCAGGCGCAGCCTGTCCCGCTGGAACAGAAAAGCCAGCAAACCATAGGCCAGAACACCCGTCACCGTACCGGCAAGTAAAAGCAAAGCCGGGGACAGGCCGTCCAGTTGCCACATGACCCCCTGCACTGCCGCCACCATCCCCCCTGACAGCAGAAGCGGCGCAAGATGCTGCCGCATCAAAGCCGGCCCGGACAGCCCGGCAATATGCCCCAGATTGGCAAATTTGAGCGGCCAGACCAGCAGAAAGACGGCCACAAAACCGGCTGTGACGACCGGCAACCCATACGGGGCCAGCACCACAATCACCCCCGCCGCCAGCGCCACCTCGACCCAGGACAGAACCGCCAGACGACCGGGCTGACCGGCCGCCAGACAAAAGGTCTGCTGCACCTTTTCGGCACACAGATACATGCCAAACACCGACATCAGGCTCAGGACCGGAGCCGCCGGAGCCCATTTCTGACCGAACAGCAGCACCAGCGCCGGTTCCGACAGAACCGCCAGCCCGGCAAAGGCCGGAAAGGCCAGAAACCCGGTCAGGCGCATGACGTCGATCAGCAAATCCGTCGCCGGACCACCATCGCGCGCCGCCGCACCAAAGGCAGGCTGCGCCACGGTGCGCAGCGGTGTGATAATCAGGAACGAGGCGGTCTCGATCACGCGCCAGGCGATTGCGTAATACCCCGCCGGAACCGGCCCCAGCATCGCGCCGATGATCACCGCAGGCGATTGCACCGCAGCCAGTTCGGCCGCGCGCAGGCCCAGAATCCGGTGACTGAAATGCAAGACCCTGCGCATGTGATCCCGTGACGCATGGAGTGCCGGGCGCCAGGAGACCGCCCCCCAGGCCATCACGATATTGGTGGCCGTCATCGCCAGCCGCTGACCGACCAGGCTCCAGACCCCGTATCCCGCCAGCGCCATGCCTATGCCCACGACCCCTCCGACCGCCGCGCCGAGCGCTGCACGGATGGCCAGAACACGGAACCGCATTTCCCGGCGCAGGATCGCAACCGGCACCGCCGTCAGTGAAATCATCAGCACCGTTGGGGACAATCCGATCAACAATTCGCGCGCAACCGGCTCATTGTAGAAATATGAGACCGGCCCCGCCCCCAGATACAGCACGACCGTCAACACGCCCCCCAGCAGCGCCAACAGCCAGAAAACCGAGTTCAACCGCTCTGGTGACAGCGCCTCATGGGTCAGCAGAATGTCGGAAATCGTTTCGCGCACCAGGAATTCGGAAAACAGCACAAAGGCTGCAACCATCGCCAGAAGACCAAAGGCCTCGACCCCTAAAATACGGGCAAGAATGGCAAAAATGATAAAATTGAACGCCTGCTCGATCCAGATACCAGCCGACATCCAGGCAACTCCGCTGCTGAAACTCTGCCGCCCTGACATCCGTTTCCTTCCTGCTGCCCGCACCCTGCCAAGTGCCGATGGACACATGGCTCAAACACTCACACCTGTTGCGCACAGTATGCGCAATTGCAAACTTGACGCCTTAACGGTCGAATTTGGTCAAATTTATTGTCTATGTTCAGTCTGTACGTGTTCGAATACTATACGCAATACAGGGAATTATGCCCGTCATGTTCTAGGCGCCACGCAATTCTTGCAGCGGGGGCTGGGGCAGGGATTATTGAGTGAATAAAAGGTTTTCATTTTCATGAACAAAGTCGCAGAGCCGATGGAGACGAACAGCACCATACCCGAAGAGCTGATCGCATCGGAAACCGCCGGCATGAGCCTGAGCGTGGTCATCCCCGCCTATAACGAGGAAAACGCCGTCCGCCACACGGTCGAGGATGTGCGCACCCATCTCGAACCGCTGGGCATTCCCTACGAGATCATCGTGGTGGACGATGCCAGCCAGGACAACACCCGCGCCGAGGCCGAGGCCAGCGGCGCCACCGTCACCTTCAACGATGTCAATTCCGGCTATGGCGCCAGCCTCAAGCGCGGGGTGCGGATGGCGCAGCATGAATATGTGGCCATTCTGGATGCCGACAGCACCTATCCCGCGCGCTATCTGCCCGGAATGCTGGCCATGTGCCGCGATCAGGACATGGTCGTGGGCGACCGGGGCGCGGCGATGAAGAACGTGCCGCTGCTGCGCCGTCCGGCCAAGAAATTCCTGTTCGCCTTTGCCTCGTTCCTGGCCGAGCGCAAGATCAACGATCTGAATTCCGGCCTGCGGGTGTTTCGCAAATCCGAGCTGATCCCGTTCCTGCCGCTCTTGCCGCAGAATTTTTCCTTCACCACCACGATCACGCTGTGCATGACCTCGAACGGCAAGCGGATGATCTATACGCCGATCGAATACGGCAAGCGGGTGGGCAAATCGAAAATCCGGCCGATCGACTTTCTGAACTTCATCATCCTGATCCTGCGCATCAGCACGCTGTTCAACCCGCTGCGGGTGTTCATTCCGCTGGGGCTGGCGTTTTTCACGCTGGGCACGGTGAAGTTCATTATCGATATGTTCTACTGGAACCTCAGCGAAACGGCGGTGTTCTCGTTCCTGGCGGCAATCATGATCTGGTCGCTGGGGCTGATCGCCGACATGATCTCGCGGCTGCATCTCAGACCGTGACATGAGCGGCAAGCTGCTTTCCGACCCAAATCAACGGCGCTGGCTGATCCGGCTGGTCGGATCGGCTCTGGTACTGGCGATCCTGTTCTGGATCCTTCCAACTGATGCAATCGTGGCAGGGCTGAAGGCGATCCCGATCTGGGTTTTCCTGTCCGTGTTTGTTCTGTTCCTGTTGGCCCATGTTGGCGCGGCCCTGAAATGGTGGCTGCTGCTGAACCGGGGGCTTTCGCCCCTGCTGGCCATCCGGGCGCATTTTGCCGGGCTGGCTGCCAACCTGTGCCTGCCCGGAGCTATTGGCGGCGATACGGTGCGGGCCGGTCTGGCGCAGGCGGCGATGAAAGACGGCGCGCAGGTTGTTGCGGGCGCAACCGTTGATCGGCTGATCGACATGGTGGCGCTGCTGACCCTGTCCTGTCTGGGCCTGGTCCTGACATGGGAAAGCGCGGCGGGCGGGCATATGATCTGGCCGGTTGCGCTGATCCTGCTGGCCGCGCTGGCGGGTATGGTCGCCTTGCCGCGCCTGCTGCCCCTGCCCTGGCGCTATGTCCCGTCCCTGCCCGGCAAGGGGTTTGCCCATCGTCTGGCCGATGCACTGGCCGGGATGGGCCGCAAACCCGGCACGCTGGCAGTCGCTTTCATCGCATCTGTGCTGATCCAGTTGCTGCTGGTCCTGCTGGCCTGGTGGCTGGCCCTGGCGGCGGGTGTCGATGTGGCCGCCGGGCCATGGATCTTCGCCTGGCCGCTGGCCAAGATCATCGCCGTGCTGCCCGTGTCTTTGAACGGGCTGGGCCTGCGCGAGGCCACATTGGCCGGTTTCCTGGCCCCCTTCGGCGCCAGTGCCCCGGCTGTCGTGGCCGCCGGGCTGGTCTGGCAGGTTGTGTTGTTTACAGCGGGCGGGTTTGGCGCGCTGGTTCTGACCATGTCCGGGATGCGGTTCAGCGCCCCGGCAAATTCCCAAAAGGAAGAGTGCAAGTGACGGATGTTTCCCGACCCAACGGCGACGACACACCTGAAATCATCATACTGGGTGCCGGACCGGCCGGGCTGGCCGCGGCCCATGCGTTAACCGGGCAGGCCTGCGTGACGGTAATCGAACGCGCCGCTATCGCGGGCGGCAATTCGGCTTCGTTCCCGGTGGAGGGCGTGATCTGTGATTACGGCTCGCACAGGTTTCATCCGGCGGCAGAGCCCGAGGTTCTGGCCGATGTGAAATCCCTGCTGGGCGACGATCTGCTGCTACGTCCGCGCCACGGGCGCATCCGGCTGGGCGGCAAATGGATTCACTTTCCGCTGAAACTGACCGACGCGCTGATGCGCCTGCCCAAACCCTTTGCCGCGTCGCTGATCGGCGACATGGTGCTGAAACCCTTCCGCAAGAAAAGCGAAGGCCCCGAGACATTCTCGACCGTGCTGTATGACGGGCTGGGCCCGACGATCTCGGACAATTTCTATTTCCCTTACGTGCGCAAGCTGTGGGGGCTGGATCCGGACAAGCTGGCGGTGAAACTGGCGGAACGACGGGTCGGCAGTGGCTCGGTCGGCAAGATCCTGATGAAGATGCTGCGCCTGCTGCCGGGGCTGCGCAGCGAAACGGCGGGTCGGTTCTTTTATCCGCGCAAGGGGTTCGGGCAGATTTCGGACGCGATGCGCAACAGTGCCGAGGCCAATGGCGCCACCTTCCTGTTCAATACCGAAATCACCGCCATCGAACGGGACGGCAATCGCATCACCGGGTTGACGATCCGCGAGGGCGAGGAGGAACGCCACCTGACCGGCGATCTGATCCTGTCGACCATCCCGCTGACCGGGTTGACGCGCCTGATCGGCGACCCTCCGGCAGAGGTGGTCGAGGCCGCCCGCGCCATCCGCTTCCGCGGCATGATCCTGCTGTATCTGGTGCTGGAGACCGACCAGTTCACCGAATTCGATGCGCATTATTTCCCGGAACTGTCGATCCCGATCAGCCGGATGTCCGAGCCCAAGAACTATAACGCCAGTGGCGCGCCAAAGGGCGTCACCGTTCTGTGCGCCGAGTTGCCCTGCGACCCGGATGAAAAATGGTGGTCCATGTCCGACGAGGAACTGGGGCAGGAATTCACCAAATGGCTGGGTCAGTTGGGCCTGCCCGTCACCGTGCCGGTGCGCCGCTGCGAAACCCGGCGGCTGAGCCATGCCTATCCGGTCTACGATGTGGGCTATGAAGAGCGGTTCGATACCGTCGATCAGTGGCTCTCGGATCTGGACGGATTGCTCGTATTTGGACGGCAGGGCCTGTTTGCTCACGATAATACCCATCACGCTTTTGCCATGGCCTATGGCGCGGCGGATTGCATCGACGACAAGGGCCATGTCGACCGCGCGAAATGGAACCGGTATCGCGAGGTCTTTGCCACCCATGTGGTGGAAGACTGACCCATGCCCGCCTGGCAGGCCGATATCCTGATGTATCATTCGATTTCGGATGCGCCGGGACCGACCTCGATCGCGCCCGACGTCTTTGCGGCACAGATGCAGGCGCTGGCGGCGTCCGGCCTGCCGGTGGTGACGCCGGACGCGCTGGCCAACCCGCCTGCCCCCCGTGTGGTCATCATCAGCTTCGATGACGGGTTCCAGGATTTCGCCGATACCGCCTGGCCGATCCTGCGCGAACATGGCTTCTGCCCGATCGTCTATCTGCCCTCGGGCCTGATGGGTGGCACCGACAGCTGGGCCGGGGGTAATATCCCGCCCCGCCCGCTGATGGAATGGGACCGGATCGAAACACTGGCCGGTGAGGGGGTTTGCTTCGGGGCGCATAGTGTCAGCCATCCCGATCTGTCGACGCTGGATGCAGAGACCTTGGAGGAAGAAGTCACCGGATCCGGTCAGGATATTGCCGCCCGGCTTGGTCAACCCGTCCGGCATTTCGCCCCGCCCTATGGCGCGTCGAACCCGAATGTACGCGCACAGATCGCCCGGCACTACGACACCTCGGTCGGCACCCGTCTGGGCGTGGCCGGGCCAGGGGATGACATCCACGACCTGCCCCGGCTCGAGATGTTCTATTTCACCGACATCGCCCGCTGGCAGGCTCATCTTGCCGGGCGCGGCGGGTCCTATTTGGCGACCCGCAAACTGATGCGCGGCGTGCGAAGCGGGCTGAGCAGGGTGCTGCCCATCAACTGAATGTCAGGCTTCGGGTGCAAGCGTTCCGATCCGGTGGGCATTCGCCATCACACTGAATGTAATTGTCGTCGCCGGGATGGTCGGCAGGACAGAGGCATCAACGACGTGAATGCGCGTCGCGCCATGCGGGCGCCCCAGCACATCGCTTTCACCCGGGCCCAGGTCATCCGACATCGGCAGATCACCTCCGACATGAAAACTGGCCCCCGGCGCCCCGAACCGCGCTGCAAAAGACAGGCTGGTCAGACCAAGCCCCCGCAAGGCCCGGCCATAGCGCGCAAGCGCGGCGCGCATTGTCTCGGCGGTTGCGGGGTTTTCGTTCAGTTCCGGGCGTAACCGCCCATCCTCTGCCAGACGCAAGGCTATTTCATGCGAATGATCGGAATGCAGGAAAACCTGCGCCACGATCAGACGTCGGGCCAGCGCCTCAAGCAGCGGCCCGCTGCCGGGTATCCGGCGGCCATAGTTCTGTTTCAGATCGCGGGCATAGTATTCATTCCAGGTATAGATCTGCGCGTGAACCAGTTGCCGCGACACACTCGGGTCATCCAGTTCGGCAAAAAGCTGCGGCAGCGTCTGATAGGGCAAAACATCGGGCCGCCTGGGTGCCCGCCAGCGGTGCAGCATCGGCAGAAAGGCCTGCTGGCTGTCTTTCAACACCAACTCCATGCCCCGCAAGCCGGGTGACGCCAACAGGATACGCGCGCTTTCCAGCACCCCGGCGGCCAAAAACACCCGGTTTCCGCGGACATCGCTGCCATCTGCCAAAGTGACGGCAACCTCGTCGCCTTCCTCGCGGACCTGCCGCACCACGTGATCCGCGCGGTAGGCAAAGCCTGGCTCTGCCTGCAATGTCGTACGCGCCTGCCGCGCCGACCAGATCAGCGACCACGGGCACCCGTGCAGACACAGCCCGCAGGTCTGACAGCCCGGCCCAACCGCCTGCCGCGCCAGACCGACATGCATCCCAGCCCCCTGCAATGCCTTCGCCTTCTGCCTGGAACGGGCCAGCAGCATCTCGGCCTGTGCGGTTGGTGGGATGGGTGTTCGACCTGTCATATCGCAGGCTGGAAAGAGGTTTTGCAGCCCGTCCTGTTGCCCGGACACAGGCATTATTTCCGTCACCGCCCTGTAATGTGGGGCAAGATCGTCGGTTGTTATGGGCCAGTCGTCGATATCCGCCTGCCGATACGGCAAGACCGCAGCGCCCCAGACATTGGACAGCCCGCCCACCGCCCGCGACGCGCGCAAAGCAAACCAATCCGCCCCTTCCGCCAGTGTACGCGCAGGTGAGGCCAGTGCATAACCTGTCCCATAGCGCCACACCTCGCCCTCCGGGGCCTGAAACTGAGGCTCCATCCAGGCTGTACGCGCCTCGGCGCTCCAGTCTTCGGCGCGGGTTCGGGACATCTGCTGCACCCGATCCGTGACCCCGGGTCCTGGTTCCACCCCGGCATCCAGCATCGTGACGCTTCGCCCCCGCGCCAGCAAGGCCCGGGCGACGGAAACCCCGGCAGGCCCGGACCCTATGACAAGATCGCTCACTGCGCCTTTACTGCCCGGACCAGAACCAGCATTTCATAGTTGGGATCATGGGTGGACAGTTCTTCGGGCGCAATTTCACTGGCCCCAAGGCCGTGCAGGTTGCAGATGCAGGTAAAGACATTGCCAACGGTCGACACCTCGACATTCTCTGCCGGGAAGACCGCCCGGAACAGGCGGCGCTTGGACTGGCTGGTGAAATGCCAGTATTCGCCCCAGTCATCCACGCCTTCGCGCCGCGCCACACGGGTCATCCCATGCGAGGTGCACAGCACTACGCCACCGGGTTTCAGAATGCGTTCCAGCGTAGCAATCGCCTTGTCGACCTCAAAGATCATCTGAAGGGTTTGGGTGATGATGATGCAGTCGAAACTGTTGTCGGGAATATGCGGCGCATCGGTGATATCCGCCACGATGGTCGCTTGTGGATTGCCCTCGACATAGCTCAGCACATCCGCCTGCGTGACCCGGTCACCGCCGAATTTCTTCGTATAGGCCGGATCGCCGAATTCCAGAACCCGGCCACGGATGTCGTCGCTGTGGTTTTGCAGGAACTCTTCCATGTAATAGCGCTCGATGGTCAGCAGATCGCGGTCCTGGCCGAACACGGCACTGATCGGCGACAGCCGCCGCAGCCCGCCGAAATCCACCGACCCCACGGGGGTCGATTGCAGATTGTGCAGCCGCTGCTGTTTGCGGATCCATTTCCGCAGCCTTTCGGGCAGCAGCACGGTTGCGGTGTCGCGCACCAGCTTTTCAACTCTTTGTCCCGGTGTCATCGTGATCAGCCCTTCATGCGTAGGCTTTGGCGCGTTTCTCGGCCATGATATCGGCGATGATATCATCCAGCGTGCGCGCCGGGCTGAACCCGGTATAGCGCCGCAGCTTGGACACATCCGGCAGACGGCGGGCCATGTCTTCGAACCCTTCGGGATAGACCTCTTCGTAAGGCACCAGCCGGATTTCCGAGGTTGAGCCCGTCATCGCGATGACCTTTTCGGCCAGCCCCCGGATCGTCACTTCCTGTTCACCACCGATATTGAAGACCTGCCCCCGGGCTTCGGGGACATCGAGCAGACGCACAAGCGCCTCGATCACATCGGCCACATGGCTGAAACAGCGCGATTGCTCGCCGGTGCCATGAACCTGAATCGGCTGATCCGTCAGCGCCGCTTCGATGAAGTTCGGCACCACCATGCCATAGCGCCCGGTCTGGCGCGGGCCAGTCGTGTTGAAAAAGCGCAGCACGATCACCGGCAGATCCACCTCGCGCGCATAGGCCAGTGCCATGAACTCATCCAGCGTTTTGGCGCAGGCATAAGACCAGCGCAGCACGCTGGTTGCGCCGATCGTCAGGTCGTCATCCTCGTTGAACGGGAATTTCGAGGCCTTGCCGTAAACCTCGGAACTGGAGGCGATGAAGACCAGCGGCTTGTGGCGCAGCGCCGCCCGCAACACGTTCTGCGTGCCGTCGACATTGGTCGCAATCGACTGGCTGGGCTGATCCATGATCAGCTTGACCCCGACCGCGGCGGCCATGTGAAACACCGCGTCAGCAGCCCCGACCAGTTCCTCGACCAATGTGGCATCCAGAACGCTGCCTTCGACAAAACGAAAGGCGGAATGATCCTGAACGGAAGACAGGTTTTGCAGCGATCCGGTGGACAGGTCATCCAGCACCGTCACCTCATGCCCATTGCCAATCAGACGCTCGGCCAGATGTGATCCGATAAAACCGGCCCCGCCCGTGATCAATATTTGCATGAATAACCCTCGTACCAACAGAATCCACTCTAATGCCACAGGCTTAGCATAGGGATCGGTGGCCACCAAATGGTAGATACCGCTATGGTGCGCTGACAGGCCGGGCCTGCACAGTTTTGGAAAAAGGGCTGAATTGTTGCACAACGCATTAAGAATGTTGAACCTGCGGACATGACCGAAAAACACGTGGACCCCCGCCCCGGCGACGGCCTTGCAGGCCAGCGCGTGGTCGTGACCGGCGCCACCGGCTTCATCGGCCGGCGCCTGATCGATGCGCTGCTGAAACTGGGATGTGACGTGACCGCCTTGCTGCGCACGCGCCACGGGGCTGCCGCGTTGGAACAGGCCGGAGCAAAGGCACTGGTTTGCCCGCTGCACCCCGGCCCGACCCTGACGCAGGCGCTGGACGGTGCGGCGGCTCTGTTTCATCTGGCTTACGATTTCCGGGCCTCCGGCGCGGACAACCTTGCAGCCTTCGACGCGCTTGCCAAAGCCGCCGAAGACGGGTCTTGCAACCGTATCGTGCATCTGAGTTCCGCCGTGGTCTATGACAGCTGGCCCAACGGGCCGATCACCGAACGCAACCCGATCACGCCGGAAGATGTGCAAAGCTATCGCGGTGCCAAAATTGCGATGGAACAGAGACTGTTACAGGGGAAATGCGATGCCGCCATCTTGCAGCCGACCATCGTCTATGGGCCCGGCAGTGCGCTTTGGACCAACGGGCCATTGGCGATGATGCGCAGGGGCGGCATCATCCTGCCCGACCCGCCCGGGCAATGCCCGGCCGTGCATGTCGATGACGTGGTACAAGCCGCCCTGCGCGCGGCCTCATCGCCCCGGACCGGGGTCGAGCGATACCTGATCAGCGGCCCGGACACGCTGGGGTGGAAGACGTTTTTCGAAGGCTATGCCCGGCTTGCCGGATGCGGAGAGGTTCGGATTGATCCGGCTGTGAACCCGGCCCCGCCCCCGTCGCCCAATGACAATGCGCCCTCAGGCCCCTCTCTGGCGGGGCAGCTCAGCGCGCATCTGCGCCGCCTTGTCGGGCGCCGCCGGGTCGAGGCCGCCGCAGACTGGGCACGGTCCGTTCAGGCCCGGCTGGCAAAACCCCGGCCCGTGATGCCTGACATGGCGGGACGCAGGCTTTTTGCCGGTCAGCCAGAGGTTTCAACCCGATATGCACAGGATCAGATCGGGTATGTGCCTCGTGTTTCCTTCGACGAATGGATCGAGCATATGCGAAAACAATCGGCACGCTGATTCGAGACTGCCTTGTTTTTGGAAACACCCATTCCGGGTCTTTGCCGGTAACGACAAATTAGTTGGCTTCGTTCCCGATCTGTCCTATCCGATGAAGAGAGAAGGTTTCCAATCTGCTAAGCTAATTTTAATTCAGTGTGACTTTGTACGATCAGGATAGATTATGAACTACGAAACCTCGCACCATCAGTCCCTCAAGCAGCTTATCGCGGCGCGCGATGCGCGGGTTGCCGTGGTCGGGCTGGGCTATGTTGGCCTGCCGCTGGCGCTGACGGCTTATGATGAAGGGTTTGATACCACCGGCGTTGATCTCAACCCCGACCGGGTGGCGCGGATCAATCAGGGGGGTCAGGTCATCTCGTATCTGGCACCGGATCGGATCGCACAAGCGGTAGAGAGTGGGCGCTTTCGCGCAACGCAGGACGCCGCAGCACTGGCCGAGGCCGATATCATCCTGATCTGCGTGCCGACCCCGCTGACCGACGCACAAGATCCCGACATGCGCTTTGTCGCCGCCGCCGCGCAGACCATCGCACAGCATCTGCGCCCCGGTCAGATGGTGGTGCTGGAAAGCAGCGTCTGGCCCGGCGCCACGACCACGCTGGTTCAGCCGATCCTCGAAGCGGGCGGTCTGCGGGCAGGTTCCGATTTCTTCCTGGCCTTCTCGCCCGAGCGCGAAGACCCCGGCAATGACAAATTCGACACGCACAGCATCCCCAAGGTGGTCGGCGCCGACGATCCGCTGTCGCGGCAACTGGTCGAGGATTTCTATCGCGCCATCGTCACCAGCGCCGTGCCCGTCAGCTCGGCCGCCACCGCCGAAGCGGTGAAGCTGGTCGAAAACAGCTTTCGCACCGTCAATATCGCGCTGGTCAATGAATTGAAGACCGCGCTTGAAGCAATGGACGTGGATGTCTGGGAAGTGATCGAGGCCGCGGCGACCAAGCCGTTCGGCTTCATGCCCTTCTATCCCGGTCCTGGAATTGGTGGGGCCTGCATCCCGGTGTCTCCGGCCTATCTGGCCTGGCGCGCCGCGGATGCAGGATCTGATACGCCGCTGATCAATCTGGCCCGCTCCAGCAATGACGCGGTCCCTTCGATGCTGGCGGCACGGATGGCGGCGGAACTGGCCCCGCACAACGGGTCTGCACTGGCGGAAACCGGGCAACCCCTGACCGGACAGCGCATTCTGTTGATGGGCATCGCCTATAAACGCGATGTCGAGGACACCCGCCGCAGCCCGGCGCTGGTGCTGCTGGACGAGCTGGAAAAGCTGGGGGCCGAGGTTGACTATCACGATCCGTATTTCCCCCGCCTGCCCGAAGGTGGCGAATACCCGCAGCTTGCGGGCCGGACATCCCAGCCGCTGACGGCGGACAACCTGAAACGCTATGCGGCGGTGGCCGTAATCACCGATCACAGCGCCCCGGATTATGGTCTGGTCGCGCGCGAGGCCGCGCTGGTCTTCGACACGCGCAACGTCTTTGAAAAGCAGGGGATCAGGGTGGCAGACGGACGGCTGGTCAAGATGTAACCGTCTTGTGGTCGGCGGGGGTGTCTATACCTTCAGAACCCTCGGTGGGATTGCGCATTCCGACGGCAAATCACTCCAGGTAATTCAATTGATAAACCGCAAAGCGCGAAGAAACATAGGCTGTCCCGCTCTCGGGATCGATGACGATATCGCGCAGCCAGGGCCCAAGCCTGTAACGCCGCAGAGATTTTCGAGTCTTCAGATCAATCACGTCAACCTGGTTCGTCAATATGCTTCCGACCAAAAGCAGGTCACGCTCTGCATCCAATGCCAACCCGCGCGCGCCAAATACAGTGGGAAAGCTGTTCTTTGATGCCAAAGTGGTCGTATCAAAGACCTGAATACGCGCGTGCACCGGCGAGGTCACCAGCAATTCTTCTCGTGAAACGTCAACCGTAGATCGATCACTGCGGTCGTCCGAAGGAGTGCTGGCGAGCAGCTCTCCATTCCTCAGGTTGAAAGCATGTACGCCTTCATCACGGAAGAAAAAATTCACATACATAATTGGTTTAAGAGGATGGGTGATCAGATTTCCGGGATCCACGTCCAGTGTCAACTTGCGCGCCAGGCTATTGGCATCGAATATTTGCACCGAGTCTATATCTTCCGTCCGTTCTGCGGCTTCGGACGCTGCAATAAGAACATTTTCCGAAGGATTGTAACCCATAATAATTTCCCCAGGGGGCAACGTTCCCAACGCACGGTCGGACACGATCTTGCGGCTTTCAACATCCACTAAAACCAACTTCTCAGCAGCCCGATTGGCGAATGATATTTGCCTGCGGTCAGGGTCAAAAACGCAGAATTGGGTTTTGTCGGTTATGATCCCTGTATCGCTCACCTCTTGGGTTTCGGGGAGAATCACCAGCAATCTATTTGTTCCGTTTCCGCATAAAAAAAGCTGACCCGAAACAGGATCAAACACCATCGAAGCTATGTCGTACTTTGTATAAATTCCGAAACGCGGGCCAAAAATGACTTTGGCCTGAGGGGACATAAACAGGTTTTGTCCAATTTCTGCCAACCTCGGAAAAGGAAAAAAAGCAACGATGAGAGCAGAGGCGACAACAACACCAGGAATGTAGCGCCCAAAACCGGGCTCTTTGCGTGGTGCATCTGAGCCAAGTTTGCATCTTACCCAAAGATAGTAGGGGCGCGGCAACAACAATTCGGCCAAACCAACCGCGCAGATCATCACGGCATCAAGTAATCTGCCGGACACCGGCTTACGAAGATATTGCGACCAGAACACCCCGGAATTCGCAACCAAAACCCCACCGCAGACAACGCCAAGAACAACTGCGTCACGTCCTGTCCATGGGTACAAGCCCCAGGTGACGCCCGCCAAGACAAGGGCAAACAACGCGAGTGAACGGATGCGCTTTGGTAAGGAACGGGAAAGCAGGAAGATCACAGCCCCCAAAGCCAGGACAATCAATACAAACAGCAGAGCTCTTTCCCAAACGGTTGAAATGACCCCGATTAGGCGTGTCATGAATCCCAAACTACCAGTCGTAGTTTCCAATAAATTCACGAGAGCGTCCCGAAATATGAGAACCCCTAAAGAAATCAGCAGAGGTAAAGCCAAGCGAATGAAGACATACGAGTTCTTCATGGCTTTGTTTGCTTTAAGTTTTTCATTTTGATTCCTCCTTCGAGCGTATTACCGACCCTTAACGCCAAATGACCCCTGACACATGTGGCTCACAAATGCGCGCGATAGGGGGGCGTAGCAGACTAAAAAGCGGCTATCACTGAGCGTCGAATCCAAGCTGCCTTCAACGATCCAAATCGGACGGCTGCGCCCTTCCTGGTAAAGCTAATCCGGATATTCCCCTATTTCCCCCAAAAAAACAACGAATTACAGTTTGGCTTTAACGGAATTATCCTCGCAAGCGCAGCAAATCGTGGCATCTCAATACCAAAAACAATCTCACCAAGTGCCATGAGCACACCAATGCAACCGGTTCTGGCGCGGACTTTTGATCATTGATGTTCGCGGCAATATCGGGAGGTGGCCCCAGGATCAGGGTCCATCTCTTTCCGGGTCAAGGCGTAATGCCCCCCAAAACCGAGCGTGCAGCGTGCTATAAGAGAACCAAGTCTCTCAGCCTCTGTTTCGCGCGCGAAACATCAGGTGTCGCGCGCCTGCAGCCAAGCTTTCAGTTCCGCCAGAAACGTCTCAGACAGCCCTTGGCCGAACAACGTGACCTGCGCGCCGTTTGGGCTCTGTTTCAGGTGAATACCTCCGAAGGTCTCTTTCGGAAGCGTCTTGGCAGCGGGTGGCTTTGCGCCTTTGGACCCAAGGCTATTTAACGCACGGGTCAGAACCGATATCTCAGCTTCCCCCGTCTCGGGCACTGCCTTCTCCAGAGCCTTGGCGATTGAAGAGGCCGCTTTCGCCTCTTCCTTCACGATCTTGGCAATCGACAGCCCCAACCGTTCAGGAATAGCTGACGCAAAGCGCAGATGGTCATCCAGGGCGTGATAGATCGCGATGAACGAGCCGATCTTGGATCGCTTCGCCCGGCTGGCTGATGCAAACAGCCCGCGCAGGGCCGCAGTCTCATCCGGGTAAACGCCCTGCTCTGCCGCGCGCGCCACGATCCGGGCGCGCTCGTAATAGCTCAGCCCGACGCGGATTTCATTTTCCTCGACCATGGCCACATAGGCATCAGATGCGCTCTGCGGCTGCCTGAGGAACGCACGCACGGTTGCAAAGCGGGCCTCGCCCGTCTGCTGCGCCAAAGCCCGCAGCGCTGTCAGACGCCGCCAGCCCGAGATCAACCCGTAACGCCCGCCCTCCAGTTCCACGACCTCGATCGGGGTTTGCTGCCCGCGGGCCTTCAGGCTTTCCTTCAGCGCCTCCATATCCGCGTCATCGGCCGCCATGCGGTCACGCACCAGATAGGTTTCCTCGATGGCGTCCAGCGGCAGATCCTGTACCAAGCGCCCTTCGGCCCGCGCGGCACGCAATTCTCCGGACAGCTCTTCCAGCGCCGCCTGAGCCGCCGTGGCCCCGGCCACCTGCGCAACCGGCGGCGTGGTCCGGGGGGCGTCTGTGGGGAACATCGGGTTCAGCCCGGGGGCAGGGCGGTTGTCTTCCAGATAATCCGGCCGGGCAGGGGTCAGTCGTTTGCGTTTTGCCATTGATTTCTCCTTTTCCTGCGCGGATCAGACTCTGTTTCGGGACGTGGCAGGCGTGTTTCGCGCGCGAAACATCGCGCTCAGAGCGACAATTCCGGTGTTCCCGCCTCTTCGGCCTGCCGGGCCCGTTCTTCGCCCCGCCAGACACCGATCAGCAGCTTTTTGAACGAGGCATAGGTGGCATCAAAGGTTTCCCGCCCGCGCACATAGGTCTCGCGGTTGAAATCGCGGTAATCGGCCTCGTAGATGCCGTTGACCTGTTCCCCCGCCTGACCGATCAGCGCCGTGTAGCCCTGCCAGTGCGGCGACAGGGTCCGGCCCAGATAGGCCTGCATCAGCCCGGCCAGTTCCGCCTGCTGGCTGCCGTCATAGCGGGTGATGATCGTGCGCACCGCATCCCACTGAAACGCCATCTCGGGCCGCCCCAGGGCGCGGGCGGCCATGTTCTCGCCATCCTCGATGGACTGGAAGGTGGAATGCAGCATGTCAAAGAACCGCCCCGTGGAGTCGAACTCCAGGAACGAGGCCCCCATGGGCACCAAAAGGATATCCGAGGCGGCCAGCCCGTTGATCGTCAGATAGCCAAGGGCAGGGGGGGTATCGATGAAAATGATGTCGTAATCGTCCAGCACCCCATCTTCGTCCAGCGTATCGGTCAGCGCATCCCACAGCTTCCAGCTGCGGCCCTGCATCCGCCAGACCGGGATCTGGAACTCGGCCCAATAGAGGTTCAGCTGCGCGCCGATCAGATCGATATTCGGCCAGTGGGTGGTTTGGATCAGATCGCGGCTGCGGGTCTTCAGCGCCTCGGACAGGGTATCGTCGATCGGATGCGGGGCCTCACCCCGGTCAAGACGTCCCTGATTGTCGCGGCGCAGATGGGTGGCGTAGTGGCGGGCAAGCAAGGGGAACACCGTCTGCCATTCATCGCTGACCTTGCCGCCAAAGATCGACGTCATCGAACCTTGGCTGTCCAGGTCTATGACCAGCACCTTGTAACCGTCCAGGGCCGCCGACATGGCCAGATGCGCGCAGGTCGAGGTTTTGCCAACACCGCCCTTGAAATTGGCCACGGACACGATCTTGGCGGGCAGACCCTCGGGGCGGTAGGGGCGGTATTCTTTTGCCTTGGATCCTTCCGAGGCAAAATGTGCCCGCAGCCGCAGAACCTCATCCAGCGTGAACCACTTGGCACCGCCTTCGGTTTCGGACTGTCCCTGGGGCAAATCCGGATTGCCTTTCAGGACCCGGCGAAAATGAGCGGGCGCCACAGGGATCAGATATTTGGTGATTTCCCAAGTCGAAAACAGGCGCAGCTTTTTCTGACCGTTTTCTTCCAGCCCCCGGTTCGCCAGGTCGCTACGCCCCCGCGCACAGGCATCCGCGATTTGCGAGAACTCATGTGTTCCGGTTGGGTCGCCCAGTTCAGCATAGGCCAGATCCGGGTCGATATTGAAATACGGGGGAAGTCCCTCGGACGTTGCTGCTCGCATTGAAATACTGCCCATGTGCTATGTTTTCACTAATATACCACAAAAGGAAGCATGCGAAAGCATTATGAGCACAAAACCGAATTTTCTAAGCAAAATTAAGGGGTAGAAACCCTTCGAGACGCTGTTTTTGAGCGTATAGCAAAAAAATGTTCAGTTAGAATCCTGTTATCTTATTAGTTACGGGTGAATTTGAACTCTATTAAGTATAAGAAAAAAAAGCGGGTTTTGTATTTCTTGTAGGTCACACTGAATCTGATCCCACGATAGGGTGACTCTGATCCCACGTTGCAGTGACTCTGAACCCACGTTCCGGCGGCTTTACGCCTCCTGTGGATAACTCTACGGTGAGCGTCAATAAAACCACGAACAAAGATTCGGGCAGGACATATGGGCAGGGCAGTATGAGCGGGTCAGGGGCGTTGTTGCCTGACCGGCACCCAACGGGCGATTTTTTTGTATGCGATATCTTCGATGCGCTGCCCAAGACAGATATGGGTTCGATGGAGCATCCTATGTTTTCGCTCTCGACCCGGCCGGACCGGCGCATCCTCAATTACGAACATAACGGGGTCGAGATCACGGTGACGCCTTCGGTGCGCGGTCTGGCGACGATCCACGACAAGGACATCCTGATCTTTTGCATCAGCCAGTTGATGGCGGCGATCAATGCGGGCCGGACGGTCAGCCGAGTGTTGCATCTGAAGGCGCATGATCTGCTGGTTGCCACCAACCGCGAAACCAGCGGTGACGGTTACAAGCGTCTGCGCGAAGCGTTCGAGCGGCTGGCCGGCACAAGGATCACCACCAACATTGTGACGGGTGAAAAGGAAACCACCACCGGGTTCGGCCTGATCGAAAGCTGGGAAATCGTGCGTCACACCCGTGCGGGGCGGATGGCCAGCGTCAGCGTGAAACTGTCGGACTGGCTGTTCCGTGCGGTGCTGGCGAAATCGGTGCTGACCCTCAGCCGCGATTACTTCCGCCTGCGCAAACCGCTGGAGCGGCGGATTTATGAGCTGGCACGCAAACATTGCGGGCGTCAGCCCGAGTGGCGGATCTCGGTCGAGGTGCTGTTGAAAAAGTCCGGCTCGGCCTCACCCCGGCGGGTGTTCCGCAAGATGATCCGTGACATGATCGCAGCCGATCACCTGCCCGATTATGAGATGACCGAAGAGCCGGGCGACCTGATCCGGTTCTCGCGCCGGGGTCAGGTGGTCGAGGGGCCGGACAAGCCGATCCTGCCGCCGCAGGCGCTGGAGGAGGCCAGGGCGATGGCGCCTGGCCACGATGTCTATGCGCTGGAAGCGGATTGGCTGGCTTATTGGGCCGCGTCAGGCCGCCCACAGATCAGAAATCCGCAGCGGGCGTTTCTGGGCTATGTGGCCAAAAGGGTCGCCGGACGGGACTAGGCGCTTAGCTGGAATAGGCGGGGTTTTGTTTCTGTACGCGTGTCTTCACGATTTTGACAGCGCCGATAACAATGAGGGCTGCAATGATGAACAGCCAGCCAAAGAGGATGTAGCTGCCCAGAGCCATCAGGATGGACGCACCGGAAATCAAAGCAAACCCGCCGGCGCACAGGCCAACTAGAATGGCTATCCCGATAATTCCAATCATCTTCTCCAAGTCCTCCGGCTATGGTCTTGGTCTGGTCAAACCCAGGTGGGCGCCGTCATGCCATTGAGCAGATGCCCAAAATGATTCCGCGATGAAATCATGGCAAAACTTTGAACCACTAAGGGTTAAAATTTGGTTATTTTTACCGGGAGGAGCATTGCTCCACTACTCGTGCGACACTGCGTGTTTTTTTGTTGAGACATGAACATGTCTTGCTTTTCTGATGTGTAACTTATGAGGGGCAGCCATTTATGGCAATGGAGGTTCGTCAAGACGTGCAAAGGTCCGCCTATCTTGATTTCAGAATGCAGCCGGTTTCGCCCATGGCCATTTTGACCGGTGCCGCCAATTCTTCCGTGCTTTTCCGATGGCCTTATTCAAAGGCAAGCAAACGCCCGGGACGCAATCAGAGTGCCGAACGGCGAGGGGCGCGAACAGGGCTTCGACCCATGCCGCCAGAAGGGCGCTTGGATCTACCCCAACAGATCCGTCGCCGGGTTTTCGGCGATATCCACGTCGTCATAGTATTTCTGCGCCTGCGCCACAGATCGGTGCAGCGACAGGCGCATGGCGGCCTGGATCGGCGCACCGTCCAGCGCGGCCTGGGTCAGAAAGCCAGACCGCAATCCATGCGGCGAGGCGAAATCCTCGGGCAATCCGGCCAGCCTGAGACGATGTTTGACAATCTGATAGATTGCATCCGGGGTCAGGCGGCGTTTCAGCACCCGGTCCGCCTTGGAGATGGGGCGGAATAGCGGGCCACCTGTAATCTCACCAACCTCGATCCAATGCACCAGCGCCTGCGCGGCGCGGCCTTTCAGGATCAGGCGTGGCGCCTCTCCCTTGGCCGTGGTCTTGGTTTCCAGCAGCGACAGCCAGGCGACGCCGGATGTGTCGAACTCCTTCAGCGACACGTCCTCGCGCATCAATCCGGTGATCTCGGACCGGCGGCGCCCGCCGCTGGCCCAGCCCAGCATCAGGATCGCCCGGTCACGGCAATCCCGGCGCGTGCCGCGGCAGGTGGCCAGCAGCTGTTCCAGCACGTCGCGGGTGATCGGGTGCTGCGATTTCGGCGCCGGAGGACGGGCGGCGGCGCGGCGGGCCTTGCCCCGGGCCTGTTTCACCTGCGGCGCGTCGAACGGGCTGGTGAGGTTCTTCATACGGTGAAAAGCCAGCCAGGAGGCAATGCGCCGGTCCAGCGTCGACGGCGCCGGGCAGGCCAGCGATTTGCGCAGCCCCCGCGCAATCAGCACCTCCGCGGTTTGACGCGCAATATCTTCATCGGGCGCATCACCCAGATCGCGCGCATGATCAAGGATGAAGGCCAGCGCCGTGGCCTCACTTTCGGGCCAGTCCAGCGCCGCCCCGAAGCGCGCCATTTTCCACGCCGTCACATAGATCAGATCGCGTTCATAAGCCCGCAGCGTATTGGCAGGGGTGCCGCGGATATAAAGATCACTCAGCGCGTCCTGATCTGCCTGCGACAGGGCAGGGGCGGCGGCGGGGAGATATGGGGCAGGGGGCTTCATGCGTGTCAATTTTCCCTAACCTATAGACTGTTCTTGCTTGTTTTCACCATGTTTCATGGTTTGCCTTATGCTGGGTTGGTCCTTTAGTTGTAGACTCGGATCTAATTTATGCCGGTATTTGTTTACAAAATTGCAGGTTACTTTGCTGCATCTACTAAGGTTTGATGCCGGAGCGGGGCATGGGTCTACAGGTTGCGGACCAATGCCGTCGCGAGTCCAGTGGTTAAGGAAAACCGACATTTCATGGGCGCTATTTTGCGCCCATTCCCCGGTAAAATCAATCACACGTAATAAGGGGTACTTATCGGGTTTGATAACGATTTAGCCAATCGGTTAAGGTAAAGATCAAAAGTGTTGAATTTTGAGCGTAAGGAGAGAAGGGAGTTGTAAACGTGTAGGATCTGTTGCGAAGTTTTTACTGGTGACAACGATAGCATGGGGTTCCGTTGCAAACTTTCGGCCATTGATGCTTTCGGAATCAACGAGTGAATGACTCGCCGGTCGTATCAATTCGAAAGCAAGTTCATGATTTCTTCCAAATCACGGCACGACACCAAATAGCGCAGGTTAAAAACGGCGTGCAATATTATTTCTTTTGGAAAATGCGCGCCCTTGAATGAGATCGTCACAGTTTGACTTTTCCGAAATCCGCTGCGCCACTTTCACGAGGACCAACCTCGAACAGAGGGCCTCAAAGCTTGCGACAGAGCCTTTATGGTCGTTGAGGGTCGATCCTGTCTGCCTCCTCCGGCAGGATACGCCCGATTAGGAACTCGTTGTTCGAAAATACTGTGGTGACGCAATCCGCTGCGGCCGTCCCTGACCGAAGCCGGATTACGGCGTAATCCGCGCGCAGCGCAGTGTTCTTGGTACATTCCCCGTCAAAGAATGCGCGACGTGCCTGCAATAGCTGATACCAGCGCACTACATCAGGTTTGCTGGTTGGAATGTATTTGAAATTTACGACGAACCCTCGCCCACTTAATCGTTCCATCCCGCCGGGAAACGGATCGCCCTCCAGAATTGATCCTCCTGCAATTGCCTCCTGCACTACGATTGCCGCATTCGGTGCCGTGTTGGTGCGGATCCATGATAGAACATCGCGTTCGGAGGCGCTGAGAGCGGCTTCGAGCCTGATATGTGGGGGATACCGCGTGACGATTTGCGCCAGACTGCCCAAGGCCTGGGGCTGTAAGAGCAACAAAACTGCGGTGCAGGTTGCCAGAGCGAGTCGCGGTCGCTGGTCCTGCTCGACCAGTTCCGACAGCATATGCGCCAAAGCCAGAAGCGACATCAGACAGATTAGCCCGGCAGGACGCAGCAGATAGAAGGGTGCCAGCAAGTAGCGGCCATCGTCCAGCATGTAGATAACAAGCGCCAGAAGGACATATACATTCAGCCCAATCAACCAGATCAGCAAAGCCTGGTCCCTGAACCGGTCGCGTAGCATTACGAGCGCAATCAAAAGCGCCAAATGCACGCATGTACCGGGCAGCCAGGCCTTGAGGAAATGGCGGATGCCATCGAGAAGGGGAGCAACATGGAAGTGCGCCGAAAGTTCTGTGTAGATCGCGTTTAGCGAGCGATCGAGGCCCGAGGTATCGACCTCCACCCCGATCCGCTCCCGGATCAAGACAAAGAATAACGGCAGGATCAGCAGGAAGAATCCGATCGCGAGACGTGCGGATTGCCATACGCGACCTGTTTTCAGAAGGTGTAGCAGAACCAGTGCCACAGCCCAGAAACCACCGACCAGAAAATGCATGTAGGTTGCCACTGCCAACGCGATCATAGCCAGTATCCAGCGGCCGTTCAGCGCTGAGGTGATCGCGAGGAATACCGCAGCGTAGGCAAAAACCTTTGCCTCTATTGTGTAGAACATCCATTCATTGCCAAGAATACCCTGAGCACTTTGACAAAATATCAGGAGCGGCAGAGCGAGTTCGGCCACCCGCAATCCGAAATCGCGTGCGATGGCGGCAACCCCCAAGGCAGAGAGCAACCAGAGTGTGAGTGCGAAGATCGTCTTGGCGGCTTCAAAGCCAGCCAGTGTGATAACGTTGCCGATCAGCAAAAAGCTGACGATGCGCCCCTTTGAATCGTCGAAAACCGCATGGCTGTCCGTGAATGCTTCAGGCTGTGCAAATCTATAAGAGAGATCGAAATAGTTGATCTCGTTACCCGACCATTGCACTGGCCACATAAATGGACCGATGACTGCGATTGCGGTTAGAGCAAGTAACCAATAGCTACGACTCGTCGCAATGTCGCCGACCTGCCCCAGCGCTCCGTTCATCAGCCCCCCATAGCATAGGTTGCCATTGCAGTTGCAATTGGTATCCGCATTCATCCTCCTATGCGCATGCGGTCGCGGTTTGGTGAGATATAACATGGTGCTGTAAGTTTTTTGAAATATTTATAAGGCTTTGAACGCTGGAGATGATTTTGGGAGGCGTGGTTTGGTGTTTCGCACCCTGAAAACTGGACCGTTTGAAGCTGGAGTTTTGCGCTAAGCTTCCCAAACTGGGATAGGAGCGGAATCGCATGAAGGCATCAAAGTTCACTGGGATGCAAAAGGCGTTCATCCTGAAGCAAGGCGAGTAAGATCGCTTTTTCATCAAGAGGCTCACCCGGTCGATGCTGGGTGTCAAACCTTCGCATCATCCGCAATAAAATGAGTGAGCCTGGAACGGGGGCGCAGCGACCTTCAGATGCTCCAACACATCTACTCGCGCGCGAAAGGAAAAGGTGGTGTTCCGCCGGTGCGGCTCATTGACGGACTTTATAATATTCCACGGTAGATCGAATTTGTAACACAACCACCTTATCCTGTCATACTCTTCAATCATACTCTTCAATAGGAGGCCGGGGGTGATTTTAGATACCCGTATTTTCTATAATTGTCCTCGGAACAGTTTTGCTCTTGGAGGCAAACTCCACGCCGGGACAAGGGGCCTGCGTCTTTCTTAACCAGCAGGCGTGTGTCCGTCGTCAGGGATTTTGGGACAGATGGCGACGTGAGCTTTGAGATGATCGTGCCGCAGTATTTCTATGTTTTCTATGCGCCTGAAAAACTGTCGGCGGAACAAGTTGAAAACATCGGAAATTTCTCACTCAATTCGATTGAAATGCTGGAATCCTGGGTTCAGGAAATCCTGCTTAGTGTGATTATGGGGAACGAGTATCTGGACAAAGATTTCAGTGCAGCGATGGAACGCTTTAGCACAGAACTTCTGCCCGACCCTTCATAGGATGCCGAAGGCAGACGCCTCGCGGGCCGTGATGTGCCATATGGGTTCGAAACCAACGCCTCTCTGTCGACGATACCTTTGACGTATTGCGCACCTGCCATATGATGGCTGTGTTTCAACATGGCTCAGCCTCGTACCAAATCAGATCAACGGTGCTGAACCTGTAATCGATTTGATAAGACCTTTCCGGGTGGCGGGTTTGTGTGACGTCCGCATGTGCCCCGGACAAGGGGGTAAGGGGTTTCGTCCATGGCCTATGTTTCAGGGCAACCAGAGCAGGAGGTGGATATTGCAACCGGACGTTCCACCCGGCCGCTACGCGTTCTGCAATTGGGGCCAGCATTCGAACGAGGTGGAATCCAGCGCCATATTCTCGACCTGACGAGCTACCTGCGGGATCGGGGACATCATGTTGAGTTGGGTGGATCGTCTGGTCCATGGGGCAAGGAAGGGCGCGATCTCGGGTTTCATGCGTTGGATCTGAAACGTGTGTCGGACGATGAGGGTCTCAGTATGATGAGACGGCTTGGAGCCGCCATGGGGTGCGTGCAAAAACTGCGAAAGATCGTAGCCCGCGGCCGTTTCGACCTTGTTCATTCCCACGAAACCGCCCCTGCACTTGTCGCCCGGCTGGCGCTTGCCGGTCAGCCGACCCGTCGCCTTTTCACCTTCCATGGTTCGACGCCCGAACGGTATGGCGGGGTGGCGCGCAGTGCTCAGTTCGCGGCGCATGTCACCGCCTGTCCCAGCCGTAAAACCCTTGATGCATTGATTGCACGTGGTCTGCCACGGGCGCGCACCGCCCAGCTTGGGCTTGGTGTGCCGCCGCCACCGGATCAGGATCCCGCCGCAGTTCTGGCGCTGAGACAGGAGCTTTTGCGCGATGGGGAAGGCGTGCTGATTTTCAGTCCGGCCCGGTTGGATCCGCAAAAAGGTATCGACGTGATGATCGATGTTTTGGCCCGGCTGGTGAAGGTCCGGCGCGATATCGTGATCGCATTGGCTGGCCACGGTCCTCTGGCGGACGTGCTTTCGGACTGGATTGCTTCGGCCGGGGTGCGTGACAACATCCGGGTTCTGGGGCCGATCGATACCGTTCCCCTGCATATGGCCGCCGCGGATTTCATGCTGCTCACGTCCCGGTGGGAGGCTCTGCCGATTTCAATCGTCGAGGCCTTTCACGCCGGTTTGCCCGTGATAGCGACCGATTGCGGCGGTGTGAGTGAGCTTGTGTCGGACCGGGTTGGGCGGCTTTGCCCTGTCGGTGATGTCGAAGGGCTGACCGCTGCCGTTCTGGAACTGGCAGGGGACGAGGGGCTGCGTAAAACCTTGGGGGCCAACGCCCGCGCATTGGCACGTGAGGACCGTTTCGACCCAACCCATGTGCATGAACGGATCGAACAGATTTATCGGCAGATGCTGGATGGGGTGGCCTGACAGAGCGCTGGAAGTGGAAACAATAAGGGGATGTTTTGTATATTATCGAGTATTTGGGCTGCTTTGAGGTGAAACCGCCTGCATCCGAGCCTTGTGTCAGTATGCGCCCCGGATACGGTGGGATGCGAAAGAAGGACCGGCACCTGCATGCGCCGCGTCCAGGCCGACGATTTTGCCGGGTGCCTGACCTGAACCGAGTGGACTGGAGAAGCCCATGAAACAGCCTTCCCCCGCGCTTGACCGCAACGATCTGGCAATACTCCTGTTCATTCTTCTTCTTGCCGCAGTCCTCAGAAGCGCCGGGCTGAACGCGCCCTTGTGGTATGACGAAATCCGGACCGTCGATACGCATGTCAGCCTTCCGTGGAATGAGATGATGCGCGAATATTCGATGAACCATCATTACTTTTTCAGCATGAAGGCAAAGCTGGTTTCCCAGATATTCGGAGATCAGGCATGGGCATATCGGTTTCCGGCCGTTCTGTTTGGTGTTGGTCTTGTCGGGGTGATCTGGTGGCTGGCCAAAGAGGTTGCGGACAGCACGATTGCGCATGTTTCAGCCTTACTGGTGGCCCTGTCCTATCATCAGGTCTGGTTCTCTCAGAACGCGCGCGGATATACCGAGCTTGCATTCTGGAGCACGCTTGGCTTCATTTTCTTTCTGCGGGGAATGCGCCAGCCAGCGACCGGCACCTGGGTTGCATTCGGCTTTACCGCCGCGGCCGCTGTTTTCACCCATCTGACCGGTGCATTTTTCTTTGTTGCACTGGGTCTCATCTGGCTGCTTTCCCTTGTGACCGGGTTCGGCCGGGGCACTTTGACCCGTGAATGGGTGCTGCATCCGCTGGTGGGTGTTGCAGTTGCGCTGGTTCTGGTCCTGCTTGCATATCTGCCGATCTTGCCAAGCATAGCGGGCACGGTGAGCGAGGTTTCGGCGACATCCGCCGTGGACCCCATGCAGGAATACCAGAACCCGCTCTGGACAATTATCGAAGGTTTGCGGACCGCGGTTGGGGATACCGGCCCGCTGATGTTGTTCATCGCGATCGGTGGGCTGGCCGTCATCGTCTTCGGTGCCGTGGGGGCGCATGCGGTGCAGCCGTTGTTTTTCCCGTCCATCGCCATGCATATCGCCGTGACGCTGCTGCTTCTGCTGTCGCTTGAGATGCGGATCTGGCCGAGGTTCTTTTTCGTCGATATCGGGCTGATCCTTATTCTGGCCGTTGTGGGGTGTCGATACGGTGCTGATGCGGTGGCACGGTGGGCTCAACAGCCCCGGTTTGGATCGCCGCTCTTTGCGTTGGGCGTTCTGGCGATGATCGTGGTGTCCGTGTTCTTGGTGCAGCGGAACTATTCTGCTCCGAAACAGGATCTGGCGGGGGCTTTTGCGCTTGTTGAAGAAACCCGCAGCCCGTCAGAACGGGTATATGCGATCAACCCGGGCGGCCCCCTTTTCGAAGACCACTTCGACGCCGACTGGGGAACCATCGGGGATGCGCAGGACTATTCCGAGGCAATGGCCCAACCTGGCCCTGTGGCGCTGGTTGTTCTGTTCCCAGACCGGATGTTCCGTGCCATTCCTGATCTGCAACGTGATGCGGAAGGGCGGCTGGAACGCGTGCATGCGTTTGCCGGGACGCTGGGGGACGGGCAGGTTCTTGTCTACCGGCGCAGATGAGGCCGAGGGGTCAGGATGAATGACCGTCCAGGGGCTCAAACCCCAGGCTGCTTTCGACAATGTAAAGCGGGCGTTTCCGAGCCTCTGCATAAAGCCGCCCCAGATATTCCCCGATGACGCCCAGCACGACAAGTTGCAGGCCACCGATCAACAGCACTGCAACCATCAATGAGGCATAGCCGGGTACATCCACCCCGTAGACAAGGGTGCGTGAGATCAGGAAAACACCATAGATGATCGCGGCCAACGCAGTCAGCATGCCGACATAGCCCGCAATCCTGAGAGGCACGGTGCTGAACCCGGTAATACCGTCCAGCGCAAAGTTCCAAAGGCGCCAGTAGTTGAATTTGGTCTGCCCCGCCGCACGCTCGGGGCGGTCATACGCCACCTCGGTGTGCCGAAACCCGACCCAGGCAAAAAGGCCCTTCATAAAGCGGTTGTGCTCGCGCAGCTGCCCTACAGCCTGAACCACGCGCCGGTCCATAAGGCGGAAATCGCCGGTATTGGCGGGTATCGGTACCCCCGAAAGCCGGTTGATGACCTGATAGAACTTCCGCGCTGTCCAGCGTTTCATCGCGGTATCGCTGTCGCGGTGGCGCCGGACGGCATAGACGACATCGAACCCTTCGCGCCATTTTTCCAGAAATGTCTCGATCAGTTCAGGCGGATCCTGCAAATCCGCGTCTATCGGAACAACGGCTTCACCCGCAGCTGCATCCAGCCCCGCCGTCAATGCGATTTCCTTGCCGAAATTACGTGAAAAGTTCAGCACCTTGATACGATCATCGCGCTCATGCGCGGCAGCCAGAATCCTGGCGGTCGCGTCTGTGCTGCCGTCGTTCACGCAGATGATCTCGTAGCTTTCCCCAAGCTGATCGAGGAATTGCCCCAAACGTTCGAACAGGGCCGGCAGAACCTCTTCTTCATTGAACATGGGCACGATGATGCTGAGCGTCGGAGCGCTTTGGTCCAGAGCTTTTTCCCGGGACGGAGTTGTGGGGGTACTCATGTTTAAATTTACCATAACGCGTAGCCTTTCCCGTGCGCCCGGGGATAAGTGACCATGGTTTTGCCTTGGGTTCAAAAAGTTCTGTGTACGTGCGTATTTTTTCGAATTTCAGTGTCTTTTCACAGTCACTAAGCGCCTCACGCCGTGTATTGGTTATGACAAAGTTTTTAGTTTGGCGTCATTTGGCCAGTCAGGCGCACGCCTTATTCTAGGTTGCCGGATGGATTTTCTATCGCGCCGAGCGTCAGCTTTTCGGACCAGGTGACTGCACCATCCCCGCCAACCATCGACACGTCGATCACATCCGGCACCTCACCGTTCCAGCCCGCGGTATAGAAGCACCCGCCATGTATGGTGTGGCCACGGCTCTGAACGTCGTAAAAAGCGCTGCGGATGGTTGGCGTCGCGGTGTGTATCACGTCAATTCTGTCCCCCCGAACGGGGGGCGCACAGATTTCCGAGAACCGCAGAACCGCTGTTTGTGTGACGCAGACACGGCCGATTTCGGGCCTGTCACTGTCGGCGCACATGAGGCTGCCGGAAAAGCCGGGGCTTTGCGACAGGCAGACATAGGCGGCACCTTGATACAAATAGACGGAATTCTCGGCCGGGAAGGCCTCGCAGGCCAGTGGTCCTTCATACAGCCCGCCCTCGGCGTACCAGTCCAGGTCATACATGTCCTTGAAGATGCCGGGACGAGAATTCCCAGCGTGAAATACGGTCCAGCCGATCATGTCCCCCCAAGCCAGATCGGGGTAATCTGTATGGCCGACGATGCGGAATGGCGCGCCGTCATACCCTTCCAGCTCCGCGAGCCGCATCATGATTTTCGCGGCAAGCGCCTCATCACGGTCTCCCATTTCGGACTGATCGCTCCAGACGAAAGGCGCCATGAATGCGTATGTGAGCGCAACGATCAGGGGCAGGCCCAGAATGACCGGTGCCGTGAACCCTCTTGCCCGTATTTCGGCATCAACAGCCAGGTAGAAAACCGCAGCCAGCAAGCCGACATAGGCTACGGCCCGTGACGGTATCCACTGCCCATCGTAGGAGAACCAGATCAGAAAAGGCAGCAAGAGAATACCGGTTATGCCTGTCAGGATGCGCAGGGCATGCACCCAATTGTGCGGGTTCCGTACAAGGGCAGAAACGCTCAGCCCAACGCCTAGCAAGAACCCAATTCCGACATAGGCGGTGTTCAGGGTCTTGATTGCCCACGGTATTCTTTGTAGCGACCCCCGCCAGATTTGGCCAAGCAATTGAAGAGCCGTTTCAAGCTTACCCTGCAACTCGTGGAGAGAGGGCAGCGCGATACGGTTGGTCGTGGGGACATGGTCATGTAGCTGGGCAGCCAGATGGGCCTGCGTAAAATAGACCAGAAGGCCAAGACATGATCCAATTGCCGATAGCAGGATGAATATGCCCACATCTGTGCTCTTGTATCGGTCGGTTCGGATCATCGAGACAAACAGGATCACGGCACCAAACGGGACAAAAGGCTGATAGAGTGCTGCACAAAGCGCGATACATTGCGCACCGATCAAAAGCCAGATCACCCGAGAGCCAAACGCATGAAGGATGCCGCGTTCAAAACACTTGAAACCGGCAACGGAAAGCAGCAAGGCCAGCGGGAACGCAAAAACGTGGCTCGAAAAGGTAAGGGCGTTGATCATGTAGATGTGATGAACGCCAAGCGTGAAAATCAAAAAGGTCGCGAAGGGCCGGGTGGCACGATCGCTGGACTGCCGCGCCAGAATCCACGACAGCAGAAGGAAAACGCCTGCCGCTAGTCCAGCCTGCAAGACAGGCAGAAAACGTTCCTGTAAGGCATGGACATACAGAACCTCCATCGCCCAGCGACCTTCCTCAGTCGTCCAGTTAAGAGGCATCCCGCCCTCGGGCGCGCCGTGGACCTGCCGCCAGTCATCGGGGTTTCTGCCATCCCTGATCAGGCCCGGTGCGGTTGTGAGTGCATAAATGAGCAGGCTGGCGGAAATCGCATGCGGCCAGCGGAATTTGACTGGTAGCGCAATGCTCATGTCATGGTTTTCCGCAGATAGGTGGCGCATGATTGCATATCGTCCGGTCAAAAATACTCTTTCAACTTGCGGGCGCGTTTCATGTTGGAAGGCAGAGACACCGTCGCCCGGACCAGTCTCGCCACTGCACGCATTCCCGGAACCGCTTTGAGCGCGGACAGCCCCTTGGATGTTTTGAGCAGGGTTTCATAGGTCTGATTATCTGCATGCCTGAAATCCTTGGCGTGCAAATCTTCACCGTTGTTCTCCGTCGGCACAGACACAACCGCGGTCGCTTTGCGGTTAACTTCAAAGACGACAAAGGATTCAAAAAAACTGATCCCCCAGGCTCGTTTTTCCGCAGTATTTGGTGTCAGCCTTGAGAAACGGTGGTTGATACGATCAACCATGCTCATGGCATATTTGATGAAGGATCGGTTCCGAAGCCCGAAGCCTTCCATATAGGATGTATGCGTGTCTTCCACGACCAGCATGCCGCCATCGCGGATATGCGGCAGCAGGCACTCGGTTGTGATAATCTGTTGTTCATAGGTATGGCCGCCATCGTCCAGGACGATGTCGATTTCACCGATCTCTTTTGCGAGTTTTTCCAGAAAGGCCGGATCGCTCTGGCTGCCGATGAAAATTTCAAAGCCATCCTGCTCCCATCGCTTTGCGCCGGGGTTCAGTTCAACACCGATGATGCGGGCTTGCGGTCCAAAAAACTCGCGCCACATGAACAAAGAGCCGCCACTGAGAACCCCGATTTCGACGAAGGTAATTGGCTTGCCGATGTAGGGAGAGAAAAGCTTGTCATACACATCGAAGTAGGTCGAATGCTTGCTGCTTTTGTACGGGCTGTTCAGGTAAGCTTGGTAGCTTGCCGCGGTCACCGGCATTTTCTCAGGTTTCATTTCGTGGTCCTGTAATTGAATAAAGTTTACTCGTAAGCAAGGTCATGGCCCGTCTGTCTGTCATATATGATGCCGATGCGGGATCATGTGTCGAGACAAATACTCCTTCACTCTAAAACACAAAACTTCCGCAATCTCATTTCGGAACGGACCCGATTGGACAGCCCCGCCCTGAAGGCCTGTTACAATATGGGGGCGTAAAACTCCTGGGGGGGGTCAAACTTTTTTCGCATGTGTCGTAGTGAATTGCGCTGCCCGCAATGAGCTTTAAGTCAACAGGGACGCCTCATAAAGGGCATATGCGCACAGTTTTGCATGTTCCGTAGCGTGCTGGTTCGGAAAAGGCGCGGGCGGGCCCCAAATCTGAGACCCGCCCGTGCTTTGATTGACAATTTCTCTAACCTGAGGCGGTTGTTGCCATCAGGCAAACAAATCCGCGTATGGATTCGGCGACGAGTCAATGAAGTCCACATCATCTCCGACCCCGAGGGTTTCCACGCTGTCGCCAACGTACCAGTCCCGTTCTCCGCCGCCCGCGAAATCGAAATCGGTTTCGGTTTCATCCAGGACAACAGCGCCGTCCACCAGCACCTGAAGGCGATCAGTGTTCTGATCGACCATCATGGTCACCTGATGTGCCTCGCCGTCGTTCAGATCAAGATCCTTGATCTTATAGCCATCACGGAAACCGCCATCGTTGTTGTCGACTTTCGCGACCAGATGACCCTTTTTGGTCAGCTTCAGACCGAAGTTCGAGTGGTTCCAGACAAGCCGCTCGGCGCCGGTATCGTCTTCGCCCCGGGTCATCTCGAACGATAGAGAAATTTCCTCGGCCTCTGCGTAACCAGGCACTTTGCCGATGTTCCCCCGGCTGTCCTGATTGCTTATGTCGATCATCAACTCGCCCTGAGGTTCGGCAACGTTGATGGGGTTTTCGACGTCGGCCTCTGTTTCGGGTTGGTTTTCCCCGGTTTCAGGCTGATTGCCTTCGGTCTCGGGTTGGTTTTCCCCGGTTTCGGGCTGGTTTTCCCCGGTTTCAGGCTGATTGTCCCCGGTATCGGCAGGTGGTGGGTTCGTTCCGATATTGGGTTGGCTTGTTCCGGTATTGGGCTGAGACGGCGTGCCGGTTCCGGTATACCCGTTGTTTTTGAGCCAATCAAAATATGAACCCGAAATGCTGTTTGCGAGGTCAGAGCCTGCACTGACCAAAGCTGCCGGGCTTCCCGGTTTGACGATGTATTGATTGTAGCCGTCCGTCTGCGCCGTGGCCTGGTAGGTAAAGTGCTGGTCGTATTCGGTGGGCTTGATCAGGACGTTGTCAGCAACAGTCCAGCCCGCCTGACCATTATGCCCCAGAATCTGCGATGTGATGTTTTGGGTGATCGTCACGTTCTGGGAATCGGACGAAACGTTAATGACTGGCACCTCAATGCTGCCTGTCAGAGTCTTTTCGTCCACGTGCAGAACAGTGTTTTTCCGGATCGTCAATCCATCCACGCCATAAAGCGAAATGCCGTGGAGGTGACCATTATAAATTACATTGCCTTCTATCAGGACGTTTTTGTGTTGGACATTCGGGTCACTGGTGTCTTTGCCGTCACCGCCAGCCCAAATGGTTTGGGTAAAATCCCCTTGCCCCATATCGAAGACATTGTCGCGAATGATGATGTTGTCGCTGCCGCTGCCGTTGGCGCGCTGTATCTGAATCATGTCGCGATGGTCGCCGGAACCGGCCAGACCACCAAAATCGTGAATATAGTTCTGCTCGACCCTGAAATTATCGACGTTGTCGAAGACAAGACCATCGGATCGGATAGAATGAATATCGTTGCCAATGATATCAACGCCATCGGTATTCGCGGTGATTACGGCCTTCCACCAGTTTTTGAATTCGGTGTTGGTAATGTCAATATTACCCGAATCCCTGATGCTTAAACCGGTCCCGGAGCCGGTCCCGCTGGAGATATCGCCGCTGAAGACCGAGTTGTTGAAGGTGACATTCGAGCTGTTGTAAACGCCGAAAACGCTTAGATACTCCGGATCACCGGAACTGGCGTTATAGTCAAACAAGATGGTATCGAACGTGATATTTGATGCCTGGTTGAGGTTGACTGCAGAAAAGCTTGCGATCGCACTAGGATCAGCGGATTTAATCGTTACGTTGGATGAAAACTGTGTGCCGTTCAGGCTGAGCTTGCCGTAATCGCCGGCCGCAAGCAGTATTGTTTCCCCACCTGTCGCCTGTGACAAGGCCTGGTTCAGCTCTGCCGCAGAGGTTACCGTAATTGTCGTCGACATATTTCACCTTCTGTTTCATAGGCGCTGTGAGTGGCAGCGCACGAGTTCCCGCACACCCAGGACAAATGGAACAGCTGCCCGAAGGCAGTAGAGTGGCCTAAATATGGCTATGTTTGGAAATTGTTGCCTGCATTGGGACAATAATGCCCCTTTGCCTTCATTTCCGAGTGAACTCGATACTCGATACTGGGAATTGTTCCACTTCCCTTGGCGGTTGACGCCTGTTTGGATAATTGATTCCCGTTAAGCAACAATGAACACATAATTGCCACTATTCCGGCGCGTCCTTGCGTATCTCTGGTAGGTGTCGGCAATGAATTGCCCGGTGCCCCTACGGAAACTTGCGGATTTAATCAAAGCCACTCCGGAAAAGCACCGCTGTGATCCCGGTGAGTATCCCGGAAATGTCATGAGATCCGAGAGGTGCCACAATAGACAGCATGCGGCGGTTCGCCTAAGCTTTCGAACGGTTGCAGATCAGAAAGGTGCGTCATGCCCAGATCACGTATTCTTGCGCTGGCAGGTACGATCCTGCTTCTGTTAAGCCCTGCCCTGCATGCGAAGACGTCTTGCGATGGGCTGCATTTCAAACCCAGATTTACGGCCCAGGTCCAAGGTCATGCCATTTCCGACGCAGCAGCACTGGCAGGTGCTTTACAGAATGCCCGTGGCGGTGAGGTCTATCTGCTTGCGCCCGGCAACTATGGTACTCTGAAGTTGGGCAAGACCTTCTCGTCACCCGTGGTGATCAGATCGGCTGATCCTCGCAAACCTGCCTGTTTTAATCGTATGGTGATTGACGGGACCAGTAATCTTCATCTGGACAGCGTCTACTTTGACTACGCTTTCAAGCGCGGTGAGCCAGAGCACATCGCTTACTTTGTTATTCAGAACAGCAGTAAAATCAAAATTTCAAATTCGGTGTTTGGCGGGGATCAGGTTAGAGGTACGGGAACACTTGCTGACGGCAATGGTACCGGACGTGGTCTGTTGCTTATCAACTCAGTGGATATTGATATCGCGAACACAGAATTTAGGAATTGGTGGAAAGCGATTCTGGCGGTCAATTCAAATAGTGTAAGTGTTATTGGCAGTCATCTCCATTCGATCCGCTCTGATGGTTTGGCTTTCGATAATGTAGACAACATCTGGGTCGAGCGAAATTACATTCACGACTTCGGTAATACAGACGGTTCACAAGATCATCGCGACATGATCCAGATTCAACGCGCGAATAATAGCGGAAGCGCCAATATTACTATCCGAGATAATGTTTTTGATATGGGTGCTGGTGGCTTTACCCAGACGATCTGGGCCGGTGGCGACGGTCAGGATTTAGGTAACGGCCAAATGCGACATCGGAATGTGCTGATCGAGAACAACATAATATACAATGGTCATAT
>NZ_WVRB01000011.1:0-60105 GCF_013110685.1 Ruegeria sp. HKCCD6157
CAATCGTGCCGATGTTGACGTGCGGTTTTGTACGCTCAAACTTTTCCTTTGCCATGATGGCCTCCTTTTTCGGTAATGAAGGGAGCGTGATACCCACGCTCCCTCAAATCTTCGCTTATGCGTATTTCGCCTGGATCTCGTCCGAGATGTTCTGCGGAACCGGATCGTAGTGGTCGAACTGCATGGTGAACTGGGCTCGGCCCGACGACATCGAACGCAGAGTGTTGATGTAGCCGAACATGTTCGCCAGCGGAACGAACGCGTCGATCGCGATTGCGTTGCCGCGCGGTTCCTGACCAGACACCTGGCCACGACGCGAGGTCAGGTCGCCGATGATACCGCCGGTGTATTCTTCCGGGGTGATCACTTCGACCTTCATGATCGGTTCCAGCAGTTTCGCGCCGGCTTTGCGCATGCCTTCACGCATGCACATACGGGCAGCGATTTCGAACGCCAGAACGCTCGAGTCAACGTCGTGGAACTTACCGTCCAGCAGGGCAACCTTGAAGTCGATCACGGGGAAGCCAGCCAGAGGGCCGCTGTCCATGACAGACTGGATGCCTTTTTCGACACCCGGGATGTATTCCTTCGGAACAGCACCACCAACGATGCGGCTTTCGAACGAATAACCTTCGCCCGGCTCGGTCGGAGTGATCTCAAGCTTGACCTCGGCGAACTGACCCGAACCACCAGACTGTTTCTTGTGGGTGTAGGTGTGCTCGACCGGCATCGAGATGGTTTCACGATAGGCCACCTGCGGCGCACCGATATTGGCCTCGACCTTGAACTCGCGCTTGAGGCGGTCAACCAGGATGTCCAGGTGAAGTTCGCCCATGCCCTTCATGATGGTCTGACCCGATTCCAGATCGGTTTCCACACGGAAGGACGGGTCTTCGGCCGCCAGACGCGCCAGACCCTGAGACATTTTCTCCTGGTCGCCCTTGGTTTTGGGCTCGACCGCGATCTCGATCACCGGATCGGGGAAGGTCATGGTTTCCAGAACCACCGGATCCTTCGCGTCACACAGGGTGTCACCGGTGGTGGTGTCTTTCAGACCCGCCAGCGCGATAATGTCGCCTGCAAACGCTTCTTCGATCTCTTCCCGGTTGTTCGAGTGCATCATCATCATACGACCGATGCGCTCTTTCTTGCCTTTGGTCGAGTTCAGGATCGAGTCACCCTTGTTCAGTACGCCCGAATAAATCCGGGTGAAGGTCAGCGAACCGACGAAGGGGTCGTTCATGATTTTGAACGCCAGACCCGAGAACGCCATGTTGTCGTCAGCACGACGGGCGATGTCCCGAACTTCGTCCTCGTCACCGGGTTTGAAGCCCATGTAATCGACAACGTCCAGCGGGCTGGGCAGATAGTCGATCACAGCGTTGAGCAGCGGCTGAACGCCTTTGTTCTTGAACGCAGAACCACCCAGTACCGGAACGAACGCGATTTCCAGTGTGCCCTTGCGCAGCAGTTTGCGCAGGGTCGGAACGTCGGGCTCATTGCCTTCCAGGTATTCCATCATCGCGTCGTCGTCCATTTCGACGGCCGCTTCGATCATCTTGCCGCGCCATTCTTCAGCCATGTCTTTCAGGCTGTCGCGGATCGGAGCTTTGATCCAGCTTGCGCCCAGGTCTTCACCCTGCCACAGCCATTCTTCCATGGTGACCAGGTCGATCAGACCTTCCAGCTCGGATTCGGCGCCGATCGGGATACCAACCGGAACAGCACGTGCGCCGGTGCGGTCTTCGATCATGCGAACGCAGTTGAAGAAATCTGCGCCGATCTTGTCCATCTTGTTGACGAAAACCATACGCGGAACCTTGTAGCGGTCAGCCTGACGCCACACGGTTTCGGTCTGGGGCTCAACACCGGCGTTTGCGTCGAGAACGCAGACGGCACCGTCGAGAACCGCCAGCGAGCGTTCGACTTCGATGGTGAAGTCAACGTGGCCGGGGGTGTCGATGATGTTCAGGCGGTGCTTGGGGGTATCGGCGGTTTTACCGTCCTCGGTGCGTTCCCAGAACGTGGTGGTCGCAGCCGAAGTGATGGTGATGCCGCGTTCCTGCTCCTGCTCCATCCAGTCCATGGTGGCGGCACCATCGTGCACCTCACCGATGTTGTGGGATTTGCCAGTATAATACAGGATGCGTTCCGAGCAGGTCGTCTTGCCTGCATCGATGTGCGCCATGATACCGAAGTTACGGTATAGTTCGAGCGGATATTCGCGTGCCATTTGGATAAGCCTCTAGAATTACCAGCGGTAATGGCTGAAGGCTTTGTTCGCCTCGGCCATCTTGTGGGTGTCTTCGCGCTTCTTAACGGCAGTACCGCGGGACTGTACGGCGTCCAGCAGTTCGCCGGCGAGGCGTTCTTCCATGGTGTTTTCGTTGCGGCCGCGCGCAGCGGTGATCAGCCAGCGGATGGCCAGTGCTTCGCGGCGCTCGGGGCGCACTTCGACCGGAACCTGGTAGGTTGCACCACCAACCCGGCGCGAGCGAACCTCGACCGAAGGTTTGATGTTGTCGAGCGCTTCGTGGAACACTTCGACCGGAGCGCGCTTTACCTTGTTCTCAACGCGGTCAAATGCGTTGTAGACGATGCGCTCTGCGACCGACTTCTTGCCGTCGATCATCAGGTTGTTCATGAATTTGGTCAGTACCTTGTCGCCAAATTTGGCGTCAGGCAGGACTTCGCGTTTTTCGGCGGCGTGACGACGTGACATATCAGCCTCTCCTTCTTACTTGGGACGCTTCGCGCCGTATTTCGAACGACGTTGCTTACGGTCTTTGACGCCCTGAGTATCCAGAACACCGCGCAGGATGTGGTAACGCACACCGGGAAGGTCTTTCACACGGCCGCCACGGATCAGAACAACCGAGTGTTCCTGCAGGTTGTGGCTTTCACCGGGGATGTACGAGATGACCTCGAACCCGTTGGTCAGGCGCACTTTGGCAACCTTACGCATCGCCGAGTTCGGCTTTTTAGGCGTTGTGGTATAGACACGTGTGCAGACACCGCGCTTTTGCGGGCACTGCTCCAGGTGCATGGACTTCGAGCGTTTGACTTTGGGCTGCCGCGGCTTGCGGATCAGCTGTTGAATAGTTGGCATTCCGGTTCTTTCCCCGTTTTGCAACACACATGACATGCACGCGCGTTGCGTGCGGCTAAATTCGCTGCACTTATGCGTCCACAAGCGCAAAACCCACGAGCGTTCCCATTCCGAGGTGAACGTCGCGGTTGGTTCTCAGAGGGCGCGAACTGTAAAATTGTCCGGGCCTTGACCAGTTCATTACTGGAATCGGCTACGGGGCGGCCCCCGGTACCGAGATGACGCGCGTATAGGGGGAGTCGTCCCAAGTGTCAACAGCCCTATCCCAGCGCCCAGGCGCGCGCGTTGAATGCAGCCTGTAGGATTGCCATTCCTGCGCGCCGCTGTCCCGGTTGCGGCTGAACCGCGGCAAGGGCATAGTCGGGTCGAATATCTGCTGATGGATTACAGATGCAAGTGATTGGCCTTTGCCGGTTTTCCTATCCCGCAACCGGCGGTTTTCGGCTGAACCGGGATACGATTGAAGAACAACGGCAATTTCTGTATGCCCCCGACCGGCTGGAAGAACGCTTTCGTCTTTTCGAGGCAATCACCCTGCCCGGTTTTGGCACCCAGACCGATGAGACGTTCGAGTTGTATGTTTTGACCGGGACGTGCCTGCCTCAGATCCATGCGGACCGGCTGCGCGACCTGACCGCCGGGATCAAACAGATCCGTATCATTGCAAAAGAACCAGGGGATCATAAGCAGATTGTACGAGAGGTGCTGAACACCGCCCGCGCGGACCCGCATCAGCCCTGCCTACAGTTTCGGCATGATGACGATGACGCCGTTTCCGTTGATTTCATGGAACGCCTTCGCGCTGCTGTTGTCGAAAACACAGGGCTGATGCAGCAGAGCGAGTCCGTCGGTATAGACTTCAATCAAGGGTACATCGCCCGGCGCGAGGCCCGCGGAATTCGGACCGCTCGGGTCTATCGATCGCTGCTGGGCGTTGGCCTGGGCATGTATGTTCAAGCCGGCAGCACGCGGACGATCTTTGACCGGTTGCACAACAGGCTCGCCCGGTTCATGCCCGTGGTCAGCTATCCGGACACGCCCATGTGGGTAAGGATGCTGCACGATTTCAACGACTCGGACCACGCGCGCAAAGATACCAGCGAGCTATCGCCTTTCACGCCTGAACAGGCAGAAGGCTTGCGGGTACAGTTCTCGATCGACCCTGACGCGTTCGAGGCCAGATATGCGGCGCGCTGAGAAAATGCAAGTGATTGGCCTTTGTCGGTTTTCCTATCCCGCAATTGGCGGCTTTCAGACAACGCACGAAAGTATCGAAGAAAGACGGCAATTCCTTTACCAGCACGACAGGTTGGAAGAACGGTTTCGCCTGTTCGAGACGGTCGCCCTGCCCGGTTTCAAAAAACAGTCCGACGAAGATTTCCAATTGGTGATCGTGGTCGGCGACTGCCTGCCCAAGCCGGCATTTGACCGCCTCAACGATCTGACCGGTGGGTTGAAACAGGTGCGCATAGTCGCGAAACCTCCGGGGCGGCACAGAAAAGTCATGCAGGATGTCCTGAATTCGGCGCGGAACGATTCCGATCAACCCTGCCTTCAGTTTCGCCACGACGATGATGATGCAGTGGCCGTGGATTTTGTCGAGCGGTTTCGAGGCTGTGTCAGGGAATGCGTTGGCTTGTTCGAAAGGCACGCGATGGTCGCCGTTGACTTCAACTGCGGTTATCTGGCCCGCGCCAGTTCCGAGGGGATACGGGCCACGCGTGTGCATCGCCCGTTGATCACTGCCGGTCTGGGAATGTACGTGCAAGGCGGGCAGCAGAAATCGATCATGAATTTTGCCCATAACAGGATCAACCGCGCGATGCCCGTTGTGACCCGACCCGATAGTCCTATGTGGGTACGGGGATTGAACCGGTTCAATGACTCACCGCGAACCAGAAACACGGATGTCGCGCTCAACCCTCTTACCCGGCAGCAAGAGCTCGAGTTTCAAACCCGTTTCGCCATTGATCCGGACATGGTCAGACGGAGTCACGCCAAGCCCTGACGCGCACGTGCCCGGAACAAGGTGAACAGACCGGCACCCACGATCAGGACAGCACCCAGCATCGTCAGGCTGTCAGGCCATTCGTCAAACACGACCCAACCCAACCCGAGCGCCCAGATCAGGCTGGAATATCTGAACGGTGCAACGAATCCGACATCTCCCTGCCGCATGACCATGACGCTGAGCAAATAGCCAAGCAACACAAACACGGCCGCCGCCGCGACCAGAGAACCCGCCGTTGCCGAAACCGCAACCCATCCTTCGAAAACCGAGGCTATTGCCGCGGCCCCCGCTATGGAAACCGAGGTGGCAAGGGTAACCAGCATTGACGGCACGTCGGCTGACATGCGTCGCGTGATGAGGTCCCGAACTGTAATCGAAACCACTGCAACCAGAGCATAGATGGAATACACGCTGAACCCCTCTGGCCCGGGTCTTACGATCAGCAGCATTCCGACGAAACCCACGGCGATTGCCAAAGCGCGTCGCCAACCAACCTGTTCGGAAAAAACCAGAGCAGCACCCAATGTTACCGTAAGAGGCAATGCCTGAAGAATGGCCGTAACATTGGCAAGCGGCATGTTCTTCAGCGCCGTCAGGAAAAAGAATGTCGCCGCCAGCTCTGCAAGGCAGCGCAGTGCAACCAGCCACTTGTCATGGCGCGAAAAATTCAGATGCAACGTGCCCAGGTACCGGGCAAGCACATAGATCAGAAATACCGCCAGAAACCCGCGCATGGCCACCAACTGAAACAATGGCAGATCCTGCAAGGCAACCTTCACCAGCGTATCGTTCAGGGTAAAGGCAGCCATGCTGCCCATCATCAGCAAAGCGCCTTTGGTGTTTGGAGTCATGCTGCTTCGGGCTCCGGGGCTATTGATCGCCCCGCATTGGCCGCCGAGACGGGCTGGATGTCAACAACGCACAAGGGGTGCAGAGATCATCAACCGAACGGAAGGATGGTCCCGAACAGATTCAGGCTGGAAGGCTCTGTCGTGTCTTTTACAAACTCCACCCAGTCTTCCCCGTATACAAGTTCGAAAAACACAGGATATTTCCACACGAAATTATGAAAGGAAAAGGTCGTCACCAACGCACCAACCGTGAGCGCCCCGGCGAACTCTCGCAGTTTACCTTTCAGAAACAGCATAACCATGATGCAGGCCCCGCCTGCAAGGCCGAGGCTTACGAAATCCTGCGTTCCCACCTTTCCGGGCACCGGAATGCCAACCGATTGGTATTGAATCAGGCGGGACAGGAAGACCGCAAAAACACCCAGTAAAAAAGCCCCCATAAACGCAGCGGGATACCCCAGACGTTGCCAGATACTCTCGGTTCGAGGCATAGGCGACTTGTGTGTGTTTTCTGCCGAACGCTTTTTGATCCGCGCCACACGGTCCTCGAAAGAGTTGCTTTTGGTGTCCATTGTTCAGCTCAAAATAATCCGAAAACACAGAACATCGCTAAACCACCGATTGCAGAACCACAAGCCTGATGAAATCGCGTCAAAGGCTGTGCTCTGTCACGACGGTTCACAATTGCGTATCAGGAGAGGCGACAAAAAAAGGCCCCACGAAATCGCAGGGCCTTTTTCTGTTCGATTCTGAATGACGCGGTTTATTCGCGGCTTTCCGGTGTTTCGACCAGAACGTCCAGCTCATCCCCGACCATATCATCATCCATGATCGGCGCGGCCAGGGCGGCGGCGGCCTCGGCCTCTTCCCGGCGGGCTTCGATCACCACGTTGTCACGCGACTGCGCGATGTGGCGGACAGCCTGCGTTGCACCACCGGTACCGGCGGGGATCAGACGACCGACGATGACGTTCTCTTTCAGGCCGACCAGCTTGTCCTTCTTGCCCTGAACCGAAGCTTCGGTCAGCACGCGGGTGGTCTCCTGGAACGACGCCGCCGAGATGAACGAGCGCGTCTGCAACGAGGCCTTGGTGATCCCCAACAGGATCGGCTCACCCTGAGCAGGGCGACCACCGCGGGCGATGGTCTTCTGGTTGGCCGCGTCGAACTCCTGCTTGTCGACATGCTCGCCTTTCAGCAGGGTGGTGTCGCCCGAATCCAGGATCTCCCACTTCTGCAGCATCTGGCGCACGATGACCTCGATGTGCTTGTCGTTGATCTTCACGCCCTGCAGACGATACACGTCCTGCACCTCGTCGATCATGTAATCGGCCAGCGCTTCGACACCCATGATGGACAGGATGTCATGCGGCGCAGGGTTACCGTCCATCAGGTATTCACCCTTCTGGATGAAGTCCCCTTCGGCGACCGGGATGTGCTTGCCCTTGGGCACCATGTACTCGATGGTCTCCATGGACTCGTCAGCCGGCTCGATGCTGATGCGGCGCTTGTTCTTGTAGTCGCGGCCAAAGCGCACATAACCATCGGCCTCGGCGATGATCGCGTGATCCTTGGGACGGCGCGCTTCGAACAGTTCGGCCACACGCGGCAGACCACCGGTGATGTCCTTGGTCTTGGCACCTTCGCGCGGGATACGCGCGACGACGTCACCGGCTTCGACCTTCTGACCGTCTTCGACCGACAGGATCGCATCCACCGACATCGGATAGTGAACCGGGTTGCCCGCATCGTTGCGGACCGGCTCGCCATCTTCGCCAACCAGAATGATCTCGGGCTTGAGGTCGCTGCCTTTGGGGGCGGCGCGCCAGTCGATCACGATCTTCTGCGTCATACCGGTTGCTTCGTCGGTCTCGTCGCGGACAGCGAGGCCCGAAACCAGATCGACATATTTCGCAGTACCGGCTTTCTCGGCGATGATCGGCAAGGTGTACGGGTCCCACTCGAACAGCTTGTCGCCACGGGCCACCTTGGTGCCGTCCTTGACGAACAGCTTGGAGCCGTAGCCCAGCTTGTGGCTGGCACGCTCTTCGCCGTGTTCGTCCTTGATCACCAGCTTCATGTTCCGGCCCATGACCAGGCTTTCGCCGGCTGCGTTGACCAGAATCTGCGGGTTCTCGAAGGAAACGATACCTTCCTGGCTGGCTTCTTGGAACGACTGCTGACCACCTTGCGCAACACCACCGATGTGGAAGGTCCGCATGGTCAGCTGTGTACCGGGTTCACCGATCGACTGAGCCGCGATGATGCCGACAGCTTCACCTGTGTTCACCATCGTACCGCGTGCAAGGTCACGACCATAGCAGGTCGCACAGACGCCTTCCTCGGACTCACAGGTCAGAGGCGAGCGGATGCGCATCGACTGAACGCCGGCTTCGTCGATGGTATCGGCCATACGTTCGTCGATCAGCTGACCGGCTGCGACGATCACCTCATCGGTGCCCGGACGCAGAACATCGTCAGCGGCTACACGGCCCAACACGCGCTCGGCCAGCGAGGCGACAACCTCACCGTCGTTCACGGCTGCTTCGGCTGTGATCGCACGCTCGGTGCCGCAGTCGATCTCACGAACGATACAGTCTTGCGCCACGTCCACCAGACGACGGGTCAAGTAACCCGAGTTCGCCGTCTTCAGAGCGGTATCCGACAGACCCTTACGGGCACCGTGGGTCGAGTTGAAGTACTCGAGAACGGTCAGACCTTCCTTGAAGTTCGAGATGATCGGCGTCTCGATGATGTCACCGTTCGGTTTGGCCATCAGGCCCCGCATACCGCCCAGCTGTTTCATCTGAGTGACCGAGCCACGCGCACCCGAGTGGGCCATCATGTAGACCGAGTTCGGCTCCATGTCCGACCCGTCTTCGGCCTTGGCAACGTCCGAGATCGTGCTCATCATTGCCTCGGTCACGCGGTCGTTACACTTCGACCAAGCATCGACAACCTTGTTGTACTTTTCGCCCTGAGTGATCAGGCCGTCCATGTACTGCTGTTCAAAGTCTTTCACCTGGCTGCGGGTGTCATCGACGATGCTCCACTTGTCCTTCGGAATGACCATGTCATCCTTGCCGAACGAGATGCCCGCCTTGAACGCTTCCTTGAAGCCCATCGACATGATCTGGTCACAGAAGATCACCGACTCTTTCTGACCGCAGTAACGGTAGACGGTGTCGATCACCTGCTGCACTTCTTTCTTCCGCAGCAGACGGTTGACCAGATCGAACGGCGCCTTGTTGTTCATCGGCAGCAACGCACCCAGACGCAGACGGCCCGGGGTGGTTTCATAGCGCTTCTGAACTTCGTTGCCTTCCTCGTCGATCTGCGTGATCCGGGCCGTGATTTTCGAGTGCAGATGCACCTCGCCCGAATCCAGCGCGTGCTGAACTTCTTCGATCGATCCAAAGATCTTGCCTTCGCCCGGCATGCCTTCGCGTTCCAGGGTCACATAGTACAGACCCAGGATCATATCCTGCGACGGAACGATGATCGGCGCACCGTTTGCAGGCGACAGAACGTTGTTCGTCGACATCATCAGAACACGGGCTTCCAGCTGGGCCTCAAGGCTCAGCGGGACGTGCACAGCCATCTGGTCACCGTCGAAGTCGGCGTTAAAGGCCGAACAGACCAGCGGGTGCAGCTGGATGGCTTTACCTTCGATCAGGACCGGCTCGAACGCTTGAATGCCCAAACGGTGCAGCGTCGGCGCACGGTTCAGCATGACAGGGTGTTCGCGGATCACCTCGTCGAGGATATCCCACACTTCGGGACGCTCTTTCTCGACCAGTTTCTTCGCCTGCTTCACGGTCGAAGACAGACCCTTGGCTTCAAGGCGCGAGTAGATGAACGGCTTGAACAGTTCCAGCGCCATCTTCTTGGGCAGACCACACTGGTGCAGCTTCAGCTCCGGACCGGTCACGATGACCGAACGGCCCGAGAAGTCGACGCGCTTACCCAAAAGGTTCTGACGGAAGCGACCCTGCTTACCTTTCAGCATGTCCGACAGCGATTTCAGCGGACGCTTGTTGGCACCGGTAATCACGCGGCCACGACGGCCGTTGTCAAACAGAGCGTCAACGGATTCCTGCAGCATCCGCTTTTCGTTGCGGACGATGATGTCAGGTGCACGCAGTTCGATCAGACGCTTCAGACGGTTGTTCCGGTTGATGACGCGGCGATACAGATCGTTCAGATCCGACGTCGCGAAACGGCCGCCATCCAGCGGAACCAGCGGACGCAGTTCCGGCGGAATAACCGGGATCACGGTCATCACCATCCATTCGGGCCGGTTGCCCGACTCGAGGAAGGATTCAACAACCTTCAGACGCTTGATGATCTTCTTCGGCTTCAGCTCACCGGTTGCTTCGGCCAGATCAGCACGCAGCTGCTCGGCTTCGGCTTCCAGATCGATCTGGGCCAGCATCTCACGGATGGCTTCGGCACCGATATTCGCGGTGAACGCGTCCATGCCGTAAGCATCCTGCGCGTCCATGTACTCTTCTTCAGTCAGCATCTGGCCGTAGGTCAGGTCGGTCAGACCGGGCTCGATGACGACGTAGTTTTCAAAGTACAGAACGCGTTCCAGATCGCGCAGCGTCATGTCCAGCATCAGACCGATGCGGGACGGCAGCGATTTCAGGAACCAGATATGTGCGACGGGCGCGGCCAGTTCGATATGGCCCATACGCTCGCGGCGGACTTTCTGCAGGGTGACTTCCACACCGCATTTCTCGCAGACAACGCCGCGATACTTCATCCGCTTGTATTTGCCGCACAGACATTCGTAATCTTTGATCGGGCCAAAGATACGCGCGCAGAACAGACCGTCACGTTCGGGCTTGAACGTCCGGTAGTTGATGGTTTCGGGTTTCTTGATCTCACCATAGGACCAAGACAGGATCCGCTCGGGCGACGCCAGCGAGACTTTGATCTCGTCAAAGACCTTAGGCGGCGTCAGCGGGTTGAACGGGTTGTTGGTGATTTCCTGGTTCATTTGTTACCTCAAATCTTGCGGAAGGGGGGACGGGAGAAAGGGCAGCGCCCTTACTCCTCAACCTCCGCATCCAGGAGTTCCATATTCAGGCCGAGGCCGCGGACTTCTTTCACCAGAACGTTGAACGATTCCGGTACGCCCGCTTCAAAGTTATCCTCGCCCTTGACGATCGACTCATAGACCTTGGTCCGGCCGGCGACGTCATCCGATTTCACGGTGAGCATCTCCTGCAGGGTGTAGGCGGCGCCGTAAGCTTCCAGAGCCCAGACTTCCATCTCACCAAAGCGCTGACCACCGAACTGCGCCTTACCACCCAGCGGCTGCTGGGTCACCAGGCTGTACGGCCCGGTCGAACGCGCGTGGATTTTGTCGTCCACCAGGTGATGCAGTTTCAGCAGGTACTTGATGCCCACGGTGACCGGACGCGCGAATTGCTCACCGGTACGACCGTCGAACAGGATCGACTGACCGCTTTCCGAGAAGCCCGCGCGCACCAGAGCGTCGTTGACGTCAGCCTCTTTGGCGCCGTCAAAGACCGGGGTTGCGATCGGAACACCGCGGGTGACGTTGCTGGCCGCTTCGATCAGCTGGTCCTCGTCCATGCCGCTGATGCCCTCTTCATAGACATCCTCGCCATAGGCGTGTTTCATCGCGTCACGTACCGGCGTCAGGTCGCCCGAACGGCGGTATTCCTGCAGCGCCTCATCGATGTTCAGACCCAGACCGCGTGCGGCCCACCCCATGTGGGTTTCAAGGATCTGACCGACGTTCATACGCGACGGCACACCCAGCGGGTTCAGACAGAAATCAACCGGCGTACCATCGGCCAGGAACGGCATGTCTTCCATCGGAACGACCTTGGAAATCACACCCTTGTTTCCGTGGCGACCGGCCATCTTGTCGCCCGGCTGCAACTTGCGCTTCACGGCGATGAAGACTTTGACCATCTTCATCACACCCGGCGGCAGATCGTCGCCACGACGGACTTTCTCGACCTTGTCCTCGAAACGGGCGTTCAGAGCGCGCTTTTGCACTTCGTACTGCTCGTTCAGAGCCTCAACGATTTGTGCGTCCTGCTCGTCTTCCAGCGCCAGCTGCCACCACTGACCACGGGTCAGGGTTTCCAGCAGTTCCTCGGTGATCACCGACCCTGCCTTGACGCCTTTCGGGCCTTTGACAGCGGTTTTACCCAGGATCAAGCCTTGCAGACGCGCATAGATGTTGCGGTCCAGGATCGCCAGCTCATCGTCCCGGTCACGGGCCAGACGTTCGACTTCCTCACGCTCGATCTGCAGCGCACGCTCATCTTTCTCGACGCCGTGACGGTTGAAGACGCGGACTTCCACGACCGTACCGTAATCGCCCGGTTTCACGCGCAGCGAGGTGTCGCGCACGTCAGATGCTTTTTCACCGAAGATGGCGCGCAGCAGCTTTTCTTCCGGGGTCATCGGGCTTTCGCCCTTCGGAGTGATCTTGCCGACCAGAATATCGCCCGGCTCAACATCCGCGCCGATGTAAACGATGCCCGCCTCGTCGAGGTTGCGCAGCGCTTCTTCACCAACGTTCGGGATGTCGCGGGTGATCTCTTCCGGGCCCAGCTTGGTGTCACGGGCGGCGACTTCGAATTCCTCGATATGGACCGAGGTAAATACGTCATCACGCGCGATACGTTCGCTGATCAGGATCGAGTCTTCGTAGTTGTAACCGTTCCACGGCATGAACGCGACGACCACGTTCTTACCAAGGGCCAGTTCACCCATATCGGTCGACGGACCATCAGCAATAACCTCGCCCTTCTGGACGGTGTCACCCACCTTGATCAGCGGACGCTGGTTGATGCAGGTATTCTGGTTCGAACGCTGGAATTTGCGCAGACGATAGATGTCAACGCCAGCATCGCCCAGTTCGAGATCCTCGGTGGCGCGGATCACGATACGCTGGGCATCGACCTGGTCGATGATACCGGCGCGTTTCGCCTGGATCGCAGCACCTGAGTCGATCGCTACCTTTTCCTCGATGCCGGTACCGACCAGCGGCGCTTCGGCGCGCAGCAGCGGAACCGCCTGACGTTGCATGTTCGAGCCCATCAGCGCGCGGTTGGCGTCGTCGTTTTCAAGGAACGGGATCAGCGATGCAGCAACCGACACCAGCTGTTTCGGCGACACGTCGATCAGGTCCACATTCTCGCGCGGGGCAAGCGTGTAGTCACCCGCCTGACGGGTCGAAACCAGATCGTTGATGAACTTGCCATCCGTATCCAACGTCGCGTTGGCCTGTGCCACGGTGTGACGCATTTCCTCGGTCGCGGACATGTAGTGGACCTCGTCGGTCACCTGCCCGTCTTTCACGAAGCGATAAGGGGTTTCGATGAAGCCGTACTTGTTCACACGGGCGAAGGTGGCCAGCGAGTTGATCAGACCGATGTTCGGACCTTCGGGCGTTTCGATCGGGCACATCCGGCCATAGTGGGTCGGGTGCACGTCGCGCACCTCAAAGCCCGCACGTTCACGAGTCAGACCACCGGGGCCAAGCGCCGAAAGACGGCGTTTGTGGGTAACCTCGGACAGCGGGTTGGTTTGGTCCATGAACTGCGACAGCTGCGAGCTGCCGAAGAATTCACGAACAGCGGCCGCCGCCGGTTTCGCGTTGATCAGGTCCTGAGGCATGACGGTGTCGATTTCAACCGACGACATACGCTCTTTGATCGCGCGCTCCATGCGCAGCAGACCGACGCGGTACTGGTTTTCCATCAGTTCGCCAACCGAACGCACGCGACGGTTGCCGAGGTGGTCGATGTCGTCCACGTCGCCTTTGCCGTCACGCAGTTCCACCAGCGCCTTGATGCAGGCCACGATGTCTTCGCGGCGCAGAGTGCGCAGGGTGTCCGGCGCATCCAAGGCCAGACGCATATTCATCTTCACGCGGCCAACGGCGGACAGGTCATACCGCTCGCTGTCGAAGAACAGCGTGTCGAACAGGGCCGACGCCGCTTCGACGGTGGGCGGCTCACCCGGACGCATGACGCGGTAGATATCCATCAGCGCAGTTTCGCGGCTCATGTTCTTATCCTGAGCCATGGTATTGCGCATGTAAGGACCAACATTGACGTTGTCGATGTCCAGAACCGGGATGTCGGTGATACCTGCATCGATCAGCTCTTTGACGGTGCCGCCAATCAGGTCGCCGTCTTTGTCATATTCCAGGGTTAGCTCATCACCGGCTTCGACATAGATCGCGCCGTTTTCTTCGTTGATGATGTCCTTGGCGACAAATTTGCCAACGATGTGATCGAACGGAACCAGCAGGTCGGTGACGGTGCCTTCGTCGATCAGCTTCTTGACCGCGCGTGGGGTAACTTTCTTACCCGCTTCGGCAATCACTTCACCGGATTTGGCGTCGACCAGATCATAGGTCGGGCGTGTACCACGCACACGTTCGGGGAAGAACGGAGTGATCCAGCCCTTTTTCTTGTCCAGCTTGTAGGACACGGTGTTGTAATACGCGTCCATGATCGCTTCCTGGTCCAGACCCAGCGCGTACAGCAGGGTGGTCACAGGCAGCTTACGGCGACGGTCGATACGGGCGAAAACGATGTCTTTGGCATCGAACTCAAAGTCCAGCCAGCTGCCGCGATACGGGATGATGCGGCAGGCAAACAGCAGCTTGCCCGAGGAATGAGTCTTGCCTTTGTCGTGGTCAAAGAACACGCCGGGCGAACGGTGCATCTGGGATACGATCACACGCTCGGTCCCGTTCACGACAAAGGTGCCGTTCGGCGTCATCAAAGGCATATCGCCCATGAAGACATCCTGTTCCTTGATGTCCTTTACCGATTTTGCGCCAGTATCCTCATCGACATCAAAAACGATCAAACGCAGTGTTACCTTCAGCGGCGCGCTGTAGGTCATGTCGCGTTGCATACATTCTTCAACGTCGTATTTGGGTTTTTCCAGATCGTATTTCACGAATTCCAGAACGGAGGTTTCGTTGAAATCCTTGATCGGGAAAACCGACTGGAACACGCCTTTGATGCCTTCGCCGTCGGTGGGCTGCTCTGCATCGCCGGAGCGCAGGAAAAGATCATAAGAAGATTTCTGGACCTCAATGAGGTTCGGCATTTCCAGCACTTCGCGGATTTTGCCGTAATATTTACGAAGACGTTTCTGGCCAAGGAACGTTTGAGCCATGTCAGATGTCACCTTTCGATGTTCTCAGCGGGCAAAGACACCGTCGGGCCCCGGCATCTTGCACAATCGAGACAACACGTCCGGATCAATTCATGGCCACCGTCCCGAAGGCGGCCTCCCGATCCGAAAACCGTGTCTTAGAAAACGCCTCGCGTCTTGAGGCCCTTTCTAAGACAGGTTCGGCTGGACCCGGATTTCTCCGGACCCAGCCAAATTTTTCGGCACATCAGCGATGCACCTGAGGATAAGCTTAGGCCAGTTCGACTTCGGCGCCAGCTGCTTCCAGCTTGGCTTTGACGTCTTCTGCTTCTGCTTTGTCCACGCCTTCTTTGATCTTGCCGCCGGCTTCGACCAGTTCCTTGGCTTCTTTCAGGCCCAGGCCGGTGATGCCGCGAACTTCTTTGATGACGTTGATTTTCGATGCGCCGGCGTTCTTCAGAACGACGTCGAATTCGGTTTTTTCTTCCTCGGCTGCGCCGCCGGCGTCGCCAGCTGCACCTGCGACCATTACGGCGCCGCCAGCTGCCGGCTCGATGCCGTATTCGTCTTTGAGGATGGTTTTCAGTTCTTGTGCTTCCAGCAGGGTCAGACCCACGATGCTTTCTGCGAGTGCTTTCAGATCAGCCATTTTATCAGCTCTTTCCGTTTACAGTGTGTGTTCCAACGTCAGGGCACATGCCCCACGCAGATCATTCAGTGCCAACCGCTTACGCAGCTTCCGCCTTCTCTTCGATGGTGGAAAGGATGCTTGCGATATTGCTTGCAGGTGCGCCAATCGCGCCGGCGATGTTCGAAGCAGGTGCGCCAATGCAGCCCACGATCGAAGCAATAAGCTCCTCGCGAGACGGCATTTTCGAAACAGCTTCGACGCCTTTGCGGTCCAGAGCGTTCTCGCCCATTGCACCGCCAAGGATTTCGAACTTTTTGTTCTCCTTGGCGAAGTCCTCGGCCACCTTGGCTGCTGCCACGGGGTCCTCGGAATAGGTCAGAACGGTCATCCCTGTCAGCAGGTCGGCCATGTTTGCACACGGCTTACCCTCAAGGGCGATTTTGGCGAGCCTGTTTTTGGCAACACGCACGGAACCGCCCGCTTCGCGTGCACGCGCGCGCAGGTCCTGCATCTCGGCAACTGTCAGACCGGCGTAGTGGGCAACCACTACGACGCCAGAGCTTTCGAAGATTTGGCCGAGTTCCTCGACCACTTTCTCTTTCTGGGCTCTATCCACAGTTCTCTCCAAGTTAGGGGCGAAATCTCACCCCGGCTCATATTTGCCGCAGCTTTCGCTCCGGCGTTCAGGTCCTTGTTACGGGATTGGCCAAAATGCGCCCGAGGGTGGGACCCCCAGAATTCTTTGGTCTTACCCGTCTCAGGCAGGGAATTAAGGGGCCGAACGGACCCACCCACCGTCTTGGACGAAACGAAACAAAGCGCACGACGAATCGCACGCTTTGTTCCGCAGGTCTTCTTAGGGCAGATGGAGGGGGTTTCCAAGGGGTAAATTGCACCCAATTCAGATCATACAGCACCCAAATTTCAAGGGCATCTTTTCAGAACTTCCCGTTGTCGTTTTTCCATTCCTCGCGCGGCGGAACCGCTTCGATGGTGCTCCAATGTTCGACGATCTGATCAGCGTCCCAACGATACAAATCATAAAAGCTGGAATGCACCCCATTTCTTTCCCCTTCACACACGCAAAGGACGAAATTTCCCTCTGCCAAAACCCGATGCAAATGCTTGTAGACAAATTTTGTCCCGCTTTCGTTTGTTCCTTCCAACACGTTCTTGAGCGCTACGATTCCGTCGGCCATGTCCGGATTGTGCTGTTTTAGATCCTCTGCAACAAAGTCCGCCAATCTGTCAAACCTGCGCTTTATCAGAACCTCTGTGACAAACATGCTGCTAGCGGCCCGGTTTTCTTCCGTCTTCTCCAGGTCCGTTACTTCGGTGTGGCCATCCAGCATTCCACGCCCAGAAAGGTTTGGACTGCGCAAGGGCTGAATGTTGTCCCAATGCTCTACGGCTTTGCCATCTTCGAACCGAAACACCTCAAACGCGGCGCGCAGGCTACTGAAATCGTACTCGATATGCGCAAAGGCAAAGTCGCCATCCTCGAAAACCCTTTTGAATGTAACCTTGGGTGAGGTTTTGGACAGCCTTGCGAACAGGTCGGCAATACCTTCGCTGCCTTCGTGAGTTTGAGGGTTGTGCTGGATGTACTTCTCTTCATTCACAACCGCTGCCGCCATGGCGTCACCGGTTTCCAATCCCTTAAGAAATCTTTGGAGGAGTTCGCGCTTAGTTTCCATAGCCATGGTCCGTTCGATTGCCAGAACTGAAATGCATGCGATTTATCTTCGCACCGAACCCGGCAAAATGAAAATCCCGGGCAGTTTGCACCACCCGGGATCAATTCTTTACATCAGATTTGTCTGGCTTACTCGCCCGAGGCCTCTGCTACATCAACGGTCACACCGGGGCCCATGGTCGAGCTCAGCGCGATTTTCTTCATATAGGTGCCTTTGGCACCTGACGGTTTCGCCTTGGCAACAGCCGAGACAAACGCGCGGACGTTTTCAGCCAGTTTGGCTTCGTCGAACGACGCTTTGCCAACACCGGCATGCACAACGCCGCCTTTTTCCGCCTTGAACTGAACTTCGCCACCCTTGGCTGCTTCCACGGCCGCTTTCACGTCCATGGTCACGGTGCCAACCTTGGGGTTCGGCATCAGGTTGCGGGGGCCCAGAACCTTACCCAGACGACCGACGATCGGCATCATGTCCGGGGTTGCGATGCAGCGATCAAATTCGATGGTGCCACCCTGAATGGTTTCCATCAGGTCTTCTGCGCCAACGATATCTGCGCCTGCTTCTTTTGCTTCGTCAGCCTTGGGGCCACGAGCGAATACAGCAACGCGCATCGCTTTACCGGTGCCGTTCGGCAGACCGACAACGCCACGAACCATCTGGTCTGCGTGACGAGTGTCAACGCCCAGGTTCATCGCGATTTCGATGGTCTCGTCGAATTTCGAGGTTGCGTTGGCTTTGACCAGGGCAACTGCTTCTTCGACCGACAGGTTTTCCTTGCCAGCGACAGCTTCGCGCGCAGCGCGGGTACGTTTACCGAGTTTTGCCATCTTACTTCACCTCGATGCCCATGGAGCGGGCCGAGCCCAGGATGATCTGCATTGCGCCTTCGACGTCGTTGGCGTTAAGATCTTTCATTTTGGCTTCGGCGATTTCGCGAACCTGCTTCGAGGTCACGGTTGCCACGGTCTCACGACCTGGGTTTTCCGCGCCGCGGGGACGGTTACGCTTGCCAACCGGCTTCAGACCAGCTGCTTTTTTCAGGTAATAAGACGCGGGCGGCGTCTTGATGTCCATGGTGAAGGACTTGTCCTGATAATAGGTGATCACGGTCGGGCACGGAGCGCCGGGCTCCATGTCTGCGGTCTTGGCGTTGAACGCCTTGCAGAATTCCATGATGTTGATACCGCGCTGACCCAGCGCCGGACCAACTGGCGGCGACGGGTTCGCCTGACCTGCAGGAACCTGCAGTTTCATTGTACCAGCAAGCTTCTTGGCCATTTGGTTTTCCTTTCAACTTGGGTGAAACGCGTCTCACCCAGATTATGTTGCGTGGTCCGGTTCGGGATCGCGACCCCGGCAACCTCCCACGAGAGAATCTCGCCCGAAGACGATAAAGGCGGCGTTTACATGGGATCAGGAGAGATGACAAGTGGTTGGTGCACCATTCGGGTTGTACCGAATCAAACCCTGAGAGGATTCTTGCTGCCTGCGTGATTACACGCGTGTCTCCTTGCAGTTTCGAATCCCTCTAACAATTTGCAAAGACGTGTAAAACCGCCGGTTTGCCGCCAATTGAACGCGACATTGGCGCTTGCTTCGCCACAACGCAGATGACCGTGCTATACTCCTTAAAAATTGTGATTATTGGTGGAGGTTAATTATGATACTTCGTTTAGCTTTAACTCTTGGCATCGCCTTTTCTCTTGCTGCTGCCATCCCTCAAACGGCACGGGCCGACGCTGGAGAGTTTCTTGGTGGTGCGGTCGTCGGCGGGATCGTTGGTTACGCAATCGGCAAGGACCAACAAAAGAAAAAATCTCAGAGAACAACTACATCGAACCGCACCTATCGGTCAGGTATTCCATCGACCACGCAAGGCGCGCAAACTCAGACCGCGCTCAATTACTTCGGGTACAATGCAGGACGGGTCGATGGTCAGGTGGGTCGCGGCACCCGGTCCGCAATCGAACGCTATCAGGCCTCGATGGGTTATCCTGTAAACGGCTATGATTTTCAGCCATATCAGTATGACTTTCTGATGCAAGCCTACTATTGGGCCACAAGCGGTGGACAGGCGACGACTCAACTTGCGGGCCAACCGCTTCTGATGGCGTATCGCCGTCAGGTGCAGACGGGATCTGCTTTGGCTACTGCCCCGCAAGCTCCGGCACAAGCCGCCCCGGCACAGCCTGTTCCGGTTGCGACACCGCAAGAACCTGAGCCGGAGACAACCGAAACAACGTCTGCCAGCCTGCCGAGCCTGTTTTCCGGCGGCACCGGAGGCCCGTCGCTGGCCAATCGCTGTAGCGGGGTCATGCTGCAAACATCTACCAATGGCGGTTATACGACCCTGGCGAACATGTCGGATCCCGACTTTGCGCTCAGCGAACAGTTCTGTCTTGCCCGCAGCTACGCGATGGCGCGCGGTGAAGATCTGATTCAGGATATCCAGGGGCTCACGCCGGATCAGGTGAGTGCTCAATGCGACTCGTATGGTGAAATGGTGGCGCCTCAGGTTGATGCTCTGTCTATCAACTCGAAAACTGAGGCTGAAACCCAGATGCGCAAGCTGGCGCTGGACTCGGGCCTCAGCCCCCAAGATCTTGCCGCGACAAGCAAGGTCTGCCTGGCGATTGGCTATCGTCAGGACAACATGGATGCTGCTCTTGGGTCTGCCCTGATGCTGGTCGCAATGGGTGAGCCCGCCTATGGCGAGCTGATTGGCCACCATCTGCGCGAAGGCTTCGGTGTGCAGAAACGTCGCGATCTTGCGATGCAGTGGTATGACGCGAGCCTGTCGGCACTGGATGCCGGATCGCAGGCTGTGTTCCTGCCTTCCCAGACCGACCGCCCGCAACTCTTGCGCGCGGCCATGGTTCAGGCGCAATAGGTCGATACGTTTTCAGCGAATACCCAAACAAAAAACGCCGCGTTGCCCTTGGCATCGCGGCGTTTCAATTCTCGGGGAATGTTTCCTCAGCTCTGCTTGGTGACCTGCGTGAAGTCCAGCTCGACCGGAGTTTCCCGGCCGAAGATCGAAACCGAAACCTTCAGCTTCTGGTTTTCGTCGTCCACACCTTCGACCATGCCGTCGAAATCTTCGAACGGGCCGTCGTTGACTTTGACCTTCTCACCGACCTCGAAGCTGATCATCAGCTTGGGCGCTTCTTCACCTTCCTGAACACGGTTCAGGATCTGGTTCACTTCGGCGTCGCGCATCGGCATCGGGCGGCCTTGCGGACCCAGGAAACCGGTGACGCGGTTGATCGAGTTGATCAGGTGGTACCCCTGATCCGACATTTCCATATGCACCAGAACGTAACCAGGCATAAAGCGGCGTTCGGTCGTGACCTTCTTGCCCCGGCGCACTTCGATCACCTCTTCAGTGGGCACCAGAACTTCGTCGATATCGTCCTCAAGGCCCTGTTCAGCCACCGACGTGCGGATCTGTTCTGCGATCTTCTTTTCGAAATTCGAAAGAACGCTGACCGAGTACCACCGTTTCGCCATGAACCTGTCGTCCTTGTTTGTCTTCGGGGCATCAAGCGTACCGGACACACCCGTCATTAAAATCTTGTCACGCCATCCGGAATAAAAAGCGGCGCGCAGCCCGAATCGCCACACGCCCATTCCGAATAGTACCGCGTCACCTACTCTGACATTGCCCGCAGCGCAAGGGGGCAGAGACGTTTCAGCGCGCTGATCCCGTCTAGCTGAAAGCACCCAGGATCAGTTGAAGACCACCCCGGATACCCAAATCGACCAAAGCGAAAAATACAGCCGTCAGCGCCGCCATGATGAAGACCATTACCGTGGTCAACAGCACCTCGCGCCGGGTCGGCCAGACGACCTTGGAGACTTCGGCACGGACTTGCTGAATGAACTGGATCGGATTGGTGGTGGCCATTTGGCGTGTTCTCTCTGCTAGCGGATGGGCCGGACATAGCCGGGCATTGCGGCAATTTCAAGGGCAGTTGGTTCAACTCTGCCTCTATGGGGCATTCGTTCAGGGTTTGGGTTTGTCATCCCATTCGTCGCTCAGGATCCGGCGCGCGTCACCTTCTGGGTCTTCGTACTGGTTCGTGCGAACGGTATATACGAAGGCCGCCAGACCAACGCCCCCCAGAAACAGGGAAATCGGGATCAGATAAGCAAGCACTTCCATTCAGGTTACCTCAGCCGCAGCGCGTTCAGGGACACGGTAATGGACGAGGTCGACATCGCCAAGGCCGCGATCAGCGGTGTCGCCAGTCCGATCACGGCCAGAGGAACGGCGATCACGTTGTAAACGGTTGCGATCTGGAAGTTTTCGCGAATGCGTCTGGTGGCTTTGACGGCCGTGTCACACGCATCCGCAATGGGCGAAAGATCATTGCCCAACAGCACGATATCCGACGCGACCCGCGCCGCATCCAGCGCAGAGGCCGGAGAGATCGACACATGCGCCGCGACCAAAGCGGCGGTATCGTTCAACCCGTCGCCAACCATCAGAACTTTGTGACCTTCATCGCTGAGATCCTGAATGCGTCTTGCCTTGTCCTGCGGCAAAGCCTCGGCGATCCAATCCGCAATTCCCAGTTTTTCGGCCAAGGCGCGCACCGCCCCCTGCGAATCCCCTGAAATCAAAAGTACACGCTTGCCCGAAGCACGCAGGGCGTCCACCGCCTCAGCGGCGCCCGGGCGCAACGCGTCCGAGAACCGGAAGGCCACGGGTGCGTCCTCGCCGATTGCCAGCCAGGCCGAAGTATCGGTGCCCTGATCCGCGCCGACCCAGGCCGCCCGCCCCAGACGAACACGTTGACCACGGAATTCGCCCTCGGTGCCATAACCGGGAACCTCGGCTATTCCCCGCACATTTGCTGGTTTGATCCCTGCCGCACGCGCCGCTTTTGCCAATGATACGGACAAGGGATGCGCAGAAGCCTCGGCCAGCGCCAGAGCGACCTCGATCTTGGCGCGTGCATGGTCTGCCAGATTGACCAGTTCGGGTGCGCCGGATGTCAGCGTGCCCGTCTTGTCGAATACAACCGTGTCAGCTTCGGACAGCCGCTCCAGTGCCGTGGCGTGCTTGATCAGCATTCCCTTGCGGAACAACCGGCCCGACGCGGCCGTGGTTACCGCTGGCACGGCCAGACCCAACGCACAGGGGCAGGTAATAATCAGAACAGCCGCCGCGATATTCAGCGCCGTGCGCAAGTCACCGGAATAGATGTACCACCCAACAAAGCTGAGCGCCGACAGAATGTGAACACCCGGCGCATACAGCTTGGCGGCCTTGTCGGCCAACGAGGTGTACCGGGACCGGCCAGACTCGGCAATGGCGACCAGATCAGCCATACGATGGAGCGACGTGTCTTCACCCACCGCCGTTGCCCGGATTGTCAACGGACCCGTCAGGTTGACTTCACCCGCGCTCACAACCTGCCCGGCTTCGGCAAAGACTGGCACCGTCTCACCCGTCAGAAGGGATCGATCCAGTTCGGACTGACCCGACACGATCTGGCCGTCCACGGGCATACGCCCACCCGGTCGCACAAGGATCAGATCACCGACGCGCAACTCGGCAACGGGAACTTCATCTTCAACCCCATCGGCGACACGAATGGCGCGGGGAACTTCCAACGCGGTCAATTCCTCGGCCGCAGATCGCGCCGCGGCACGGGTGCGGTAATCCAGATACCGTCCGGCCAGCAGAAAGAAGGTCAATGTCAGGGCTGCGTCGAAATAGGCATGCTCGCCGCTCAACGCGGTTTCCCACAGCGACGTGACCAGCGCCAACAGGATCGCCAGCACAATCGGCACATCCATATTCAGCCGTCGCACGCGCAGGGCGCTCCAGGCATTGGCAAAGAACGGCTGGGCCGAGAACGCAATGGCCGGCAGCGCAATGGCCGCTGAAATCCAGTGGAACATGTCCCGCGTTGCATCCGTCGCACCGGACCAAACCGACACCGACAGCAACATCACGTTCATGGATGCAAACCCGGCCACGGCCAGCCGCATCAAAAGATCACGCCCGGCCTTGTCTGTCTGCGTTGCGGACAAAGCCCCCGGATCAAGCTCGTGTGCTTCGAATCCTGCCTGTTCAAGCACCGGGATCAGATCGCTTGCACGCGTTTCCGGCGTGGCTTTGATCATCGCGCGTTTGAGCGTCAGGTTCACCCGGGCGTCTTCGACGCCGGGATACGCGTTCAGTTCACGCTCGACCGTCGCGATACAGGCCGAGCAATGAATACCCGGCAGAGACAAGGCGATCTGCACATCTTCCGGTATGGGCCGGGCCGGTTCTGCCGGGGCCGCAAGGCAGCCCGGACAGGCTGCTGTGCCGGATGAAAGCTGAGCCGTCATGCTTACCCCTTCACGTAAAGCGGGACGCGCTGCGAGAATTCGGCACCGTTTCCGTCACGCGCCACCAATCGGATGTTCCAATTGCCCTTGCCCAGTGTAGCAGGCGTGGCATAGGCTGTACCGTCGAACGTAAAATCCGGCACGAAGTCGTCGCGCACATGGGTTGCCCGGCCGACCACGGCCTGCAATTCGCTCACCTCAACCGGCGCACCGCTTTCGTCGGTGATGTGCAGGATCAGAAGGCCGCCTTTGGTTTCAGCCCGAACAGTCCAGCCCAGCGCTTGCTGCTCTTTCAGGCGTTCGTTGAACTCCTGACTGGCGACGTAGGAGTTCTTGACCTCCAGCCCGGGAAAGGTTTTCACCGCATTGTACGCCAGCACGAGGTTCACCGCGATGATCACGCCAAAAGCGCCGACAAACACGGCCAAAGCGTGCTTTCCGGTGAATTTACGTTCGGCCATAATCAGTTCCCTCGTCCGTTAAACGTGGTGTCCTTGTAGGCGCGTTCGCCGCTGCTGAGGTCTTCGACCCAGATCCGTACTGGTGTCGCCTCTGCTGCGGCCGGATCGCTATCGCGGGAGGCCACGATATATACACGGGTCAATTGTGCCGTATCCGCCGTAACATTCACAGTATCGATTTTGGTTCCCTCGATTTCCAGTCGCATCGCCGGATCGCCCGCCAAAGACAGTTTGAACAGACGGTCCTCACCGTGCTTATTGCGCAGACGAACGTCATAGGTGTTGCGGATTGTACCGTCCGACAGGGTGACGAAAGTGGGGTTGCGGACCGGTGCAACAGTCAGATCGATGTCAGAACGGATGAAGAGCGCAAACAACAGCCCGAACCCGACCAGCGCCCACAATGCGGTGTACATGATCGTACGCGGCCTCAGAATGTGCTTCCAGACATTCTTGGCGGGCTCGCCAGATCGCTCATGCTCTTCATCGCTCAGCGCCATGTAGTCGATCAGCCCTCGTGGCTTTCCGATCTTGGCCATCATGTCATCACACGCGTCGATGCAAAGGGCACAGGTGATGCATTCCAGCTGCTGGCCATCCCGAATATCGATTCCGACAGGGCAGACATTCACGCAGGCCATACAGTCGATGCAATCCCCCAATTCAGAATCGGCCGTCCGCTTGCCTTTGCCGCGCGGTTCACCCCGCCATTCGCGATAGCCGACAACCAGCGTGTCCTCATCCATCATCGCCGCCTGAATGCGCGGCCATGGGCAGGCATAGATACAGATCTGCTCGCGGGCGAACCCGCCGAAGAAGAAGGTTGTACCCGTCAGGATCAACATCGTCGTGTAGGCAACGGGATGCGCGTTGCCCGTCACAAGATCACGGGCCAGCGTAGGTGCATCCGCGAAATAGAACACCCAGGCACCACCTGTCGCCAAACCGATCAGAAACCAGACCGCCCATTTGGTGATCCGCAAGCGAGCCTTTCGGAAATCGAGCTTTTCCTGACGGTGCAGGCGCAGGCGGGCGTTTCTGTCTCCTTCAATCCACCGCTCGACCAGAATGAACAGGTCCGTCCAGACGGTTTGCGGGCATGCGTATCCGCACCAAACGCGACCCAGAGCGGACGTAAACAGGAACAGACCCAAACCTGCCATGATCAGCAGACCAGCGACAAAGTAGAATTCGTGCGGCCAGATCTCGATCCAGAAGAAATAAAAACGTCGATTTGCAAGATCCAGCAGGACAGCCTGATCAGGCAGGCTGGGGCCGCGATCCCATCTGATCCAGGGTGTCACATAGTAGATACCCAGTGTCACGATGAGGATGATCCATTTCAGGTTTCGAAACGGCCCCGAAACACGTCTTGGAAAAATCGGCTCACGCGCGGCGTAAAGGCTGGGGGCGGGATCGGAATCGCTCAATGGCTGGCTCCACAAATGGGTCTTCTGAAGACGTCTTGTTCCAGATCATGCCTAGGCGAACTTTGACATGGGTCAAAAAGCGCATCGAGCAAACATCTTTTGAATATCAGCCCATCTTGCCGGCGCTGGAAATCAGGTATTTTACCCGATTTTCAGCCCATTTTGGCGGAAAATCTACTTGTGGCGCGATACCAGTTGCACGTGGTACATGCAGTTTTCCAAGTGCCGACCAATTGTCGCAGCCCCGGGTCAGCCCTGCCCGGACGCGGGTGATCAGCCGTCGTTGCAAAGAACGGAATGGCAAAACAACAGGAATTCAGTGTAAAAAAGCACCGGCTGTTCAGGAAACGCGCGAACAGATGGAACAGCCGGTGCTACAGCCTTCGGGCGGCCAACCGCCCGAAGGTGCCCTCTAGGTCTTACTGGCCACCACCCAACTGGTGGACATAGGCGGAAACCGCACGGATCTGCGCCTCGGTCAGTCGGGTATCCCAGGGCGGCATGACACCAAAGCGGCTGTAAGTCACTGTTTCGGTCAGAGCTTCTTCGCTACCGCCATAAAGCCAGATCGCGTCGGTCAGGTTCGGCGCCCCTTGGAAGATGTCACCTTTGCCATCTTCACCATGGCAGGACGCGCAGTTGTCTTCGAAGACAACCTTGCCCGCCTGTGCCGCCGCGTCATCAGTCTGAGCGTTGCTCAGCGACATGACATACTGAACCACCTGCGTGATTTCGTCATGCTCCAGGATTTCACCGAAGGCAGGCATCTCGGAATAGCGCGCATCGTCGCTTTCTTCGTTCCGGATACCATAGCTGACGGTGTAGACGATATCTTCCATCGTACCACCCCACAGCCAGGCGTCATCCAGCAGGTTCGGGAAACCCGGCGCGCCCTGTGCACCGGAACCGTGGCACTGTGCGCACCAGGTACGGAACACGGCACCGCCAGAGTTCACGGCATATTGCTGAAGCTCAGCGTCCTTCGCGATGTCTTCCAGCGGTGTTTCCACCAGTTTGGCGTTCCAGGGTGCGTTTGCCTCTTCGAATGCGACCATCTCCTGCTGGACCAAAGCCCGTGAAGACCAGCCCATGACGCCGGCGGTTGCCGACTGCACCAGGGGCCATGCTGGATACATGATCGTGTAGATCACGCCCCAGAAGATAGTGGCGTAGAAGGTCCATAGCCACCAGCGCGGCATCGGGTTGTCGAACTCTTCGATCCCGTCCCAGCTGTGCCCGGTTGTGTTCGGATCACCCGGCTGTTTTTCAGGTGTCTTGCTCATTGCCGCGCCTCCTTGGATGTGGCGGGTTTGTCTTGATGCCGGAAGGGGATGTTGGCGGTGTCCTTGTATTCCTTGCTGGCACCGGGGCGGAAAACCCAGATGACGATACCAACGAAGAAGGCGAACAACAGCAGCAGCATCCAGCTATCCGCGAACTGCCTGAGGATTGTGTATTCTTCCATCACGATCCTCCTTTAGCGGCTTGCGTCCGGGGTGAAGGTCGAGAAATCGACCAACGTGCCCAGCATCTGAAGATAGGCAACCAACGCATCAGCTTCGGTCAAATCGGGCTGGCCGTCGAAGTTGCGCACGTTGACCTTGTCGCCATAGCGCTCCAGCAGCCCGTCATAGTCGCTGTCCGGGTCAGCCTGAGCGAGGAAGTCGGCTTGTGCGTTTTCCAGCATCTCTTCGGAATAAGGCGTCCCGACCAGAGCATTGGCGGCCATCACATCACCGATGTACTTGCCGTCAATTTTGCGATGTTCAAGGAAGCCGTATTTCGGCATCACCGATTCAGGCACAACGGATTGCGGATCCCGCAGGTGGTCGACATGCCATTGGTCAGAATAGCGGCCACCGACACGCGCCAGATCCGGTCCGGTCCGTTTGGACCCCCACTGGAACGGGTGATCGTACATCGATTCCGCCGCCAGCGAGTAGTGGCCATAGCGTTCGACCTCATCCCGCATCGGGCGGATCATCTGGCTGTGGCAGACATAGCAGCCTTCGCGGATATAGATCTCGCGCCCCGCCATTTCCAAGGGGGTATAAGGGCGCATGCCCTCCACCTTTTCGATCGTGTTCTCAAGATAGAACAGCGGGGTGATCTGAACGATGCCACCGATGGTCACGACCAGAAAGCTGAAGATCAGCAGGAGGGTCGCGTTGGTCTCGAGGATCTTGTGTTTGTCGAGAATTGCCATTGCTCCGGCCCTCCTTATTCAGCCGGGACCGCGACGGTCAGGCTGGCCTCTTTGGCCGGTGCCTTCCGCACAGTCATCCACAGGTTGTAGCACATGATCAGCGAACCGGCGACGAACATCACGCCACCCAGAGCACGCACCACATACATCGGGAACTTGGCAGCCACGGTGTCGGCGAACGAGTTCACCAGGAAGCCGTTGGCATCCACTTCGCGCCACATCAGGCCTTCCATGATACCGGTGACCCACATCGACGCGGCGTAAAGCACGATACCTATGGTGGCGAGCCAGAAGTGCCAGCTGACCATTTGCAGCGAGTACAGACGCTCACGCTTCCACAGGACGGGCACCAGGAAGTACAGCGCACCGAAGGTGATCATACCGTTCCAGCCCAGCGCGCCCGAGTGCACGTGACCAATGGTCCAGTCAGTGTAGTGCGACAGCGAGTTCACCGCGCGGATCGACATCATCGGGCCTTCGAAGGTGGACATGCCGTAGAAGCCGACCGAGATCACCATCATCCGGATCACCGGGTCAGTGCGCAGCTTGTCCCATGCGCCCGACAGGGTCATCAGACCGTTGATCATACCACCCCAGGATGGCATCCACAGGACCACCGAGAACACCATGCCCAGCGTCGAAGCCCAGTCAGGCAGCGCGGTATAGTGCAGGTGGTGAGGACCAGCCCAGATATACAGGAAGATCAGTGCCCAGAAGTGGATGATCGACAGCTTGTACGAGAATACAGGGCGTTCGGCCTGTTTCGGGATGAAATAGTACATCATGCCCAGGAAGCCGGCAGTCAGGAAGAATCCCACCGCGTTGTGGCCGTACCACCACTGGATCATGGCGTCTTGTACGCCCGACCAGACGATGACCGATTTCGAACCCCAGATGCTGACAGGAACGGTCATGTTGTTGACCAGGTGCAGCATCGCAACGGTGACGATAAAGGCCAGGTAGAACCAGTTGGCCACATAGATATGCGGCTCTTTCCGCTTGACGATCGTGCCCAGGAACACGGCTAGGTAGGCGACCCAGACAATGGTCAGCCACAGATCGACATACCATTCAGGCTCGGCATATTCCTTGGACTGCGTTCCGCCCAGAACATAGCCCGTCGCCGCCAGCACGATGAAGAGCTGATAGCCCCAGAAAACGAACCAGGCCAGATTGCCGCCCCAAAGACGCGCGGCGCTGGTACGTTGAACGACGTAGAACGACGTTGCGATCAGCGCGTTGCCACCAAAGGCAAAAATCACTGCCGACGTATGCAGCGGACGCAAACGACCGAAATTCAGATACCCCTGTGCCCATTCAAAGTTCAGCACCGGAAAGGCGAGCTGAAACGCGATGAAGGTCCCTGCCAGAAACCCGATCACGCCCCAGAAGGCGGTTGCGATCACGCCATAGCGGATCACGTCATCCATGTATTCGCCCGAGCGATCGACTAGAATATCTGGCTCGTCAGTGTTTCGAAGCGTCCAGATAAACAGGCCACCGGCGATAAGCATCACCAGCAGTGCATGTACCTGATACGCCAAATCGCGTGCATAATTGGTTCCGATCGCTGCAAACAGCGCGATCAGACCAAGCACGATCAGCTTGATGTAATTCGACATATTGCGTCCCTTTGCCATGCCCCGCGCGTTTTTGATTCTTGTACGCGCGAAACCCATTTGACTGGCTGCCGTTCTGAAGCACGGCAGCTGTTACTGCTTTGATCTGTATCAAGACAGTTCTGCGTTTTCTGTGACACGCATTGTAGAGGAAATAGGCCGACTGGTCACATGAGACCAAATGCCCGAATCATGAGGTCGCAATGACTTACAAATCACTACTCACTGTCATGACCGAAACGCAGACGGCACCCGCCGCTCTGGCGCAGATGGTGGCCCTGGCAGAATCGCAGGATGCACATGCCGAAGCCCTGTGCCTTGGCGTCGATCGCAGTCAGACAGGTTATTACTATGCGGGTGCCAACGCGCTTATCGTTCAGGAAACACTGAGCCGGGCCAATGCCGAGGCCCAGGAGCTGTTGAACTTTGCCAATGACTACCTTGGCAAGTCCGGCGTTCGTTGGTCCGCCGAGCACGGCGTCGCGCAGATCGCCGATATCGGACGCCATGTTGCGCATAGGGCACGGTTTTCCGATCTGGTGGTCCTGCCGCACCCTTATGGCAAAGACCGCGGTGCCGAGGCCGAGCCGATCATCGAAGCCGCCATGTTCGAAGGGCATTGCCCGGTTCTGGTCGTACCGGACGACGTCGAGCCGCTGTCGGTGCCGCGCAATATCATGATAGGTTGGAACGAAAGCGTAGAGGCCATGTGCGCCATTCGTCACGCCCTGCCCTTCCTGAAACAGGCCGAGCTGGTCCGAATCGTGGTCATCGATCCGCCCCGCCATGGGCCGGACCGGTCTGATCCGGGCGGAATGCTGTCACAGATGCTGGCCCGACACGGGGTCAAATGTGAGATTGATGTGCTGAGCAAAAGCATGACGCGCGTGTCGGATATTCTCAACCGTCACGCATCCGATACAGAATCGGATCTGATCGTCATGGGCGCTTACGGTCATTCCCGTTTTCGCGAGGCCATTCTGGGCGGCGCAACCCGCAACATGCTGGAGCAGTCTACCGTACCGGTATTCCTGGCCCATTGATCCGCCCTTCAAAAGCCGCCCGACGTGGCGGCTTTTGTCATCCTCTCTTTTGTCATCCTCTGCGGATCAGGCCTATCAGGAACAACAGGATCACAGCACCTGCTGTTGCGAAGAGGATAGATGACAGCAGGCCGCCGCCAACGGCGAATCCAAGCGCCGGAAAAATCAACCCCGCCAGAAACGCACCTACGATTCCGACAACTATGTTTCCGAAAAGACCAAAACCCCTGCCCTCCATGATCTTTCCGGAAAGCCAACCGGCGATTGCGCCGACCAAAAGCATTGCCAACAAACTGGTAAATTCCATGCCGAGCTCCTGAATTAGATATCTCGCGAAAAAGACTGCGGCGGCTGTTCGTGGTCAAAAGCCGATTACGTCAGACCGGAAAGCCGCCATCCGAATCGTCACCTGCCTCTTCCATCAGGCGGCCCAGATCGGGGATGGTCACGTGTCGCTTTCCTTCAAGTGTGATCACCCCGTCTTTTTTCAAAGCTGATATCTGGCGACTGACCGTTTCCAATGTCAAACCCAGGTAATCCGCCATTGCTTCTCGGGTCAGGGGCAGGTCGAACACGATAGATCCAGTCAGACCCTTTTGGCTGACCGAAGCGTCCCGGCGCGCAATGATCGACAGCAGGCTGGCAATCTTCTCACGCGCCGTTTTGCGCCCCAGAACCAGCATCCACTCGCGGGCGGCATCAAGCTCGTCCAAAGTCATCTGCAAAAGACGATGGGCGATATGCGGGGTGTGGTCCATCAACTCTTCGAACGGTTTCTTGCGGAAACAGCACATCACGACATCCGTCGTGGCCTGAACATCATAGGGCGCAGTATCGCGACCCGGGCGGCCAACGAAGTCGCTTGGCAGCAGCAGACCAACCATTTGGGTGCGGCCATCTTCCATTGTCTGAGTCAACGACGCGATACCAGCCACAACCGAGCCGACAAAACTCATCTGATCCCCAGACCAGATGATCGTCTGACCCGCCTCAAAACTGCGGTAATATTTAATGCTTTCAAGCTCTTCCAGCTCATCGGCATCACAACGGGCGCAGACGGCGCGATGACGAATCGGGCAATCTCCGCAATTTGAATGGTCAAATTGTGCTTTTACTGTCATGCGCGTTCCCACTTGATCTCCATCAAAGCACCTGTGTCGCCTGTCGCATAAAGGTATCGCCATGATAGTGAAACCACAATTGGCAAAGCTTGGACTTTTTGACGCGAAAGTACCGCGTTACACAAGCTACCCCACCGCCCCCCACTTCAGCAACGACGTGGGATCAGACATGTTCGGCGACTGGATTTCCGGGATCAAACCCGGCAGTGCAATTTCGCTGTACATTCATGTCCCATTCTGCCGCAGGCTATGCTGGTTCTGCGCCTGCAGGACACAAGGGACACAAACCGACAATCCGGTAATCGCCTATGTCGATGTTCTGAAGGCCGAACTGGACCTTCTGGCCGCACGTCTGCCTGAGGGTGTGGTTCTGTCGCGCCTGCACTGGGGCGGCGGCACACCAACATTGCTGAACGCCCAATTGATGCGCGAATTGGCGCAACACATCCTGGGTATCGTGCCCATGGGGCCGAATGCCGAATTCTCGGTCGAGATCGATCCGAACGAGATTGACGAGGCGCGTTTGGATGCGCTGGCAGACGCGGGCATGAACCGCGCCTCGATCGGGGTGCAGGATTTCGATGACGAAATCCAAAAAACCATAGGCCGTATTCAAAGCTATGACACCACGCGCGACGCTATTGACATGATCCGTGAACGTGGCATCACCAGCCTGAATGCGGATATCCTTTACGGTCTGCCACATCAGACCAAGGCGCGCATGACGGAAAGCGTGCAGAAACTCCTGTCGCTCAACCCGGATCGCGTGGCACTCTACGGTTATGCCCACGTGCCTTGGATGGCCAAGCGGCAGCAGCTGATTCCGTCGGACGCCCTGCCCACACCGGAACAGCGCCTTGAACTGTTCGACACGGCCCGACGTTTGTTCCTTTGGGACAATTATGCCGAGATCGGCATCGACCATTTCGCCACTCAGGATGACGGTCTGACCCACGCTTTGCGCGCGGGTCGCCTCAAGCGGAACTTCCAGGGTTACACCGACGATCAGGCCGATGTTCTGATTGGTGTCGGGGCCAGCTCGATCTCTCGTTTCCCGCAAGGTTACGCGCAGAACGCTCCGGCCACCTCTGCCCATACCAAAGCCATTCGCGATGGGCAGTTTTCGACATCCCGAGGGCACCTTTTCAAAGGTCAGGACATTCTGCGTGCCCGCCTGATCGAGGCATTGATGTGCGATTTCAAGATCGACTCGGCGGAAATCCTGCGGGATCACGATATTTCGGCCTCTGACCTGGACGAGATGTACCGCGCAGCCAACGCATCTTTCGACGGGATGCTGCAAATCACCGAAGCCGGGCTTTTCATACCGCCCGAAGCGCGGGCGCTGACCCGGATGATCGCCCGCAGCTTTGACGCCTATGACCTAAGCAAAGCCGGGCACAGCTCGGCCATCTGACCCTTTTTCGGCGGGCAACTTTCGGCCCGTGACGCGCAAAACACATCAGGGGCTTGACGCACGCCTGCGGTTTTTCCCACACTCATGCTGTGGGGCGGCATCTCGCTCTGCGGTCTGAGGCGGGCAAAATACAGACAATCCTTGTCGGCGCCAACGCGTCGGTCGGTCCCTTTCGTGTAGCCAATCTGCAACCTGAAAGAGGGACAACACTCATGCGCGTTTTCACCGTCCTCGGGCCCAGCCAATCGGGCAAATCTACGCTTGTCGAGGCCATCAGCCGCCTCGACGGGCGTCCCACCACATTCGATGTTTCCGGAACCGTGCATTTGCACGGTTTTTCTTACCTGGACGAGCCCTGGTGCGCGATCGACGTCGATGGGGGCGGCGATGCACTGGCCTATGTCGGCCCTGCAATGGCGATTTCGGACGCCGCCGTGGTCGTGGTGCCCCCCGACCCGAATGCCGCCGTTCTGTGCGCGCCCTACCTGCGGTTGGTTGAAGAGGCCGGCATCCCCTGTTTTCTGTTCATCAACCGGATGGACAACCCCAATGGCCGCGTCCGCGATATCATCGCCGCTCTGCAAACATACTGCACCCACCACATTGCCCTGCGTCAGGTGCCGATCCGCGAAGGGGATACGATCATCGGGGCGGTTGATCTGATCTCGGAACGGGCCTGGAAATATCAGGAGGGCCAGCCCTCGGCCCTGATCGAACTGCCTCAATCCGTAGAAGACCGCGAGCAGGAAGCGCGAACCGAGCTGCTCGAAACCCTGTCCGATTTCGATGACAACCTGCTGGAACAGCTGATCGAAGACAAACAGCCGCCAAGTGACGAGGTCTATGATCTGGCAGCACAGGTCCTGAAGAACCATCAGTTGATTCCCGCCTGCCTGGGTGCCGCAAGTCACGGCAACGGGCTGACGCGTCTGATGAAGGCGCTGCGGCACGAAGCCCCCGAATTTGACATCGCCGCCGGGCGCGACGAAGCCGCAGACAGCGCCCGCGCAATTGCCGGTTTTGCGGATGTCAAAAAGCACATCGGAAAAATCGTCGTTCTGCGCGGCCTGGGCGACGGCGTGCAAGCCCATGAAGCCTTGGGGGGTGAGACCGTCGGCAATCTGACAACGCTGGACGCCAAAACCCAGATCGCCACGCTGGAGGCCGGGCAGATTGGTCTGGCGGTGAAATCCGATCACCTCAACCCCGGCTATATCTACGACAGCAATTCGGCGACGGAACTGCCGGAATGGGCAGCCTCGCATCCGGTGGCGCATCGTCAGATCGTCTCGCCCGCGCATGAGCGGGACGATGTGCGCCTGTCAAACGCCCTGAGCCGCCTGGCCGAGATCGACCCCGGCCTTCACCTGCAACAGGATGAGCTTACCGGCCACGCCGTTCTTGGGTCTCAAGGTCCGCAGCACATGCGACGCATGACCGCCAAGCTGGCCGAGGATTTCGGGATCGAGATTGAAGCCGACCCGGTCGAAACCGCCTATCGCGAAACCATCCGAACACCTGTCGAACATCGCCACAGACACCGCAAACAATCCGGCGGGGCTGGGCAGTTCGCGGATGTCGTGATCTCGGTCGCGCCGCTGCCGCGCGGATCAGGGTTCCAGTTCGAAGAGGTGGTCAAGGGCGGCGCGGTGCCCAAGAATTACATCCCATCCGTGGAACAGGGCGCCAGAGACGCGCTGGAGCAAGGCCCCGAGGGCTTTCCGGTGGTGGATGTGAAGGTCACGCTGCATGACGGCAAACATCACAACGTGGACAGTTCGGATTATGCCTTCCGCACCGCGGGCAAGAACGCCGTGCGCGAAGCGCTGCCACAGGCCAAGCCCGTTGTTTTGCAGCCGATCCTGAACGCTGAAATCCACCTGCCTTCTGATTTTGTCGGCGACCTCGTGCCGACGATCAGCTCTCTGCAAGGGCAGGTTCTGGGATTTGAGGGCAACCCAAACGTATCAGGCTGGGAGATTTTCAACGCCCTGATTCCCGCCGTGGCCGAGGATGAACTGCATCGCACTCTTGCCAGTGCCACGCGCGGAACCGGGTGGGTCAAGCTGAGCTTTGATCACTATGAAGAACTGCGCGGCCCGGTGCCGAAAACGGCAGACAAAGAAAAAGCCAGCGCCTGATAGCCTGACGGTGGCGGGCTGATCTCAGCCCGCCGCAGCAATCAATTCGCGGGTATAGTCGGTCTGGGCGTTTTCGAACAAATCCTCGGCCGTGCCCATTTCGACCACATCTCCGTTTCGCATGACGATCACCTTGTGCGACATCGCCCGCACAACTTTCAGGTCATGGCTGATGAACAGATAAGCCAGCCCGTATTTCTTTTGCAGATCGCGCAGCAGATCGACGATCTGAACCTGAACCGTCATGTCCAGCGCGCTGGTCGGTTCGTCCAGAACCAGCAGCTTGGGGCGCAAGACCATCGCGCGCGCAATCGCGATGCGCTGACGCTGACCGCCCGAAAACTCGTGCGGATACCGGTCCATCGCCGCAGGATCCAAACCCACCTCGGTCATCACTTCAGCGACCAGTTCACGCGGCGCGCGATGAGGATCAATGTTGTGAATGGCCAGACCTTCCGCGATGATCTGCTGACAGGTCATGCGTGGGCTGAGGCTGCCGAACGGGTCCTGAAACACGATCTGCATATCCTTGCGCAGCCGGCGCAGCTCTCGCGTGGACCATTTTCGAACATCCTGATCGCGGAAGGTGATGCCGCCTTCGGACGCGATCAGACGCATGATCGCCAGCGCCAGCGTGGTCTTGCCCGACCCGCTTTCGCCCACGATTCCCAAGGTCTCACCCGCGCGCACGCTCAGCGTGGCGTCATTCACCGCCTTCACATAGCCGACCGTGCGTTTCAGAAACCCGCGCTGGATCGGGAACCAGACTTTCAGGTGATCGGTGCGCGCGACTTCCTCGGCATCTGTCGCAACGGCGTCTGGCTGACCCGAAGGTTCCGCGGCCAAGAGCTTGCGGGTATAGGGGTGCTGCGGGTTGTCGAAGATCTCGGCGGTCGCACCGGTCTCGACGATCTCACCATCCTTCATCACACAGACCCGGTCGGCGATGCGCCGCACGATGCCCAGATCATGGGTGATGAACAGCATCCCCATGTTTTCGGATTTCTGCAAACTGGCCAGCAACTCGAGGATCTGTGCCTGAATGGTTACATCCAACGCCGTCGTCGGTTCATCGGCGATCAAGATGTCCGGCTTGTTCGCCAGCGCCATAGCGATCATCACGCGCTGCCGCTGTCCGCCCGACAACTGGTGCGGATAACTGTCCAGCCGGTCTTCGGGGTCGCGGATACCGACCTTGTTCAACAGTTCAAGAATCCGTTCGCGCGCGACATCACCCGTGACCCCCTGATGCAGGGTCAGCGACTCCGCCATCTGCTTCTGGATCGTGTGCAGCGGGTTCAGCGATGTCATCGGCTCCTGGAAAATAAAGCTGATGTCATTGCCGCGCACATCCATCAGGCGTTGCTCCGAGGCGCCGATCATCTCCTGCCCGTCATAGGTGACGGACCCTTCGACGATCGCGCTGTCGCCCAGCAAAGATACGGTGCTGAGCGCGGTGACAGATTTGCCGGATCCGGATTCGCCCACCAGCGCCACGGTTTCCCCGCGATCGACATGGAACGACACACCCCGAACCGCAGCACTGATCTGACCGTCCTGCCGGAACGAGACCTTCAGGTTGTTTACATCCAGCAGGCTCATGAGAAGGTCTTTCTGGGATCGAACGCATCCCGCACGCCTTCAAAGATGAAGACCAGCAGGGACAGCATGATGGCAAAGGTGAAAAAGGCCGTGAAAGCCAGCCATGGGGCCTGAAGGTTCTGTTTTGCCTGCAAGGTGAGCTCCCCCAGCGAGGGGGCCGAAGACGGAAGACCAAAACCCAGATAATCCAGCGAAGCCAGCCCGCCTATGGTGCCCGTAACGATGAAGGGCATGAAGGTCAGCGTGGCCACCATTGCGTTGGGCAGCATGTGGCGGAACATAATGGTCATGTTACCCACACCCAGTGCCCGTGCAGCGCGCACATATTCAAGGTTTCGCGCCCGCAGGAATTCTGCGCGCACCACGCCGACCAGCCCGGTCCAGCTGAACAGGATCATCAACGCGACCAGCAGCCAGAAACTTCGCCCCAGCACCGCGAACATGATGATGATGACGTAAAGCGACGGTGTCGCTGACCAGATCTCGATGATCCGCTGAAAGATCAAATCCAGCCAACCGCCGAAGAACCCTTGAATGGCACCAGCAAAAATGCCGATCAGGCTGGCGGCGCCGGTCACAAGCAGAGTGAACAGGATCGACAGACGGAACCCATAAATCACGCGGGCCAGCACATCGCGTTTGGTGTCATCCGTGCCCAGCAGGTTCTGACCGTTGGGCGGCAAAGGTGCGGCCCCCGGTCGGTCCACCGATGTGTTGAAGGAGTATGGGATCAACGGCCAAAGCGCCCAGCCACGCTCGAACCCTTCCGCCTGGAAAGTCCCGGCGTCGATTTGTTCAATGATACCTTCGGGATCGTCGAAACACTCTTCCAGTCCACCGCTATCGATCAGGCATTGAACTTCGGGATCGCGATAAATGGCTTCAGTCTGGAAATCGCCACCAAATTCGGTTTCCGCATAGAAGTTGAAGACCGGCATGTAAAACTCGCCCCGGTATTTCACCAGAATCGGTTTGTCATTGGCGATGAACTCGGCAAACAGCGACAGGCCGAACAACACGGCGAAGATGATCAACGACCAGAAAGCGCGCTTGTTTTGGCGAAAATTGCTCCAGCGGCGCTGGTTCAGGGGGGACAATGCCATTTACCCCTCCCGCTTTTCAAAATCGATGCGCGGGTCGACCAGCACATACATCAGATCGCTGATGATACCGACCACCAGACCCATCAGGCCAAAGATGAACAACGTGCCGAAAATCACCGGGTAATCCCGCGCCACGGCGGCTTCAAAACCCAGACGTCCCAGACCATCAAGCGAGAAGATCGTTTCGATGATGATCGAACCTCCGAAGAACACGCCGATGAACACGGCCGGAAATCCGGCTATGACGATCAGCATCGCGTTGCGGAACACATGGCCATACAGCACCTTGCGTTCGCTCAAGCCTTTGGCGCGGGCGGTCATGACATATTGCTTTTTGATTTCATCGAGAAACGAGTTCTTGGTCAGCAGCGTCAGCGTCGCGAAGGCCGAGATCGTCAGCGCGATGGTCGGCAACGCGATATGCCAGAAATAATCTGCGATCTTGCCAAAGAGACTCAGGCTGTCCCAGTTGTCGGATGTCAGCCCCCGCAACGGGAAGATCTGCCAATAGGATCCACCGGCGAAAAGCACCAGCAGCAGAATGGCAAACAGGAAGCCAGGAATCGCATAGGCCACGATGATCGCAGCGCTGGTCCACGTGTCGAACTGCGAACCGTCCCTGATCGCCTTGCGAATGCCTAGAGGGATCGAAACCAGATAGGCAATCAGCGTTGACCACAGGCCCAGCGAGATCGAGACCGGCATTTTCTCGAGCACCAGATCAATCACGCTGATCGAACGGAAATAGCTCTCGCCGAAATCCAGCGTCAGATAGTTGCCCATCATGATCAGAAAACGTTCCAGGGGCGGTTTGTCGAAGCCGAATTCCTTTTCAAGTTCAGCAATGAACTCGGGCGGCAGGCCCCGCGCACCGACATATTTGTCATCGAAAACGCCGCCCGCCGGCTCTGACCCTGCGCCGGCATCGCCCGCACCCGCAAAACCGGCGAAAACATCCCCCTGACCTTCGATTTGGGCAATGATCTGCTCGACCGGCCCGCCAGGCACGAATTGTACCAGCGTGAAGTTGACGATCATGATGCCCAGAAGGGTCGGGATGATCAGCAACAAACGTCTTAGAATATAGGCGCCCATGTTATCGCAGCGCGCCTTTCGCTTTCAGTGCGGCCTCTTTTTCCGGATTGATCCACCACAGATCCAGATAGCCCAGGGAATAAGGCGGCAGGTTTTCCGGATATTCATACATATCGTAATATGCCACCCAGTGGTCAGCGATGTATCCTACGGGGATCACGAAGAACTCGTACCGCAAAGCGCGATCCAACGCCTTCAACGCCGTGTCCTGATCCGCCTGATTGTCGGTATCAAAGGATGCTTCGATGATTGCGTCAACCAATGGGCTGGCCAATCCGGCCGGGTTGAAAAGACTGAATGCGGCCTCTTCCGACCCGTACATCTGGCTCAACCCGCCACCGGTCGACAAAAAAGACCCGTAACGTGTTGAATAGACCATGTCATAGTCCCGCTCGCGGCTGCGCAGCGTGTATTGCGCCGGGTCAACCTTTTCCGCTGACGCATCAACGCCGATGGCTTGCAGGTTCTGGACATAGGTTTCAATCATCGTGGCCGTCGAAGTCGGCAGATTTGAAGGATAGGGGAAATCCACCTTGAGCGTCTGTCCTTCCGCGTTGCGCCGCACGTTGCCATCGCCGACGGGCCACCCGGCCTCGTCCAGCAATTTCGCGGCTTTTCGCAGATTTCTGCGATCGTTCAGGCGCGCGGGGTTTGACTGGTGAACCGTCACCGCAGGTTCTGAAAGAAGGTCCTCGGGCACAACCTCACCCAGCGCTTGAAGAAACGCCAGTTCATCGCCCTCGGGCAGGCCTTGCGCTTCCAGCGGGGTGCCTTGTGTAAAGGAATTGCGCGGTGAATTCAGACCAAACAGCAGGGATTCATTTGCCCATTCGAAATTGAAGGCCAAGGCAAGGGCCTTGCGTACGTTCTTGTCGGAAAACTGCGGTTTTCCGAGGTTGAAGACGAAGCCGGACGGTGTTGGCGGGCTGCCATCCGGTATCTCATCCCGTACGATCACACCTTCGTTCAGCTTCGGAAAATCATACGCCGTCGCCCAAAGCTTGGGATCACTTTCAATCCGCAGCGTGTATTCACCGGCCTTGAACCCCTCGAACGCCGCTGTCTGATCGGCGAAATACTCGACCCGGATGGTATCGAAATTGTTGCGACCTACATTGAATGGCAGATCTTTGCCCCAATAGTCGTCGCGTCGCTTGTAAACGATACGGCGATTGATGTCATAGCTGTCGAGCTTGTAGGGCCCCGAGCCGACCGCCACTTCCAGACGCGGCTCATCCAGTCTTCTGGATTCATCCGCCTCGAACCATGCTTTCGAAAAGACGGGAGTCGACCCAACGGTCTCGATCAAACTTCGGCGGGTGACTTCCGGATTGAACGTGAACTTGACCGTGTGATCATCCAGCGCTTCGGCCCCCGTCACCATGCGGCCCACGGCTTGGGCGTACGAAGGCAGGCCCTGCTCGATGAACAGGCGATGGCTGTAGACAACATCCTCGGCCGTCACCGGCGTGCCATCCCAAAAGGTTGCTTCGGGTCGCAAATGGAAAATGACGTAGTTGCGCCCTTCATCATATTCCAGACTTTCCGCCAGCACGCCGTAATACTGCCCGACACCGTCATCAGAGCTTTCGAACAGGCGGTCATATTGCAGCGTCGTCAAGGCGCCTGCGCGCCCTTTGCGGGAATAGGGATTCAAGGAATCGAACGTCCCCGAAGCCGCCAAGGACAACTCACCACCTTTGGGCGCATCTGGATTCACGTAATTCAGATGCGGATAGTCAGCAGGGTAATCCAGATTGCCGAAATACGAGTATCCATGACTGCGGGTAACCCCCTCATCCAATGCCATAGCGGCTTGCGGTGAGAGCAGAACAGCACAAAGCCCGAATATGCCAGCCAATGGCCTGACCTTAAGATCACGTGCAGCAGGCATTAGGGATATCATGGGGCTCATCCTCTGGGTTATTGTAATCTTTTATGTCGCATACGCTAGCTAAAGTGCCAACGCTGACAGTTTCAAGTTTAGAATGCGTGAGCGCTTTGTGAAGTTCCCTTCAGACAAAAAAAGCCGCTGCGCGGGGCAGCGGCTCTGAACTTCAATGGTCTCTCAGGCAATCAGTTGCCAATTGTCTGCAGATAAGCAATCAAGTCCGCGCGGTCCTGAGGTTTTTTCAAGCCAGCAAAACTCATCGATGTTCCCGAGATATAGGCGCTTGGGCGTTCCAGGAAGGCATCCAGCGCTTCGGGCGTCCAGTTGCCGCCATGGGCCTGCATGCTGGCTGAGTAACCGGTGAAACCTTTTGCCGAGGCAACCGGGCGATCAACTACGCCATACAGGTAAGGGCCGGTTCCATTCGCCCCGTCTTCCAGCTTGTGGCACGCGGTGCACTTGCGGAATACTTTCGCGCCCTTCTCAACGTCAGCGGCGGCCAGCAGATCTTCAAAGACCACTTCTTCGCCGTCGGCGCTTTCGCCCGAGCTTTCGGTTTCGATAATGTAGGCGGCCTCAGCCGAGCCATGGCCACCGGAAGAATAGAGGATGTCAGCCCCCCATTTGGCCAGAAGCAGCACCAGGAAAGTGCCGAACAGGCCAGCGGCGGCCTTCGTAACTGTCATCGTGTCGAACATTGATCGCGTGTCCATTTCAGCTGTCTGCGCAGGTGTCTAAGGCTTCCACTTGCGAGAGGCAAGGTATAGACACCGCGACGAAACGACCAAATCGCGAACTTGTTGCATGGAATCGACCAAATGACCAATCGCATTGCTTTTCAGGGCGAACCCGGCGCCTACAGTCACGAGGCCTGCAGCAACGCACGACCCGAAATGGAGGCCCTGCCCTGCCGCACATTCGAGGATGTGATCGAATCAGTTCGCTCGGGCGCGGCCGATCTGGCGATGCTGCCGGTCGAAAATACGACCTATGGCCGGGTTGCCGATATTCACCGGCTGTTGCCCCATAGCGGGCTTCACATCATCGATGAAGCGTTCGTGCGTGTTCACATCAACCTTCTTGGTGTACCCGGCGCAAAACTGGAAGACATCACAGAAGCGCATTCGCATCTGGTGCTGCTGCCGCAATGTTCAGGATTTCTGAAGGAACACGGTATTCGCGGCCGTGTCAGTCCCGACAATGCCCGCGCCGCGCGCGAAGTGGCCGAAATCGGGGATTTGCATTCCGCCGCTCTGGCCAGCGAGCTTGCGGCTGAAATCTACGACCTGAACGTGCTGGCCCGCCATATCGAGGACAATGACGACAACACGACCCGTTTTCTTGTCATGTCACGAGAGGCGGATCTGTCACGTCGGGGTGAGTATGAAATGATCACCAGCTTCGTGTTTCAGGTCCGCAACATCCCGGCCGCGCTGTACAAGGCCATGGGTGGCTTTGCCACCAACGGGATCAACATGACCAAGCTGGAAAGCTATATGGTCGACGGGTCCTTCACTGCAACGCAGTTTTATGCGGATATCGTTGGACATCCCGAAGACCGCAACGTGCAGCTGGCAATGGACGAACTGGAACACTTCACGACCAATGTCGAGGTTCTTGGCGTCTACCCTGCGGCCCATCCTCGCGGCTGACAGGTCACGTGAAAGACTGGCTGAATTCCGATTGGCGCAGGTCACTGCGCCATGCCTGAAGAATTGTCTGCACGTTGGCTTCAATGCCGTCCATGGAATCAATCTCGATATCGTAAACTCTACCTGCGTGGATCATGGTTTGGTCCCGTTGGGCGCTTCCCACCGGACGGTCGCCGCGCAATCGTTCGCGCGCGTTCAACTCGGGAACCGGGCAATGGACAGCCACGAACAGAACATCAAACGGGCGGAAAAGGTCGCGCAAATCTTTGTCCCACCCCGGCGTATCCAGAATATGTTCCAAAATCAGATTGTTGCCCGAGGCCGCGTAGGCAGCCAGCGACTGATGAAACCCATCAAAGACTGCCGATCGGTCGTCGGACCAATCGAACTCGCCACGGCGATAGCGATCCAGCGGCAGAACACCACAATCTCGCAAGTGGTCGATCGAGATATGCCAGAACGGCTTCGCTATCTTCTGTTGCAAAGCCTGCGCGATCGTCGATTTACCACTGCTTGATGCGCCATGCAGAAAAATGATGTGCGACATCTGCGGTTTCTTTTCCAATCCTTGCCCCGATCAGTACAGCAGACGCCGTTCACGCCCCGTGCAGGTGACGCTGCTCCAGTTCACGCGCAAACTCGCTGAACCGCAGCTGGAATTGCTTGCGGAACTTTGACTGTCCAAGCTTGATGGACTGCAACAGCAACCGCGCGGGCAAGGACTTTGCGGCCAGGGACATCTCGATGCTCAGGCGCGTCCGGCGCGGAGACAGGGCCAGAAAATCAACTGTCGTCAGGCCGGTCATCCCTTTGCTGGCCGCCTCGAACCGCATTTGCGACGGCTTGTCGTAATCCGTCATCACCACCGACATCTGGCGCGGCTTTCCACGCAACTTGAATTCGGTTTTCCATTCAGTGCCGGCAACCACCATTGCATCAGCCTCCAGACGCCGCACGTCGATACCACGACGCATCGCCATACGTTCGAACCTTTCGAAATCCGACACCATGTCGAACACCGAATTGATCGGGGCTTCGATATCTTCGCGCGCTGAAAACTGCATAATGACCTTTGCTGTTTATGGCTTCACCAGTTTTTCCTCAGTCCAGCGTATCCGCAAGCCAGTTCTGAAGCAGAAAATGAGCGATAGCCCCCTTGCGCGCCGGCAGCAACCGGGGATGTTCGCCGGCAAATGCCTGCATCATTTCGGATTTGCTGACCCACATCGCCTCTTCGATCTCGACCGGATCGATTACGATGTCGCGCGACAGGGCCTCGCCGGCGCATCCGAACATCAGGGATGCCGGGAACGGCCAGGGCTGACTGGACAGGTAAGACACCGCACCAACAGGTACGCCTGCCTCTTCCATCACCTCGCGGCGCACCGCCGCTTCGAGCGTTTCGCCGGGTTCGACAAATCCCGCCAGCAAGGAAAACATGCCCTCGGGCCAACCCGGAGACCGCCCCATAAGCACGCTGTCCCCATGCGTAATCAACATGATCACAACCGGATCCGTGCGCGGAAAATGTTGCCCGCCGCATGACGGGCAACTGCGCTGCCACCCCCCTTGCGACATATCGCTGGCTGCGCCGCAGCGGGCGCAGAAACGATGTGTTTCGTGCCAACCGACAACCGCCTTGGCCGATGCGGCCAGTTCGGCATCACGCGGCGACAATCGCGCCATGATCCGGCGAAGCTCGGCAAAAACATGCCCTTCAGGCAAATCCGGGTGCTGCTGTTCGGATCTGTCCACGAACTCTCCCAGGCCGGTCAGATCCAATCCCTCTGCCGCCCAAGCCGAGATATCCGCGGCAAACAGGGGTGCGCCCTCTGCGCTCAGGCCCAGAAAAACCGGTGCTTCGATCACGCCGCCGGGGCCATCGCTGACCAGCGGGTGGGTCATCTGCGTCAGGGCAAGCTGATCCAGCGCCGCGCCCACGACCAAAAGCTTGCCTCGCCACAGCAATATGCATCGCGCAGCAGGGTCGCGCGCCATCTCGGACAGCTTCTCTGAATCCCCACGAAGATGCGCTGCCCGATTCAGGCCCGAGCCGCCGAAAGTCACCTGCTCTGCGTTTTTCATTGGAATTCCTTCTGGTCTTGCGCACAGGGCTGCCACGTCTCAGGCCCTGTTGCAATGGCAATTCAGGACGCAAAACGCACAGACGCGCCGCCGAAAAGCCGCATGGCGGCCTCGGAAAAATCATCTAGACTGCGTTTTGATGATTTTAGCCCATTACCACATTCAAAAGCAGAACAACAAAAGTGAAGCAAAACCCATTGACGCAGGTTCAACCCACAAAAGACCGTGGGCATATTCGTATTCTTGCCACCTCCGACCTGCACATGCATCTGACCGGTTTTGACTATTACGCGGACACACCGGACCCGACGCTTGGGCTGACACGCACCGCCAGCCTGATCCGCAAAGCCCGACACGAGGCCACAGACGCGCTGGTGCTGATGTTCGACAACGGGGATTCGCTCCAGGGAACGCCGATGGGCGAATGGGCCGTTCGGAACGACAATCCCCACCCGATGATGCAGGCATTCAAGGCGCTGGACTATGATGCGATTGGTCTGGGCAACCATGATTTCGGATTCGGGCTGCCGACATTGGACAAGACCCTTGCACAAGCCCCGTGCCCGGTTCTGTGCGGCAATCTTCATCGGTCCGGAGAACAACAATCATGGCAGCGTTTTGCGATCCTTGACCGTATCGTTAGGGTGGGAAACAAGGATGTACCCATTCGCGTCGGCGTGTTTTCGGTGCTGCCACCGCAGACAACACGTTGGGAAGAACACAATCTGAACGAAACCGTAGAGGCGGACGACATCGTTGTCGCGGCACGGTCCCTGACGCGTATCTTGCGCGAAAAGGGGTGCGATCTGATCGTGGCGCTCGCCCATTCCGGGCTTGGACACTCGGACACAGCGACCGACACTGAAAATGCCGTTATTCCCCTGGCCGCGATCGAGGGCATCGACGCTGTTGTCGCCGGGCACACTCACCTGACCCTTCCTGCACGCACCGGCGCGCAAACCCCGAATGTGGATTACGTGAAAGGGCTGGTGCACGGAACGCCGGTTGTCATGCCCGGCTCGGCAGGCGCATATCTTGGAGTAATCGATCTGGCCGTTACCCTACAGCCCCAGTCGGGGCTGAGCGTTGTCGACAGCCACGCCGAATTGCGCCCGGTTTCGGTGGGCGGCACCGCGATTGGCGAAGATTTGGAAATCGCGCATCTGGTTGAACCCGCACATCAGCAGACCCGTCAGGACATGGCCGCGCCCGTTGCTCGCGTCTCGGACACATTGCACAGCTATTTCAGTTTCTGTGCGCCGGATCGTGGATTGACGCTTGTGGCAGCCGCACAGGCAGCCGCGTTGCGCCCTTTTTTACACGGCACCACACTTGCAGAGCTGCCGCTGTTGTCAGCCGCGTCACCGGCCAAATGCGGCGGACGCTCTGGCCCAAGGCACTATACGGACGTGCCGCCCGGTGAAATCTGTCTGCGTCACGTGGCGGACCTGCATGTCTTTCCCAACGAGTTGCGCGCGGTTCAGATCACGGGCGCGCAGCTGCTGGAGTGGTTGGAGATGTCAGCCAGCGCATTCAACCAACAATTCCCCGATGCCGAGGCAGAGCTGTTCGACCGGGATCGGGCGGGATACAATTTCGATGTCATCTTTGGCCTGTCCTATCAGATCGACCCGTCGCAACCGGCGCGTTACGATGTCGGGGGGCAAATGATCCATCCCGGCCACAGGCGGGTGCATCATCTGACTTGCGCAGGCCAGGACGTACAACCCGATCAGGCATTTGTCGTTGCGCTCGATAATTATCGCGCAAGCGGGGGCGGACAATTCCCGCATGTGTCATCGGCCCCGGCCATCGATCTGCCCCCGCTGGATATCCGGGACATTTTGCGGGACTACATGACGCACCGCCTGCCACCCGACCCATTGGCCCGGCAACCATATCCGTTCTCTCTGATGCCGAAATCGGGGGTGACGACCATTCTTCGGACCGGTCCCGGTGCTTTGAAGTATGTCGACGAATTGAAAAGGTTCGCCCCCAAGATTCTTGAACCTGACGAAAACGGTTTTGCGCGCATTCGGCTGACGCTCTGACGGGTTGTCTTTTGCCGAAGCCTTCCCTATATCCAGAGTCGAGAGGTTGGCGCGGGCGAGCGCCTCGCCAACCTGGTCAGGTCCGGAAGGAAGCAGCCACAACGAGCCCCGCTTGGGTCGATGTCCAACCTCTCACTTTACGAACCTTAGCCGCAGGAGGGCTTTATGATTGTAGCAAAGACCCTTCGGGCAGCACGGTTCTGACCTCACGGTTTCAACGGACTGCCTGAACACATGACCCGGGGATGAGCGATCGCCATCCGTTGGGAGTGTATTTCTGACGACAGGCAAACCAATGTTTCTTGCACTTTCGGACCTGGGATGGTCCTCTCACTTTGCTGCGCAACACGCGGCTTATCCTTCCTGCACGCCTTTTCGCATCACTTCCGTTCATCGGGACCGCCTGATCGGACTGAACCCTGACGGCGAAGTCCCGTTGCTGACCCCCGATCAAACGACCGGCAGCTATGCTGTTGGCGATTGGGTTCTTACCGATGACGACAAACGCGTGCGCCATTTGCTCGATCGGCGCAGCCTGCTGCACCGACGCGCCGCCGGTACAGGCGCCGCGACGCAACTGATCGCAGCCAATGTCGATGTGCTGTTCATCGTCAGCTCGTGCAATGCCGATTTCAACCTGCCCCGGCTGGAACGATATCTGGCGCTTGCGCATCAGGCCGGGTGTTACCCGGTCGTCGTTCTGACAAAGGCCGACAAATCGGCGGACCCTGACAGTTTCTGGGGACAAGTGCAATCACTGGACCCGTTCCTGACGGTTCTGGCGATCAACGCGCTAGACCCGGCAGAGGTTGAAAAGGTTCTGTCCTGGTGCCCCAAAAGCCAGACCGGAGCGCTGGTTGGTTCGTCGGGCGTTGGCAAGACGACACTTGCCAATACCATGACCGATCAGGATCTTGCCACCTCGGACATTCGCGAGGATGACGCGCGGGGCCGACACACGACGACCGCACGCGCACTGCACCGGATGCGCAACGGCGGCTGGTTGATCGATACACCTGGAATGCGCGCGTTGCGCCTGCTGGACGCTCAGGACGGGATCGACGACGTTTTCTCGGACCTTGCCGAGTTGAGCCGGGACTGCCGTTTTTCGGATTGCCAGCACAGCTCCGAGCCCGGATGTGCCGTGCAAAAGGCAATAAGCCACGGCATGCTTGATCCGGCTCGATTGGACCGGTGGCGCAAGCTTCGGCGCGAAGATCAGCGCAATTCTGAAACCGTCGCGCAGTCCCGGGCGCGGGACAAAGCGTTCGGCAAGATGGTCCGTGGCGTCATGAAGGAAAAGAAACTTCGCAACCGGTGATTGTTGGACGGTGCCCGGCCCGTCCTGCGCCGCGTCTGATCAAGCGATCAGTCGCGGCCAAACCGCTGCATTGCGCCGGGCAAATGCTCCGATATGACCAACCTCGGGCAACCCGAAATCGGCGGGGCTCAGCAGGTGGCGGTTGGCAGCGGGGCCGTAAAGATCCGCAAGCCGCCAAACCGCTTCCGGCGGCACCATCTGGTCGTCTTCGAAGGTGAACAAATCCACGGGCGTTCCAGAATCCTTCCACTGCGCCGCAGGTAACTCATGCCCGATTTCAGGCACATAATTCAAAGGCGCGGTACACCATTTGCGCCACTGCCAATAGACCGATGCCGGCAGATCCGAGCCGAACCCGATCGCCTTTCCGGGAAGGTAGCCAAGGGCTCGGGCCAAAAGCGGGGCATGACCATACCAGAACAATCCTGCCAAACCACGATAGGGCCATGGATGGTCGCTTACGGTTACCAGCCCCGAACACACACAGATCATCCGGTCAATCAGATCGACATCCGGCTGCACAGGCCCCAACATCGCGCCGATCGAATGGCCGATGGTCCAATGCTGCGAATCGGGAAACCGTCTGCGCATTTCCGTCCTTGCCGCGGGCATGTCGATCAAGGCCCAATCCGCCATGGTCGCACGCGAGTCTTTCAGGCGGCCGGTCAAGGAATGCCCGTAGTCGCGATAGTCATAGGTCAGGCAGGCCATACCCTGCTCGGCAGCAAGCCATCGTGCGAAATGACGGTAATAATCGCGCGGCACACCCGTTGCACTGTTCAGCACGACGACGATTTCGGGCGAGGTCAGCGGGCTGTACAACCGGGCAGACAGTGTTTTCTGCCCGGACGGAAAGCGAAACTCTTCGGTCAATACCGTTTGCTCTGTGTCCAACATGATCTCTGGCTTTGCGCTTGGTAAATCCGGTTTCCGAACCTCAACGCCCTCGACACTATGCATGAACCGACACCGTATCCAGCATGACCAAGCGTCCGGTCAAAAGATCGGCTTGACTCGATGCGTGCTCAAACGCTAGCGGTTGTGTGATGGTTTCCGGCCTCCACAAGGGGTCGGGATGAAAAGGGAACACGGTGCGGTGATGTCTGGTCATGCAGGCAACAACCAAATCCGCGACTGCCCCCGCAACTGTAAGCGGTAAGCGATGCCGAAACACCACTGGCCCCGAAGGCTGGGAAGGTCGGCAAAGCGATGACCCGCAAGTCAGGAGACCTGCCATCGGAAACGAAACCGAAACTCGGGCGGGGTGTCCGGGCAGGTCCTGACGGCATCACGATGTCCCACCTGTCCCAAATATCCTGTCCACCAAGCGCGGAGGGCGCAGGATGATCTGGAAGACAAAAACACATGAATTCAGTGCAACAGTATGTCAGCGGACGGGCAAAACCTGCCCCGCTTTGGCGCGGCTGGCGCGCTCGATATCCGAAGCCATGGCCCAGGCGACCTCGGCCACAAGTGACGATTTCGAGATTGAGGGCAGCAGTAAGCTGTCACATTGCACCGAAGGATGTCATGCAATTTTCCGCGCGCAATCAGACAGCATTCGTGTTTTTTGCGGGACGCAGCCCGAAACCGCAATTGAGCCGCTGAACGGCTATGCCGACCTGATCTTCGGAAACACGTTCAGTGCGATGCCATCCGGCGTCGTGAAGACCCCACCCTGCGCGATGATCGAAGTTTCCACGATCCGGCCTCGAAAACCTGCTTGCGCGCCCGTGCAGATTTCAATCTGAATCCAGACTGACCTGTGCCTGGGCACGCCGAGAGGCCCAGGCCAGTTGCGCATCCGTTTCGACGGCGCAAGGGCGCACCGCCCGCAATCGTTGCAGCGCCGTGTCCGTGCGTTCGCCGCATTCGACCATAAGCCGAAGGACAACCATACCTGACCTGCCACATCCCCCGCGGCAGTGTACCAATACGCGACCTCCGCCGGACAGCGCGTGCCGGGCCGCGGCGCTGACGGACGGCCACGCGTCATCAATCGCTTTTGTCGGCGCTCCGAAATCTTCGATCGGCAGGTGAACCCATCGGCTGGCGCGGCTTTGAATATCGCTGCCAAATTCCTGCGCCCCGTCCTGAAGCATTTCGACATCCGTCGTCATCGAAACAACAAGCCCCGGCTGCCAGGCTGCGATCATATCCAGATCGCTGGAGTAATCTCCGCCGCGTCCGGGCATCGAGGTCAGTGCCAGCGTTCCGCCACCGACTTGAAGGGCGTAGATCACCAACTGCGACATGAATCCTGTCCTCCCCAAAGAACTCTTTACAAAAATGAGCCATTAAATCCGCTGATGCAGTTTAGTGCGAAAGCGACTCGTTTCTAAATCAAAAATCATCGCGCCCCGCTGTGGACGCGAGCACCGGTGGCCACTACGCTGTGCCCAAGCACCGAATCCCAACGAGAAGACATGACAGACAGCTCCAGCCCCGCCTATCAGGTTCTCGCCCGCAAATATCGCCCGGAAACCTTTGCCGATCTGGTGGGTCAGGATGCCATGGTGCGCACCCTGAAAAACGCGTTCGCGGCCGACCGGATCGCGCAGGCCTTCATCATGACCGGCATTCGCGGCACCGGCAAGACGACCACGGCGCGGATCATCGCCAAGGGCATGAACTGCATCGGCCCCGACGGCAATGGCGGCCCAACGACCGAACCCTGCGGCCAGTGCGAGCATTGCGTGGCCATCATGGAAGGCCGCCATGTCGACGTGATGGAGATGGACGCCGCCAGCCGTACGGGCGTCAACGACATCCGCGAGATCATTGACAGTGTCCGCTATCGCGCCGCCAGCGCGCGTTACAAGATTTATATCATCGACGAGGTTCATATGCTCTCGACCAGCGCGTTCAACGCGCTGCTCAAGACGTTGGAAGAACCGCCCGCGCATGTGAAATTCATCTTCGCAACCACTGAAATCCGCAAAGTGCCTGTCACCGTGCTGTCCCGCTGCCAGCGTTTCGACCTGCGCCGGATCGAACCCGAAGACATGATTGGCCTGCTGCGCAAGATCGCCGAAGCGGAAAACGCCCAGATCGCCGAAGACGCGCTGGCGCTGATCACCCGAGCAGCGGAAGGATCGGCGCGGGACGCGACCTCGTTGCTGGATCAGGCGATTTCGCACGGGGCTGGTGAGACGACCGCCGATCAGGTCCGTGCAATGCTTGGACTGGCAGACCGTGGCCGGGTTCTGGACCTTATGGACATGATCCTGCGCGGTGATGCCGCCGGAGCACTTACCGAGTTGAGCAGCCAATACGCCGAAGGCGCAGACCCGCTGGCGGTGCTGCGCGATCTGGCCGAGATCACGCATTGGGTGTCCGTCGTGAAGATCACGCCTGACGCGGCGCAGGATCCGACGGTTTCTCCGGACGAACGGACCCGGGGCCAACACATGGCCGAGGCTCTGCCGATGCGGGTTCTGACCCGGATGTGGCAAATGCTGCTGAAGGCGCTCGAGGAAGTCTCGGCAGCCCCCAACGCCATGATGGCTGCTGAAATGGCCGTTATTCGCCTGACCCATGTGGCGGATTTGCCCAGCCCCGAAGAGCTGATCAAACGGTTGCAAGATGCCCCGCCACCGCCGCCGGGCGGGCCCAATGGCGGCGTTTCGATATCCCGACCGGGCACCGGCCCGGCGCCGGCTGGCGCGGCCCATCCACCTGCCTACGCGCCGCCTCCTCGCGGTGCCGGTGGCGCACCGGTTGCAGCCCTGGCGCAGGATACCCAGACGGCTCTTGCCCGGTACCCGACCTTCGACCACGTGGTGGAACTGATCCGGACAAATCGCGACGTGAAGTTGCTGGTCGAGGTGGAAAACGGTGTGCGCCTCGTCTCCTATCAACCCGGACGAATCGAATTTACGCCCGCCGCCCAGGCACCGGCCGATTTGGCGCCACGTTTGGGCTCTGCCTTGCAACGCTGGACAGGAAATCGGTGGGCTGTCTCGATCGTCTCGGACGGAGAAGCCCCCACAATTGCAGAAATCCGGGACGAGGCCGAGCTGGCTCTGAAATCCGAGGCCGAACAACATCCTTTGGTGCAGGCGGTACTGGCGCAATTCCCAAAGGCGAAAATCACCAGGATCGAAACGCCGGAGCAACGCGCCGCCAAGGTCGAGACCGAAGCGCTTCCCGAGGTGGAAGACGAGTGGGACCCGTTCGAGGAAGACTGACCTCACCGCCCGTCACCCCCTGTTTCAAACGAAGCTGACCGAGGTTTCGATCGAACACATCCGCCTGCATGTCTTAGATCGTTCGTTGCGACACCGGCGAACGGAAGGCGGCCCGTGACAATTCTGATCCCGATGCCGCGTAGCCATTCGAACCCCGCCCAGATTTTCTGCGCTCCATGCAATCACTCTCGGTTGCAGACCATATGCACGCCAAGGGCGATATGCGCGTGTCGGGCCTGCAGGCGAATATGGCGTCGCAGATGGGCGGCACGATCCTGCTGACGCCTGCGCCGATCAACATGCCGGCCGGAACGACAGAGCCTCCGACCAGCGGGAGAACCCTTGTGCCATGTGGCTGCTGCCCGTATCTAGAGCGCAAACGGAGACACAGGAGAATACTATGCTGAAAGGACTCGGCGGGCTTGGCGGTCTGGGCGACATGGCCAAGATGATGAAATCCGCGCAGGACCTGCAAACCAAGATGACCGAAATGCAGGAAGAGCTGAACAACATGATGGTTGTCGGCGAATCCGGTGCAGGCCTGGTCAAGGCAACGGCGACAGCCAAGGGTGAACTCAAAGGTCTGGATATCGACCCGTCCATCTTCAACGGCGATGACAAGGAAGTGGTCGAAGACCTGATCCTGGCCGCCATCAAGGATGCGCAGACCAAGGCAACCGAACGTTCGCAGGAAGAAATGGCCAAGCTGACCGAAAGCATGGGCTTGCCCGCAGACATCAAGCTGCCGTTCTGAGCTTCATCTTTTCTGAAATACTCCCGCCGGAGGCTCCCTCCGGCGCAAAGCAGGATTGGCCATGAGTTCGAACAGCGACATCGACAACCTGATCGACCTGATGGCCAAACTGCCGGGCCTGGGCCCGCGCTCGGCCCGCCGCGCGGTTCTGCAACTGATCCGCAAACGTGCCTTGCTGCTGACGCCCCTGTCTGATGCCATGCAGCAGGTCGCCGTGACCGCCCGCGAGTGCCTGAATTGCGGCAACGTGGGCACCACTGACATCTGTGACATCTGCAACGATGAGGCCCGCGCAACCGGCGAGCTGTGCGTGGTCGAAGACGTCGCCGACCTCTGGGCGATGGAGCGTGCCGGAGTGTTCAAAGGGCGCTATCACGTTCTGGGCGGCACGCTGTCGGCGCTGGACGGGATCGGCCCCGACGAGTTGCGCATTCCCCGCCTCAAGGACCGGATTGTGTCCGAAGGGATTTCCGAAGTCATCCTGGCGCTGAACGCCACCGTAGATGGCCAGACCACAGCCCATTACATCGCCGATCAGTTGGAGGGGCAGGTGCGCCTGACCTCACTGGCGCAAGGTGTGCCGATTGGCGGAGAACTGGATTATCTGGACGACGGGACGATCACGGCCGCGCTGCGGGCGCGGAAGGAAATCTAGCTAACCTCAGAGGATCGGGGCGATAACTGCGCCATCACCCCAGCACGTATCAACGCGGGCCTACGGGCTTCAGGTATATGCGCCAGACGAGTAGGTCAGCTCATACGAGTGGCTGTAGATTTCGAATACGATACCAAAGGGGTCTTCAACATAGACCATTCGGTAAGGCTTTTCTCCGGGATAGTAGTGCCGTATCGGCATCCTCTGTTTTCCACCAGCCTGCACAATCTTTTCGACCAGACCTTCGACGTCAGGGTCCTGAATGCAAAAGTGAAACGTACCATTTCTGCGGAAATCGATGTTGTTTTCAGGCGCGTAATTCCCGTCAAACTCGAAGAGTTCAATTCCAATCCTGTCCGCTGTCGCGAGATGCGCGATACGCAGTTTCCTCCAGTCCGGGCCAAAAACATCCGTGCACATAACGCCAATATCCGAGTCATCTTCGACCACGTCCGTGGGCGGCATGATGACGTAAAAACCCAAGACCTCGGAATAGAACTTCACGGCTTCGTCCACGTTGGGAACAGACAACCCGATATGTGAAAAAGTCCTTGGAAACTGAGACATAGAAGGCTCCTTAATCTGCTAAGACGTAAAACTATTGGACAGCGATTCGTTTTCAAGTTGCTTCCCAAGCCTTCATAGCAGGGTTCACCCCGCCGCACGGGTCATGACCCGGAGACAAAATACTCGCTACAAAGCAAAAGGGGCTTTGCCTTCCGTGCGCGCGTAGTAGAATGCCTCGGACTTGATCCCTTTGATTGGAATACGTTATGGCCCGCCTTCTCGCCCTCGCCTTCGCCACGTTCACTGCAACCGCCGCCCTGTCGCAGGACCTTGTGGACAAGGGCTTTGTCGAAGGTTGGAACATCATGATGGACCCAGCGCTTGGCAACGGGTGCCTGATCCAGACAGTGTATCAGGATCTCTCGGTGGTGCGGCTGGGCTATGATGCGTTGGGCAATCGTGGGTATTTCGCCGTGTACAACAAGGCATGGGGCGACATTAAACAGGGTGAGAGTTATCCGATCCGCTTTGATCTGGACGGCAAAAGCTATGATGCGACGGCCATCGGGTTCAACGAACGCGACGTGCCGGGCGCAACCGTGTTTTTCACCGACCGGAGCTTTGTGAACGCCATCGCTCAGAACAAAACGATGACCGTCTACAATCCGGCAGGTGAAGTGGTGATGGCCATCGATCTGAAAGGCACCGCCAAGGCGCTGGACTATGCGCGGGACTGCCAGAACAAAAAGCTCTAACGAATCGGATCGAACAGGGCGTCCTTGGCGGTGCAGTCGCGGATCACGTCGCGGCCACAGGGTACGGGATCAAGACCGCGGGACAGGCACAGGCGGACTTCTTCGATATAGCCCTGTTTGCAGGTGATCGTGATCATGTCGCGCTCCAACTCAGGGTTGGCCTTCAGGAATGCCTCCTCGACCACCGAAGCCGGCAGTCTGACGGATGAATCCAGCTTGCGGAGCACCTCAGGGCGCTTGACCGCTTCATAAGCCCGCCGGGACAAGGCAAAGTAGTCGGATGCCGACAATCCCGAGCATGTGCCGTGTTTCTTCCATTGATGCCACGCAAGGCCGGAGCTGCCCTGAATATCCTCCATTTCCTGCGTCATGCGTCGCGAAGGTGGGCTTTCGGGGGTACGGCAGTAGGACGGCCAGCCCTGATGGAACTGTGGCCATAACCCGTGCAGTATCCAGCCGTGATCATGCCGATCGTCACATTGATCCGAGCCGCGCGCGTCACCTTCGCGGGCGCACCAGTTGGGCGACCAGCTGAGCGACAGCACGTAGTAATCGAACTCGCCCGCCTTTTCGCCCTCGGCCAGCGCAGCGACCGCGCTCAAGACCCACAAAACCAGCCCCGTAATCCCTTGGCGCATTCGCCTCTTCCCTTCTTGCCTTTGCGCGACTATATACGGGCCAAGTTCCCCGACAACGGAAACCTGCCCCTAAACCAAGGGGCCGCCGAATTCCGGCGACGGGACAGATGTATGTATAGGAGACGGGCTGATGGCAAAACCGCTTATGGCCAAGGCAACCGCCGTATGGCTGGTGGACAACACCACGATCAGCTTCAAGCAGATCGCGGATTTCGTAGGAATGCACGAGTTGGAAGTGCAGGGTATCGCTGATGGTGACGTCGCCGCCGGCGTCAAGGGCTTTGACCCGATCGCCAACAACCAGCTGACCCAGGAAGAAATCGACGCGGCACAGAACAACCCGCTTCACAAGCTGAAGCTCAAGTTCAACCCATCGGCCGCCGGCGAGGAAAAGCGCCGTGGCCCGCGTTACACGCCGCTTTCGAAACGTCAGGACCGTCCGAACTCGATCCTGTGGCTGGTCAAGTTCCACCCGGAACTCAGCGACGGCCAGATTGCCAAGCTGGTCGGCACCACCAAACCCACCATCCAGTCGATCCGCGAACGCACGCACTGGAACATCACCAACATGCAGCCGATTGATCCTGTTGCTCTGGGTCTGTGCAAACAGTCTGAACTGGACACCGCCGTGCAGAAAGCGGCGGCCAAGAAAGCAGCTGAAGGCGGCGTGATGAGCGATGACGAGCGTCGCAAGCTGGTCTCGACCGAGCAGTCGCTGGAAATGGACGCAGCGCCGAAAATCCCGACCGCAATTGAAGGTCTGGAAACCTTCTCGCTGTCCGACGAGCCATCGGAAGAGAAAGAAGACGAGCCGATCATCGACGCAGACAGCTTTTTCAACCTGCCCAAGGGTGGGGCGGATGACGAAGACGAAGACGATCTTCGCCCGTAACGCGCAAACAGCCTCGGCCATGACGGCTGGGGCTTTTTTCACGGACTTGCCATGCTGAACGTTCTATCTGCGGTATTTGGCCCGCACCGCGCCGTCACGATTTATGCCTTTCTGAAAACGTGGGGGCTTGGTCTGGCCGGCGGCGTTGTCATGATTGCCATCGTCACGACATTGTTTCTGCTGGGGGATGAAGGCGAACACGAGCATGAGGCATTTCTGATCGTCCCGGTTCTGTCTGCAACTCCGGTGAACGGAGATCTGAAAAACGGCGTCGTGGCATCGGTCCGCTTGCCGGATGGGTCCGCCACATCGATTACGTCTACAGATGCGCAGGTTTCGCAGACAGTGGGCACGACGGCCTGTGTCGAAAAACGCGTTTACGTTGAAAGCGGAGAAGCCCGATACCGGTTCAAACTGCCACGTCTGTGCGACGGTAGTTGATCGACGGAACCGAACGGATAAAAGCCGCCCGATGTGACACCGGGCGGTTTTTGCGTTCATACCAATTGAAAGATGATACCAGCCACGATTGCGCCACCGACCCCCAAGGTCAGATAGGTTGCAAAGACACGTGGTTTGACCAATGACCAGACTGCAGCCATCGCCGGGATGGAACTGACGGCACCGGCAACCATGAACGACATGGCCGCACCCGCTGTCATACCTTGCTCCATCAACCCTGCCAGCAAAGGCGGCGCTACGTAGGAGTTCAGGTATGCTGGCATACCCACCAGCGCAGCAACGACGATCGGCAGCACGCCTTCTCCGCCAACCAAGCCTGCGATCAGGTCGGCGGGGACATAGTTGACCAAAAGCGCCTCCAGCACATAAGCCAGCGCAAGCCATTTCAACAGGAACAGACCGTTGTGCACGAATTCCGAACGGAACCGGGCGCGACGCTCGGGCTCCTGCCAGAATTTCCAGACCGGTTTGTCATCCGTTTTCGGACCACATCCGCAGCACCCGGCGGGCTTGTATTCGCGCAAGGGCTGGGCAAACGCGCCGTTGCGCATCAGCAACCGAACCGCGAACCCACCGAACAGGCCAAGCGCAACAGCCGCAACAGCCTTGCCGATGGCAAAGGGCCATCCCAGCGCACCGGCGGTAATCAAAAGCGTCGGCGGATCGATCAAGGGTGAGCTGAGCCAGAACGCCATGACTGCGGACAAAGGAGCACCAAGGGCCAGAAGACCCGCAATGAAGGGGATAACCTCGCAAGAACAGAACGGTGCAAGACCACCGAACAAGGCAGCCAGAAAGATCATCCGGGTTTCGCGCCCCTCAAAGGCACGCGCCACCATCACCTCTGCGCCGGTCGCCTTGAGGTAAGACAGCAGAAGCACTGCAAACAGAATATACTGCCCTGTATGCGCCAGAGCCTTGGCTGCAAATGTCACCACCTCGGGCAAGTTTCCGGGATCCAGAATTGCCACCGCCGCCAGAATGACGACGATCAGCGTCCAGGGTGTCTTGATCAGGTCCAGCGCCACTTTGGCAGTCATGCGCGGGTTCTGTGTCAATTCAGCCATCGTTCGCAGCCTTTCCAACTTCGTCAGCACAGCACTCGCTGAGAATGAATTGCGCCAGATTTCTCAATTCGTCGTAATTGGCGCGGTTGATCGTGGTTCGACCGACCTTTTCCTGTTCGACCACACCACCGGCTGCAAGAAACCGCAGGTGATGGGCCAGGGTCGACGGGGCAATCCCTGTCCGGTCCTGTATCTCGCCAACGGTCAATCCGGCTTTGCCAGCCCGGACCAGCGTCTTGAGGACTTTCAGCCGAGCTTCAGAGCCCATGGCAGAAAATCCGGCCGCAGCAGCTTCCCACATCCACTATCTCCATTAAACTAGTTTTCTAGTTATTTAGTCCGAAGGAACTCGCCGGTCAACCCCGCCGACAAAATTTCGTGACTGCGATGTAAGTCCAGATTGCCCCGACCTTAAGTCCACCCTATAAGCAGGCATGGGGATTTCGGTCGATACATTCTTTCTTGAGCTCAATGGTCAGGGCACATTGCAGGCCCAGATCCAGCAGATGATTGCCGAAGGCATCTTGTCCGGTCGCTTTCACGTCGGAGAAAAACTCCCTTCGTCACGCAAACTGGCCGCGCATCTGGGTGTCAGCCGAATAACGGTGACGTTGGCCTACACCGAACTTTTGGCCAATGACTACCTGACGGCCAAGGGGCGGTCCGGGTATTACGTTTCGCAAAACGCACCTGTCCCCCCCAAGTATTCGCCTGTCCAGCGCGGCACCGAATCCGTTGACTGGGACAAGGCGCTGGCGCGCCGCTTTCTGGACAGTGACGTTCTGCCAAAACCCAGCGACTGGCGAGAGTACCGTTATCCGTTCATCTACGGGCAGGCTGACCGAACCTTGTTTGACCACGCCAACTGGAGGTTATGCGCCGTCCGCGCGTTGGGACACAAGGATTTCGATTCGCTAACCGGAGATTACGTGGATCAAGATGATCCGTTGTTGATCGAATTTATTGCCCGTCACACTCTACCTCGACGTGGCATCGCGGCCCGCCCCGAAGAGATCTTGATCACTCTGGGCGCGCAGAACGCGCTCTGGCTGGCATCGCGCATCTTGCTGACGCACAATCGCACGGCCGTCATAGAAGACCCATGTTACTATGCACTGCGAAGCCTTCTGAACCATTGGGATTGCGCGGTCACGCCCTTGAGCGTGGACCGGGACGGGCTGCCTCCCGAGGCGATTCCCGACGAAGCGGACGTCATCTTTACCACCCCCAGCCATCAAAGCCCGACAACCGCGACCATGCCGATCGACCGCCGCAACCAATTGCTGGACCGAGCACGCGATCTGGATGCGATGGTCGTCGAGGATGACTATGAGTTTGAAATGGCCTTCCGAGGCGCCCCTTCGCCGGCGCTGAAATCCATGGATCGGGATGGGCGCGTGATCTATGTCGGCAGTTTTTCCAAGTCGCTGTTTCCAGGATTGCGACTTGGATACATGGTCGGCTCAGAGCCCTTTATCCGCGAGGCACGCGCGCTGCGCTCGTTGGTTCTGCGCCACCCGCCAGGCCACATTCAGCGCACGGCGGCGTATTTCCTGTCGTTGGGCCATTACGACGCGCAAATTCGGCGTATGTCGAAAGCTTTGCAAGAACGGCGCGACGCGATGGACGAAGCCATCACAGAAAGTGGGCTGACCGTGGCTGGACGGGGTGTGATTGGCGGCTCTTCAATGTGGATGTCAGCCCCTGAGCACATCGACACAACTCAACTGGCATTAAGGCTGCAAAACCAGAGTGTTCACATTGAGCCGGGCGCACCGTTCTTCTCGGGGCCCGACAGGCCACAGAATTTCTACCGCTTGGGCTATTCCTCAATTCCAACAGACCGCATCGCGCCCGGCGTGAAACTGATCGCAGACGCAATTCGGGCCGTTTGAGCCTCATCTGGACCTAATCCGGCTTTCGTTTTGGCCCTAACGCAGGTCGCACCCTTGCGCCAAAACCATATCAAACGCCGGGCACAGTGCCCGGTTTCACTCACTCTTGGTTGGAGAGCACTCAGATGAAGATGACGACGGAAGAGGCGTTTGTTAAGGTTTTGCAGATGCACGGGATTGAGCATGCGTTCGGGATCATTGGATCCGCGATGATGCCGATCTCGGACTTGTTCC
>NZ_WVRB01000012.1:0-36257 GCF_013110685.1 Ruegeria sp. HKCCD6157
ATGAAAAAACCCGTCGCCGTCGCAGGAATCTCGGCCGAAGACATGAAAGCTCAGGCCGAACTGTAATCTGATCCTGCCCCCACCCGGGCCGAATACGGTGCGGGTGGGGGCAGGCTTTGCCCAAAAGGCAGCTCAAATATTGCAAAGGAAGTAAGATGCAGGCGTTGAGTGCATCCAACTCGCCGTGGCTTCGGGCACGGTCTTTCGTTCGTTTGAACGGGCACGGTTTCCTTGTTTCCGTGGTTGTTGCCGTCGCAGCGAAGTTCTTGTCCGAACATTATGGTGCCCCGGCGATGCTGATGGCCCTGTTGCTGGGCATCGCGTTCCATTTCCTGGCCGAAGACGATGCCGGTGACTGCAAGGCCGGAATCGAATTTACCGCACGAACGGTTCTGCGTTTTGGCGTTGCGCTGCTTGGGGCGCGTATTTCCGTTGAATTGATGATGAGCCTTGGCGCTGATCTGATTGCCGTTGTGATTGCCGGTGTGATCCTCACGATCCTGTTCGGGCTTCTTGGCGCGCGTCTTCTGGGCCGTGGTTGGCGCTTTGGGGTGCTGACGGGGGGATCGGTTGCGATCTGCGGTGCATCGGCCGCGATGGCCTTGTCGGCCATTCTGCCCAAAAACGAGCATTCGGAGCGGAACCTGGTTTTCACGGTACTGTCGGTTACTGTTCTGTCTACAATCGCGATGATCGCCTACCCGATCCTCACCGAGGCTTTCGAGTTCAACGACGAGGTTTCAGGGGTCTTCCTGGGCGGAACGATCCATGATGTCGCGCAGGTTGTCGGGGCCGGGTTTTCGGTTTCGGACCAAACCGGTGAGGTGGCGACTTTGGTCAAGTTGATCCGTGTCGCCATGCTGGCCCCGGTGGTGCTGGTCATCTCGTTTCTTGTCCGGCGCCATGCGGAGTTCAGCGAGGAAGACGGCAAGCGCCCGCCAATTTTGCCGATGTTTGTCGTTGGCTTTCTGATCTTTGCCGTCCTGAATTCAATGGGCCTGATCCCCGAAGTGGTAGCGTCGGCCATGGCCGATCTCAGCCGGTGGGCGCTGCTGGTGTCGATTGCGGCAGTGGGCATGAAAACGTCGCTCAAGCGGATTCTGGATGTGGGCGGGCAGGCCATCGTCCTGATCGTGGCCGAGACGATCTTTATCGCTGCTCTGGTTTTGGCGGGTGTCTACTTGTTTCATTAGAGGATGGCGGAAATCCAAGACCAGCACGTGACCGACCATTGGCCGGTCACGTCATCTCGCACTATATGACCAGCAGGAGGGTATGACCTCATGACGACACAGGTACTCAATCTTTTCGATGAGCCCGCAACACGCAGCGAAAGGCGTTTGGCCGATCTTCCCGATCGCGTTGTCGAGGGTGATCCGCATCACAAGATTGGAATGCACTTCACCAGCCCGGATGGACAACTGTCTGCCGGGACCTGGACGTCTACGCCGGGCAAATGGCACGCGTTCACGGACAAGGACGAATATTGCTATATCGTCAAAGGCCATTGCGCCCTGATCCACGAAGACGGGACCCGTCAGGATTTTCGCACCGGGGCCAGCTTTTTGATCCCCAATGGCTTTCGCGGCTATTGGGAAGTCGTGGAAGAAACGACCAAGCACTTCGTGATCCGAGATTGCGCGCCCGACGCATGATCCGATCCGTGAATGAACCTGAGGCGGCGTGAACCGGCATGCCTCAGGCGCGTCATTGGCTTTTCAGCGACGGGTCTGGTCAAAGCTGATCGTCAGTTTTTCCGCCGTGGGTATTGACTGGCAGGTCAGGATTTCTCCGGCTTTGATGTCTTTGTCTTCCAGCGCCATGCGCGCCCGCATATGAACTGTGCCGTCGGTCAGTTTGGCCCGGCACGCGCCGCAAACTCCGGATTGGCAGGAATAGGGTGGCTTGAGCCCCGCTGACTGCGCTGCGTGAAGAATGGTCTGTCCCTTGGAGACCGAAATGAGATGTCGGGTGCCTTCCAGCGTCAATTCAGCGCTTGCGTCCACCCCGTCAATCCCTGTGTCCAGATCCGGCGCAGCACCATAGCTTTCCATGTGGATGCGGTTCTGGGGAACATCAATGGACATCAAGGCCGATTTGACGGCCTGGTTCATATCGCCCGGACCACAGACATAGTACCGCGCGTCCTGGGCGTAAGGTGGATACTCGGCGATCAACGCTTCGATGGCGGCCTTGTCGATTGTACCTTGCCGCCAGTACTCGGCGTTGGACCACCAGCCGGGTTTCGAAAAGACATGGTTGATTGTAAAACGTTCGGGATGCGCTTGCTGAAGCACGCTCAGTTCGTGCTGCAACAGGATGCTCTTGGCGTTTGTGTTGCCGTACACCAGATGCGCGACTGAATGGGGCTCGGCTGTCAAAACCGAGTTCAGCATTGCAAAGAGCGGAGTAATTCCAGAGCCCGCGCCAAAAAAGTAATGGGTGCGCCGCGCCGTTTCGTCGGGGTCCAGGCAGAAACTGCCAAATGGCGGCATGACGTCAATGGTTTGCCCTTCCTGAACAGTGTCGTTGATGAAGTTGCTGACACGGCCACCCTTGACCCGTTTGACGGTGATGCGAAGCGGGTCCCCGGAGTAAGGCGAACTGGAGATCGAATAGCTTCGACGGTGCTCTTCGCCATCAATATTGAAACGAACGGACACGTGTTGGCCCGGCCTCCAGGCGAATATGTCCATCAGTTGGTCAGGGACATCGAACATAACGGTCTTTGCCACGCCATCCGGCTCGACTCTGGTCCCGCAAACGCGCAATGGGAAAAAATCACGCGAGTTCATTTCCCTTCCCCCAACCATTGCAGAACAACTTTCTGGTGCTCGATGACGGGACTTTCACCGTTTGCCGCCGGACCTGCTTCAAAATACGGAGAATGCAGGGATTTCTGCTGTTGCTCGCACGCGTAGATGTCTTCGCCGGTAAAGTCACCGGCAACCATCGGGTCATCTTCGCCCATCGCGTCATTGGCTTCGTATTTCCCAGCTATTCCAAACTTGGACCAGAAAGAGGACGACTTCATCGACTGTTTGGTGAATTCCCATTCCGAGCTGTTGGACACCCGCCCGCGGTTGCGAACTCGTGTCAATTCCGGGCCAAGGGGTTCGACAATGAAGATATTCCAGCCGTCTTCCGAAGCGGCCAGACCAATCCCCGGGAACAGCATCGGCACCCAGGCGCCGTTCATGTCTTTGGGGATGACGCGCGGGGCGGTCAGTTTGCTGTCCTGATCTTCCAGAAACTCCGCCACGGGCGGCTCCCAAAACATGTAATGAGGTCCTTCCCAGTGGAATTTGGCGGATTTGTGGTCATACATCTGAAGCGTATTCGAATGCAGATGGCTCAGGTGGTAAACGTCGATGTAATTTTCGACGACAACCTTCCAGTTGGCCTTTATCTCATAGCTGGTGTTCAGGTCTTCGTACTCGATCAGCTCTTCCGGAACGTGCGGGCCGATATGGGGTTCGACGGGGCCGAACCATTCGGCGATGGAAGGCGCGTCGGGGTCTGGATGGACGAAAATCATCGATTTCCAGATATCGACCTTGGCGGGCTTCAGGCCAAGGCAGGACTTGTCGATCTTGCCATATTCCTCGTGCTCATCCGGCACCGAAATCAGATTGCCTTCAAGATCGTAGGTCCAATCGTGATAAGGACAGGTCAGCGCTTTTTGCGTTTTGCCAACCGCGCGGATCAATTGGGTTCCGCGGTGGCGGCAGATGTTATGGAAGGCGCGCAGGCGACGATCGCGCCCCATGATCACGAATATATTGTTGAGTCCGGCCTGCACGGCGATGAACTGGCCGGGTTCACTGACATCCTCCATAAAACCGGCGTAGCGCCAGGTTTTGGAGAAGATTTCGCGCATTTCCCGGTCGAACCAATCCTGGCTCGTGTAAGCTTCGACCGGCAAAAGGTGCAGCATGGGTTTCATTTGAGCCTCTTGTGAAGGAATTTTCAAAACGTTTGGGGGAGAAAGTCGATGGCGATCATCGACAGGCCTAATGCGACCCAGGCGAGTTGGATCAGCCAAAACAGGATGGGGTCCTCTTCCCGGGTTACGTCGGTCAAAAGCAAAGCGTGACCGGAATAGAAATTCGGGATTGTCCAGAACATGAAAAGAAGCCCCCACAACGTCTGATAGCCAAGTACCGTCGTCACCATCAGCGCCGCGAAGGTGATGTAGTTCAGCTGTCGCTTGCGTGTCATGGTTCTTGCTCCAGGCCATTGAACAGCGCACGCGCGGCCTGTTCGGCCTGAGTTTTCCATACATTCGGCATATCCAGAGGGGCCAAAGACGTCGCGTTGAAATATAGCGCCACAATGCCATGAGCGGCGGTATTGACCTTTGCGGCATCCACATTCGGGAAATCCGCGCGCAGTATCGCAGCAATCGTAGTTTCAAAGGCAAGCAGAGCCTCTCGGCAAGCCCGGCGAAGCGAAGCATCCTCGACCGCCCGCGCGGTGAGTGCTGCGAAGGCAAGTACCATATCCGGTGACGTCTGGTTCATGTCCGAGAAAAGAAGATCGATCAGATGTCTTGATTTTCTCAACGCCGGCAAGCCTGCAACGAGTGCGTCAGACTGTTCCGAAAAACTTTTCAGAACATAGTCTTGCAGGGTCGTAATCAATTCATCCCGATTGCCCAGGTGATGCCGGATCAGAGGCCGTGTCAGGCCCGCCTCCTTGGCTATTTGCGAAAGCGATGCACCATCAAGGCCATATCTCGCAACACATCTGACCAGAGCCTGCATAATCTGCTCATAACGTTCATCACGATTTGAGGGGCGCCCGATCATGTTATTTCCAGTATTTCAGCTTCAGGTCTGCGTTTGCACCGGCGCCGATGGCGACAGCGGCATCCGCGAATTCCGGCGGTAGACCGCTCCGATCCATGCCGCCAAAGGCGTACCCTTCGGTTGGGACATCCTTCTCGGTATCCAGGTCGCTGTTGCTGTTCTCGTCGTGAATTGCGGCAATCGCATAGTTGCCAAGCGGGAGATTGTGAAAGGTGACCGAAGCCAAGCCCTTGACAGCAGGAATGGAAGCCAAGGCCGCCGCGTTCGCTACATCCATGGCCTTAAAAGATTTTGCGTCATCGAACACGGCAATGATCAAATCACCCTCTGCATTGCGCACGTCCTGCACCGTTGCAGTGAGAGTTTGTGCGGATGCCTCGAGGGTTGAAGCCAGTGTCATCACAGATGCGACGACCAGTTTGTTAATCGGCATGATTTATCCTTTACTGTCAACATTGACAGTAAATAGGAAGGGTGCAATTAACTGTCAATAGTGACAATCATTCACCCGATTTCCCTGAGCGTCTTTTTTTGCATTGAACCAAGCACGAGGTATCGGCCCAACGCCGACACGGATCGGAGAAAAGGGATAAAAATATCCTAAGGCGGCTTTCCAAAGCTACTCGGGCAAGACTTGCCTCATGTAGTGATGACGCATGATCATTGGCGTCAAGTACATCGGGATTTGATACGCCCCGATGAAGGCCATGATGGGTGCGGTGACCTCGGACGGCAAAGCAACGAAGAAAATCGCGATGTTTCTGTTTCCCGCGATCAAAGAGACAGCGGTTGCTCTGGCTGCCGGCAGACGTCCTCGGGTAATCCGGAACGAAATGAATTGTGCTCCGAAATTGGCCAGACAGGCGAGCGCGATCCAGAAGGCCGCGACGGCCGGGCTTTTCAGCGCAGTGGTGCTGACGGAAGGCATCAGGCCGATGACAAAAACGGCCAAGGTGATTGTGCCCAACCCTTCCAGATTCACCAATGTGGAGCGTGATGGTGAACGCAACCAGACGCGCCGGACAACAATGGCGGCGCCGGTTGTGCAGAGTATCGTCAACAGCAGTTGCAACCCGGCCAGCAGAACAGAGTGAATGCCGCCCAGTTCAGGCATGAGCAGGAACACCGGAAACGCTGTCAATGGCAGCAGGGCGGTCCCAACCACCATCATTCGCATTGCGTGTTCAGGTGGGTAGCCCATCATCAAACACATGTTCGGACTGCCGGAAATCGAGGGCGCAGCCGCCATGATGAGCAGGGACAGAAGCACCGGCGTTCCGGTCCATCCCCCGACAAATCCGATGGCCAGAATGATCAGCGGTATCACGAATTGAAACCCGATGACGGTGAACGCGACCTTGTGCAGATCGCTCAACGATCCAAGAATGGTTTCGGGGTCCATTCTCAGGACGGTGACGAACAGCAACAACACGACCAGGGGCGGTAGCAGGCCTCGCATGGGCTCGGCCAAACCCGGCAATAGAAGACCCGCCGCCAATCCGGCGACCAGAACACGGGGCCCGTGACGGGCCGCCAGATGGAGCAGGTTCAAGGCCGTTTTACCCGCCCGGGCTCTGACGCAAATTCTCGGGCAGCCAGGTGGCGAGGTCGGGGAACCAGATGAGGATGAAGACCATCAGCACCATGATCAGGAACATCGGTATCGCTGCGCGTGCGATATAGCTCATCTCATGGTTGGTCATGCCCTGCATCACGAACAGGTTGAATCCGATCGGGGGTGTGATCTGCGCCATTTCAACAACGACCACGATGAATATCCCGAACCAGATCAGGTCAATGCCAGCGTCGCGGATCATTGGTTCCACCACGGCCATTGTCAAAACGACGGAAGAAATCCCGTCAAGAAAACAGCCCAGAATGATGTAGAACACCAGCAGGACCATAAGCAGTTCGAAACGGGTCAGTTCCCAACCTGCAATCAGATCGGCCAGCCCGCGCGGCAGACCGGTGAAGCCCATGGACAGCGACAGAAACGCCGCGCCAGCAAGGATCAGGGCGATCATCGCGCTGGTTCGCGTGGCGCCCATCAGGCTTTCGGTGAATGTCTTCCAGTTCAACGACCCTTGGCCTGCCGCCAGCAACAGGCCGCCGATCACCCCGAAAGCCGCAGCTTCGGTCGCAGTGGCATAGCCCAGATACATTGAGCCGATGACGACCGTGATCAGAAGGATCACAGGCAACAAAAAGCGGGAATTTCTGACTTTCTCGGAAAAGCTCAGCTTGCCCTCGACATCCGGGGTCCAATCTTTGCCCAACTTGGAATAGATCGCGACATAACCCATGAACATCGCTGCCAGCACCAAACCGGGAAGGATGCCGGCAAAGAACAGCTTGGTGATCGATTCGTTGATCGTCACCCCGTAGACGATCAAGGTCAAAGACGGCGGGATCATCAGCCCCAGAGTGGCCGCGCCGGTCAGAGTACCGATGATCATCCGTTCGGGGTAGTTGCGCTTGCGCAGTTCGGGGATCGACATCTTTCCGACGGTGGTCAGCGTTGCGGCCGACGAACCTGAGACTGCCGCGAAAACGGTACAGCCCACGATATTGGTATGCACCAAACCGCCGGGCAGGGGGGCCATCCAGGGGGACAGCCCTTTGAACATGTCTTCGGACAATCGCGTGCGGTACAGGATTTCGCCCATCCAGATGAACATGGGCAAGGCGGTCAGGGTCCACGACGAAGAAGCGGACCAGATGGTTGTGATCATCACGTCGCCCACGGGGCGTGTCGTGAACAGCTCCATCCCGACCCAGGCGACCCCCATCAGGGCCAGGCCGACCCAGACGCCGGTACCGAGCAACGTGAACAGAACAAAAAGGAAAAGGATGATGACAGACAGATTTTCCATGCGTCTATTCTCCGTGGCTCTGGTCGGCCAGATCGCGGACAATGCGATGGTCACCTTTGAACAGGACGTGGATCAGGTGATCCGTCAGCGCGATGGCCAGGATCACGGCTCCGATCAGCATCGCGGATTGCGGAATCCACAGCGCGGTTCTGTCCTGACCCTGGCTGATGTCGTTGAACTTCCAGCTCCAATAGACGAAGCGATAGGCATACCAGCAGAAATACCACATGACGGCTGTGCCGATGGTGAAACACCAGATTTCAAGGACACGCCGCACGCTGTCCGGCACCGCGTTCAGAAGGATCGAAACCCGAATGTGGCTGCCCCGGTTCAACGCATTGGCAAAGGCCAGAAAAGATGCCGCCGCCATTGCATAGCCGGCATAGTCGGGCGCTCCGGGGAAGACCTCACCGGTCCAGCGGGCCAGCATCTGCACGACGATCAGCAAAAGAATGGCAATCAGGCTGACCGCCGCCAATACCCCCGCTGCCAGATAGATGAAATCCAGAACGGACCGAAGCCCCCGCAATACCGTCATGGCGTCCCCGCTGTGTTATGATTGGATGGAAAACAGGCGACGCAATGCAACGCCGCCTGCCTCGAACGGTTACTGAGAGGCGTTGAACGCGTCGACGATGGCTTTGCCTTCGTCTCCGGCGGCTTCCAGCCATTCATTGGTCATGGTCACACCAATCTCTTTCAGCTCATTCGTCATCTGCTCGGATGCCGGACCGACGGTCATGCCACCATCACGCAGACCTTGCAGAGTAAAGCCGGTATATTCCTTGGCGCGCCAGTTGCCCGCGTATTCCGCCAGCCCTGCGCAGGCCTTGATGACGTTCTTGTTGGCGTCGGACACGCTCGACCAGACATCAGAATTCACCATCACGTAGTTGCGCGGCAACCAGGCATCGACTTCATAGAAATAGTTCAGGCTTTCCCAGACCTTGCGGTCATACCCGGTCGATCCCGAAGACACCATCGACTCGGCGACACCCGTCGCAAAAGCCTGACTGATTTCCGCCGCTTCGATCGTTACCGGCAACATGCCTGTCAGTTCGGCCAGTCGCGAAGTCGCGTTGTTGTACGAACGGAACTTGATGCCCTTCATATCGGCGACCGAGTTCACCTCATTCTTGAAATACAGCCCCTGCGGTGGCCACGGTACAGCATAAAGCAGCGTCAGGTTCTGCTCGGCCAATACTTTTTCGATAGATGGCTTGGCGGCCTCCCAAAGCTTGGCGCTGTCGTCGAACGAGGTCGCAAGGAACGGGATCGAATCGAAACCGAACAACGCGTTCTCATTCTGGTGGCCGGACAGAAGGCGTTCGCCGATCGGGGCTTGCCCGGTCTGGATTGCGCGTTTGATATCGGCACCTTTGAACAGCGAGCCGGATGGATGCGTAACGATTTCGATCTCACCGCCGGTTCCGGTCGTTACACATTTGGCGAATTCCGCACCGGTGGCCGAATGGAAGTTCGACGCCGAATAGGCCATCGGCATGTCCCATTTTTCGGCCATGGCCGGTGCCGCCGCGGCGGCAGTCAAAGCGGTCGCCGCCAGAAGGTTTGTCAGTGTTTTCATCGTTTTCTCCCTATCGAGTTTTGAAATACCGATGTTTTTCATCGGTCTGTTCTTATGTTGCAAAGCGCGACGGCGCATAAACGCTTACGTCGGTGTTCGGGGTTCTGCCCGCAATCATCTGCGCCAAAAGCCGCCCGGTCTTTGGCCCACCTGTCAGGCCGATGTGATGATGCCCAAAGCCCATATAGGCCCCTTTGATTCCGGGCACGTCGCCTATGATCGGGATCGAGTCAGCCGGGGCCGGCCTGTGCCCCATCCATTCCACTTCCTCCTTCCATGTTATGCCCGGAAAAGCGGCCCGGGCATTCTTTCGCATCAATTCAAACGGCGCGCGCGAGGGCGGTGCGTCCAGCCCACCGAACTCCACGATACCCGCCAAGCGTATGCGCCCATCCATGGGCGTGGCAACAAACTTGCCCGAAGCCACCATGACCGGGCTGCGGGGCATGGCAGAAGGTGCCACCAATTCAAGATGATAACCGCGCTCGCTTTCAAGAGGAACAGAAACCCCCAGTCGCTTCGCCAGCGGCCCCGACCAGACGCCAGCCGTGACAATGGCGGTGTCGCAAGCGATGGCCTCACCATCCGCGCGCACACCGGTAACGCGGCCGTTCTCGCGGGTGACGTCCTCGACATTGGCGCGGATGATCCGGCCGCCGCTGGCCTCGACATGGGCGGCCAGGTCTTTCACGTACCGCCCCGGATCGGTGATATGACCGTGGTTTGACAGCTTGGCAGCGAAACCGATATCCGGGCTGAACACGGGGTCATAGTCGTGAAACGCCTTGCCCTCCAGTTCTTGCCAATCAAAGCCGTTCTTCCGCCTTATTCCCCAGCCCAACGCGTCTTGTTCAAAATGGGCCCGGTTCTCGTAGAGAAACAGATAGTCGCTGGGCACGATCCACTTTTCAGCACGCGTGCCTGCCGCCAATGCCTTGTGATCATTCAGGCTGTCACCGACGATCGGCGTCAGCGCCGCCGCGATCCGTTCAACGTCTGCCACGTTCGCGTGGCTCAGATATTGCCGGAGCCATGGGAGCAGCTTCGGCAAATACCCCCATTTCAAAAACAGCGGCTGTGAGGAGCTCAGCAGCATTTTGGGCGCTTTGCCAAGCAGTCCGGGAACCGTCACAGGTATGATGGAACAGGACGCCAGCACACCGCCATTGCCATGAGACGTGCCTTCACCTGGTCCGGCCTTGTCGAACAGGATCACGTCGTGCCCGTCCCGTTGCAGCCAGACCGCGGCCGAAACGCCTACGATACCGGCGCCGATGATCGCTATGGTTTTCTTTTCACTCATTCTGAAACCGCCTTGGCCACTGCGTAATGGTTCAGCTTTGCCAGCTCGGGCTTGCCGCCAAGTCCCGGGCTTTCGGGCACGCAGACCTGTCCGTTCTGGATGCGGAAGGGGTCTTCCAGAATGTCCTCTTTCAGGAAATAGGACGCCTGATAAAACTCGCAGCCCAATGTGATCTCGGGTGTCGCGGCAATCAGATGGGTGCCCGCAAGATGGGCCAGGCCGGCCTCGAACATGTCCCCGCCATATGCCGTCAGACCATGCGCAGCCGCGATGCGGGCGACCGTTTGCCCGCGGGTCAGGCCGCCAGACTTCATTATTTTCACCGACACACCATCGCAAATGCGTTCACGCGCGGCGCGTTCCATATCTTCGGGGCCAAAGACGCTCTCATCGGCGAGAAGGGGAATATCGGTCATTTGGCGCAGCTTTGCCATCATGTCGAAATGGTGGGCGCGAACCGGCTGTTCGATGAAATCAGGATTGAACTGGGCCACGTCCCGCACCCGCGCCGGGGCGTCCTCGATGTTCAGCCCCTGATTATAGTCCACGCGGACCGAGAATTCAGGACAGGTCTGCGCCAGATATTCCAACCGCATGATGTCAAAGGCGTGATCCTTGAACCCGGTCTTGAGTTTGACAATCCGCACGCCTTCCTCTCGCAACCGCGCCAGCAGGTCTATGTCCTGGGAAAAGTCCGGGTTGGCGATGGAACAGCTGAGCGGAATGGTGCTGCGGCAGCGACCGCCCAGCAAAGACCAGACAGGGATGCCGCTGATACGGCCGGCCAGATCCAGCAGTGCGGTTTCCAGCGCGGCCTTGGCCTCGGTGCAATGCGCCACGGCACAGGCCGCGCGCGCCATGATGGCTGACCGGTCGCCCACGCTGGCGCCAAGAACAAGAGGGCGTATATATCGATCCAGTGCAGCGAATGTCGCTTCCGGGGTGCCGGTGAACACCGACCAGGGTGACGCTTCGCCAAATCCCTGTGTGCCATCCTCGGATGTCAGTCGCAGTATGACGACTTCGCAGGCGCCTTCGACGGATCCTATACCGTGATCCCGGCGGGACGTGACCGGAAGCTTCAGGTGCCAAAGGTCGAAACCGATGATGTTTTGTGACAGATCGTTCATTCCGCCCCCTGTGGTTGAGCGAAAGCCTGCCTTGACGAGCATATCATTTCAAATACTATATCTTCGACAGTTCATCAGAAAAAATGATACGGTAATCCATGTCCCTACGCTTTCGCCAGCTTCAAGCGTTTCACGCCATCATGGAAACCGGAACCGTAACCGGTGCGGCGTCGGTACTTGGGATATCCCAGCCTGGTATCAGCAATCTGTTGGCTCAGTTGGAACGCGAAGCGCGACTGCCTCTGTTCGAACGCAACAAGGGCCGTTTGCTGCCCACCCCGGAAGCCGAGATGCTGTTCCGCGAAGTCGACACGGTCGTGCGCGGGCTGGATCACGTGGCGCAGGCCGTGACGGATTTGCAGAACAAACATCCCGGTCAATTGCAGGTTGCGGCACCGCATCTTCTGTCATTTGGTTTCATGCCGCGCGAGATCGCTCGTTTTGCTAAAAGCCGCCCCAACCTGTCCGTCAGTTTCCAGTCGCAGTATTCATCCAAGATTCAGGAATGGGTGATTTCAGGCCTGTTTGAAATCGGCATCGTCGAGATGCCGATCCTGCACGACACTCTGAATTATCAGGTGTTTCAATTCGAAACACTTGCGACTTTTCCAGAAAACAGCCACTTGGCGGATTATGACGTTCTGACACCGGAATTACTGGAAAACGAGCCCTTCATCGTGATGGGCCCGGAACACCAAACCCACCGTCGAACCCGTGACATCTTTCAGGCATCCGGGCGCACGTGGCGGACACAGATTCACACGCACCTGTCCGAGAACCTGCTGAGTTTTGTGAAACAGGGCATGGGTGTTGCGATGATCGATCCCTTTACCGTGACGTTCGATGGTGAGAGCGGGTACAAGACCCGCCCGTTCAGGCCATCCGTCATGCTGGATCTTGCAATCATCACCGCAAAGGGGCGCCCCCTGTCCACGATTGCGCAGGAATTTCTGGCCCAGCTGACCCCGTCGATTGCCTCTTACGCAACCCATTCCGACACAGGTGCAGCGGCCTCGTGAAGCTGCTGCGAATGGATGTCGACCAATGTGGGGCCATCATGTTCGAGGGCCTGTTTCAGCACCTTCGGCAAGTCCTCAGGGTCTTTGACCGTCCATGATTTCACTCCGAAGGCGGCTGCGACGGCGGCGTGGTCGGTCCGGTTGAAATCAACGTTGTAATAGCGTTGATCAAACCCAGCATCCTGACCCGCCTTGATCCATCCGAAGACCGAGTTCGAGAAAACGATCGAGGTGATTGGCATTTTGTGCCGGACCATTGTTTCAAATTCACCGCAGGTGAACCCAAACGAACCATCGCCCATGACGGCCAGGGTCTTGACCGAGGGCCGGCCGACATGCGCACCCATGGCCGCCCCCAGAGAATAGCCCAGTGCTCCATGTGCGCGATTTGTGATGAAATACCGCCCGGGTTGCCGCCAACGGTAATGCGCGCTGAAATAGGGGCAGGGGGTGCCGGGGTCAGCGACCACAATCGCATCGTCGTCCAGAATGTCCATCAGGGACGCCATGACAGCCTCGGGCCGTATTGGCGTTTCCCGACTTGCAGCCAAGGGGGCAAACGCCGCCGCCTTGGCCTCCCACGCGGCGCGGGCCTTGGCTGTGCCGCCTTGACCGTTCAGGTCTTGCCGGTCCTCCAGCGCTCGGGCCAATGCCTCAAGCGCGAGGCGGGCGTCAGCGCAGATCGCCACTTCGGTCTGATAGTTTGCGCCGATCACCATGGGGTCGCTGTCGATGTGAATGATCGTGGTGTAGCGCCCGGGGCTTCTCCACCGTTCGGTCGTGACCGAACCGGCGCGGCACCCGATAAACAGGACGACATCAGCCTGATCCACCACGGCGCGTGTCGCGGGGATGCCGCCGTTCGATCCGACGACACCCAGGGCCAGAGGATCGGTTTCGGCGATGGATCCTTGGCCTGAAACGGTTGTGGCGACGGGCATGTCCAACAGACCGGCGACGCGGCGCAACGCATCGGTCGCGCCGGACAGAACCGGGCCGCCGCCACAGACCGCGACGGCGGATTTGGCCCGGGCAAGAATGGCTGCGGCTGCTTCGATGGCATCCGGATCGGGGGCAGCCCGTTCGGCGGGAAAGCTGCGATGCCGGTCATCGGCCCAGATTTCCGCTTCGTCCACCTGTGCCTTCTGCGTATCAAACGGCAGCGCCAGATGGGTCGCGCCGGGTGTTCCCGTTGTCATCGCTCGGAACGCCGCACGGACCATGGCCGGAAGCCGGGCCGCATCATCCAAAGACGCGTTCCACTTCGTCAGCGGGCGGAACAACGCCGGCTGATCCAGTTCTGTCAAAGGGTATTTCCCGCGGCTGGTCGTCGCCACATCAGAGGTGATCGCCAGGATTGGAACCGAACTTTCATTGGCCTCGACCACACCCGGCAGAATGTAGGTCGCGCCACCGCCGGAAGGGCCTTCGCAAACGCCGGGCCTGCCTGTCACGCGGGCATAGCCATCCGCCATGTAGGCAGCGTGCCGTTCGTCGCGGGTCAGAATGTGCTGAATGCCGTGATCCATTCGGGCGAGCGCGTCATAGAACGGCAAGGTGGTATCGCCGCACAGGCCGAACATATGCGTCACGCCATGCGCCTCGAGCATACGCACCATCGCCTCGGCTCCGGTCAGGTAATTCGTCCCTGTCATGGTTCGCGATTCCTTCGAGTAGTAATTGTACACATAACTGTATACAGACTTGCATATTGATTTCAAGAATTGAGTGTGGCACCTGTGAATCAACCGAAGAAGGGCATTGTTTATGGCGGGTCCACGCGTCGATGATATCTATGATCAGGTCAAAGCGATGGCGGTCTCCTTCCGCCTGCGCCCCGGTGACCGCCTGAACGAGGTCGCTCTGTCCAGGGATTTGGGCGTCAGTCGCACGCCGTTGCGAGAAGCGTTGAACCGTCTGGTTGCCGAACGGCTGTTCGATTTCCGCCCGGGGCAAGGGTTCTTTTGCCGTTCCTTGGATGCGCAAAGCGTGTTCGACCTTTTCGAGCTGCGCCAGATCATCGAATCCGCGGCGGCCCGATCCGCCTGCGCCAGGGCGACCGATGAAGACCTGCAAATGCTGCGTGACGAACTTTACGAAACGGGCATCGACATCACCGGCCTGACGATCGAAGAAGCAGTTAGCCGGGACGAAGCGTTCCATCTGGGGATCGCAAAGCTGTCAGGGAACATGGAGTTGTTGCAAACTCTGACGCGGATCAACGAGCGTATCCGCTATATCCGTTGGATTTCCATGAGCATGGACCGGGTGCAGAAGTCCAAGGACGAACATAAACACGTCATGAAGGCCCTGCTGGATAGGGACGCGGACGAGGCGGCCCGGGTTCTGGCGGCTCATATAACAAAGCGAATGGATCAGGTTCAGGACGCTGTGCGTCACGGGATTACCAGCATCTACATGGAAGGGGCCGAAGACATCTCGACCCGCATTGTCGAGGAGGCACAGGGATGATCGTGCAGGGCGGCAAATCCATTTACGGCGCATCGGTGGGAATCCTCATGCTGGACGCGCAATTCCCAAGAATTCCCGGTGACATGGGCAATGCGCAGACATGGCCGTTTCCGGTGCTTTACCGTATCGTCCGGGACGCCTCGCCCGATCGGGTGGTCCGGCATCGGGCCGAAGGTATGCTCGAGGTCTTCATCGACGCCGCGCAAGAGCTGGTCAAAGACGGCGCGGACGGAATAACAACCAATTGCGGGTTCCTGTCCCTGTTCCAGAAGGAGCTGGCCGAGGCCGTTCCGGTTCCCGTCGTCACCTCGTCCTTGATGCAGGTCGAAATGGTGAATCGCATCCTTCCCAAGGGAAAGCGCGCGGGCATTCTGACCATTTCGGCCTCCACCTTGACCAATGACCATCTTCAGACTGCCAATGTCCCTTTGGACACGCCAATCGGCACAACCGAGGGTGGGCGGGAGTTCACCCGCGCAATTCTTGGCAATGAATCGCGTCTGAATGTTGAGAAAGCCCGGGAGGACAATGTTGAGGCCGCAATCGCGTTGGCCTCGGACAATCCCGAACTTGGGGCAATAGTTCTGGAGTGCACGAATATGTGCCCCTATGCGCCGGATATTCAGCAGGCGACCGGGCTGCCGGTGTTTTCGATCGTGCCCTTCGTGACTTGGTTCCAAGCCGGTCTTGTTCCGCCGGTGTACCGGAACTGACCTTTGGCCTTTCATCAAGACGGATTGTGTTGGCCGCAGGCAAAACTCAAGCCAGTGTCAGATCACCGGGTATCGAATTTCGGATCACGCGCTGTGCATTCGGCAGATCGTTCGACTGCGCACGGTCCTTGGCGGCATTGGCGTCCAGACCATGGCCGATCCATCTGTTGGTCAGGCGGGTTTCGAGTGTTTTCAAATCGGTGTCCAGAAATACCTTGAGTGCCCACAGTTGGTGAAGGTCCGACCAACCCGGCTCGTTCAAGAGAAGGTAATTGCCCTCAACCAGAACAACGCGCTGATCCGCCGTGATCATGGACCGCGCGGCAATGGCCAGATCCAGTTCCCGGTCAAACGCGGGTATTGCGATTTCTTCTTCCGCGCGCAATCGATCAAGCAACGCATGAAAGCCGGCAAGATCAAAGGTTTCAGGAGATCCTTTGCGGCTCAGCAGGCCGCGATCCTTCAAGATCACGTTGTCATAGTGGAAGCCGTCCATGAAAACCAATCCGGTTGCGACGCCGCGCAGATTGAGCTCTTTGGTTGCAAGGCCCGCCGCAGTCGTTTTTCCCGATCCCGGCGGCCCGGCAATCGCGACAAGATGCCGGTCTTGCAGCGGCGGCAAGGCCTGAACGGCATCCGCGATTTTGGTTGCAAGCGCCTCGGGGGTGGCAAGTGTGCTTTTCACGCGGCCTGGTCCTCGGCGGGCGGTTCCTTGGCACCGGTCATGAACGCCACTGCGTCGGACATCGTGTAATCCTTGGGATCAACGACGCAGAGGCGTTTGCCAAGCCGATGTACGTGAATTCGATCGGCGACCTCGAAAACATGTGGCATATTGTGGCTGATCAGGATGATCGGAATGCCGCGAGACTTCACGTCCAGGATCAGTTCAAGAACGCGCCGGCTTTCCTTCACGCCCAATGCGGCGGTTGGTTCGTCCAGGATGATGACTTTTGATCCGAATGCCGCGGCACGTGCCACCGCAACACCCTGACGCTGACCCCCGGACAGTGTTTCGACGGCTTGATTGATGTTCTGGATCGTCATCAGGCCCAGTTCGCTCAGCTTGTCGCGGGCGAATTTCTCCATCGCCGGACGGTCGAGCATTCGGAACCATGATCCCAACGGCCCTTTGCGCCGAATCTCGCGCCCCATGAACATGTTGTCCGCAATCGACAGGGCGGGGGACATCGCAAGTGTCTGGTAAACCGTTTCAATGCCGGCTTCGCGCGCGTCGATCGGCGAGTGGAAATTCACTTTCCGGCCTTCCAGCCAGACTTCGCCTTCATCCGGCATCACCGCGCCTGAAATCGCCTTGATCAGTGTTGACTTGCCCGCGCCGTTGTCGCCGATCACGGCCAGAATCTCGCCCGGCATCAAATCGAAATCGCACTGATCCAGCGCCGTCACCTTGCCGTAGCGCTTCACAAGGTTCCGTCCTTTGAGAATAGGTTCCATCAGGCTGCCACCTTTCTGATCCACTGGTCGACCGCGACCGCTGCGATGATAAGGATGCCGATCAACAGGAACGTCCATTGCGCATCAGCGCCCAGCAACCGAAGCCCAAGCGTGAAGACCCCGACGATCAACGCTCCGAACAGCGATCCAAGAATGGACCCGCGGCCACCGAACAGGGATATGCCCCCGATCACGACCGCCGTTATGCTTTCTATATTGGCCAACTGGCCAGACGTCGGAGACACGGACCCGATCCGACCAATCAGAGCCCAGCCCGCGAAGGCGCAGATCAGCCCGGACAGCATGTAAACCGACATCAGCGTGCGATGCACATTGACACCGGACAGCTCGGCGGCTTCCGGATCATCACCGACCGCATAGACATGCCTTCCCCATGCGGTGTGACGAAGGGCGTAGGAAAGCCCGAGGATCAGCACCAGCATGAAGATCACGCCGACGGTGAATACCGCCCCGCCCACATTGAACTTGGCCCCGAAAAGTTGCAGAATCGCGGCGTTTTCTTCGATCTCCTGCGACCGGATTGTTTCGTTCTGAGAATACAGGAAGTTCGCCGCAAGAACGATTTGCCACATGCCAAGCGTCACGATGAACGGCGGCAGTTTGATGCGGCTGACCAGATACCCGTTCACCGCACCGATTGCGGTGCCAACGAAAAGGCCGCAAACAATCGCGACCGTTGGTGGCAGCCCATATCGGAAGGTGAACTGACCCATGACAACCGACGACATCACCATGATTGCCCCGACGCTCAGATCGATACCGGCGGTCAGGATGACGAGGCTTTGCGCCGCCGCCACGATCCCGACGATCTGAACCTGTTGCAGGATCAGGGTCAGCGCGAATGGCGAGAAGAACTTGGAGCCCAGCAAAGCCCCGAAAATGACGATGGCAGCCACAAGAACGATCAGCGGCACCAAAGAGGGGTTCACATGCAGAAAATGCTGAACCGTTCCGACGAACCCGCGGTGGTGATCGTCAAATTCGGCAATCTGTTCCGGGCTGCCTTTTGCAGCGGCTTCGAAGTCGTCTGATCGTCGTGAAGTATCGGACATAAAGGTTCCCCCAAAGCGTCAGGTTGCTGACGACTTTAGCAAGTTTTCGGGCGAATGGGTGGTTTGAAATGCGGAAGGCCGCCCTCTGCGGCCCTCCGGGTGGTCAGGTTAACCCCAGCAGAGGTCCATGCCTTCTTTGACCGAGATCGACTCGACGCCTTCGGCAGGCTTGTCCGTTACAAGCGCCACGCCGGTGTCAAAGAAATCCTTGCCAGGCGTGTTTTCAGGCTTCACGCCTTCGTCCGCCCATTTCTTGACGGCTTCAACACCCAGCGATGCCATCAGCAGCGGGTATTGCTGCGACGTCGCGCCGATAACACCATCGGCAACGTTTTGGACACCCGGGCAGCCTCCGTCCACGGAAACGATGAGCACGTCATTTTCGCGCCCGATGGCTTTCAGCGCCTCGTAGGCGCCTGCCGCGGCAGGCTCGTTGATGGTGTGAACAACGTTGATCGTGGGATCTTTTGCCAGAAGGTTTTCCATCGCGCGGCGACCACCTTCTTCGTTGCCGGCAGTGACATCACTTCCGACAAGACGGGGGTCATCTTCATCACCGATTACGTTCGGGTCCGCCAGATCGACACCAAAGCCTTGCAGGAAACCCTGATTGCGCAGCACATCCACTGTCGGCTGACTGACGGCAAGATCCAGTGTCGCAATTTTCGCGTCGTTGGCCGCGTCGCCCAGCGTGGCTTTGGCCCATTGTCCAATCAGCAGCCCGGCCAGGAAATTGTCCGTGGCAAAGGTCGCGTCAGCCGAGTCAATGGGTTCCAGCGGCGTATCCAGAGCGATAACCAGAACACCTGCATCCCGCGCCTGCTTCACGGCCGGAACGATGGATGATGTGTCCGAGGCCGTCAGCAGAATGCCTTTGGCGCCGTCCAGAATGCAGGTCTCAATGGCTTGCACCTGCGTTTCATGGTCACCGTCAACTTTGCCCGCAAAGGCTTTGAGCGTCATTCCCAGCTCTTCCGCTTTTGCAGTCGCACCTTCTTTCATTTTGACAAAGAACGGGTTGGTGTCCGTCTTGGTGATCAGGCAAACAGTTTCGCCTTCCGCCATTGCACTGCCAGCCATGGCAGTAACCCCGAGCGCAGCAGCACCCGCAAGTTTTGCAAGTTTCATCGATTATCCTCCCAGTTTTTTCTATGCCGAGTAGGGCACGAGGGCGATCAGGCAAAAATCCTGACCCCATAAGAAACAATCACAAGATTCGAATTTTGAGTCAATAAATAAATCACTCTTATTTATTATTGACAGTGCGGACGGGCTTTCTCATTCTTCAGCAGGAAAGGGGTGGTCGTGCCGGAAAATTCATCTCGGAAAAATTCGATTGGCCTGCACGGGTCAGAGGTACGCGGAACCAACCAAAGCGGGATGCGGGCCCGGAACGAACGGCTTGTATTGTCGCTTGTCCGGCGTCACCAGGCCCTTTCGAAGTCCGAGATCGCGCGCATGACAGGACTGTCGGCACAAACCGTTTCCGTCATCATGCGGCTGTTGGAGAAGGATGGTTTGCTTTTGCGCGGCGAACCGGTCCGCGGGAAAGTCGGGCAACCTTCCGTTCCCATGCGACTTAACCCGGATGGTGCCTTTTTCTTTGGGCTCAAGGTGGGGCGTCGCAGTGCCGAGTTGGTTTTGACTGACTTTGTCGGAAATGTACGGCAACGCGATCGGCGAACCTATGACTATCCAACGCCGAAAGCCACTTTGGAGTTTTCCACTGAGAGTCTGGGCAAAATGATATCATCCATGCCGCCTGAGGCCAAAGGCAGGATTGCGGGACTTGGGATTGCCATGCCGTTCTACCTATGGGACTGGGCCCAGACCCTTCAGGTTCCTCAGGAAGAAATGGACCCGTGGCGCGTATCAGACCTGAAGGCTGACCTGGCGCGGCGCCTCGATATTCCGGTATTCCTGCAAAATGACGCCACTGCGGCTTGTGGGGCGGAATTGGTATTCGGTCCAGCCGATGGGCCAAGGGATTTCCTGTACTTCTATATTGGTTTCTTCATTGGCGGCGGTGTGGTCCTCAATGGCGCAATCTTTTCAGGGCGTGGAAACTCGGGCGCAATCGGCCCCTTGCCTGTGCCGGATGATGTCGGTGGTGTCAGGCCGCTTATCGATGTGGCCAGCCTGTACGTGCTCGAGCGTGCAATCACCACGGCAGGTGTCACGTCGCATTCCATTTGGGAAACGACCCAGCGTTGGGATGTGCCAAAAGTTCAACTGGAAAACTGGTTGAAGCAGACGGCGAGCGGGATTGCCTATGCGATTGTCTCATCCTGTAGCCTGATAGATTTCGAATGCGTGAAGATTGACGGCTGGATGCCGCAGGACATCAAGGCGCGTTTGGTTGAAATGGTCGAAGACAAACTGTCTGAGCTTAACCTGACCGGTCTCGAGCGCCCTGCCGTGCTGGCAGGGACCGTGGGCCCGGAAGCACGCTCACTGGGCGCGGCAAGCCTGCCGTTGTCGGAAAGGTATCTTTCAGAAGCTTAGATGTGAAATCACCCTGTTGCCTTGGATATTTCACAAACTGGTTCACTCTCGCAAACTGCCGAGCTCATTATTTTCGATGGCCGTAACACATTTTCGTTGACGGAAGGCTGAGTTGTCTGGCAAGCCGCTCGGCATGTCCGGTTCCGGGGCTTGCTCTGGAATCAATAGGGAATGCGGTGCGGGCTCAGGCCCAATTCCGCAACTGCACCCGCAACTGTAAGCGGCGAGCAGGGCTGAAACGCCACTGGGGTTTGCCCGGGAAGGCCGGTCCAACGCTTTGACCCGCAAGTCAGGATACCTGCCGGACATGTGCCCTCATAAGGGGCACTCCTAATCGGCGACGGGATGTGCGTCGGACCAGGATGCCTGAAAGGGTAATTTGGCGTTGAATGTCCCGTGGTCAAAACGAATTTCGCGCCGGGATTGGCGCGACGGGACAAGGACGACTGTTCATGAAAACGCTGCTCAGCGCAGCCGCTGCCGCGGTGGCTCTTCCTGCCATCGCAAATGCGCATTTCCTTTTGGAATACACCACCGACACCATGATCGAGAAACCGGGCGATGTGCCGGTCAAACTGATTTTCTGGCATCCGTTCGAGAATGGCCATGTCATGGATCTTGAAAAGCCGCAGGAATTCTATGTGATCCACAACGGTGAAAAGACCGATTTGCTGGACACGCTGGAACCTATCCGGTTCACCGGCGGGCAGAACGAGGGCGCGGCGTTCAAAGGCAGTGTCCCGGTCAAACGGTCGGGCGACTATGTGCTGGTGACGGTTCCTCAGCCTTATTACGAGGAATCCGAAGACATCTATATCCAACAGCTCACCAAAGCCTTCCTGAACCGCAACGAATTGCCGACCGATTGGATGAATCCCGTGGGTCTGCCGACCGAGATTATCCCGCTGAACAAGCCGACCAACATCATCGCGGGTTCGACTTTCACGGGCCGTGTGCTGGCTGATGGTCAGCCGGTTGCGGGGGCCGAGATCGAGATCGAATACATGGCAGCCGAACCCGACATGGAAAGTTCGGCCGCTTCTGCACCGAAGGCGTCACCAATGCCGGGTGGTGCGGTGGTCGCAATATCTGACGACAACGGGTATTTTTCGTTCGGCGTTCCAAAAGCCGGTTACTGGGGTTTCGCCGCCCTTGGTTCCGGTCCGGCAACCGAACATGAGGGCAAAGAACTCAGCCAGGATGCGGTCATCTGGATCCGCGCCTGGGATCTGGAGTAACCCCAAATGCACATCGTCGACGGAGCCCTTTCCAACCCGGTTGTAATTGGCGGCGCCATAGCCGCCGCGGGCGGGATCGCCATGGGTCTCAGGTCTCTGGATCTTGATCGCATCCCCACTGCGGGCGTGCTGTCAGCCAGTTTCTTCGTGGCATCGTTGATCCACGTGCCCATTGGTCCGTCGTCGGTCCATCTGATCCTCAACGGCATGGCCGGGCTGCTGCTTGGTTGGGCCGCATTCCCGGCTTTGTTCGTCGGGCTTTTGCTACAGGCGGTCTTTTTCGGCTTTGGCGGGTTGACGGTGTTGGGGATCAACACCGTCAATATCGCCTTTCCCGCTGTGGTGGCCGGAATGTTGTTCGGTCGTCTGATCGCGCGTGGAACGCCTTTGCAAGGTGCGATTTGGGGGGGCATCGGCGGCGCGTTTGCGATTGCGGCGACAACCGGCATGGTCGCGTTTTCGCTGGCGCTGTCGGGGGATGAATTTCTGCCTGCCGCCAAGCTTGTTTTCTTCGCCCATATTCCTGTAATGGCCATCGAGGCGATTTTGACCGGGTTCGCCGTGTTGTTGGCACGCAAGGTCAAGCCCGAGCTGTTTTTCAGAGGAGCAGCCACATGAAGCATCTGGCTGTCATATTGGCCGTGTGCTGCGCACCTGTGCCTGCCCTGGCGCACAAGGTCATAGCCGGCGTTTTCGAGTCGGGAGACGTCATCGAGGGCGAAATTGGCTTTTCTAACGGCGACATGGCAAACGGCACCGAGGTCATTGTCACCGGCCCGGATGGGGCCGAGCTGGGTCGATCGGTCACTGATGCGGACGGTTTTTTTGTCTACACGCCGACCTCGGCCGTGGCGCACACCTTTTTTGCCGACCTTGGCGCCGGGCATGTGGCCGAAGTCACGATGTCTGCCGAAGATGTCGCGCGGATCATGGGCGTTGCCGTGGCAGAAAACGGTGGCTCATCTTCGGCTGCTGTCACGTCGGCCAGCGGTTCGGCGGCGTCTCTCAGCGTCGAAGAACAACAGGTTATCGCCAAAGCCGTGCGTGATGAATTGCGCCCGCTCAGGCGCGAGATTGCGGCCTATCGCGAACAGAACGACCTACAAACCATCCTTGGCGGGATCGGGTACATCGTTGGTCTGTTTGGTCTGGGCTTTTACATGGCGGCCCGCCGCAAGCTGGCCTCTTGATGGCACACGTTCTGGGGCACAAGGAAAAAACACTGTCCGAAGCCGGTGACGGACCAGAAGGTCTGATCAGCCTGCTGGATCCTCGGATGCGGATCGTCATGGCAGTTGTTTTTGCGGTCGTGACCGTGGCGCTGTCATCCCTCGGCGCGCTTTGCGCGGCGCTGACAGTGTCGCTTTCGCTTCTGATAGTTTCACGTCTGCCGCGGCGAAAGACGTTGAAGCGAATGGCCATGATGGATGGGTTCATCCTGTTCATGCTGGTCCTGTTGCCCTTTTCCATGCCCGGGGATCCGATGTTCACGCTTTGGGGATTCCCCGCAAGCTGGCAGGGTTTTTGGAAAGCGGTCGAGATTGCCTTGACCGCCAATGCCGTGATCCTGTCCCTGATGGTTTTGGTCGGGACGATGGAGCCGGTTACACTGGGCCACGCCCTGCATCGTCTGCGGTGCCCGGAAAAGCTGGTTTACCTGCTGATGTTCACGATCCGGTATATCGAGGTCTTGCGCGAAGAATACCTGCGGCTGCGCGCCGCGATGAAGGTGCGTGGATTTCGGCCAGCAACAAACTGGCACACATATCGCAGCTTTGGCTACCTTGTGGGTATGATGCTTGTGCGCGCGATCGAAAGATCAGAACGCATCCTGGCCGCGATGAAGTGCCGGGGGTTTTCCGGGCGTATGCCGTTGCTTCAGGAATTTGCCCTGACCCGCGCGGACATTGTGTTTGCGTCTGGTTTCAGCGGTCTCTGCCTGGGTCTGATCGTTCTGGAATTCGCATGACACTGATCGCGCTTGAAGACATCTGTTTTTCCTACCCTGGCCAGCCACCCGTTCTGGACGGGGCCAGCCTGAGCCTGAGCGCGGGGCAGCGCCTGTCCCTGACAGGTCCGAACGGAGCGGGGAAATCGACGCTCCTGCGGATTTTGCTTGGGCTGCAGCGCCCGTGTTCGGGCACCGTAACCGTTTTTGGTCAGCAACGCGTGGAAGAGGCTGATTTCCATGAGGTCCGCCGCCGGGTGGGGCTTGTATTTCAGGATGCGGACGATCAGCTGTTCTGCCCGACCGTCGCCGAAGACGTTGCTTTTGGTCCGCTCAATCTGGGCAAGACCCGCGACGAAGCACTTGCCATCGTCGACAAAGTTCTGGGCGATCTGGACCTGATGCACCTGAAGAACCGCATTACCCATAAATTGTCAGGCGGTGAAAAACGGCTAGTGACCCTGGCGACGGTTCTGGCGATGGAGCCCGAAGTGCTGTTGCTGGACGAACCGACGAATGCGTTGGATACGAAAAACGAAGCGCGCCTGCTGGAAATCCTGCGCGCGTTGCCACAGGCGATTTTGCTTGTCAGTCATTCGCCGGCGTTCCGCTTGGAACTGGCGCCCGATGAACTGGATCTTCGCGACGGGAAGCTGGTGCCGGTCTGACCTGTTCTCGTGGCAACCGGACATGGTGGTTTCAGAAATGCAATCATACCGCCTGAGCCACGCCATGAAACGGAAAGCGAACCTTGCGCGTCGTCAGGCCTTGGCTATGTGCGTCTGCGGCTCATCAGCCCATATTTGACCGCCCATGCCCGAAAGGACCCGCGTCTGCGCCTGTCCTGTTTCACAAGTTGCCTGGATTGCGCACCGCCTTTGCGGTTGAATTCGAACACGTCGATTATCCGCTCGGCACAGCCACAGGCTTCGCCCATGCCGACTTTGGCGAAATAGAATTTCTCGAAACGCTCGGGGTTTTGCATGGCTGACCTCCTGAATGCATTGAACCTCATGAAGGGCGCATTGCCAAATCACTTTCGTGCGTTTCAGGCAGCCGTGCTATGGCGCAGCGAACTCGCTTCCTGTCCAGACATTGTCCAGTTGATTGAAGACCGGCGAGGTAATGAGCATTTCAGCGGAATAAAGCAGTTGCAGCTCATCCGCAAACCGCGTGACGCCCGGCACAAGCCCGGTGATGTTGCGCCATTCCGCCCAGGTTCCGGGATTTGACAGACTGGTCGGATTGACGGGATCCGCGGGCTGGTGCCACCCGGCGGCGTTCAGCAGTGGTGTGAGCGCAAAGCGCGCATCATTGCTGTCGACTTCGGTACAGGCAGTGGTGTCGCATTCCCAACTTGTCCAGTCCGCCACCGCGATGGTTCCGGCGATCGGAGCGGCTGCGTCGATGACCCGAACCATAACCTCGAACCCGCCACCAGCCGTCGGACGGCTGAGCGACAAAGGGTCTGTCGCCACGGCGTGCAAAGCCGCTGTTGGCGCCAGACTGAATGTCCGGCCGATCAAAGCCAGCTGCGCAGAGCCGTCTGTTGCGGGTGCAGACCCCGCAGCAGGCAGGACCCTGAAAGGTGTCAAAATCGGAACCGCGCCACCGCGGATTGTGATTTCCTGCACCGCATTGTCAAAGGCCGGAACAAAGTCGCTGCGGATCGTATAGGTCAACGGGAAGCTGGGTTTTTGCGGCCCCGCAGGTCGGGCGCCGTCACGTGTGACAAAGGACAACGGTGGAACGGCACCGGGCTGTGGCAGCGAAATCTGCGGCCCTGCTATGCCCAGAGCGGCCGCGATCATGCGCGCGCGCTGTTCGGCCTCTCCATACTCGCTGAGCAGATTTATGTAGCCGCCGATCTCGGTGATGTTGCGCGGGGCAGGGATGCGGGATGGGGCAATGTCGCCAGCGATGGCCAGCCTGTGGGCTATAACCTCTCGGGCGCGCTGTATCGCCGGAGAATTGGTGGTTTCAAGAATATTGATGATGGCCTCTGCAAGGCTTTCATCGATGCCCGGTTCGGGGGTTGCATTTGTGCTGGTGTCACTCATCGTCGTCCTCCGCAGGGGCGCTCAGGCCATTGAGGAAATCCAGAACGGATTGGCTGCCGGCCTTGGTTGCGCTGCCGTCATCCGCATCCGTATTGGCTTTGGTAAAGGCCCCGAAAAGCTTGGCCAGAAGCAACGTGTTGGAGGGATTGGCCAGAGCGGCAGCACCGCCGGGAAAATCCTTGAACAGGTTTTGAACGAAACCGGTCCGGTTGCCATCCGGTTGCCCGCCAATCAGCGCAGAAACTCCCGAAGCGTTCTTGGCGATATCCTCAAACCCCTTGAGCTTTGCGGCATTGTCGGCAGCTGTCTTTTTCTTCTCGGCGGCTTGCTTTTTGGCTTCTTCCTCTTTGCGGGCCGCGGCGATCTCTTGCCCTTTGCCCGCCAGTTCAGTGGCCTTGCCGACAAGCTCTTTGGTCAGATCCGTCGCCGTGTCTATGGCCTTGTCCCGACCGGCGGCGACCGATTGCGTTTCAAGGGCCAGTTGCGCCTGCAACTCTTTCAGACCTGTCAGATCGGTTCCCGCCCGTGCAAGATCAGGCGCGGCCTTGAGGATCTCGGCCAGTTGCGAAGTGGGCACGGCCTGGCCCGTGCCGATGTCGCCCCCTGCGATGGTAAGCGTGTTCGAAGGTTGATTGGCCGGCAGGTCCGATGGCGCACGGGTGCCAAAGATTGCATCACTGTCCGCGGGCAGGACCGGCGTGTCACCAACCGGGGGTGGCGTCGGGCTGTCCTGCCAGTTCCAGAAGCGGCGATGGTCGATCATCTCGCAGGAATTGCAGCGGCCCAGAACGGCCTCGCCCAACAGGCCCCTGGTCGGCAGCGAGATCGTTCGGCGCGGTGGCCGGAAGTCTTCGCGATGGAAGGCCAACAGGCTGTCCTGAATGTCGCCGGTCCGCATCTCCATTCTGTCGGCCAGATCGGGCGGGATCGAGAAGGGCATGATCATCGCATTGCCATAGAACCCCAGCACCTTGTTCTGGACCGTGCTGAGCAGCGATATCTCGCTTGAGTCGTCATCCAACCCGCCATCGGGCACGCCGATGGTGAAGCGTTCCAGCAGGATGGCCCGTTCCTCATCTGTCATACTGGCCCAGATCACGCGGGAATAACGAACGGTGTCGGCAACGATATGCTGATACATTTCTTCGATCCGCCGCAGATCACGGCGCGACAGCACATCCGGCACTTCCTGTACGGAATAGGGCAGGGTCGCAGGCAAAGCCTGGAATGTATTGTCGTCAACGATGGTCTGCGCGTCTTCATTCATGCGCGCTTCGAACTCGCTGATCATCGGCGCGCCGACCAGATCGTCGAAATCCGAGCCTGAAATCGTCGTGTGAAGGCTCCGGCTGATGTTGCGCGTGGCGCGATCCAGATCATCCGCATCTTCCAGGTTCGAGATATGTTCCCAAATGTTGAAGATGTTGATCGGGTCCGGGCCGGTATAGAATGAATAGGCAAAAGAGCCCGTCCGCCTGCGCAACTCGACGCGGGCGATGTCGGAACGTTCGACCGAGCGGGGCAACGCCACGGATCCGGTATAAGTCCGCCGGTTGGTTGGATCACGGCGCGCGTCAGCCAGCCGAACCAGCAGGTTTTCGCGTGTCTCGGCAGGCAAGTCATGCAGGTTGTCGATGTCGATCGGCGATCCGGTCAGGGGCACTGGCCCAACGCGATCGCCATCCTGCGTGAAGATCACCGCGGATATGTCATCATTGGGCATGAAAGTGCCCTTAGCTTCGAAGCTGACGATGTCCTGCGCGACACCCGGAGCATTCTGCGGTGTCGCGTCCTTGTCCGCGTAAAACTCTTCCAACAGTTTGAGGGCGGTGCGGAACCTTCGGCGGTTTCGGAATGCGCGGCGGAACACGTCTGCGTGGCGCAGGATCACCTTGTACCGGCTCAGCAATCCGGACCGGCTGACATTGCCCGGCAATTGATCGCCTTGCCCCAAACGGCGAAAGCGGATGAGCTGCATGGGAACGAAGACGACCAATTGCACGCCTTCGATCCGCGTTTCCAAGGAAAAGTCGCGCAGAACTTCGAACCATTGCATCGTCATTGCATGACAGTGGTTGCGGTTGGCCACGAATTTTGTCGTCGCCGTCCGCCGATCACTTGCCGTGGCTGTGCGAACGCTGGTTCGGGCCGAACTTCGCTTGACCGAAGCGGCCCGTTCCAGCGCAGCCGAGAATGTCTCGTGCGTGTCTGACAGAAAATCGCGGGACGTGTTCTGCGTGTTGGACGAACTGCCTGACGAGTTGGAACTAGAACGCGCGCCGCTGAAACCGACCCCGCCCACTATGGCCCCGATGCCGCCGAACAGACCGCCACCAATGCCGCCGGCGCCCCCGAAGCTTTTTGTGAACGCCTTGGTCGAGAAAGAGGATGTTCCACGGATCACTTCGTCCAATGCGGTTTCGAATGTGCTGTCGAAAGAGGTATCGCGCGCCTCTTCGAATTCCTGTTGTTCCTCGAAGGTCAGGCTTTCGCGTTCGCGCACGGTCAGGGTTTCGCGCTGTTCCGACACGACGATCCGTTGTTCCTCGCCCGGGGCAAGCGGCAGGGAATAGACCAGACGCCCCAATGACATTCCGGCGTGGACGGCGGTTGAACGCATCTTGGCGATATAGCCAAGCGCCAGGCTGGAAGCTTTTGGCACATCCTGCGGGCGCTGTTCCAAGTCTTCGAAAAAATCCTCAATATCAATGGGTTCGTCAATCGGTATCCGATCGCGGAAATCCCAGTTTCCGCCGTCATTGTTGAATGCGCTCAACAGTGTTTCGGCAGAAAGATTGGCCTGCGCAAAGGTGCTGCCCGGAATTGTCGTGACAAAGCGATTGCCGCCAACGGGGCGGGTGCGAACGATGTTTTTCGGCCCGACAAGCGGGTCGATCAGCCGATAAAGAACCGAATAACGCCGCCGCGAAACCGTGCCTCCTTCGGTTCGGTATTCCGAAGCGCAATCACCTTCGCCCAGCACGATGGGCGCCTGCGTGCCGGTGAAGTCGGATATGTTCTCTTCCGCATCCTCGGGATCCACCGGCAGAATATCGGCAAGCTCACCCAGGATCGAGCGCTGCAAAGGGAGGACGGTGCGATCCAGCACCACGAGACCCAATTCGCCATCCAATGCATCAATGCGCGGCACTGCCTCGGTCAGAGTGGTGTTCTGCCCCCGGATCCGCAATCTGAGGCCATTTTGCGGCAGGCGCAGATTGGGCAGATCCAGCGAAAACAGGCCCCGCGCATCCGTTACGGCGGCTTTTACAGCCCATGAAAAATCCCCGTTGTCGATGCCTTCACTGGCGGTGAAGGTTGGGCGCAGCGCTTCAACGATTACCCGCTCGGCAGGGGTCCCGTCGGGATTGATCAGTTCACCGCGCAGTTTCGGGGCAAGGGTTGGGACGACAGCGCCCAGAAACCCGTCGGTCAGATCCTTGCGTATGGTTTCGAGCTGACGAAAGACTGCACCGGTGGCCTGCACGCGCTGATCGACCAGATCGTTGATCACCTCGGCAGACAGGTCAATGCCGACACCACGGCGCAGCGCCTTGAGCTTCTCGGCTTCGACGCGCCTGAGATCGTCAAGGCTGTCAGCCGTAAAACCGGCCGATCCCGAGAGTTCCGCCGAGATCGTGGGATTGGGTCGAGAGGTCGGAATGGACAGCGTAATGCGCGGGGGCTCACTGCTGGAGTCGGACATGAAGTCACCTCGTAGGAAAGCGCTGCAAGAAACTGAGTGCCGGGAAAATTCAAATCTCGAAAGTTGACCCAACGTAACATGTTTCAGGGATTCGCAAAAGAAACGCCCGGGCCCGCCTTTTCCGCGACGCATTTCGAACGCAGGATCCGAAATGCCTTTCAGCAATGGATCTGGCGATTACTTCGTGAAACCGGTTGCCTTCAGCTTTTGCGCCAGCAGGCTCATTTGCTTGTAAATTTCACCTGCATCGCGGTGCCACGCCGCTACATCCGCGCCCTGCTGGGCAACGACCTCGGAGTCCCCTCTTGCCGCCGGACCGGTCAGGGCAGATTGTGGGCCAAGTAGGTCGACGTTTTCGACTGTGCTGCTCAACAAACCAGCGTTGAGCTTGCGGGCAGTTTCGTCCGGCACGCCCGCCTCGGCCCACGCTTCGCGGGCGATGGCCTGCAAGACAACGGCGAAGTTGTTCGATATCACAGCGGCTGCATGATACAGGCTTTTGCTTTCAGACCGGATGGGAAAACAGGTGGCTCCCAATCCCTCCAGAAGCGGCTGAATGAGCGCTGTGGCGTCTTCATCGCCTTCCAACCCGCACAGCGCCTCTTTGAATTGCGCAGCAGCGGCCTGTGGATCGGCGAAAGACAGGACGGGATGAACGCTGGACAGAGACCATGAGAGGCTTCGCAACGGCGCCAGTTGCTCGGCAGGAAAATAGCCGCTGCAATGGAACGCGACTGAAGGCTTCCCGGTTTTTTCTTGGTTTTCGAACGCCTCTTTCAATTCGTGGGCCACCGCAGAAATTTGCGTGTCGGGTACTGAGAGGATCCACAGATCAGCTGGCCGCAGATCGGCATAGCTTGCGGCAACGCGCCCGGTTTTGGACAACTGGGCGGCTTCATTTGCCGACTGAAAGGATGTGCTCAGAATATCCTGGATCCGGCAGCCATCAGTGCCATCCAGAAGGCTGATCAGCGTTTTGCCGACCCGCCCGGCACCGACAACGTTAATTTTGATTTCAGTCATCTGGGCTCTCTGTTCTTGTCGTCTAGTCCGCCCCACGGTGGGACGAATAGAAAAACGCAATCGCTTGAGTTCTGTTTTTGACGTTCAGCTTCTCATAGATATTGGACAGGTGAAACTTGACCGTGTTGGTGGATATCTGAAGTTCCTTGGACAGTTCCCGGTTCGACATCCCCTGTGCCAGGGCCTCCAAAATGGCGCGTTCCTTGCGCGACAGGCTTTGAATCGGATCCTGTTTCATCTTCCGGACGTCGATGAACGGAAACACCATCTTGCCTGCTGCCACTTCGGCGCAGGTCTCAAGAAGGCCTTCGACCTCGCCCGAGCGGGCAGCAAATCCAGCGGCGCCCGCCTGCATCGCCAATCGCGGGACATCCCCAGAGGCATCGCCATAGATGACAAAGCGCGGTGCATCGGCCTGATCGCGCAGCACCTCGATCAGTTTGGCGGCACCCAGGGCCGGAAGCGTCCAGTCCACGACGCCGACCTGTACGGGTATCCGCATCACCGTTCCCAGAAACCCTTCCGCCGTCGCCGACGTGGCGACCAGAGAGAATCGGGGATCACGTTCGAAAATTTCCGACATGGCCGAAAGCACCAGCGGGTTGCTGTCCGCAAGCATGATGTCGATGGGTTTGTCCGATGTCTCAACCATATGATTTTGCCCATATTTTACAAAAAACTACCCAAAAGGGTGGGGTAGATTTCGGTATACCGTCGTATTTTTGCCAAAACGGGTAGGTAATTACCCACACTATTAGCCATCCAAAAGCAGTAGTAAGTTACGTTGCGCCATCCGGCAAGCTCGCGTTTTCTGATCGGTATCTTGAACCATCAGGCCGTAATGCCCGGCCAACAGCCGAGGATGTCAGACCATGACCTTTCAGATTTTCCCTCCGCTCGAAATTCCCGAGACCCTTGCCGCAGGGCCGGGGCCGGGGAACACGGATGTGCGTGTCCTGAAAGCCTTCGCCGGCGCAGGTGTCGCCGATCACATGCAAGGCGATGTCCTCAGGGGCATGATCGAATGCAAGCACATGCTGCGGAAAATCTGGGGCACACGGAACGCTTACACTTTCGCTGTCGCGGGTACCGGATGGAGCGCTCTGGACACCATGTTCTCGGCCGTCATGCCCGGTGACAAGGTTGTGGCCTTCACCAACGGCACATTTTCGGGGATCGACGCGTTGACGCTGCGGATCAAGGCGGCAACGCCCGCCGAGCACGCGGTCAGCCCGCTTGACCCACAGGCGGCGAGTGTCACGGTGGTCGACGTTCCTCATGGCCAGCCGGTGACGGCTGAACTGGTTGAAGCGACTCTGGCCGAGCACAAGCCGAAATGGGCCTTCATGGCGCATTGGGAAACCGGATCGGGCAGGGTGAACGATCTACGCGGTTTCTCGGAGGCGTGTGAACGTCATGGCGCCATGGGGCTGATCGATGCGGTCTCGTCACTGGGTGTCGAAGACTTTGCGATCGATGACTATCCGGGTGTGGCAGGCTGGGCATCCTGTCCGCAGAAAGGCCTGTGCTGCCTGCCGCTGACCTATGCCCCTGTCAGCTTTGCCGATGCCTATATCGAGGCTCTGAAATCCACAGGTGCCTATACCTACGTGCACAATCCGATCTTCGAGGCACGCCACTGGGGCATCGTCGAGGGGCAGGACGTGGAAAAGGGCACCTATCACCGGACCCATTCCGGATATGCGGTTGCGGCATTCCACGAGTCATTGCGCCTGACCTTGCAGGAAGGTCTGGCCAAGCGGTCGATGTCTTACCGGACGCATGAAAAGGTTCTTCGGGACGCGGTGACCGAGATGGGGTGCGAGGTCACCTCGGACATGCCCAGCCTGATCGTGCTCAACCTGCCTTCCGCGCTTTCTGGCCGCGAGATGGAACTGGTGCAGAACTGCCGCGCCCGCGGGTTTGGCATCTGGCCCACCTTGAGCGAACCGGTGCAGGTTCGCATCGGCATCCTCAATCAATTGAATCGCGAGGCCGTCAGCCGGATCGTGCGCCTATTCGCCGAAGCCATTCGTGAGCTGGGCGGAGAGGTCGATCAAGACGCGATCGAAGCTCTGCTGGAAAGCCGTTACGGCACTTCAATAGCTGCTTAAACAGGAGCGCATCAGATGGATATCCACGAATACCAGGCGAAAGAAGTCCTTTCGAAATTCGGTGTCGACGTGCCTGCGGGCGCGCTTGCCTACAGTCCTGAACAGGCGGCCTACCGGGCGCGCGAACTGGGTGGCGACAAATGGATTGTCAAGGCGCAGGTCCATGCAGGCGGGCGCGGCAAGGCCGGAGGGGTCAAGCTCTGCAACAGCGAAAACGAAATCTACAAGGCTTGTGATGATCTCTTCGGTCGCAAACTGGTGACGCATCAGACAGGTCCTGAAGGCAAAGGCATCTATCGTGTCTACGTCGAAGCAGCAGTGCCGATTGACCGGGAAATCTACCTTGGTTTTGTGCTGGATCGCTCCAGCCAGCGGGTGATGATCGTCGCCTCGTCCGAAGGCGGGATGGAGATCGAAGATATCTCGGCCGACCGCCCCGACAGCATTGTCAGGTCCATCGTGGAACCGGCCGTCGGGCTTCAGGAGTTTCAGGCCCGTGAAATCGCCTTCAATCTTGGGGTTGAAGCCAAACTGATCCAGCAAATGGTGCGGACGTTGCAGGGCTGTTATGCCGCCTTCAGCAATCTTGACGCCACGATGGTCGAAATCAATCCGCTGGTCATCACCGGTGACGACCGGGTGCTGGCGCTGGATGCCAAGATGAGCTTTGACGACAACGCTCTGTTCCGCCACCCGCAGATCGCTGAACTGCGCGACAAAAGCCAGGAAGACCCGCGCGAAAGCCGCGCTGCGGATCGCGGGCTGTCTTATGTCGGGCTTGACGGCAACATCGGTTGCATCGTCAACGGGGCCGGTCTGGCGATGGCCACCATGGACACGATCAAGCTGGCAGGCGGCGAGCCTGCAAATTTCCTCGACATCGGCGGTGGCGCGTCGCCTGAACGGGTGGCCAAGGCGTTCCGGCTGGTCCTGTCGGATGACAATGTTCAGGCCATTCTGGTCAACATCTTCGCCGGTATCAACCGCTGCGACTGGGTGGCTGAAGGTGTCGTTCAGGCGTTGAAGGAACTTGACCTCGATATTCCCGTCGTTGTGCGGCTGGCCGGCACGAATGTCGAAGAAGGCCAGAAGATCCTTGCCAAATCCGGACTGCCGATCATTCGCGCCACGACGCTGATGGAGGCAGCAGAACGCGCTGTGGGCGCGTGGAAAAACGACCTTACTCAGGGCACCAAAATGAGGGTTGTGTAATGAGCATTCTTCTCGATCGTGACACGCGTGTCATCGTGCAGGGCATCACTGGGCGCATGGCGCGGTTCCACACCAAGGACATGTTGAACTATAGCACGAACGTGGTGGGTGGCGTCGTGCCCGGCAAGGGGGGCGAAACCGTCGAAGGCGTTCCGGTTTTTGACACCGTCAAACAGGCCGTCGAAGCCACCGGCGCCGATGCCAGCCTGGTCTTCGTGCCGCCCCCGTTTGCGGCGGATTCCATCATGGAGGCCGCCGATGCGGGCATCCGCTATTGCGTTTGCATCACCGACGGCATTCCGGCACAGGACATGATCCGGGTAAAAAGGTACATGTACCGCTATCCGAAAGAAAAGCGCATGGTTCTGACCGGTCCGAACTGCGCCGGCACCATCTCGCCCGGCAAGGCGTTGTTGGGCATCATGCCGGGGCATATCTATCTGCCCGGACATGTAGGGATCATTGGCCGTTCGGGGACATTGGGATATGAGGCGGCGGCCCAGTTGAAAGAGCGCGGGATCGGCGTTTCGACCAGTGTCGGAATCGGGGGCGACCCGATCAACGGATCGTCCTTCAAGGACATCCTTCAACGGTTTGAAGACGACGAAGACACGCATGTCATCGCCATGATCGGCGAAATCGGAGGCCCGCAGGAAGCGGAAGCCGCCGAATATATCCGCGACCACATCTCCAAACCCGTGATCGCCTATGTCGCCGGTCTGACCGCTCCGAAAGGCCGCACCATGGGGCACGCGGGGGCGATCATCTCGGCCTTCGGCGAAAGCGCCAGCGAAAAGGTCGAGATCCTGTCCGCCGCAGGTGTCACCGTGGCCGAAAACCCTGCCGTGATCGGTGAGACGATCGCCCGCGTGATGGAGGCTGCGTGATGGTCAAACCTTCGGTTCTGGTTACCCGTCGCTGGCCTGCTGCCGTCGAGGCGCAGCTGGCCGAGAACTACAACACCGTATTGAACACCGGCGACAAACCCATGTCCCCGGCTGAAATCCGGCAAGCGTTGAAATCCTATGACGCCGTGCTGCCCACCGTAACGGACACGCTGAGCGCCGAGGCACTGGATGTGCCGGGTGTGCAGACGAAAATCCTTGCCAATTACGGCGTCGGCTACAGCCATATCTGCGAGCCCTTGGCACGCGAGTTGGGTATGACCGTGACCAACACGCCCGACGTTCTGTCCGAATGCACCGCCGATATCGCCATGACGCTGCTGTTGATGGTGGCGCGTCGGGCGGGTGAGGGCGAACGCGAGTTGCGTGCGGGTCAGTGGACAGGATGGCGGCCCACGCATCTGGTCGGAACCAAGGTCAGCGGCAAGACACTGGGCATCATCGGATATGGCCGCATCGGACAGGAGATGGCCCGCCGTGCGCATCACGGGTTCGGCATGGACGTGCTGGTTTACAACCGTAGCGCCGTATCGCCCGATGTTCTCGCCGGATGCAACGCAAGACAGGTGGACACCATTGATGACCTGCTGCCGCAATGTGACTTCGTTTCACTGCACTGTCCGGGCGGCGCAGCCAACCGCCATCTGATCAATTCGCGCAGACTTGGCCTGATGAAGCCTGACGCATTTCTGATCAACACCGCACGAGGCGAAGTGATCGATGAATGGGCGCTAATCCAGGCATTGATGTTCGACATGATCGGCGGCGCTGCATTGGATGTATTCGATGGTGAACCGCGTATCAGCCCGGATCTGTTGCAATGCGACAACCTCGTCATGCTGCCGCATCTGGGCAGCGCAACCCGCGAAGCGCGCGAGGCGATGGGGTTTCGGGTTCTGGACAACCTGAGCGATTTCTTCGAAGGCCGCGAACCTCGGGACCGCGTGATCTGAGGCCACCTTCAAACATCACGCAATGGCGTCCAACGCAGCCGTGGCTGCGTTGCGTTCCTCAATTAGGAGATATGACCCGTGAATGCCCCGCACCGTTCAGACGGATTTTTCACCCAGTCCCTTTCTGATCGTGATCCCGAGCTTTTTGGCTCGATC
>NZ_WVRB01000013.1:0-20065 GCF_013110685.1 Ruegeria sp. HKCCD6157
CGCAGGCCGACGATGCACTAACAATCAATTTGGACCAGTCAGATGAGGCTGCTCATGACAGACGACGCCAAGAAATCGCGGCTTTATGTTTTTAATATCCCCAAATTTTGATCGCTAGAGAATGAAGCCCACATCGCCACAATAGCTTCCGCAAGTTGTTGCAGCTAGCTTACCACTCCTCTTCGTTAGTCCACCCTAATCAGAACCGAACACTTAAGTTTGCACCGAGGCCATGCTCTTGGCCGTTGGAGCGAACTGAATAGCCATATCCTGCCGTTAGTCTGGCCAGATCAGAGATCTGATACCCTAGCCCCAGACCAAGTACGAAGCCATTTGCACCTCGGTTTTGTCCGACTTGTGTGAACGTTCCAAATATCGGGCTCGTTACAGTGATTTCGTGCTCACTATCCTTGTTGGCAAAGAAGTCATATTCGTAACGAGCAAAGGCGATTGGGGTTAGCAAACCATTCTCTGTCAAGAAGTCGCGTTGATAGTCAACTCCAATAGAAGCGACCAGAGACTCTGCGTTCGCTTTTTCAATCGAGTAGTTGAAATCACCACCGCCGGTCTCTGTGCCTGAACCTTGTTGAATACGCCCGTAGTTTAATCCAAAAACCGTAGAAACCCTTGCACCGCCGTCCAGGTTAAACAGCTTTCGTGCCTGGAAACCGGCGTGGATTCCCTCTTGGTCCAATTCCGATTTAGCCTCGCCTCCCGTAAAGCCATCAACAGAAGGGTTGTTCCGCTTGGCATCAGTTTCACCGAACATGTAACCGATCAGTCCGGAGAACTCCCAAGTTCCGGTTGTTGTACGCCCATAGACGCCCACATGATAGCTGTCGGTCGAAAAGTCCTGATCGACTTGATCGTGTTCATCCATGGAGGATGTTCCAAAACCTGCGTACACGCCGACCACACCTCTATCGGTGCTTGCGACATCCGCTCCGACCAAAATGGTGCCGAGCGAATAGTCGAATGTCCCAAGACCATTACTTCCATCAACGTCACCGCTCACATAAGCCGTGTCGATCCACCAGCGCCGATCAGAGCAGTCTATTGCACCGCTCGGGCTCTGGGCCGAGTCGATGCCGCCTGCTGCAACGGGTTGATCCTCATTGTTGAAGCCAACCGCTTGATACTTGCGGCAGTCAGCGTGGCTCAGCACTGTGTTGGTTATCAGGTCAAGTTGCTCCAGCCCAACGGTCAAATTGGAGGAATAGGGTTCTGCGTGCACACGATTAAACCCAGCCAATCCTGAATTGGTAAGCGTGTTAACGGTATTGCCCAAGGTTGAGCCGCTGGTCAGATTGGTTCCAGGTGACGTGTTTGTGGTGTTGGCCACCGCACCTGCAAGGTTGCTCGCATTTGGGGAACCGGTGACCGCCGGGTTTTGCGGTAAGCTTGAGACCGGCAACGCAGTGAACGCAATGTCAACCTGACCATCTGCGGTGGGCGTATTGGCTATCGTCAGATTGGACAAAGCTGGCAGAGATCCACCTGCAACGAGCGTGGGTGAGTCTCCATCAAAACTTGAAGCTTGAAAAACAGTGTAATTGTTGCCGGCAGCATAGTCTTGCGCAGTCAGGCCGGGGCGAGCGGCTTCGACTTGTATCGTCGCATTGTTGATTCCAGAAACAGCACCTGTTGACGAAACCAAGTCCGCATTTTGTGCGGCTGTTGGGTCAACTTCTGACAATATCGTCGATCCTCTATCAAAGGACATAGGGCCATTGATGTTTAGCGTCCCAATTGAAAAGCCCGGTGAGAGAACGCCGCCGTTTTTCATAGTGAAGCCGCCGTTTACAGTGAAATTGAGTACATTTACTGTTCCATTTCCTGCCAACGTGCCAAAATTTTCGAAATTTACGGTATTCAAACTGCTGGCGGCATCGAGCCGAACCGTCGTACCCGCGGCTATTGCCACGTCGCTAGTTGAAAATATGGAACTGTTCGTCAACGTAAAATCTGAAGCCTCAACAACGCGCTTTTGAATATAGTAGGCACCGAACACGACATCGGTGGCACCAATGACGGTCAGGTTATCGTAGGTTAAAGGGCGGTCTGACTGGAAATAAACTTCTGTAGGATCGATACTTGCTCCGTTAAATGGAGCAAAAGTCATCGACCTGCCGGAACCAATCGAAGTGCCGATGAGATTCACGCGAAGTTTCCCGTTGATGTTGGTGGCCAAGGCTTCCCGGGACACAAAGTCTCCACTGCCTGCCGCGACATCAACGTTCAACAAAGTCAATACTGACGCTCTGTCTGGAAACTGGTTTTGGCCTGGGACATACAACTCGATTTCACCAGAAGGCGTAATAGTTGAGTTCCCAATAGTAAGCCCTGTAATTGGTCCATTTGGGATAGGGAGACAGGTTCGCTGAGTTGTAGAGATAGTTTGATTTGCAAGAGTGGTTTCAGATCCAGATGAATACTCTACCCGCGGAGCCCCCAGTTCTATGCAAGATTGGGCATGTGCGTCGCCCGGCAACAACAAATAAGCTGAGATCGCGAGGGGGACCCCCGCCAAAGTAGCACTCTGTGCGTTTCGATTAAAAAGGTTCGAGCCTTTGAGTGCCACAATGTGTCTCCTACTTCCGATCAAGCAAGCATTACTCAGCAATCAAATCGAAACATACTAATTGATATATGTAAGATCGCATATTTTGGTTTTTGTTGCTTAACGGCAACCTCACCAAAAAAGGTCAGCCTTGGGCTCTCTCGGCACATTCGCCGCGAGATTCATGAACGACCGTTTCGGGATGGAGCGCCTTTCGCGGCGTGGCGCATGATCTGGCAAGACGCGGACGAAGCAGTCTTTATATTCTTCGACATCGAGGGAAGTGATCGATCCATATCTGCAATTTTTGATGAACGGTTTAGTCTCCTCTCTTTTTAAACATTGTCTACAGGTGATCGGTCAACGATCTGTTCAACTCGGCACGCAGCACTTTAACGAAGTCCCTTTCCAGACGCGATTGCAAACGGTTGTCACGGTAGAGAATGGAAATTGGCATCGGTTGCTCTTGCCAATCATGCAGCAACTGGATCAGACGACCTTTTGCCAGTTCTCCAGCGGCAGCAAGTGCCGTAGAGATTGCCACGCCGCGGCCTGCAATGGCCTCATGCGTGACATCACGAACATCATCAATTGCAAATTGCGGTTCAAACGATTGGGTCCAGTTCTTACTGTCCTCATGTTTCAAACTGAGCGGAATATGTGGGCCGGGAGCGATCACGACATGGTCGCTAAGTTGGTCAGGATGTGTGATCTCGCAATGCGTATCTATATATTCTGGCGAGGCGACTAGAATACGGCGGGTCTGCCCAACTCGGGCAGCAATCAGGTCGCTGTCAGGCAACCCGCCTATCACCAAAGCTAAATGTGTATCAGTGTCTAGGCGTTCGACAGGTCGATTGCTTAATGTCAAATCGAACCGCGTCATTGGATGTGCTTCCAAAAAAGAGCTGATTGTTTGCCGCACACCCATTTGCAGCAAACTAGCGGGAACGTGCATGCTCAGGTGTCCTGTATAGTCTGAATGCCAATCGTCCAATTCACTTAAGGCTTGCGCAACGTTCTGCATTGCCGGTCGAAGGCGCGCATTCAATTCGTCGCCACGTGGGGTTAATGAGAGCCGGTTAGCGCCGCGATCAAAGAGTTTTTCACCTACTGCCGTTTCCAGGTTGGCCATTCGGCGACTAAGGCTGGGCTTGGGAATTCCATCTGCACGCGCCGCTGCTGCGATGGAGCCATGATCCACCACGATCAGAAACAGACGCAAATCTTCCAGTTCAGGTAAGGCCATTAGTCGAGGCTCCTCAGGGTTCAAAAATGACCCCTGGAGGGCCATAATGGCATCTATAGAGAGCCAAACATGGACCCTATCTCTCCGTCAAGACGCAAGCATGAAGCGAGCGCTTTTAACCTCGGAGAAAAACCAATGACTACTCAAGCAACCACAACCGTTTCAACTTACCTCTTTAACCGCATGGCTGAACTGGGCGCTAACCACGTATTTGGTATCCCAGGTGATTATGTCCTGCCCCTGTTCGACGAACTGATCGATGGTGACCATAACTCCGAGCACGTTCTGGTGTGCAACGAACTGAATGGTGCCTATGCAGCTGACGGCTATGCCAAGCTCTCGGGTTTTGGTGCGATGGCGGTCACGTTCGGGGTTGGCTCACTCAGCACAGCTAACGCTGTTGGCGGAGCGTATGCCGATGACACTCCAATGATCGTTATTGCTGGCGCACCCAGTGTAGAAGTGATCACAACTCCATCGCGCCGTAAGCTGCACCACGTGATGGACCGGGACTTCGACGCTTACCTCAAAGCCTTTGCACCCATAACCGTTGCCGCTCACCGTTTGATGTCACCAGAAACCGCGGCTCAGGAAATTGATGATATCTTGCGTCTGTCCTATCAATCGAAAAAGCCGATCTATCTGGAAATCCCATACGACATACAGACTGCACAAATCCCGGTAGCCAACCAAGCGCTGGACCTGATGATGCACCAATCCTCGGATGACGGGTTGAAAGCAGCTGTCGCCGCCGCCGTAGCTGTACTGAAAGAGGGCCGCACCCGCACTGTTGTTGCAGGCCATTTGTTGCAACGCGAAAAGTTGATCGAAGCCGCAAAAGCACTTGTCGAAGGATTGAATGCCGGTGTCGCGACGACCTTTGTCGGTAAAATCTCGGACTTTGAAGGCCATCCCAATGCTGTCGGCCTCTACATGGGCGCAATGTCGAATGACGCCACGCTCAAAGCGGTGGAAAGTGCCGATGTGTCTATTGCACTGGGAATGTCATTCAATGAGTTCGACACCGGAGTCTTTACCGGCAAGATGGGCACCGATCAGCACAACATCTGGGTCGATTTCGATCAGGTGACTGTCAATGGAGCGGTGTTCGACAAAGTCTATCTGCGGGACTTCCTGCCGGCCCTGATCAGCGCAGTCCAATCCGTTGGATCGGGTGAGTTGATGGTGAGCAAGGACGACCGTCGATTCTGCTTCCAGCGCTCAGACGCCTTCGAGCCAACTGACGCGCCCCTAACCATTGACCGGCTGTTCGTTCAGTTCGCAAACTACGCAAAAGAGGGCGATGTCTTTTACGGCGATACAGGCGGCTACATCAATGGATCACAAGCCGAATTCCCCACCGGTATGGACATCTACGGTGTTGGCAACTGGGGATCACTGGGCGCGGGCTTCGGTATGTTCACGGGCGGTGTATTTGCCAAGGAAGCCGTCGGTCGGCGGAAGTACATGATCTCCGGTGACGGTGCGTTCCACATGACCGCACAGGAGGTTTCCACGCTGATTAAATACGATGTCGATACGGTAATCTTTGTCCTCGACAACAGCGGCTATGGAGCTGAGCGCCAGATCTACCCCGGCAAGGAACGCAGCTACAACAACACGCCGGTCTGGAACTACGAAGAGCTAGGATCTGTGTTCGGAGGCGTCAAAGGTGTGAACACTAAAGGTTATGTTGCTCGTACTGAAAAGGAGATGGCCGACGTACTTGAACAACTGAGTGAACCGAAGGGCACCAACATCGTACGCATCATACTCGATCCATGGGACAGTGCTACTTTCAATGTCAAATTCAGTGAGGCTCTCCGCCACTAAGAATTACCCCAACTGAAATACTACGAAGAGCCAAGGGCTGCCCCCCCTTGGCTTTTTTTTGAATAGTCAATAGAGCTTGGTTCAACGTGCGAAGAGAAACCCATGCCTGTATTGCGTCGCAGATCAGCTTCAATACAGAAGATCTGCCACGGCAGCAAAGGGCTCGGAATGGTCAATCGCTGCAACTTACATAAATTTCTGCTTCGCGGACAATTCTGCCATCCGCATTTTTACTCCAAAGGATCGCAGTCAGCCCAATTCCGACCTTTTGGGTCAATCAGAAGAGAGTGTGGTTTGGAGAAGCTTCGAATTTCCATTTGTTGCAGCAGCTAGGCGCGGGCTCTTAAATTCGCGTAACCATCACGGCCAACATATCTCAAATATGTATTGTATTATTCGCTTAAAAATTCCAGATATTGAATGATTACTCGTGTGGGAGGATTAGATGGGATTTGGCGATGCGATCAAGACGTGCTTTGGCAAGTACTTTGTGTTCTCTGGGCGAGCAACACGTCCAGAATACTGGTGGTTCGCTCTTTTCGTAATTTTGACGAGCGCCATCTTGGCCATTTTTGATAACTTTTTATTCGGTTCCAATCCTGAAACTGGTGAAGGAACGCGCGTTTTATCCGGCGTGTTCCAACTCGTTGTTGTGATCCCCATGCTAGCAGCGGGTTGGAGGCGCTTGCATGATACCGGGAGGCCAGGATGGTATTTGCTTCTTCCAATGGCACTTAGCATTGCAACCATGTTTATGCTGCTGACGGGTGTTGTTGCATTTTCGGTTCTGGAACAAGGTGTTAATGATCCAGAGGCGCTTAGAGGTCCAGCAGCATTGTTGGGAGGGACCGGAATTTTGGTAGTATCCATTCTACAGCTGATCCTGTCGGTGTTGATGATCTGGTGGTTGACCAGGCCATCCGAGAGCGGAACGAATGAATACGGACCACCAGCATAACTTCAGAGAAAGAACAGAAGGCGCTGAATAACCTGCGGCGCCACCAAGCTCAACAAAGGAGACAAAAGATGATGAAGTATGGTGCTCTATTGGCAGGTGCCGCCCTAATCTTGCTGACTGCATGTGATGAACAGACGGCTCAATCAATGGGAAGCACAGCGGCGGCTGAACTAAACTGTGTCGCCAAAACGAATGAAACTGTGGGCGTTTCAGGGTCCAGCGTATCTGACGTGACCAAACTGGAAGACGGATACAGTGTACTGATGGAAGTTCCCGGCGCAGAGCAACCTTGGGTTTGTGAAACTGACCTGGCAGGAAATACCAAGACAGTATTCTATCTCGGTGAAGGCTAGCCACTTTGCCCGAAGGAGAGCCGGCGAACCGGCTCTCTATGATCACAGGCAGATTAACTTGCTTCCAGAAATCCAAACGTAAATGCGCCGTGGAGATACAATTTGAAACACCATATTAGGACCGTTGGACGCGCTCTGGCAATTTCATTGACCATGGCTACTGCGGCTTCCGCTGAGTGGGTTTACAGCTCAACCCCGACACCCAACGCCTACATTCAGAGCAGTACTTCAACTCTCGAGCTTCAATGTGACCGTATTCGTTTTGTACCCGCTGGCTACGAAGATAGTCAGGATATTGTGACGAAACAGGGTATCTTGATACGCTTTATGAAAAATGGAACGACTGAAGCAGGTTCATTCCAAGCGGGCCGCGAGAACGCTGAGCTGCAAATTGTAGACAACTATCCCGTTGAAGTGGCGTTCAAAAACGCTGAAGACTACAGCTTTGTGCTGGATCAAATCGCGGCAAATGCCTCGGTCGACCTATCGATGATCGACAAGGACGTCACATATGGAATTTTCGACCTGAAGGGCTCTGGTTCTGCGATCAAAAACCTTCGTGCCGCGTGTGGAGGGAGCGCATCGATTTCAAGCTCAGCGGAGTATGAGGCACCAGAAGGTGTCGTTTATTGCGGTGGCGGTGGAATCAAGCGCCAGATCGAATACGCAATCCTCGAAAATCCGGATGGGGACTGGGATGCCATTGTTTCCGTCAATGGAGATACAGTACGGGCGATGACAGCAAACAGCTATTTCGGAAACTCGGAGCCGCCGAAAGGGTTTGTTGTAGCTCTCCTCGGAGAGGACAGGTCTGAGTTTCTGGTTTTCAAGGAAGGTTCTGAAAACTGGCTAGAGTACGGTGATTATCGGTACGATCAATGCAATTGACAATTTGCACCAGTCCACTGCGCAATACTCCATTTCTGAGGCTTGGCAAGCTTTTGTCTGCGTTTGGCGTTTTGTGTATCGGATGGCTCACACCTGCAAACGCGGCTGACGTGACTGAATTACCCAAAGGATTGCAGGCGAAAGTCGAACTTGCCAAGAAAGCTTGTGAAGAATTCGACAATGGTCAGTTCGGTCTGGAATGGGGGGCCGTCGAGAGGGTTGATCTTGATGGAGACCTGTACAGCGACTGGGTTCTAAATGAGTTTGGTTTTGCGTGCTCTACCGCGGCTTCGCTTTACTGCGGAACCGGTGGATGTATGTCTCATTTTCTGGTGAGCGATGAAGTCCATTCGTTACTTAACAAGGGGTGGGATATCGTGACTTTTGGCGCTGAAAAAGTTCTTCTGTCGAAGGTGCATGGTTCACAATGTGGTGGGATCAATCCAACACCATGTGTGACAGCCAGCGTTTGGGATGGCGAAGAGAAAACGTGGCGCTCGACTGGTGCAGAATGGGAATGATTTTGGTGCGTGCGACGATACTCAGACCACCTGATCTTCTGTTTGTAATGCTCTAGATGCCTGAGATACTACATCTTGCACTTGGAGACAGTGCGGCTGGGTGCCTTCGTGTAGCAAGCAGCAATCACGGTATGCCGGGCTTCGTTTTCTGCATACCTGATGACCTCAGCCATGGGCCACTTGATGATGGCCGCTCAAGAGCCGACTACTTGCGGAGCTGCTTCGAGGGATATGATGATTGGTCGATAGATCTTGATGACGCCTTTGAACCGTGGGATTCCTTGGTTACTAAAATATGCAAAGCAAATGTAGATACGGTTGTTGTCTGGGCAGGAGACAACGTTTCTGAGGAAACGTTCCTTTGCATGGCCTGTTGTTGCTTGCGCGAACAGCCCGTTCGGATACTGCGTCCCATCATAAAATCCAAGCACGACCGCAACTATGCGGCTGTCCAGACACCAGCCGAACTGGCAGACCAATTCCCCTCGGCGAACGAGTTGAACGATGCGGTTTGTAGCGAAAAAGAAGCCACTTTCAAACGGCTCTGCGATGATCAAAGGACGTTGCGGCATTGGAGCAACGGTAGGATCGAAACGGTTCAGGCTGACTTCTATGACCATTTGTTGTACGCATGCTGCACTAAGGATTGGCGACCTGCCGCTCGTGTCGTTGGCGCCGCGATGGGTTCATGCGATGGTCACAACGCAATGAGCGATCTGTTCTTTTCAAGCCGCCTTCGCGGGCTGATCAAAAACGGCATTGTTGATGCCGACGGCAATCCCAATCGGTTGCGAGAGTACTCTGTACGAGTTTCGGAGAATTGACAGATGAGCGCGCTAAACCGTCTACGAAATGAGCTATACAGGCTAATCGGTGACTGGAAGCTTGGTATAGGCACCCAAACTCATTTCAAGTTTTTTTATGCAGGTCAAGAAATGTGATGCTTAAAACACTTACGATAGCAGTATTGGCGCTCGGTGCGACCGCTATTCCTGCGGTCTCGCTGGCAGATGCCGACGGGCCCGACTTTTTTCGCGTTACCGGTGTCGCCCCAAACGACGTACTCAATATCCGCGAAACTGCCAATGCACATGCCAGAAAGGTCGGTGCCATTCCCCCAAATGTGGGCGGGGTCCGCAATCTTGGCTGCGAGACTGGGCTTACCTATACCGAGTGGGAGAAAGCTACTGAAGCAGAGCGGGAAGCAGCCGCGAAACGAAGGTGGTGCAAGATAGACTATCAGGGTACGGTCGGCTGGGTTGCGGGCCGCTACCTGGCCGAAGACGCTATACTCGACGACGCAATCGAAGAGCCCGGCTTTGCATGGCGATTGGTCAGTATTGATGAAACCAAGGCGTTTGGCGAGGGTGAGATTGTCTTCATGCCTGATGGTTCAATTTTTGGCTCGACCGGTTGCAACAGTTTCAATGGCAGTGTCTTTCTAGGCGGAGACAAAATCACCTTTCAAACACCTTTGGCGACAACGCGCATGGCGTGCCCGGGCGATCTTGGTATCCAAGAGGAAGCTTTCCTCAATGCGTTCTCTGGCGAGGTGCGCTTTAGCTACGATCCAGTCATTGATCAGATTACGTTTATGCCTGCCGACGGGGCCTCTGCCTTAAAGTTCCAGCGGCTTCGATGAGGCTGCCTTCGCAAAGGGAAACTGCGCGCATCACACTGATGCTTCGCAAGACTGCCGGGTGCCCCTCTTTCGGCTTGGCCAAAACACTTAATCCACGAGCGCACCAGCTTCCCGCAGGGCTTCTGAAATCAAGATTGCGCCAAAGCCAAGTGCATTGCTGGAAGATGTGGCCCAACTGACAATTGATATTCCAGTGTCCGCGAACGCGGCAGCTTCTGATTCAAAACCGAGCGTTTGACCACCGTGTCCCCAAAGGTGTGGCCCTTTGTTGGCAAGACCCAGCCCATATCCCATTAGAGCCGGATGTGTCGTAGAAGTGGTCGTCTTCATTTCTGATAACGTCTCGGGATGCTGAAACAGTCGTCCCTCGACGAGCGCCTCAATAAAGGTATGCATATTGTCAGTGGTCGAAATCACCGCGCCCGCTGCCCAGCCTTGCGACAGGTTCCAATCCGTCGTTTCATAGTCGAAGGGAGGCGCAAAGTAGGTACGCGGTAATCCAAACTGAGGACGTGGGATGCCATTCCAGAGAAACGTCCGCTCCATGCCGAGTGGGGCGAATATGCGGGTTTCAAGCGACTTTCCCAAGGGAAGCCCTTCAACTTTTTCGATCACAAGACCAAGTAACGTGTATCCGGTGTTGCTGTAGCTCCATTCGCCTTTTTTACCTGGTGAGAAACTTGGTTGACCGTGTGCCACCACAAACTCAATCATCTCTTCGGGGCTCAACTGGCGGCGTATGGCACTAGGGTCATTTACGGCTCCTTCCATAAGACCGGGCGTTCCATCAGGCGCGTTGTCCGTATAGCTGAAAACTCCCGAGGTGTGTTGCGCCAGTTGCCCAAGCGTAATGACCCGCCCAAAAGGCAGTTGATCGGCTAATTCGGGCAAATGTTCCATCAATCTGTCATCAATCGAAAGCTTCCCTTCTTCCTGCAATTGCAAGAGCACTGACGCCGTCATCATTTTGGTGTTGCTACCAATCTGAAAGGGCGTGTCACAAGACATTGGGGCGCCGTTAGAAGGATTGGAGGTTCCAGCAGACTTTGCATAGTGCCATGCAGGCCCGCGCACAGAAAGCACTGCACCCGGTGCACCGCCAAGCTCAGAGCTAAGTATGTTTTGCAAAACAGTATCTAGAGCGTGTTCGACTGGTGCAGGCACGCTCACATGGACAGAGCAGGCAGAAACCTCAGCGAAAACCGGCCTTGCCCCGTTGAAGACAAGAGAAAACAAATTTGCTAGGATTATAATCAGGAAATGAGGGCACTTTCCAAGTGCAAGAGATTTCAGTATGTTCTCCATGAAATTTCCATCCACTTTTTTGCATGCATTTTCTAGGTAAGTTGGCTCCACAAGGTCGATGGTCCCCAGAAACAAACATTGTAACAGGTCCAACTGGCTGTTTTTCGCACAGCTTCCTCAGTTCGCCCGCTGCCAGCTTTCGTCAAGACTACGCAGGTAAAGCAGAGTTCCCAAACCGTGGGCGGCGCCATAAAGAACGACGAGATCTCTCTTTGACTCGTTGATAGCTTTCGCGAGACGTTCGTTTCTCCAGTCTATTGTGATCCGCGAGACTTGAGAGGCATCAGACGTCGGCAGTACAAATGTATCGAACGGCGTGATGAGGTTTTCCTCGGTAATATCCAGCGGGCCCATCATGGCCTCATATGCATCGGCAATTTCTGCGGGCGTTGCATCAACATTAATGTCGTCTCCACCGGGAAAACCCAGGAACATAACGTTGACTTGCGCCACCAGTCCATCAGAAACATTTTGGGCATAAAACTCTGGATTAGGAAGAAATCCGAGCATCGCTCGGATCCTCCGCTTGTCTGCGAGTGTTGAGGCATCAAAGTCGATGAACTCATAGAAGAGATCCATGCCTTCGCTTTTTAGACTCTTAACTTCGCTAGCAACAGCTGAATAGAATGCGGGGTCAGCTTGATGAATCATCGGAACAAAATGTAGCGCACGCTTGCCATTAGAAAATTCGAATACTTTGCCGCTTCCATTAGAACCGTCGACATAGAAATCTTCCTCAGAAAGGCTATCGAAGTCGCCCTTAGGTCCCGCCTGCAAAAAAGGCAGTGGCGTCCTTGTCAGCGGCGGAACAATAACTGCTGGCAACAGAAAATGTCATAGCTGCAACCAGCATGGCTCTTATCGAACTCACTTAAAGCTTCCTAACATTTGGTAAGTTTCTACCGTTCCAATTATGCATTTATTCCCAGCGTTTTGCAAAGCCCACTAACGGCGCATCGCAGCCATTGGTGCTGCACGCAGCATCAGTCGGCTCGAAGCGGTCGTTCGCTGCACTCGGCATGAGCGGTTGATTTTGAGCGCTAAACAGACGTTGTTCTTTCTAAACGACGTAGTCGCTTTTTGTTTTGTCCGCGCTACGCCGCCCGCTCCTTGAAGCTGACAGACTTGGCGATTACATACCAATCGTGGGCGGGCAGCCCGCTATTCCCCCAAACATGATGACGCTCGTCTGCCGATACGCATTTTTTCAAGCTAATAGGTCAGAACTTTTGGACCGAGATTGATCTGATCGAGGGCGCGTTCCTTATTCAGAAACTCGACGAAACCAATGTGAAGTTTGAGTTTCAGAGTTTGCCAATGTTCGACAAGATCTGAAAGCTGGTTGACTGAAATCGAGAGAATGGAGCAATAAACCGAGCAATGACACCGAGTACGAAGATACTGTTGGGGCTCACCGTATTGACGGTCGGGTTATTCATGTTCCTAGCGGGACGTGCGGTCGAACGTTACCAATATGAGGAGGCCTGCCTAGACTTGGGCGGAGGTCGCCATCCTGGAGATTACCCGATTTGCGTTTTGGAACAGCGTTCTAACTGACGGACGCGTCTCAGTCACGCCGCGATTGGAACAAAGAAGCTACGAGCACAACGACGCCAATTGCTGTGAAAATGAAAGTCAGCGGCAAAAAAAAGCTTTCTTGCAGAACGCCGTTTGGGTCGACACCGCCATAAAACAGGTGCTCTGAAAGCCCACTTAGTGCTGCAAGGAAAAGGATGACGATACCAAAAAGGCGAAGTTTGGTCATGTCAGGTCTCCGAGGGAATGGGCCAATAGTTAGCATCGTTTTTCATGCCTGTGCATTGAGGAACCTAATTCTTCAATACCTTGATTGCATCGCAATCCAGCCTTCGGCAGGTATAATGCGAAGATGACAAGAGATATTGAAGCAAACGCTCAGAAAATCGCTGATGCCCTGACCTCTGCCCAGCAGATACCTAAACTGTCTTCAGAGGCAGGACAGCTAACGCTGGATGATGCTTTTTCGATTGCAAGTCGCGTCCGAGAGCTTCAGGGCAAAAAGAGAGTTGGCCGGAAGGTCGGCTTCACGAACCGCACGATTTGGCCTGTTTACGGTGTGGATCGACCCATTTGGGGAGAGGTCCACGAAGATGGGCTGTTTTCGACTGATCAGCCGGTAAACTTGGCAAGGTATTCAGAACCGAGAATCGAGCCAGAAATTGTACTTGGCCTCGGCGATGCGCCGACGGCTGAAATGAACAATGAGCAGTTGGCAGGTTGCGTGGATTAGGTTGCCCCGGGATTTGAAATTGTTCAATCGATTTATCCCAACTGGAAATTCTCGGTCGAAGACTCAATCGCAGCACAAGGATTGCACGGCTGCCTTGTTCTTGGCGACAAAATCGAGGCGACGCATGATGTCCTGACCGGCTTGGCCGAAGTGCCTCTAGCATTGTTCAAGGGCACCGAGGCTATCGAGTCCGGCAAAGGTGAAAACGCGCTCGGTGGCCCAATTGAAGTCCTGGCTCATCTTGTTTCTCTGCTCTCAGACGCCGACCAGCTTCAAGGAGGCGAGCTAGTCACAACTGGTACTTTGACAGACGCATGGCCAGTGTTTCCGGGCGAACAATGGTCAGCGGGCTTTGGTGGTATCATGGACACCGAGCTGTCGGTGCGATTTACATGAGGCTGTAATAGAGTTGTGACGCCTACTTCACCAAAGAAAAGTTACTCTCAATAGCTGGGCGCGATAGTCTTCCACTGATTTCATCAATTCTGGAATGCAAATTATACGATGCTATCCAAATCAGATTACATGATGTTTCTCAGGCACCCCGCCTGGCTATGGATCAGGAAACACGCCAGGCATCTGCTGCCGCCGATTGACCCTTCATTGCAAGCGCGTTTTGACGAGGGGCACGCGTTTGAGCCATATGCTGAGGAGCTATTTGGTGATCTCGTTCGCCTCGGTTTTTCAGATTTTTCAGAATACCAGGCTCTGCCCGCGCGTACTTTGGAGGCTTGGAGAAACGGTGCAAACGCAGTGGCGCAGGGACGCTATGAAGATGGAACCATAACTTGCATCTCCGACATCGTGAGCCGCAGTGGCGATGGGTACGTTCTGACAGAGATCAAGAGCGGGACATCTGCAAAGCCCGAACACACTTTTGATCTCGCATTCCAGCGTGTCGTGCTTGAGGCAGCGGGGTTCCCCATTGCGCGCTGCGAAGTGGCACATGTGAACCGTGATTACGTCAGAAACGGCGAAATCAATCCGCAAGAGCTTGTCAGCATCACTGACATCACGGATGCGGTGACTGAGCAGCTCGAAAAAACACGCACGCGTATCGATCAGGCATTGAGCGTCGTTGCCAGCGGTACGATGCCTGATCCGTCCCCCGAACGTGCGCGCCTTAAATCCTATGGTGAATGGCTGGAGATCCGCGAAAAACTCGACCCACCTCTCGCGCATGACAGTATCCACCGCCTTCCGTTCATGAATGCGGAAAAAGCCTCGGAACTCATCGCAAATGGGATCACAAAGATTGACGAGATCAGTGATCCATCTGTGTTAGGCAAGTCGACACAGCGCTACTTGAGAGCAGTGGCGAACGGTGAACGCACAATCGATCATCAGGAGTTAAGCAGGTTTCTGAGCGAGATTGTCTATCCGGTTCACTATTTTGACTACGAGACATCTCAGAGTTTGCTGCCACCCTGGGACGGAACGCGTCCCTATCAGCAAGTGGCTTTCCAGTATTCCTTGCATATCCAGCATGAGCCTGGCGGAGAAATTGAGCACAGGGAGTATCTCCACCGAGACGCCAGTAACCCAATGCCAGCCTTGCTGAAAAGGCTTCTTGAGGACATAGGAAACGTTGGCTCTGTAGTGGTTTGGTATGCTCCGTTCGAGAAATCGCGCAATACGGAGATGGCGGAAACCTATCCAGAGCACGCAGAGTTTCTGGAAGGCCTAAATGCTCGCGTTGTAGATCTGATGCAGCCATTTGCGGATGAAGTGATCAACGATCCCGCGTTCAAGGGAAGCGCCTCTATCAAGGCCGTTCTTCCAGCGCTATTGCCAGAACTTTCATACGATGATCTGGATATCAAAGAGGGAGCAAGCGCGTCTCGCCTTTGGAAGGACGTAACACTGACCGAACCGGATGATCCAGCGCGCGAGAAGGTCTATTCTGATCTTGTTTCGTATTGCACGCGCGACACCTGGGCAATGGTCGCAATTCATCGGGAATTGCTGGCAATGTGAGGTGTAGTTTCTACCGCAAGACTTTTTGCGACCGAGCTCTGCGGCGTATCTGTGTGTTCTGTCGGCGTTAAGGCAACCGCAATACTCAATCTTGCCACTCCAACCGATACAAGACGTGGTGACCACGTAGACCTTTCAGAAGTCTGGGTTCTATTTCACAAAAAGAGAAATCGGTTCGTCCTCCGACCATGGCGCGAGTCGCATCTGAAACGAGTACTTCAAAGGATAACGGCATCCAAGGACTTTGGATGTTCCGTTATTGCCTCCCAACCATCTTCGGTGATTATGAAACTGTCGCCAATCTGCGCACGAAATGTATCGACTGACACTGAACCATCAACAGCGAAAACCATCCCTGGCTGCAACACTGTCGTGTCGCCGGTGATGAGCTGTGGTTTCTCCAAAAAGCTATAGCCGGTCGCGCGACCACACCGGAACGGGTATTCAAAACCCGCCCCCTGGATAACCTCGGCATAGGCGGTATGCACACTTTCGGCGGTCACACCTGGGCGCAGCTCTGCTAGTGCGGCGGCCTGACTTGCCACGGCAACCTCATAGATATTCTCTTGTTGTTTGTCCGCCAACTCACCAATCCAAAAGGTGCGGTCAAAACCCAGTTTGAAGCGGTGAAAATTAGTCATGCCGCAAAAGCACAAAAACACCGGCTCGCCTCGTTTCATGATCCGTGTTGAGGCGCGATGATGGGTTTTGGTGATGGTGTCGCCCGACGCCATTATTTGCAGAAAATGAGTGTTGGGCGACATGTCCGCGTCATCGTAATGCGCCACTAAAAGCTCGGCGGCCTTTCGTGTTCCAACCTGGGACGTGGCAATCGCAACTTCGAACTCCGGCACTCCGTCTGCAATGGCGTCGCGTCCGGCGTCCATCATAGCGCTTGCAACTTGCCCGGCATGCCGCGCCAATTGAAGTTCCTGGGCGGATTTTATCATTCGCATTTTAGCCAATATCGGTGTGGCGCTGACCAGGTTTTCCACCGGGACTAACGTTTCCAGATATGTCCGCACAACAGGCGGCATGTGATCAGGCTCGATCCCGACGCGCTTTGCCATTTTGACCGCTTTAGGCAGTTCCGATCTCCACTCTTCGCCCATACCGTCATTCCAGGCCGCGATACGATCAACATGAGCGGCCGAACGTGCGGCATTCAGGTCTATTGTCGGCGTGATCAACAGGCTTTCACCTGACTTGTGCACAACCAGGATGGTTGGACGCCCGAACTCCATATGCAGGTAGTCATAATAGCCCGTCAGATAATAAACGTTGTCGTCATCGGTGATGAGAGCAACGTCGATTCCGGCTTCTTGCACATGAGTGCGAAAGTTCTTCATCCTCGAGGCAAACATCGTCAGTCTCCATCCTGAAGGTATCAGTTGAGCTTCTCGAATTGAGTTGCGTTATCGAGACCGTAGAACACGTTTGGTCCACGGTCTATAAAAGCAAAGTCAAGCACCTGTCTTGACGCTTCGCCTGCATTTCATCGGAATTACTTCTCTGATCACTGACTTTCCCGTTAAAGCCTATCATCAAGCTTCACGCATACGGTGATACGCCGCCGTAAGTAAAATAGCAGCGCTATCTGCGACCTACCTCCAAAGCCATTTCCCTCAGGTGTCGCATATCAGTACCGCAGCAACCGCCAAACACCCTGATAGACGGGTTTTCCCGCAGGACATCCGCAATTTCTTGGCCGAGCTGCGCGGGATCTCCTTCATCCAAGGTATCGGCCTCATCCAATTCTGCGTGCGAACAACTTGATGCATTGGCAACAACACCTTTGAGCCTTGGATGCGCGTTGAGCGCGTCGGCAAAGTGCGTCGGGTGTGCGCAGTTGACCATGTGGAACAGAGCTGCGCCGTCTGTTTCTGCTTCGATCTGGTCTATGGCATCAACAAGTTTTGTGCCGTCAGCCAAACAGCCATCGGTTTCGACGACCAATGACAAAATGATGGGTAAACCAATATCTCTTGCAGCCAGAACACAGCCAGCAGCCTCGCTTAGGCGGTTGAACGTGTACGCGGTCACCAGATCAACACTGGTTTCTTTCAGAACAGCGAGTTGCACACTGTGGTAGCTGCGCGCCTGTTCAACTGTCATGGGTGGGATGTCAGCGTAAGGATCGTATCTTGGGCCAACGCAGGCGGAAACCAAAACGTCTTCCCGCCCAGAAGCATTGCGCACCTCCTCCATCAGTGCGACACCATCCTTGTTTACCTCACGAAGACGTTCAGCATCGTAGCCCAAAGGTGCAGCACGGTCGGCATTGGCCATCCATGTCGGTGCGTCGAGAATGCACCCAACACCCATATCGCCGGCCAATTGCACGAGCGCTTGCATTTGTCCGGCCAGAACAGCCCGGGTGTCAGGCTTCTCCAGCAAGGGAAACGACGCAAAACCCGGAAGCTCGATACCGTGATTAAAAATCAGGTCCGTACCTGTACCTGCATAAACCAAAAATTTCTTGTCACCCTCGCCTGGAAGTCTCCGCGCCATTTTGCCCCCCTCGAACACCGGCATTACTCCGCATCCACAATAACAATGATCAGATCTTCTGCAAAACTGAGGTGTTTACTTGTCCGTTCGGACGCTTTCTGCATATGCGGTATCGGCTAGGCATATCTAGGCGCGAACCACCGGAGATTCTGAACAAGCGTGGCTGTACCGTTCTAACCTTGAACATCGAGTGTCGAATCGTCTCACTATGTGAGACCTACAGCATGCTGACCAACCCTCCAAATAAGTTGCTTCAGTCATTTGGGCACACGTTAAGCTAGAAGGTTCCCAGAACTACGCGGTGAATCTCGGGCTGGCGCGCACTCCGACTTGACACGGTGGCCCTAACTGGTTCAGCTTCCGGTCATGACGTATACACGCATCCACTGCCATCGAATATCGGCCTGAGGTCGATAACCCACGCAAAATCCGTGGGAGGCAGCATTGGTATGCGGGCGAGGCTTATATCCTTGTAATTGCTCCAGATTAGAGTGCACGAGTCGGTTCGATTCCGACGCCTCCTACCATCCTCAAGAGGTGTCCTTACGCATCGGTTTACTGAATACCTGAAGAATTTGCGTAAAACGCGGCTGGCCGAAGAACTCATCGGAGATGATGAACACTCGGCCGATCTCGGTAAAGATGACTTTGATAAAGTTGCTTGCGAATTGTCAGATGGTGTCTTGCTGACCTGGAATGACAAACAGCGCATCAAAAATCGAGTTCAGCGAATTCTACAACACAGGACAGAAGCCTCAGGTCTTGGGCATCTCTCGGAGAAAGAAATCCAGCGACTGCGCCCACTAATGAATGGAGTTCGTTTGGTGGAGCCGAGAGACGAGCATTGGGTGGACGAGGCAGTAGCTGCATTACATGAAGAAATGCCGTGGATGTCCGCTGCCACCAATGAGGTTTGGCACGCGTTGCGACGTATCGCTAGTTGCAAAGGTACAATCCGGTTGCCGAACCTATTGCTAAATGGACCGCCTGGAATTGGTAAATCGGTGTGGGCCAGAAGGCTATCTGAACTGCTTGAACTTCCCAGATGCGAGATTGATGCGAGCCTGGGTGGTGTGGGCTTCAGTGTTGCGGGAACAGAAAGGGGGTGGTCGTCTGCACAACCAGGAAGGCCACTAGAAACAGTCCTACAGCACCGCGTTGGGAATCCTCTAGTTGTCGTTGATGAAATCTGCAAGGCGCAATCAGGCACTTCAGACAGTGGTGCCCATCATGCATTCTCGGATTCGTTGCTGAGCTTTCTGGAACCTGCGACAGCTGCTGCTTGGGAATGCCCGTATTTTCGAACCAAGTTTGATATGTCGCACATTTCGTGGGTATTGACCGCCAATGATATTTCTCGGGTGCCAGAGCCTTTGGTCAACCGATGTACGGTGATCGAGTTACAAGCACTCTCAAGTTTTCAACTGAAGGGATTTGCGCGCCATCAAGCTGTCCGAATGGGCTTGTCGAAGGATTCATCGGACGCAATTGAGGGGGTAATCGAACATTCCATGGATGAGCTAGGGCACTACTTGAGCCTGCGCAATGTCGTTCGCATGTTGCACCGGGCTGTGTCTTTGGAGTGAGCCTCCCCAACTGAACTGGTCCACCGTTATGTTTAGGAAACGGAGGACCAAGAATGGCAAACAAGAGACCGAAGCCTGAAGAGATTGTCTCGAAGTTACGGCAGGTTGAAGTTCTGATGGGTCAAGGCATGTCCCGTCTTGATGCGATCAGACAGATCGGAGTTGTTGAGCAAACCTATTACCGCTGGCGGAAGAAGTACGGTGGAATGGGTGTTGATCAATTGAAGGAACTGAAACGGCTTCAGAAAGAGAACGAGCGGCTGAGACGCGCAGTTTCAGATCTGACGCTGGACAAACTGATCCTGACGGAAGCCACAAAGGGAAACTACTGAGCCCCGCTCGTCGTCGTGCCTGCATTGATCATGTCCGCAGCCAGCTCAAAGTATCTGAGCGACGCGCCTGCCGCGTGCTTG
>NZ_WVRB01000014.1:0-17071 GCF_013110685.1 Ruegeria sp. HKCCD6157
GCATCTCACCAGCGCAAACAATTGCGATTGATGAAGATAATCCCGCTCAAAACCCGTGTGTCATCAACCCGGGGCTTGCCGTGCGACTTCGGGAAAAATGGGACAAGCTTCGCCATCTGCGCGTCGGTTCGTCAATAAAGATCGCTCTTGTCTCCGCTCCGTTCTGGGAGCCGTGAGTCACGCAGCGCAGCGAAAAATAATGCATCCTGAGCCTAGCTATGGGGTATAGTGATGCAGAACGGAATAGCGGGAAACATAGAAACGTATTTTAGATATGGTCAGAAAACATGAGTGTTCCGTGGCGCTCCAAGATTTTGGTTTTGGATTTCCCTCAGCGGCACCAGATAAATCCAAGTCAAACGGATTTCGGTCCTCGCAACGTCCGCTGCCCTGCCGACAGGCGCGCTAAGCGCGTTTCTCTCCGATCGAGGCGACACCCAGAACGTCCAGAACTTTCGCTTCGATATGCTCGGCATTCATGCCGGCCACCGCATACATGTCCGCGGGGCTGGCTTGATCGATGAAGATATCAGGCAAAACCATCGAGCGATATTTCAGCCCCCGATCAAATACACCTTCACCCGCCAAAAGTTGAGCGACATGGCTGCCAAAACCGCCAACGGCCCCTTCTTCTATGGTGATCAACGCCTCGTGGCGGGACACCAGATCCAGGATCAGGTCACGGTCAAGAGGTTTGGCAAAACGAGCGTCGGCAATCGTGGGCGTTATGCCTTTGGCTGAAAGAGATTCCGCCGCCTTCTGAACCTCTGCCAGACGTGTACCGAATGAAAGCAGAGCAACCCGCGCACCTTCCCGTATCACGCGGCCCTTGCCGATCTCCAGAACCTCACCGCGTTCGGGCAAGTCGACCCCGACACCTTCGCCGCGCGGATAGCGGAACGCTATGGGGCCTTCGTCATGCGCGGCGGCGGTCGCCACCATATGCATCAGCTCGGCCTCGTCAGCGGCAGCCATGACGACCATACCGGGCAGGTTGGCCAAATAGGCAATGTCGAACGATCCCGCGTGGGTGGCGCCGTCAGCCCCGACCAAACCTGCCCGGTCGATTGCAAAACGTACGGGCAGGCGCTGAATCGCCACGTCATGGACCACCTGGTCGTAACCACGCTGGAGAAAGGTCGAATACATTGCGCAAAACGGCTTCATTCCTCCTGCGGCAAGCGCAGCCGAAAACGTCACGCCGTGCTGTTCGGCAATCGCCACATCAAAGCAACGTGACGGATAGCGCTCGGCGAACAGGTTGAGGCCAGTTCCGTCGGGCATCGCAGCGGTCACGGCAACGATCTTGTCGTCACGCGCGGCCTCATCCACCAGCGCCTTGCCAAATACAGACGTGTAAGAGGGCGCGTTTGAAGGTGCCTTCTTTTGCTCCCCAGTAACCACATCGAACTTGGCCGTGGCATGGCCTTTGTCGCGGGCCTGTTCGGCGGGGGCATACCCCTTGCCTTTTTTCGTCAATACATGGATCAGAATCGGCCCGGTTGCCCTTGATTTGACCGTACGCAGAACAGGCAGCAGCTGGTCCATGTCATGGCCATCTATCGGGCCGAGATAGGAAAACCCAAGCTCTTCGAACAGCGTGCCGCCCACCGCCATGCCTTTCAGCATCTCTTTGGCGCGCTTGGCGCCCTCCCGGAACGGCTCGGGCAGCAATGAGACAGCGCCTTTTGCAGCGGCTTTCAGATCGTGAAACGGTTCTTCGGAATAGATGCGCGACAAATAGCTGGACAACGCACCAACTGGCGGCGCGATGCTCATCTCGTTGTCGTTCAGAATGACAATCAGACGCTTTTTCAGGTGGCCTGCATTGTTCATCGCCTCAAAGGCCATACCCGCAGACATCGAACCATCGCCGATCACCGCAATTGCGTCGCCCAGCCCTTCGGGCGTTACACCACCCAGATCCCGTGCGACTGCAAAACCCAAAGCAGCGCTGATCGACGTGCTGGAATGCGCAGCGCCAAATGGGTCATAGGGGCTTTCGCTGCGCTTGGTGAAACCACTGAGCCCACCTTTCATGCGCAATGTGCGGATGCGATCACGTCGTTCGGTCAGGATTTTGTGCGGATAACACTGATGACCCACATCCCAGATGATCTTGTCTCGGGGCGTATCAAACACGGCGTGCAAGGCGGTGGTCAGTTCAACAACCCCCAAGCCGGCCCCCAGATGCCCGCCGGTGACGGCAACCGCCGAAATTGTTTCGGCCCGCAACTCCTGTGCGACCTGGTGCAGTTGCGCGTCCGAGAACTGCTTGAGATCCGCAGGGCGGTTCACAAGATCCAGCAGGGGCGTATTGGGGCGGTCAGACATATGGCGCGTTCCTGGCTTAGCTGTCCCGGGCAATAACGAAGCGGGCGGCTTCCTTCAAGGTTTCCGCCTTCGGACCAAACCCGTCCAAAGCGGCGCAGGCCTGTTCCACCAGCTCACTTGCGCGGGCTTTGGCAGCAGGCAGACCCAAAAGCGAAACAAAAGTGGCTTTCCCTGCCTCTGTATCTTTTTGCAATCGCTTGCCCGCCTTTTGGGCATCGCCTTCAATATCAAGGATGTCATCTGCGATCTGAAAAGCAAGACCCATTGCCCGGGCATATCGGCGCAACGGGTCAGGATCGGATCGGGCCATAACGGCGCCAACGCAGGCAGACCACTCGATCAGGGCGCCTGTCTTTCCGGCCTGAAGACGCGTGATTTCGCCCAGCGACAGCGGTTCGGCGGCCGTTTCCGCGGCAATGTCCAGCGCCTGTCCCAGCACCATACCTTGTGCGCCGCTGGCTTTGGCCAGGGTCAGGGCAAGGTCTGCGCGAATGTCTGCGGACCCAACCTGCGAACAGGTGCAAAGTTCAAAAGCAAGCGTCTGAAGGGCATCCCCGGCGAGAACAGCCGTGCCCTCATCCCACTCTACGTGAACGGTGGGCCGCCCGCGGCGCAGGTCATCGTCATCCATGCAGGGCAGGTCGTCATGCACCAGGGAATAAGCGTGCAGCGCCTCTATGGCCGTAGCCGGCCAGATCGCCCGGTCTTCTTCAACATCATGCAGTCGGGCACTTTCCAATGCCAAAAATCCGCGCAACCGCTTTCCGCCTCGGGTGGCATATGCCATGGCCCGGGTGACATCCACGTCTGCAAAAGCGCCAAAAACCAGATCAAAATGGTTTTGAATGCTGGCAGCATCCTGCGCAAGTCTTTCGGGGAACATTCACATACCTTCGACAGGCGTCGTACCGGTCGGCTGCCCACTGGCGTCCAGAGTGATCGCTGCGACTTTTTCTTCCGCGCGCTTCAACTCGTCCTCGCACCGCTTTTTCAGCGCCGCGCCGCGCTCGTACAGCGCAATTGATTGATCCAGCGCGACGTCGCCACGTTCCAGCTGGCCGACTACGGCTTCAAGTTCTTTCATCGCCTGTTCGAATGTCATCTGGTCTACGGGGATCTCGGTCATCGGGCTGCCTTTATCAATTCTTCCACATGGGCGCGTGTGGCCTGGGCCAGTGCGTTCAGATCATACCCGCCTTCCAGAGTCGAGACGATACGACCGCCGCAAACCTCGTCGGCAATCCTGCACAGCTCGGCGGTGATCCAGGCGAAGTCATCAGTGGCCCAGTTCAGATTGGCCAGCGGGTCGTCCTGATGGGCGTCGAACCCTGCGGAAATGATAATCAGTTCCGGCCTGAAGGCCCGCAAGCGCGGAAAGGCCTTCGTTTCATAGGCGGTACGCATCTCGGCGCCACCACTGCCGGGCGCCAGAGGGATGTTGAGAACCGTATCATGAGCACCCGTTTCCTCGGGCCGGCCCGATCCGGGCCACAAAGGCATCTGCTGGCTGGTTATCACCAATGCCCGCGCTTCATCCCACAACAGGTCCTGGGTTCCATTGCCGTGATGCACGTCAAAGTCGACCACGGCCACACGTTTCAAACCGTGATGGTCCAGCGCGTGTTTCGCCGCCAATGCTGCATTTCCAAACAGGCAAAAGCCCATGGCCGTTTCGAATTCCGCGTGGTGCCCCGGCGGGCGAATGGCACAGAATGCGTTCGAGGCTTCACCGCTCAAAACCAGATCAACGGCCCGCACCACCGCACCCGCCGCGCGGTAAGCTGCGTCCACCGATCCCGGAGACAGGAACGTATCCCCGTCGATCTGTGCGAACCCGTCCGCAGGGCGCGCGGCCCGAATGTCGCGAACATAGCTCTCGGGGTGAATGCGCAGAAGATCGTCATCCGCAGCCAGCGGAGCCGTCACCCGCTTCAGCTCCAGCGCTTCCAATGCATGCAGAATATGCTCCAGCCGCGCCACCCGTTCCGGGTGCCCGTCAGGTGTCACATGGCCCAGACAATCGGCGTGGGTCAAAAGGGCGGTTGTCATTGGGATCCCATCTTCATCTGGCTACAAATATCCTCGCCGAAGGCCAAAAAACGCCGCGCAGCGGCATCTCAATCCGGCGCAAGCATATACCCTGCGCCCCGCACAGTCTGCAAATAGCGTGGCTGCTTGGGGTCCTGTTCGATTTTGCGTCGAAGGCGCGTGATCTGCACATCCACTGCGCGCTCCTGCGCCTGACCTTTGTCGCGCCCCAGATCCTCGACCAGCTTGGCGCGGCTGATCGGCTCTCCGGGCTGGGCCGAAAATATCTTCATCAACTGGCTTTCGGTTGCGGTCAGACGGACCGGGTCTTCGCCCTGCCACATCTCACCGCGTTCAATGTCATAGCGGATGGGCCCGAGGTTTAGGATCTTCGCGGTGGTTTCTTCTGCCGGTGTTTCCGGCATCCGGCGCAGGATCGCGTTGATCCGCAACAGCAGTTCTTTCGGCTCGAAGGGTTTTGCCAGGTAGTCATCCGCCCCAGCCTCGAGGCCCGCGATCCGGTGTTCCGTCTCGCCCTTTGCTGTCAGCAGCAGGATCGGCGTCGTATGCGTTTCCCGCAAAGCGCGGGTCAGACTGACACCATCCTCGCCCGGCATCATCACGTCCATGACGATCATGTCGAAATCCAACCCCGACAATACGCGCCGCGCGTGGGCCGCATCCCGTGCCGCAGTAACCAGAAACCCGTTTCGCATCAAAAACTTCTTGAGCAGATCACGAATGCGCTCGTCGTCGTCAACAATCAGCAGATGGGCATCCATATCGCTCATGTGGTCGTATCCCGAAGTTTCGTATAGGCATGACGCATATCAGCATCCATCATTGCTTCAAGCACTTTGCGAAAACCGGCCACGGCTTCGGGACCGGCATCCTTGTAAGCGGCGCGCATTCTTGCCCGCTGAGCATCCGACAACGTGGTTTCCAGCGACTGCCCCTTTTCTGTCAGAAATAGGTGGCGTTCTCGTTTGTCCACTGTACCCACGCGGCTTTCCACCAAACCATCCTCGATCAAGGTTCGCAAAACCCTGTTCAGAGACTGTTTTGTTACGCCAAGGATGGCCAACAAATTGTTGACCGTCGTGCCCGGCGCGCGGTTGATGAAGTGGATTGCCCGATGGTGGGCGCGGCCATAGGCCATCTCTGCGAGGATGCGGTCGGGATCAGCCGTAAAGCCACGATAGGCGAAGAACATGGCCTCGATCCCCTGCCTCAATTGCTCATCGGTCAAAAACAAAAGGCTCTCGCCCCCATAACGCGGGGCCGGGCGGATGTCGGACATATCATGCCTCATTCGTTACTACCGGGCCGAGTTTATGTCAGCGTTATTGACATTCCAAGAGTAGAGCGGTATCGAATTGCAGTTTTTGCGCAATATTATGTCCGCACCGGACCTAAATCGCGCAACAATCGAAAACTCAACCCGGTTCAGGAGGTTTCGCATGGCGGGGTATGATGATCGTGATGGCACCATTTGGATGGATGGCAAGCTGGTGCCCTGGCGTGAGGCCAATGTGCACATTCTGACCCACGCAATGCACTATGCGTCATCGGTATTCGAAGGCGAGCGCGCATACAACGGCAAGATCTTCAAAAGCCGCGAACATTCCCAGCGTCTGATCGCCTCGGCCGAAGCGCTGGACATGCCGATGCCTTATTCGGTTGATGAAATCGAAGCCGCCAAGGAAGAAGCGCTGAAAGCCAGCGGTTTGCAGGACGCGTATGTGCGGGCGCTGGTCTGGCGTGGCTCGGGCGAGGATATGGGCGTGGCCTCGGCCCGCAATCCGGTGCGCATGGCCGTCGCGGTCTGGCCTTGGGGCGCCTATTACGGCGATGCCAAGATGCAGGGTGCCAAGCTGGACATCGCCGAATGGAAACGCCCCAGCCCGGAAACCATCCCGGTTCACGCCAAGGCGGCGGGGCTCTACATGATTTGCACCATTTCCAAGCACAAGGCCGAGGCCAAAGGATGCTCGGACGCATTGTTCATGGACTGGCGCGGATATGTCGCCGAGGCCACCGGCGCAAACGTGTTTTTCGTCAAGGATGGCGAGGTGCATACCCCGCTGGCAGACTGCTTCCTGAACGGCATCACCCGCCAGACAGTGATCCAGATGCTGAAAGACAAGGGCATCACCGTGCATGAGCGCCGCATCAAGCCCGAAGAAATGGCTGACTTCGAACAGTGCTGGCTGACCGGCACCGCGGCCGAGGTCACGCCTGTCGGACAGATCGGCGAATATACATTCGAGGTTGGCGACCTGACCCGCCAAATCGCCGAAGATTACGAGAAACTGGTTCGCTCGTAAGATATTGCCCCCGCTTTGTCGGGGGCTTTTTGTTGCCAAACGTGCAATTTTTTGTGCAAACCGTTCGGCCATCTGGACGGATTGCACAAATTGCGTATCTTCGGCACATGTTGGACCTTCTCAGCGATATTCTCACCCGCCTTTCCTTGCGCGGCACGTTTTACTTCCGCACGTCATTCACTCCGCCCTTCGGAATTCAGGTGCCGGGGTTCGAAAACGTGGCGCGGTTTCATTTTGTACAGCGTGGTGAGCTCAAGGTTCATGTCTCGACCACGGGGGAAACCCTGCGGTTGAGGCAGGGGGATCTGATCCTGATCCCCCATGGGGCGCCGCACGCATTGCTCTGTGCCGAGGTCAAGCCGTTGGACGCATTGCCCCTGGAGCAGGTGCTGGAGCGCGCGGGCTACACGGGCGAAGGCGTGCTGGTCTATGGCGGTGATGACGAGGAACGGGATACACAGCTGATCTGCGGTCATTTCTCTTTTTCGGGCCCGGCCGGCCGAAACGGCACCGGGCATATGCTGATCGACCGCCTGCCGCCCTATATCCTGATCGAGAATTATGGCGAAGAGGCCGGATCGTGGATGGAAGCCACCCTGCGCATGATCGGGTCTGAGGTTTCAGGCGCAAGAATCGGTGGCGACCTGATCGCGCTGAAACTGTCCGAGGCCCTGTTCGCTCAGGCGATCCGGGCCTATCTGGAGCATCAGAGCCCGCAGGATTCCGCATTGGCAGGATTTGCTGATCAGCGCATCTCGCGGGCCTTGACCGCGTTCCATCAGGCCCCGGCCAAGGACTGGAGCGTCGCGTCTTTGGCACGTGTGGCGGGTATGTCGCGCACTGCCTTTGCTCAACTTTTTGCTGAAAAGATGGGTACTACGCCGATGCAGTACCTCACGGATTGGCGGATGCAGATCGCGTGCCACGGCCTGACCGAGGCACGATGGAACGTGGCAGATGCAGCGGCCGAGGTCGGGTATGCCTCGGAGGCGGCTTTCTCACGCGTGTTCAAGAAACAGGTTGGGCTGTCACCGGCTGCGTACCGAGCGATGCATTGATCCCCCAGGTTTTCTGAACGATCTGCATAGTATCAGAGACGATCAGGAATTCAGCGTTCGGCTTGGGCGTCCTACCTTCCCTTTATCATTGATTGAGAAAAGGAAGATCTCATGTCCCTGCGTTTCGTTACCCGCTCTGTCCATGCTTACCTCGACTACCCTGTCGCCATTGCCCTCATGACGTTGCCGTTCCTGTTGGGATTGGGCCAATCCAACCCCCTGGCCCTGTGGCTGTCGGTTGTCACCGGTGTTGCCGCGTTTGTTCTGACGGTACTGACGGATCACCACCTTGGGATTTGGCGGGTCCTTCCCTACAAGTTCCATCTGGCCGTAGACTTGATTGTCGGCATCACCTTCCTGTTTGCACCCAGCGTTTTGGGGTTCTCAGGACTGGATGCGGTGTTTTACTGGTTGAACGGTGCGGCCGTGGTACTTGTCATCTCGCTCAGCGCGCCCGAGCAGGAAGTCGCTGCATGAAACCGCTGACTACGGCTATCCCAGTTTCACTGTAATGCTTCAAGTCCGGGCCGCTGGGATCACTAACCGGCGGCTCGTTTTTGAAAAAAGGTCTGGCTTCAAGGGTATGCTCTCACCGTCTCAACAGGCCATCCGGCTGCGGCTCGCAGCTGCCTCCGAGCGGTCCGTTGTTTCAGCTGACCCAGGTTCGTCCCATTCCAGTCACTGATTGAACCCGCACTGACCTTGGGACGTTTCACCGAGAAGACAGGGTTTTCAGCCTTTGATGAGCCGCTCGGACGAGTGTGAAGTCACAGGTTTGTCGTGGACTTTCAGCAGCCAATACGGTTGGATTTCGCCATTTCCCTTGATATTGATAACCTCTCGTCTCTCGCAGTCCACATATTCGGCTATCTCGTCTCTTACTTCGGGTGAGATTTGAACGCGCCCGGGCTCTCCGGTGCTTTCCATTCTTGAAGCGATGTTGACTGTATCACCCCAAACGTCAAAAAACGGTTTGTCGCCGCCGATTACACCTGCGATTACCGGGCCTTTGTGAATTCCGACCCGCAGGGACACCTTTGGATGCAGTTTGTCTGTCACCCGCTCGACCGTCGCAATCATATCAATCGCCAACGCCGCCATGCGAACAGAATCCGGTTGCCTCTCTTTGACCGAGGGGTCCAGGCCACCTGCAACCATGTAACTGTCACCGATGGTTTTGATTTTCTCCAGCTTGTAGCTCAAAACCAGTTCATCGAATGCCGAGAACACGGAGCCCAGCAATTTGACCGTCGCCCTTGCCCCATTGGCGGCCGCGAATTCAGAAAATCCAGACAAATCAGAAAACAGAATTGTGGCGTCATCAATTCTTTCAGCAATTAGCCTGTCCGGATGTGCTTTGATGCGCTTGGCAATACGTGAAGGCAGCAGAACATTTATCAACCGCTCGGAAACAGCAAATTCCTTTTCCAAAGCGTCTTCGTAACGATCTATTGCGGCATTTGCAGAATAGGAGGTGAAAAAAAGCGCCGAGACGATTCCCAAAATCAGCACAATGAAAATAACATCCTGAGGTTGCCTTACAAATCCGTCCCGATATGACTGCGCAATAATATCCCAAATCGTTTCGCCGGGCGGTATGTGCAAGGGAACGACAAGCGATATGTAAATAAACAAAGCTGCGCTGAGGATCGTTATCAAAGTGATCCAGCGCCAATATGCGGCCCCTAGAAAATAAAAAAGCAAGGGCGGGCCGACAAGCAAGACCAGATGATCTTCACCGTTTTTGCCGACGCTGATGTCATGGGCCAGAAACAGGAACAACCACACTGTAAAATAAGCGACTTTGACCTCAAGGCCGAAGCGGTCCAGCGTCATCGTCAAAAGCGCCGCGAAGCCAAGACCAAAGTTTACCCATGCGAGATATCTCCAGTCTGGCCCAAGTTGGAACTGGTAGAAAGCTGTGAAACCGAACCCAAGCGACGCAATAAAGGCAGCAACGTTAACAACCTGCATCTTTCGTCTTATTTTTCCATCGTCGATCGGATTTTCAGAGTCCACAATGTGTTTCAGCAAAGCATCGCCCCCGCGCCAACTCTATGCGAAATATCCCCCAAATCCCCATCTTAGTCGATAAGCCCCAGGTTGTTTGTTCAGAAGCTACTTTCGCGTCGCGACGCCAACACAGCCTGAACCGCTTTTGGCCTCGCGCCCGCAAACGGGTGCCGTACTGCCCTGAAAACAGGCCATTGGATCAAGTTGGCAACAGCAATTCAGGTGGTGCAGTTTTCAGGGCCTCCAGTTTGCTCTGAATGATTTTCGGTGATTTCTGTTCCAGATAGTAAGCAATGGTTTCCACGCGAATTCGAACAGATCCGGCAGGTTTCGTCTCATCGAGATCCTGAAACACGAAGAAAAGCGTTCCAAGCGCTTCGGTAATTTCCTGGACTGGTGAATATGTCGGCTGGTCCATTCCGCATTCATAGCTGGAAAACCTGATTGAACAGGTTATCCACGGCATAATAGATCCATAGCGTGCAGCCCACAGAAGTTCGTTTGTGTTTGCACTGTGGGATGTTTTCCAAATATCCGAAATGTCAAAAGGGCTTTGAATTCGGCCAGCTTTGATCAGATCGCCGTATAACCAATCCAGTATCTCTGCGTCCAATGGCAGGTACTGACCCCAGAGGATCGGATAACCAAAGGCCTGCAACTCACTTTCAATGGCGTGGCCAATTCCGGTGTCCATGTGGTACGGGCGGCCCAAGGCCAGGATGCAAGGTCGATGTTGTGTGGCGCATTCGGACAGTACCGCCAGACTTTGCCGCCGCAGACTCTGATCAAACTCTTGAAGGGCGTCATAAGCTTTGGCAACCGCAGCGCGCAGTTCAGACAAGCGCAAGTCGGTGATTACACCCTTCAGGGCATCGTACAACTGCCGGGTCGCAATTTGTGGGTCTGCCAAGGACACGGCCGGCGAAAGATAATGTACGCCCAGTTCCTTGAACACGTCCTTTTCCCGCCGAAATCCGGCTCGTGTACTTTCGGGGCCGGCAATGACGCGTGGGCAGGCCATGTTTTCCCGGACATGGCCCCGCAAAAAGGATGGGACAGTCAGGATTATGGGAACGAACAGGATATCAATTGGGCGCTTTTGCCCGTCCAGCAATTCACCATAATGGCCGGACATGCACTTGACGGGGTAACAGCAATCAACAGCACCACGCCCTTTTCCGAATTTCAGCTGCTGTGCTTCCGATGTGTCCGACGAATAGACGATATTGCGGCGATTGATTCCCAGTTCAACAAACAATGTCGTCCAAAACCTGTGCGTCGACCACTGGTTCAGGACCCGAGGGATGCCGATCCGAAAATCCCGCTTGGGCGGTTTGGACTTAGCGAAAGGCGCCTTCGCGAACGCTTTCTGCAATATTCGGATTGGCATTCGCTTCCTCGTCGATTTGCTTTTTTCGCGCTTTCATCTCGGCTGCGTCTTCAATCAACCCTTTCGAGCAAGAATTGCCGGTAATCACCCGCTCCCACCCTTCCGCCAGAGGAACCTTGCTGTTTGCCCGGCCACGACCGCCGGGGATCTGAACATCCACAAAGGCCCGGCTACAGTTCATCGCACACCACTTGCAGGTGGTTTTGCTGTTGGTTGTACTGACATATTCCAACTCTTCGACGCGGTCGTGCCCGACGAAGCGGGACGTTTGCCCGGTGTTCACATGTTCGAGCGCAAGAAGGGCGGCGCCCAAAGCGCCAGCCTCGCCAGCATGAGGGTGCACGGTAATTTCCGCGTCAGGAATTTTACCCCTGATGAAATCGATCTGGGCTTTGACGACCGCCAGGTTTCGATGTGTTCCACCTTGCAGGACAAACTTCCTGCCGATGGCCTTTAGGTTCTGAAACTGCCCGGCATAGACCCAAACATTCAGGGGCAGGACCGCAGCAAGGCTTGCCATGATTTCTTCTGCCGCCCACCCTTTACGTTGCTGGTTCACGATGTCGGACTGAAGGAACACGCCGCACCCCATCATCAGTTTCGGCATCCGCTTGGCGCTGAAGGCTTTTTCGGCATAGTCCTCCAGCCGGACATCATAGCGTTCGGCAACGCCTTGAAGAAACGCCCCATTGCCGGAAGAACATTGGGAATTGAGCCGAAAATCGACGACCGCTTTCTGCCGCAACAGCATGATTTTGACATCGGTCCCACCGACATCGCATATCGCGTCTGCATCGGGATGTATGTGCATGGCAGCAGCCGCATGTGCGACAGTCTCAACCACTGGCACGTCCGCCCCCAAAATATCCTTCAGCAGATCTTTCCCGTACCCCGTCAGGCCAAGAGCGCCGATATCCTCGATCCCTGCGTCACGCAACTTGCGGAAAACGGACTTGGCATCTTCGATCGGGTTTCCCTGACTGTGCTGATAGACCGAAGCCTTGATTTCAGCGTCGCGGTCCAACGCCACCGCCTTGACCGTAGTGCTGCCGAAATCGCACCCGACATAGTATGCCTCGGCCGCAACGGGGTGGGGCATCTGGATCACGTGTTGCGTAAAATCCTCCAGGAACCGTACGAGTTCACCGTTCCGGGCCAAGGCCTCTTGCCCGGTCTTGGCCTTTTCACCGTGTTGGCCCGTTTCCACCCACCATTTCAGGCCATCCGTGCCGGAATAGGCCCTGGATACATTTTGTTCCCGACGAGAGATCTCGACGCAGCCAAGGCTTGCATAGTACAAGGCATCGCCGGGAACCAGGATAGCATCGGTGACGCTCTGTCCTGCTTCCAATACGACATTGCGCTCGTCCCAGAGCGCGGCCAAATGGCTTGCCCATGCCTGCTGAAGACCTTGAAAGAACATGTTCGGTCCGCCCAGCAAAAGCACTGATGGTGTGGGGGTGTTGCCTTTTGTCAAAGTCGCCAGGTTCTGCCGCACGACCGCGTCAAACAAGCTTGCGATGATTTCGGTCTTGGGAACTCCGGCCTTGACCAGACTGTTTGCGTCAGTCTCTGCAAAGATCCCGCATTTAGCGCTGATCCGATGAAGGGTTTGACCATCGAATGGCAGAGTGGTCAGCTCGTCCGGGGAAATGTTCAGTTTTCGTGCGGATTTTTCGATAAATGTGCCCGTACCGCCACTGCAGGCTGATTGCATATAGACCTGCTTGGCCTTGCCTGCGGAGGTTGGCGTGAAGAACAACGTCTTCATGTCTTCACCGCCAATTTCAGACACGAAATGCACATCCGGATGCAACGCTTCGACAGCGGCGGCGACGGCGACAACTTCCTGGATTTGCCGCGCGTTCACATGATCTGCCAGTGTCCCAGCCCCGGATCCTGTAAACGTGACAACATCGCGACCGGCGGTCAGGCCGGCCTCCAGCTCCATCTGCGACAGCAGTTCAAGGGTTTTCTCGGCCTGGCGTGTTTTGTGACGACCATAGGCTTTCCAGATGACTTCGCCATCTTCTACCACGACGCCTTTTACAGTTGTCGATCCAATATCTACCCCAGCGAATTTCACAACGTGGCATTTCCCAGCTCAAGCACGACATTGGATGCCGTACCCACGGCGCCGCGATGGGGAACTTTCCAAAATGGCGTGTTGACCTTGGGATGCTCTTTGGCGCGCTTTCTGGCCTCGTCCGCAGTCAACCCGGCGGCGGCAAGAGCAGATTCAAATTCCTCCTGCGCGCGGATCTTGGCGTCTGCCAGCACCATCTGGCACCGCGACAAAGCATGTACGTCGCTGTCCCCTTTTACCTCGATTGGGGCATACAGCATGTCGGGATACCGGCCCTGTACGGCCGCCATTGCGCCGATGCTCATAGTGTTTGGAAGGCAGCCATAGGGCGACAGCTCGCAAATCATATGTGCCTTTCGCTGGGTATGCGCCCAGATCGCCTTGGCGATCAGCAAATCACCCTCACCCCCGTTGATCATGTTGTCAAAAAAAGGAGCCGCCAGTTTCCGCAGCTTGTCCTGATCGGGCATCGGACGGGGAACGCCCCCAAGCATCCGGCGCATCTGATCGTATTTGAACCTGAAAAAGCGCTGCCCAAGTTTCAACAGAGCATAGTTCTGACGCGCTTTGTCTTTTATCCCGAAGCCCAGCTTGAGCTTTTGTCCGCCATACCGCATCAGGTAATCGAACCATACGACCATCGGTGCCGGCTGAACTTCGGCGCCTTCGCCTTCAAGCCATTTGTGCATATTGTAGTTCTGCACCCCTTCGGCGGTGGCCAGATAGAACTCGCCGGTGATCTTGACCATCGGCTTGACCCTCAATCGATCAAGCTGGATGTCTTCAAAATGACCGCGCGCACGCCTCATGGCCTTCAGAAAGCGTCTGGTCGTCGAATGCCACAGGACTGATCTCCATTTCGGCATTTGCTTCGGCCTGCTCAGCATGGCGTCGTATATCTCGGAAACCGCCATCTGCGCCGCCCGGTTGGTCGCGCCTTGCTCCAGCTCATAGGGCCGCAGCTGGTATTCCAGATCCTGAATGGCATCCGCTGCCATCATGCCCAAGGCCGTGCTCAGCAGCAGGTGAATATCAGTCTGCAAACCGGCGTCTTTGCCTTTCGACTGATCGATTTCATGCTGTTGAACCAGAAACATCCTGAACGCCTCGAGCCCCAGGTTCTTCAGCGCAAGCTCATAGCTTTGGTGATATTGACCGAAACGGCAGGCCCCGCAGGCCCCGGCGGTCACATAAACATATTTTTCGGCCACTTCGTCAGCACCGATAGCCTCGGCTTCGTTTCTGAGAAAACTCGACAAGTTGCCCGTTGTGAAGGCGGTGGGGCAGCACTGTCCGACATCCGCCAGTTCACGTCCCAGGTACAAGTCTTCAACTGTCACATCAGGCAGGCGCTGCGCATTGTAACCCGCACTTTTGAACAGGCCTTCCAGCAGTTTTTCGGCGCGCCATGTGACCCCACCAAACAACAAGGTGACATCCTTGCGCTGATCCGCAGTAAAAGGACGAGGTTCGTAAGCCCTATAGGACTCTTCCAAAATACGACTCATAAAAATACCCCCCAACCAACATAACATGTATTTACAATGCACAATATAATATTCCTGAACCGCCCCCTGCACCGGGAATCCGCTTGAAACAGGGCCATCGGAAATTCAGGTTGTCTTGGGCGCCGGTCAGGCACTCTCAGCCTGAAAACCCATCAAATACCCAAGAATTTTTTTGCATTCCCTTCAAAAAAGTTTGGTGCGCAAGGACTGATCTGTGGATCGCTGAAGAACGTGTCAAATTCGATCAGGTATTCACGGGTTCTGCCGACCATCAGGGGCATCGCCCAATCCGTTCCAAAACACACTTTGTCCCGGAAATGGTGCGGTGCGTTCTTGGTTCTCTTGCCCATTAGTACTGATTTTAGCCGCTGGAATATCTTTGTCTTAAGCTTTGGATCCATAATTCCCAAAATATGACCCAAGCCAAGATAGACATTGTCGAAATCCTCAACCAGGCGAATAGCACGATAGGCAAATGTTTGCTTGAAATGGGTGTTGTCTGCTGCCCATCCCATCCAATCTACTTCTTTTGCGCCACCACCATGAGCCAGGAACAACCAAAGGTTGCGGGCATTGTGGGTCTCCATCGCGTGCTTCCATAACGCTGGATCGGAGTAGATGCCGTATCCTTCCTCCACCTGAAACCCCATCGGGTTGCAATGGGCAAACAAACGCAGGTTGTGGCTGGAGAAATGGCGAATGATGTCACCCATCTTGGCCTGTGCCATCGGGTAGGGCGCAGGGTTCGATGCTTTTTCTCTGTACTTGTCCAGACTTCGCCCAGAGGCGACTGGGGTCTGGTAGCCGCGCATATCGATCGGGCGGATCCCCAAGGGCGGATAGATTTTGTAGCCCGTTATTCCGAGTGCAACGCCTGAATCGACGATCTGTTTCCAGTTCCCGCCTCGAAACGGGTCAACCGCACCAAAATTGATCAATTCATTCGGGTTCTCAGCCGCGAGCAACTGCATCCGGTCCATTTGTTCGGTGAAGTCAAAATACGGCGGTAAGAACCCAAGCATCCCAGGCTTCTTGAGTTTTTCGAAGGCGCGGTGCATATCCAGCAGGACGCCCACGAAAAGGCTGGCTTCCGGGTCACTCGGCTGACCATTCTTCTTGAAATCCCTCTTGAGCGCTTTGAAACGGTTTCGCTCGGACAAGGTCATGATGACAATAAATTCAAGCAACTGAAAGATGCTACCGATTTGATCGGTTGGAATGCCTGCGGCACGAAAGCCTGCATCAGAGCCAGGTTTATACAACCCACCTGAGCGCATGTGTTCAGCTTCATGAAAGAAATCGCTTTCTGCCGCTTTTTGACCAGCGACCCTGAAGGCCTCGGCCATAAACCGATCCAGCAAATCAGGGTCCGTGCCACTGTCTCCAAAAGCGGACCTGTCAGAAATTCTGTCACCGCCCACAAGCTGAACACCTATTGGGAGGTCGCCCGCCCTTGAATAATTGATATCATGGTCAATATCGTTCAGGGCTCGGATCAGCTCCTCTATGTCCTTCCAATCCCGGTGGCTGGGGTTGGGTGTCGATTGAAACTCTCTAATCTTCTCACGAACCGGATGTGCAATGGCCCGCATAAGCTGGTCGACATCGTGATTGAGCAATGCGTCGATCAAATCATCCTGATCAGGTTCTTCCGTCGCGGGTCTGCTGAAGTCGCTCATGCGGGTCACACGAACCGCCAGAACGGCCAATCCAAGCGAAAGCCAATACTTTGAAAAGAACAAGTAGAAGATACTGTGCAACGGCAAATAACGCGCCGTGAACAGGTGGGTGTGCATGTCAATAAAGGTGTTTTTTCCAGTCATATTTTTGGCTCCACGAAATAAATTTCAGCCGAGAATTTTCTGTATTCGTATGACTTTGCTGTCAAAAACCGGAAATGGCTTTTGACCTTAATCTGCTGAGTTTAAGGTTTTTCGAAAAATTTTGCAATTTTTGAGCCCGGCAAGCCGCTTCGCCGAGACCGAGTTGAGCAGTGATTTCTACTGTTAGTTCATGTGAGTTGGAAGCAAAGTTCTTTAACACCGAAAGTCGAATGAAGTTAAATCCGTCGCTTAGAGCCTTGTTTCCGCTCGGTGGGCAGGTCCAAATAGGAATTGACTCATCGATGCCTACCAACCGTTCAACCAATTAGAATCTATTAGCCAATTGAGGATTAGTTTCGGGTCAAACGGTCTAAGGGACTGTTGGTGGATCCAACGGTGGCTTTAAGAATTAGGTACGGGAGCAGGATTTGAACCTGCGACCTTCAGGTAACCTGCGACCTTCAGGTTATGAGCCTAACGAGGTTTGATCGTTTAGCAAACAGT
>NZ_WVRB01000015.1:0-15283 GCF_013110685.1 Ruegeria sp. HKCCD6157
AGTGTAACCGCCGCTTCCGCCGCGTCCCAGCGCCTCAGCAGCGCCGGTGAAGGGGGTTCTAAGTATAACAAACAAATCCCGCAAGCGGAAAATGACGTCGCAGAGCATTTTTTTGAAAAATTCAATTTAATCAATTAAAACCAGTATGTTACGAGACTGGAAAGCTTACCCTTCCTGTGTCTGTTGGGGCTCTCTCCATCGGATGGCCACGACACAACCGAGAAGACGCAAGATGGCACTACTATATATAGGGAATCGAGCAACACTGAACACAAGGCTGCGCGACTCAAGCCCGTGAATCGACTCGGTACTCTGCCAGAATCTGCATTGAAAACCTCAAAGGCCAGATTTCGAACCGCGTCATGCCGGGGCGACCCACATGAGTCCGACCACACCCTGAGCGCGCCAACATTCTGAACACCTATCTTGAACATCCCACCGGGATGGGTTCTGGTCTCGGACATTCGTTTTCGGCTTCTTCAGCGAGACAGGCATGACGCGTCACCTTACGTTCCCACTGGTCAGAACCGTCGGATTTGACGGTGCGCTTGTCACATTTGCGGACACGATGTCTGAGACAGCGAACCGAGCGGCACTGGCATTTCGATCTGAACTGGATCGGCTTCAATGGGCAGAGGTCAGGGAGTCTTCTGCCACGCTGGCCTCGGCATATGTCCGGTTCGATACGCAACGGACCACCCACCAACAGATGCTGCACAAGCTTCAGGACCTCGTCGACCAAAAGGACTGGTACAGCACACCACTTCCAACAGGCCGCAGGCTGTGGCGAATTCCGACGGTCTATGGCACTGACCTTGCGCCCCAGCTGGACGATGCCGCTGCTGCTGCCGGTCTCGCGCCGGAAGAAGCGATACGGCGGCTTGGCCAGTCCCGCGTGCGGGTTTTGACGATAGGGTTCGCCCCCGGGCAACCCTACCTTGGGCCATTGCCCCCCGAGTTCAACATTCCGCGGCTGCAAAACCTGACCCCCATGGTGCCCGAAGGCGCTCTGGTTCTTGCAATATCTCAGTTTGTCCTGTTTTCCGGACCGACGCCAACCGGGTGGCGGCATGTCGGGCAGACGGCTTTTCGGTGTTTCCGGCCCGAGACGACCGAGGCATTCGCCCTCAAGCCTGGGGATGAACTGATATTCGAACCCGTTTCCCGCGAAGACCTGGAACATATCAGAGCCAAAAACGAAGATGGCACCGGCGGAGCAACCTGCGAGGAGATTGCGCCATGAGCCTGATCGTCCACCAGATCGGCCCGGCTTGCACCATCCAGGATCAGGGGCGCACAGGTTATCTGGACCAGGGCCTGTCCCGGTCCGGGGCCGTCGATACACTGGCCCTTCATGAAGGCGCCGCATTGCTCGGCCAAAGCCCGGAACTTGCTGCGCTGGAAATGGCCGGAATGGGTGGCACGTTCGAGGCCACACATAGCATGCGCATCGCATTGACCGGTGCGCGGATGCAGGCCAGCATTGATGGCAACCTTGTGGCCTGGAATGCCTCGCATCACCTCGAACCCGGACAACGGCTGGTCATCGGTGCGCTTCTGCAAGGCAATTACGGCTATCTTCATTTGGGAGGCGGTATCGATTCAGAGGTTTTTCTTGGATCTCGATCCGCGCACCTGACGGCACGGATCGGGCGAGCTGTGAAGCCGGGCGACCGGCTGACCTGTGGCCCGGATGCAGGCGACGTAGGTTCGAAACTGCCCCCTTCCGAACGCTTCTCGGGTGGCGTTCTGCGTGTCGTCGCCAGCTTCCAGACGTCCTTGTTTGATGACGCAACGCTTGATCGATTTGCGCGCACCTCATTCCATCGTGGCGCACGCGCCAACCGGATGGGGATGCAAGTGAACAGTGACGGCGACGGGTTCGCGGCCACTGGCCAACTGAACATCTTGTCCGAGGTTATTACCCCGGGCGACATCCAGATGACTGGAACCGGAGATCCGTTCATCCTGCTGCCTGAATGCCAGACCACAGGAGGGTATCCCCGCATCGCGACCGTTTTGCCCTGCGATATGCCCCGCGCAGCGCAGACACCGGCGGGCGGAGCAATCACGTTCGAATTTGTCAGCATGGAGCAAGCCACCGAATTGCACGCGGCATTCATGGCGGATCTTGCCCGCCTGCCCTCAAAAGTCGAAGCGTTGGTGCGTGATCCCAATGACATCCCGAACTTGCTGTCCTACCAATTGATCAGCGGAGTGATCTCTGCCACCGACTAAGGAGATGTGCCGATGCCAAGCGTCGATCTGAATGCCGATATGGGGGAAAGCTTTGGCCCATGGAAAATGGGCGACGACGAAAGCCTTCTGAAGATCATCACCTCCGCGAATATTGCTTGTGGCTTTCATGCGGGTGATCCGGATGTAATGGCATCGACAATGAAGCTGGCAGCCGAGAATAGTGTCGGTATCGGGGCTCATCCCGGGTTTCCCGACCTGCAAGGCTTTGGCCGCCGGAACATGAAGCTGTCTCAGGACACCCTCCGCAATCTGGTGCGGTATCAGTTGGGCGCAGCCATGGGCATGGCCAAAGCGGTTGGCACCAGTGTTCGCCATCTAAAGCTGCACGGCGCACTGGCCAATATGTGTTCGCTCGATGTCGATATGGCGCGGGCCTGCTATCAGGGCGCGCTGGACGTCGATCCCGACATCATCGTGATGGTTCTAGCCGTAACGAAACAGGAAGACGCCGTGCGCGAGCTGGGCTGCAAATGGGTGGGCGAGATTTTTGCCGACCGCGCCTACAATGACGACGGAACATTGGTTGACCGCAGCCTGCCAGGCGCGGTGATCCATGACGCGGATGTCGCAGGACCCCGCATCCTGAACATGGTCCGCGAAGGCGCGATCATCACCGAAAGCGGCAAGCGGCTGGAAACATCGATCGACACAATTTGCCTGCATGGTGACGGACCAACGGCGGTGCAGATCGCCGGCTCTGTTCGCGAAAGCCTGATCGGGGGCGGTGTCGAGGTCACGAAATTCACCCGCTGAACATCATGGGTTAACGTCGGCAACCCAAATTCACGACTGTTGCCCGTACAGGCCTCAGCGCCTAGCATGGCGGGCAAACGCAAATTCTGAATACTACAATTTCAAACAATGCCTTGACCCGTGGCGGGCAAGAGCAAGGAGGTCGTGGAATGTCATTTGATCTGATGTCTTATCAGCCCCGGGGCGACAAGAAGAACTCGGATTTCTTCAATGAATACCTTCCGAAGATTTACGAACGCCGGACAAGCTCGGGCATTGCAGATCAGGTCGGCGCGATGCGGGCCATCATCATTCAGGTCGAACCCGACGCGGCGTTCGACACGATGGTCGAGCTCTACGTGATGACACCCTATCGGCACACCGCCAGCTATCTGGGACGGACCCACAGATTCTCGGTTCTGCATTCACATCCCGACTATCCCGCGCTGATCCTGATGGCGCCGCTCAGCCCCGGGTTTGAAGATTTCATCCCCCGCATCAATCGCATGTATCCACTGGCGCGCAACACACCGCAGACGCGCTATGTGGGCGAGGTATACGCAGCCTGCGATCTGGACACGCTGACCCATGCACTTGAGGATCAGAACATACGGTTCGAATATCCCGGAGATACTGAGAACCCGTTCTACACATCGGACGGGTTCCGATTCACCACCCCGTCCGATTTCACCTGCAACCGCGTCGGGTATTCGACCCACGACTTCAACGACACCGACAGTCTGGGCCTTGGGGATCGCGTGTTGCTGAGCGACACGGAACAGGCCCGTCTGGAACAGGCCGCCGCTTTCGGAGCCGAAAGCAAAATCGCCCCGCTGATGCTGGGAATCGACCATCTTGCGACGCGGGTATTGGCGGGCGAGCGCGAGGATGCGATCCTCGAGTTTCTGACCATGGTGCCCTATTATTTCTGGGGCGCTTACAACATATTCGACATGAACTCATCGACCAACGTGAACCGCAACGGCAATGTGGACGATGACAAAAAATCTCCGGCCAAGGTATTCACCGCAAACAACACGCCATCCTTCGTGAACTCCTTCGCCAAACTGCCGATGCCGACCGAGGATTTCGTGCGCAATTTTGGCCGTCGACTGCATCACATGGCCGTCGAGATTCAGGATGGCGATCACGGCGCCGGGGAAAAGAACGTCGATTTCGTTGTGAACACCCTGAAGGACAAGGGTGTGCCGTTCCTGGCCCATGTGGTGGGTGAGTGCAAAGACGATCCGAACCTGAAACAGATCTTCTCGAAACACTCCAAGCATACCCTGCTGATTACCGAGTATATCGAGCGGTGCCACAAATATGATGGGTTCTTCACCAAGGACAATGTCGCCGCCCTGACAGCCGCCGCCGGACAGGATGAACAATACCAGCACGGCCATGTTTTCGATTGAAAAAAGGGCTGCGGAGTACCGCAGCCCAGACCCATTCAGGAGAGAATATGCCGAACCTTATGATGGCCCGATCATGAAACATGTGACGTTGCGGGCCTGCAAACGGCGACAGGCCAGATCCGCCTGTTCGCGGGTCATGCCCTGAAAGGTTGCGTCAAACCCACGCGCGCTTTGGTTGACCTTTCGCAGCGTGCCTTCCAGTGTGGTCATTTCCGACAAAGCGGTTTTCAGCAGAACCTTCTCGGCCTCATACCGCGTGGTATAACGACCCACATTGACCCCCCACAGGTGCCCACCTGACGAAGACAGCCGAGTGACGACCTCCTGTTCAGGCTCGGGCTGTTTGGTGGAATCCGTCGAAGCCAGAACCAGATTTTCGGGGCGCAATGCCGGACGGGTGTCGGATGTTTCTACTGGCGGTGCGGTTGGCGCGATATCCGCTTCGGCAATGGCCGCCGCGATCGCGCTGGTGATGCGGTCGCGATTCTCATCAGCTGTCACAGCAACCGTGCTTGCGACTTGGGTCGACGCGGAGGGGCGCCGAACCGGGCGCAAACTGGATTTTGGTGCCCCGCTCACGCTGGCGACCTGCGTCCCGGCACCCAATCCGGTATTTCCTGCATAAGCCGGTCGCGCAGGTTTGCGAATGGGCGCACGCGACGGCGCACGGCGAAAGCCCAAATCCAGAAGCTCGGCAACCTTGGCATTCCGAGAGGCGCCGGACTTTCCGCCAAAGACGGTGGCGATGATGCGTTCATTCTTGCGTTTTGCCGATGCCACAAGATTGAACCCAGCCGCTCGGGTGTAACCGGTTTTGATGCCATCGGCACCTTTGTAGGCTGCCAGCAGGCGACGGTTGGTGTTGGGAACAGTCTTGATCCCTGCATAGGTCGATTGGCGTGAGAACAGGTTGTAGTATTGTGGATAGTCATACAGCAGATGCCGACCCAGCGTGGTCATGTCACGTGCGGTCGAAAGATGCCCCGCCTCGGTCAAACCATGGGCGTTTTTGAAGGTCGTGCGGCTCATCCCCATCGCCTTGGCGGTTCGCGTCATACGACGCGCAAAAGCTGCCTCGGATCCGCTGATGGCAATACCGATGGCCGTGGCAGCATCATTCGCCGATTTCACAGCAGCCGCGCGGATCAGATAGCGAAAAGCAATTGTCTGACCAGCGCGCAGCCCCAGCTTCGACGGTGGCTCGGCTGCCGCCTTTTTGGTGATCCGAACCGGGGTATCCAGCGTGATCTCACCATTCCGCACCGCTTCGAACGCGATATAAAGCGTCATCATCTTGGTCAGCGATGCCGGGTGAAGCCTTGTGTCAGCATTGCGCGAATGCAGAACCTCTCCGGTTCGGGCATCAATCACCATCGCTGCGTAAGGTGCCGCCATGGACCTGAGCGGCGCAAACGCCAGCACACATAGCAACATTATGAGAAAAAAGCCCATTCGGGCCGGAACTGTCCGCCGAATCTGCACGATTTTTTGCCTCTGTCTGCCTCGCGCCGCCGGGTTTTCCCGGTCAGCAAAAATTATTTTATTATCGTAAACACTATCACAGAGACTTGGTGAAATAAACCGAAAGCTGAGCATTTCGCGGTTTCGTTAGGTTGCCCAAACTGGGCTATATCTAGACAAATACTGCCCAAAGCCCACCAGATGCGCGATTGAGGCAGAACTTGGTCAACACCCGGCAGGGTTTTCGTGGAACTGCGGCCAAAAGGCAACATCACTTCAGGCTGTGCACCAGATCGGCCAGACCGCCTAAATCCCTCAACTCCCGGAATCGGGGACTGTCGACCGGGGCTTCGGCATGCTCGACCTCCCAGATAAGGCCGTGTGGGACATGAACCCCCCAGCTTCCTGCCTGGATCGGAGCCACAACGTCAGATCGCATGGAATTGCCAACCATCATCGCGCGCGCCGGGCCATCACCATGCCGCTCAAATATCGACCGGTAAGTTTCGGGGGTCTTTTCAGACACGATTTCCACTGCGTCGAACAGATCGCCCAGACCCGACTGAGCCAGTTTGCGTTCCTGGTCGATCAGGTCCCCTTTGGTAATCAAGACAACCCGGCACAAGCCTGTCATGCCTTCCACCGCGTCGCGGGCATGGGGCAACAGCTCGATCGGATAGGCCAGCATCTCTTGCCCGGCTTCGATCAATTGGCGAATGACCGAGGCCGGCACACGGTCATCCGTGACCTCGAGAGCGGTTTCGATCATCGACAGAACAAAGCCCTTGATGCCGTAGCCATAGTGTCGAATGTTGCGCTTTTCGGCTGCCAGAAGCCGCTCCATCAGATGATCCTGGTCGGCATGATCGGCCAGCAACTGGGCAAAATGCGCCTGCGTCAGCTGAAAAAAGCGCTCATTGTGCCACAGGGTATCATCCGCATCGAAACCGATTGTCGTCAGCTTGTCAGTCATCTCGTTTACGTCCGCTTGCTCTTTTCACCGGCCATCCCCACGTTATATAAGCGCGAAGATAAAGCCCAAAACTGAATCGGACAGTTGCCTACGATGCTGGAAAAGACCTGGATGATGTCTGACGAACCGGACGACGACAGCGACGCGTCCGTTCTGGTGCAGACGCGCCCAAAAACCAAGCGTCCGCCTTTGTACAAGGTGCTGTTGCTGAACGACGATTACACGCCGATGGAATTCGTGGTTCATGTTCTGGAACGTTTCTTCGGCATGACCCATGCAGAAGCATTCGAGATCATGCTGACCGTGCATAAAAAAGGTGTGGCCGTCGTCGGGGTCTTCAGCCATGAAATTGCCGAGACCAAAGTTGGCCAGGTTATGGATTTCGCCCGCAGGCACCAGCACCCGCTGCAATGCACCATGGAACGCGAAGAATAAGGCTTTTCGCCTGACCCTCACCCATATTTGCCGGAATTGCCCATGTCCCCTCGCCTGGAACTTGCATTGCAGAACGGCCTGTCGCTGTCATCTCCCCTCAGCGTGATCTGCCCCGTTCCAGCTCATGATCTGTCGGCGCTTCCCCGTGCGGCGCAGGTGGCGCAGGTGGTGCAGCCGTTCAAACCTTTTTACGACCATTTTGCCGCGCAGGGCTTTGACACGGTGCCCGAGACAGACGACCGCTGCGAGGATGCAATTGTGTTTTTGCCGCGGGCCAAGGCGCTTGCACGGGCGATGATCCATCTGGCCAGCTCACGAGCCCGCGGCGTTGTCGTGATCGATGGCGCAAAGACCGATGGCGTGGACAGCATTCTGAAAGATGTTCGCAAAAGGGTTTCGGTCGAATGGCCTCTGTCCAAGGCACACGGAAAAATCTTCTGGTTTCAGGCTGACCCGCAGAGCTTTGAAGATTGGGCTGCGCCAAAGACGCAGATCGTCGATGGGTACCACACGGCACCGGGTGTGTTTTCAGCGGATGGGATCGATCCCGCTTCGGCCATGTTGCTGAACGCCTTGCCTGCCAAGCTGGGGCCGCGCGTGGCCGATCTGGGTGCCGGGTGGGGGTATCTGACCGCAGAGCTTTTGAAGCGCGACAACCTAAAATCCGTGCATCTTGTCGAAGCAGACCACACGGCCCTTGCGTGCGCGCGCATCAACGCCTCTGACCCCGAGGCTCGGTTTTATTGGGCCGACGCCGTCACCTGGTCTGCGCCAGAGCCATTGGACACGGTTGTAATGAACCCCCCGTTTCACACCTCACGCAGTGCCGACCCTACGCTGGGGCAGGGTTTCATCGCAGCAGCGGCACGCAATCTGACGCGCAACGGAACCCTATGGATGGTCGCCAATCGCCACCTTCCCTATGAAACCACTCTGAACGAACACTTCGCTCGGGTCGATGAAGCCGCCGGCGACAACCGGTTCAAGGTGTTTGAGGCCTCTCGCCCTCGGCGATAAGGCCAGCTAACCTGCCCCCAATTCAGGAGGATTCGGATGTCCTTTTCCATCGCAGGCAAGACAGCAATCGTTACAGGCGGGGCCAATGGCATCGGGCTGGCCATAGGTCGGCATTTCGCGGACGCGGGCGCAAATGTTATGTTCGCCGATATAGATGAGAAACGTCTAATCGATGAGCTTGGGGAACAGGCAGAAGACGGCAATATTCGTTATTTCGCAGGCGACCTGCGCGAAAAGCTGACCATTGCCAATTTGCTGTCGGCAACACTGGATGCGTTTGATCAGGTGGATATTCTGATCAACGGCGCGCGCCAGGTGATCCAGTCTGATCCGCTGGACCCCGATGACGATTCGATGCGTACCTTGCTGAACCAGAACCTGATGCCCGCGCTGCGGCTCAGCCAGTTGGTCGCGAAACGCATGATCAAACAGGCCGGGGATGACGAAGAAAATCCTGCCGGGTCGATCATCAACCTGTCATCCATCGCGGCCCGCCGCACGCATCCCGACCTGATGGCCTATTCCGTGTCGACCGCCGCGCTGGATCAGCTGACACGTTCACTGGCCGTGGCGTTGGCGCCGAACCGCATCCGGGTCAATTCGATTGCGCTCGGCTCGGTCATGAGTGCATCACTGCAATCGACCCTGAGAGAGAACCGGGAATTCCGCGACGATATCGAAAAGCACACACCTCTTGCCCGTATCGCGTCGGCCACTGAATTGACGGAAACCGCGCAGTATCTGGCATCGGATGCAGCCGGATTCATCACCGGCCAGATTCTGACAATCGATGGCGGCCGCACATTGCTTGACCCTGTTGCCGCACCTGCGCATTGAGACCCATGTTCGAAACAGAAAAAAACTCCGCCTCTGCCTGGTTCCGCCAATTGCGCGACAACATCGTTGCCGCATTCGAAGCATTGGAGGACAGCCACGACACCGGCCCGTTTTCCGACGCAAAGCCCGGCCGCTTTGAAGTCAAGGAAACCAAACGCCAGTCCGAGGACGGCTCTGACGCAGGGGGCGGTCTGATGTCCGTGATGCGCGGCGGGCGAGTGTTTGAAAAGGTCGGGGTCAATGTCTCGACAGTTTACGGGACCCTGGGCGAGCGGGCACAACAGGCGATGGCAGCACGCAAAGGCATCCCCGGGATGACCGAAGACCCGCGTTTCTGGGCCTCGGGGATCAGCCTCGTGGCGCATATGCAGAACCCGCATGTCCCGGCGGTGCATATGAACACTCGGATGTTCTGGACCCCGCACGCCTGGTGGTTCGGCGGCGGATCGGATCTGAACCCCTGTATCGAATATGATGACGACACGGCGCATTTCCATGATACCCAAAAGGCTCATCTGGACCCGCATGGCCCCGGACATTATCCGCGCCTGAAAGAGTGGGCGGACGAATATTTCTATATCCCCCACCGCAAACGCGCACGCGGCGTAGGCGGCATTTTCATGGATGATTATTGCACCGGAGACTGGCAGGCCGATTTCGCGCTGACGCAGGATATCGGTCGGGCTTTCCTGCCCGCTTTCGTGCCATTGGTTGAAAAACGGCGCGTACAGGGTTTCTCGGACGCCGACAAAGACACCCAGCTGGTGCATCGCGGTCTTTATGCGGAATACAATCTGGTCTATGACCGCGGCACCAAGTTCGGACTGGAAACCGGACATGATCCGGACGCGGTTCTGATGAGCCTGCCACCGATGGCGAAATGGATCTGACCCTCAGAACGTGTCCATGATGAAGTTGTCATAGCAGTAGTTCTGCGCCGACGACGCCGACATGTTGGCCCCGACTTTCCTGACGGTGATGGAATATCCCGGCTTGGTATCCGCCCCCGGCGGCGGGGTCAGAGAGAATTGCACGGTCCGGACGCCGGGTTCATAGGCGCGCCAGATATAGATCCGTTGGTTGTTTGGCACGCCCAGACTGCGGATCGCGTAATCCCCAATTCCACACCAATAATTCACGGGCGCTGAGGATCCGATGGCCTTGACCTCGTAGACACCGTCCGGCATCGGTGTGATTTCCGTACGAAATTGCGGCCGAACGGATAGGCCGAACCCGACAGCCTCGGCCATCGCAGGTATCGACAAAAGCACGGCAGCAGCCAAAGTCTTGAATGAACGCATAATCCAGGTATCCCGAAACAAGGGTCTGATACCAATAGCATAGTCGGGACGACCTGCGAGTAAAGCAGGACAGGCCAACGAGCCGGCAACACTGACCACATCAAAGAATTTATTCTACCCATATTGCAGGAAAGCAGTACACTCACTGTAGACTTTTGGTTCCCGTTACACCGTTGGGCATCTCTTTGAGCAAGACGTTTCCAAAAGACTGGTTCGATTTCACGCCGGAAAAATACGCCGATCTGGGCGCTATGTTCTATCTGGCGGGTTTGACGAAAACACATCAGAAACGCAGTCTGGCACAGGTTTTGTACGCGTTCGAAACTCCGTTTCGCCTGGGCCAGTACCATATCTTCCGGCAGCACGGATTCCCCCGTGGTTTTGTCACCTTCGCCGGGCTCGGCCCCGAAGCCGAGTTCCGTTATGCGGTGAAGGAAAAACCCCTTTCCGACACGGATTTCACCAGCGGATCATCCTTCTGGATCATTGATCTTGTGGCCCCGTTTGGACAGACCAGCCAAATTGTTGATATCCTCAAGCAGGAAATCCCGCACCCGCGTGTGCGCACCAACCGAATGGACAGTGACATGACACGCAATCGCATCGTCGAATGGACGCGGGATGAAGCGGGCGAGGTTCACATGCGTCTGTATCGCAAGAAGGAATTTGAACGCGTGTTGCAGCAAGGCGAGGGTTAATTGGTTTCAGTTCCGATCACAGGCGAACTGACCGGGGATGTGACTGGTTTTCCACCCAACGTTGAGACGGGACAACCCACTCTGGACAATGGGAACTTCAATCCGGTCACGCAAACCTGGACGATTGCGGCACAGCCCGCCAACGGCACCGCCTCGATCGACCCGAACACAGGAGAGTGGACCTATACCGTCGACCCGACATTTTTCGATGGCCTCGACAAGGGCGAAGTCGTCTTCGATTCTTTCTTCATCAGCGTCTCGGGTACAACGCAAGCCGGCCCATTCACCCTTCCATTCACCGGCACACCGGACCCGGTGGAAGTGGTCATCCGGATCGAGGGCGTCTGTTTTGCGGCCGGAACCCTGATCGAAACTGAAAGCGGCCCGCTTGCGATCGAAACGCTGGACGCGGGTCATAGGGTGGCCACTGCCGATCACGGTCTGCAACCTATCCGATGGATCGAAAGCAGCAGGATTCCACCCGAACGATTATGCGATGAACCTGCTTTGCGCCCCGTTCGCATCTCGGCGGGCAGTCTGGGGCCGAACGAACCCTCACGGGACCTTCTGGTGTCGCAGCAGCACAGGATCCTGGTCAAAGGCCCGAAAGTCGAGCTGCTTTTCGGCGCATCCGAAGCCCTGGTTGCCGCCAAACACCTGTGCGGATGGCCCGGCATCGGCATCGATACATCGGTTCAAACCGTCGAATATCTTCACGTCCTGCTGGACCGGCATGAGATCCTGAACGCCGAGGGCGCGCAGGCCGAAAGCCTGTTTCTGGGGGAAGAGGCCCTTTATTCGCTGTCCTCCGAGGCATTGCGGGAACTGGCTTCGATTTTCCCCGACAGACCGACCCCGGGTCACACCGGGTTCGGGCGCGCGGCTCGGCTGATACTGCGCGAACACGAAGCCCGCGCCCTCGCCTGCGACTAGCTGCCGGCCACAATGCGCCCGCCGACATCCTGCGGGGCCAATGCAACCGTCTTGATCACGGCATAACATGTGCTGCCCGGTTTCAGGTTCAGGGCCGCAACAGATCGACGCGTAACCCGCGCAAGCACATTGCCCGCCGGTGTCTTTACCGACACGATGGCACCCGGCCCCTCGCCCGACCGGATCGAGTCCACGGTCCCGGCCAGCACGTTCAGCGCCGAAAGCCCCTCGGGTTTGTTGTTCGACAGGATCACCTCCTGAGCGGGTATTCGAATCCGCAAGTTTGCCCCGACCTCATGCGCGATACGAGGCAGAAAGAGCCGCGCGCCATTGGCATTCAACTCTGTCAGCCCGTCGGAGTGATGCTTTGAAACCTGAACCTGCAACACGGCCCCGACCGCACGAATTCCCGCAGGGGCCACTGACGGGTCGGCAAGCATTTCGGATGCGGGCCCGTGGCGGACGGCCTTGCCATCCTGCAACGCAACAACGGATGTTGCCAACCGCGCCACTTCGGCGGCAGAGTGCGTCACATAGAGGATCGGAACCGAGACCTCGTCCCTGAGACGCTCGAAATAGGGCAGGATTTCCGCTTTTCGCCCATCATCCAGTGCCGCCAGCGGTTCATCTGCAAGGATCAATCGCGGGCTTGCCAACAAGGCCCGCCCGATGGCGACGCGCTGTTTCTCACCGCCTGACAACCCGGCAGGTCTGCGGTCCAGCAGATGACCGATGCCCAGCATGTCGATGACTTTGTCGGGGTCTTCGCGGCGTGTGTTCTTCGGCGCGAACCAACGCCCATAGGCAAGGTTCTGGCGCACGGTCAGATGGGGGAACAACCGCCCTTCCTGAAAAATATACCCCAACCGACGCCGATGCGGCGGCAGCCACAGGCCCTGTTCCGTGTCGAACAGAACCCAGTCATCTACCGCCACCCGGCCCGCCTGAGGCCGCAACAACCCCGCCACGGCATTGACGATGGTGGTCTTGCCCGATCCCGAGCGCCCGAACAGCACCGTCACGCCCGGCGGCGCATCAAAACTGACGTCCAGATCGATCCCCGGCAGTTGGTGGCGCAACCGAACAGACAGGCTCATGATCCGGCCACCCGCGCCGCGGCACGCCGCCCCACATACTCCGACAGCAACAATGCGCTCATTGCGACGACGATCGAGATCAGAACCAGCCGCGTCGCGGCCGCCTCGCCGCCCGGGACCTGCAAAAAGGCGTAGACAGCCGAAGGCAACGTCTGCGTCTGACCTGGGATGTTGGACACGAAGGTAATCGTCGCACCAAATTCACCCATGGCCTTGGCGAAGGCCAGAATAGCCCCCGCTATGACACCCGGTAAAATCATCGGCAAGGTCACCGTACAAAACACCATCGGACGCGACGCGCCCAGAGTTGCCCCTGCCTGTTCCAGCTTCGGGTCCACCGCTTCGATCGACAAACGTATCGCCCGGACCATCAAAGGGAAGGCCATGACCCCGGCGGCAAGGGCCGCGCCTGTCCAGCGAAAGACCACTACGATCCCGAACTCGGCCAGAAACCGGCCCAGCGGCCCTTGAATGCCAAAGGTCAGCAACAGCAGGTATCCGGTGACAACCGGCGGCAGGATCAATGGCAAATGCACCAGACCGTTCAAAACCTGCCGCCCGGGAAACCGCCAACGCGCCAGAGCATAAGCGACAAATATCCCAAACGGCAAAGTCGCCAGCGTCGCCCAGAAGGACACGCGCAATGAAAGCTTCAATGCTTCTACTTCGGCAGGCCCCAACCAATCCAAGGCAATCACCTGACCGGCAGGGTAAATCCCTGCTCCAGAAATACAGCCGTGGCTGCATCCGTTTTCAGGTGTTCAAGAAAGGCGTGTGCTCCTTCTTTTGCATCTAGGGTCAGTGCCGCGGGGTAAATTATCGGTGGATGCAGATCGGCAGGGAATGTCGCAACGACCCGGACCCTTTCTTCCACCCTGGCGTCTGATTGGTACACGATCCCAAGCGGCGCGGCCCCGGCCGCCACCAGAGCCAGCGCAGCGCGCACATTGTCGGCCTGCGCCACCTGAGACCGCACAGCCTCCCACTGGTTGAGGCTTTGCAAAGCAGCTTTGCCATAGATACCGGCAGGCACCGCGTCGACCAGTGCCATGGCCAGATAGCCGTTTTTCAAGTCCGCCTTGAGGTCATATCCGGGCTGGATTTCACCCACTTGCGCATGATCTTCAGCCCCGACCAGAACCAGACCGTTGCCCAGCAGATCAACCCGAGAGTCTGCCCGGATCAAACCGTCCTGCTCCAACACATCCATCCAATCCGTATTGGCCGAAACAAACACATCCGCAGGCGCGCCTTGCTGAATCTGCCGGGCCAGGACCGACGACGCCGCATAGGAAACGGAAACGCTCTGACCGGTCTGGTTTTCGTACCCGCCAACGATTTCGTCCAATGCGGTCTTGAGGCTGGCCGCTGCAAAGACCAGAATGCCTTCTGCACCGGCCCGGATCGGGGCCAGCGCCGTCATGCCAAGTACCAATGCCACCATCCAAAATCGGCGGGCGAAGGATAGAGTCATGTATACTCCCGACCGGTTTGCTTCAGTCTCTCCGGGGATATCGGACGCCACCGGTGGCGCGCAAGCGCCTTTGGCCATTTACACATGATGGGTCGCAGGTTGAGCAAGGCGTTTTCCATCGATCCGTCTTAAAATGTGCTGCCCACCTTCCAGCGCCGAGAGGCGCCCCGAGCGCCCGCCCGTTCGGCCTACGGATGACAAGATGCCTCGTTGGACGGCCGCCGAAGACGGAACGCAAGAAAATCTTCCAGACCCTCTTGCACCTGCTCGCAGGCTTGGCTAAATGCAGCATCACGGGTGATTAGCTCAGTTGGTAGAGCGCTTCGTTTACACCGAAGATGTCGGGAGTTCGAGTCTCTCATCACCCACCATCCTTTCCCCGCAGTGTATCAACGTCTTACGCGACTAGCACCTCTTGCTATGCTGCGCATGAAACTGTGTCCGCTACGCCTCCGCTGCACTTGAACGGAAAAGATATCTCCAACACAAGAGATTTGGGCAATGGCAACAATCGTAAAACGACCTAGGGTCAGGACTCTTAACCAGTAGATGAGGTTTGCTATGAGTGCGATGGCTGATAGGAAGACCTTGGGACAACGGTCATAGCGTGTCGCCACGCGCCTCCAATCCCTAAGCCTGCCAAACATA
>NZ_WVRB01000016.1:0-7499 GCF_013110685.1 Ruegeria sp. HKCCD6157
ACTGTTTGCTAAACGATCAAACCTCGTTAGGCTCATAACCTGAAGGTCGCAGGTTACCTGAAGGTCGCAGGTTCAAATCCTGCTCCCGCAACCAATAATTCCAGCAGACCGTTCGATCTATAAACAGTCCACTGGACTGTTCGCTAAACGATCAAACCTCGTCAGGCTCACAACCTGAAGGTCAGAGGTTCAAATCCTGCTCCCGTACCTAAAAATTCAAGTCAGATATCAAACATTTGGCCTCGCAACTCGCGGGGCTTTTTGTGTTGGGGTAATGTCCCTTAGCGAACAAGTGGGCATTTTCTAGGTTGGGTGTGGCAATGGGATCCAACTGTAACAAGAGAACTTCATCGCTTTCAGAAAATGATCTCATAATCGGCGCAACTATGCGGAACGGGGAATCGATATGCCGTGTCGCTTCGAACCTGAAGGTTTGGTGGCACCGCGTTGAATAAAGGCTTCAGAAAAAATTCTCCAAAACTGGCCCATGATCCATCTAAGTTGGCGTCTTTTACCGTGATTTCAACGGGTTCAACAATTTTGCCAGAGAGGGGCACAAATCAGATATTTCGCCTTGTATTCCCGTCGCTTGCAAGGATATACCCGTCGATGGAGACGTGGCCGAGTGGTCGAAGGCGCTCCCCTGCTAAGGGAGTAGGCGGGAAACCGTCTCGAGGGTTCGAATCCCTTCGTCTCCGCCATTTACCTATTTCAGTGAGTTGATGTGGCGTGTTTAACGTGCCGTATTCCTATAAATAGTAGGCACTTACTATCTAGTAGTATCATCTTGAGTTTTACTCAGTTGTCCTAAATATTTTCTATTGAGTGGTATATTGTGTGGTATTTCCATGGCTGCGCTCAGCGGGAAGCTGACAAAGAAGCTAGTAGAGAATCTTGGCCAGGGTCGGCATGGCGACGGTTCTGGCCTGTACCTTGTTGTTGACCCCTCTGGTGCGCGACGCTGGATCGTGCGCGTAACGGTCAAAGGGCAGAAGAACCGCAAGGGCGCACCGTTGAGAACGGATTTTGGTTTGGGCGGCGCTGATGTTGTCACTTTGAATCAGGCTCGAGAAAGAGCGCTCGAATATCGTCGGATGGCAAAAGCCGGGTTGAACCCGCGTTTCAATACTCAGCGCGAAATCCCGACCTTTGAAGAACTCAGCCGACAGGTTCACATTGATCGCCTGCCTACATGGAAGAATGCCAAACATGGACAGCAATGGCTCAACACCTTGCGCGACTACGCGTTCCCAAAGATCGGCCGTATGCCCGTGGACAGCATCGATCAGCCCGAAGTGCTGATGTGCCTGTCGCCAATCTGGACCGAGAAACACGAAACCGCAAAACGACTGTCTCAACGGATCAAGACAGTGCTCGACGTGGCAAAGTCCAAGGGCTTCCGCTCGGGAGAGAACCCGGTGACCGCGATCCGCGAAGGCAAGGTGCTGCCCACCGTCAAGGCCAAGGTCCAGCACCATGACGCGATGCCGTGGCAGGAGGTGCCCGCGTTCTATGCGGAGTTGCAGACCCGATCGGCCATGGCTGCCAAGGCGCTGCAGTTCACCATTTTGACCGCCTGCCGGACTTCAGAGGTGCTGGAGATGAAATGGCCCGAGGTCGATATCGAGGCGCGCCTTTGGACCATACCAGCGGAGCGCATGAAGGGCGGGCAGGTCCACCGCGTCCCTCTCACCGACGAAATGCTGACCATTCTGGAGCCGTTGCGCGCTCTGGCCTCTGACTATGTGTTCGAGGGCCAAAAGCGGCACCAGCCCTTGTCGAATATGTCCATGCTGATGCTGCTGCGCCGGATGCGACAGGATGGCGTCACCGTGCATGGCTTCCGAAGTTCGTTTCGGGACTGGGCGGCAGAGGCTGCGAACACGCCACGTGAACTCGCAGAAGCAGCATTGGCGCATCAGGTTGGGTCCGATGTAGAACGGGCCTATGCACGGTCGGATTTGTTGGAAAAGAGGCGTGAACTAATGGAGCTTTGGTCGCGTGTAACCGTTACGAAATCTCTACATATTAGAGGTGGCGATGTTTAGTATTCTTGGCTTTACGCCAATATGCAGGTTGTGGGACGAAATCCCGGCTGCGAGTTTCAACAAATGCTACGAAACCGGTCTTCAATTCCCTGCCAGTGACCCAGGCTACGCGCTCAGTGTTACGGCCAGTGACTGGCTTGAGGTGAAGTTCTTTAGCTGTATTTCTGACAATATGCACATCTGTGGACCGGACGGAACGTGCCTAAAGATAGATTTTAGATGTTTGCGTCATGATGATCTAACAATACACGACTTAGCGCTACATGAAGAGGGAGCGAAGCTATTAGGCCCGGACATCGGCGGATTGGGTAGAGCTTTACGACTATTTTCGTTGCCTGAAGAGGATTTCATTGACGACGCTTTGCGATGCTCCAAGTCCTATTGGAGTGCGGCTCTTGACCTTGGTCTACAGCACGAGTTTATCTCGGTGCCGCTTTTTCATACACGGAATACCTACACGATATCCTTGCATGTTTTCGATCTCTTAGACGAGCTCAACTACATGGAAGTTATTGACTTTAAGACTGTTGCTCAGATTCTTAGATCCTTTTCAGGTTGGGCGTTATGCGTGCCAGATAGCTTTATAGAGTCATCGTGGGATGAATATTGGCGCCAAGATTTATTAAAGGGTAACGCCCCGTCAAAACCTGTTGGGCCTGGCCGTCCACGTTTAATAGAAAAAGCTCTGCGTGACTTGCGGATAGTTTTTGGAGACAGCATTGAAGGTTTGACGATAAAGCAGATCGTTTGGGGGCTAGAAGGAAAAACCGGAAACCGATATTCGGAATCGACCCTTCGTCGCGCCATGCGTCAAAATTCACGTCAAAACTGAGGCTATTACTACCAAAATAGTGATCAAAATTGTTGAGCATTTTTGGGAAATTAGATCGTTTTAATTTACTAAACATCTAGTGATATCGAAAGACCATCGCAACTGATCCAAGAGGATTTCAACGATGGCAAGCGTCTTCAATGAGGACCGGGTCTATTTCCCAGAAGACCCTGAAATGCAATTGCTGGGAAGCCGCGAGAATTTGGCTCAATGGCGCCACCGCATGTGTGGTTCGGCCTTCATCCGCATCGGTCGGCGGATCGCCTATCACGGTGCTGATCTGAACGCCTGGCTGGCGACGCGGCGCACCGATCCCAACAACGAGGCTGCATAATGACCCCAACTCCAAGCGCGGAGATGGGGCTTTTCCAGTGACATCAACTGCCACCCTAGCAAGTTCAGTTGATGCCACAGGATGCCCCGCGCCGACAAGACAAAACGAGCGCCGGTACTACTGGTCGCCTTTGAGCCACTCTGTAGAACGAGTGAATATTCGGAAAGGACGGATCGATCATGGCTGATGTGTCCGTTTCCAAACCGCGCAACCAGAGCTATGCAAGCGGGTCCGACACTGGCCCTCTTTCCCGAACTGATCATCGGGAAACCGCTGAGACCTACAGCGGCGAAATCTTTCGCCATGGGATCTATCGCGTCGCCGTATGCCGGGACAGTATCCAATGGTTGTTTCAGCGCCAGAGACCCCAATTTCCGGCCGGGGGAGCGGCCTGGGACACGCTCGGGTACTGTGTGTCCAAATCCGGCCTAACCCGACTCGTCCGGGCGCATATCAGCTTTGATATCCCTGAACTGAATGGTTTGCCCGAGCATTTCCCACGGAGTTGTCGCCATGAGTAGGCGGCGACCTCCCAAGGGTAAACGGTCGAATGAGGGTCAATATGTTCCTCTGCCTTATGCCATGATCAAATCTCCGGCATGGCGAGCGTTGTCCGGACCTGCAGTGAAGCTCTGGTTGGAGCTTCACACCCGCTACCACGGTGGCAACAACGGCAAGGTTTTTCTGTCGATGAACGAGGCGGCGGAAACTCTCGGATTGGGCAAGGCCACTATTCAGCGCGCCTTCGAGGATCTACAGGAAAAAGGCTTCCTTGTGTTGGAGCAGGAAGGCAACTGGTATCATCGGCGAGCGCATGAATGGCGGTTGACGACCAAGCCGACGCAGGCCCGATCTGGAAAGAAGGCCGCCACCAATGACTGGCGGCTCTGGCAGCCGGAAAAAACAAAACGCGGTTCTAAGACGGACCCGTCAGTATCCTCGGTGGTTCCGTTTGAGAACCCAAAGACCTCCCATGGTTCCAAACCAGAACCGGTCAGGCCGATTTCTCGACGGTCCATCGGTTCTGAAACGGAACACTAATACTAACCACTCCCTGTTACGCGAGGCGGACATGAGCAAGACACGCAAAAACACCAGAAATCAATTGCTGCGTAAGAAAAAAGAACTGACTGAAGCGGAAACAGCCGCAGCAACAACCCTTCGTGAAAAGAGGCAGTCGCATGTTAGGCCACCCGATATGACACTAGATTTCAATGAAGAAAGCCAAACCCTCAACGTAGGGCACAAGGACAAGCAGCCTGTTGCAGCGACGGCGCTGGCCATGCATGAGCTGGGGACAGTGGATAATCGGTTTTATGAGGGAGTTCTGGAACAAGTGGCCGCTCTGGGTAAACATGGCAGCCCCGTTTCAGAAACAGCTTCGAACTTTGTCCTTTCTGTAGTCGGAGGTGTGCAGCCGCAGGACGAGGTTGAAGCCATGCTTGCGATCCAAATGGGTGCAATTCATCAGGCCACGATGATGATGGCGCGCAGGCTCAATCACGTCGAAACTCTCCCGCAGCAAGATTCAACGGAACGGGCACTCAATAAACTTGCGCGGACCTTCACCAGCCAGGTTGAGACCCTCAAACGCTATCGATCCAAAGCAGATCAAACTGTGCGCGTCGAACGCGTTGAGGTTAAAGAGGGTGGGCAGGCAATCGTTGGTAACGTCCACAACGAGGGGCGGTCGGATGACAAAAAGTGACGACAACCTCATGGACCCAGCCAAAAGGCTGCGAGACGCGCCCAGATGCACAGCAACGGCAAAGTCTACTGGCATGCGCTGCCGCGCACCCGCTGTTCAAGGTTGGAGCGTGTGCCGAATGCATGGTGCCGGAGGTGGGCATGCTGCTGGGCCAAGCCATCCGTCCTGGAAGCACGGAGAAAGATCGCGCAGCGCTGTGCAGGCACGCAAAGCCGTCAATGACTTGATACGAAGGGAGAGAAACCTGCAGAAATTGCTCAATTTACTAAAGTTCTAGGGTCGCAGTGCCTCTCGACACAGAATTGCAGTATTTCATTGCAAAATGGGCTTTCAAGCAAACTATAGCTTTGAGAGCAAAGCAGCCATCAACGGGCATGCATCAACTATCGCATTGGTGATTGTTGCTCATTCAGTCGGCGGTTTGCAAATTGGGAAAGAACCGCGCAGCGGCGACCAGCGGCATAGAACAGCTTGTTTTTCTCACGGGCTGATCTTCACACCGCAAGCCAAGCCACCCAGGTTTTCGGACGTTCCGAGTTCTAGCTTCCCACCGTAGGCGGCCAATAAACCAACGGAAATAGACAGGCCCAAACCAGTTCCTCTTACAGAAGTATCCAGCCGATTGCCGGAACGAAGGACCTCAAGCCTTTGGTCTTCTGGTACTCCGGGTCCGTTGTCTTCAACAAAAATTTCGATTCCATCAACAGTGCGCCTCGCGGTGATTTGGAGTGTTGTCCGGCTCCACTTGAGGGCGTTGTCGAGGAGGTTTCCAATCACTTCCTCGATGTCCTGGGGGTCCATTCGAACTTGAAGACCAGCCTCGCAATTCGAAACGAGCGTCTTCCCCTCGCGTTCGGCCATGACCGAGAACAGCCGGGACAGTCGTTCGACCGAATTCGTCAGGTCTGTCCTGGAATGTGTTAACTCTCCGGTGTTTGATGCACGCATGCGCGCGAGTGAACGGCTAAGCTGGGCGTCAATTCGAGTTAGCGCTTCTTCCGCAGGCTCCGTATGTGCTCCTGCGTCTGCCAGTTCCGCCAATTCGTTTCGTAAGATAGCCGTCGGCGTCTTGAGGGCATGCGCCAGATCCGCCGCTTGTCTTCGCGAACCAGAGACAATCTCGCGGTTTCGATGCAGCAGTTTGTTGAGATCTTCCACCAAGGGCGAAACCTCTTCCGGGTAGTCTTCGGGAGTCAGTTCATCGCCTCGATCCCAGCGATGGGCGACATCGGCGCGCAACTTCCGGAGCGGGCCAACAATGGCGGACATCAGCAAAAGAGAACTTGCCACTCCGATCAAACCAACCAATCCGAAAACCGGGAGCAGGTATCTTTGTGCAGCGCTGCGTTCGTTGATCAGTTCGCTCCTGCTTTCGGCGACAGTTACGCCCCACTCGGTTCCGTCCTCGAACGTAATCTTTTGATAAACGCCACGAATGGCTTCGCTATCTGGACCGGAGGTGTTCCAAATGATTGTTTCGTCATTTCCGCGCGGAGGCTCGGCGATCGTTTCCTCGAAGAGTGAAGCAGACGTATAGATGGCGCCGGTTCTGTCCGTTACTTGCCAATACCGCCCCGAATATGGCGTGCTATACGCAGGATCGAATACCAACTGTCGCAGGGTTTCAGGGTCATCCGTGGTGGCGCTGAGGCCAACAACAACCTGCGTGTGCCGGTCTTGTAGCGTTGCGTCGAACTGCTCCAGAACGCGCGTATTAATGTAGGAAAACACCATCAGCGTACCGACGCCTACGGACAACGCTCCCGAAGCGATACCTCCGAGTAAGGCCCGTTGGCGCAACGAGAGCATTAGGCGGAATCAATCATATAGCCGCGACCCCGGACGGTTGTAATCAAATCGGAGCCCAGCTTTTTGCGCAGGCGGGTCACAAATACTGCAATCGTGTTGGAATCTCTGTCGCCGTCATATTCGTAGATGTGTTCCGACAGCTCAGTACGCGACACCATGCGACCGATGTTGTGCGCCAGATAGGTCAGAACGGCGACCTCCTGCGCGGTCAAATCGACAGGAATGCCCCCAACGGCAACCCGCCCGTTCCGCGTATCCAGAGAGACATCTCCCATTTCTATCACGGGGTTCAATTGACCGCTCTGACGTCGCAAGATGGCCCGTACACGTGCCGCCAATTCGGGCATATGGAACGGCTTGGTCATATAGTCATCCGCGCCGGCATCCAAGCCGTCGACGCGTTCGCTCCAGCCATCTCTGGCCGTCAGGATCAAGACCGGTGTCTTGACGCCCGCGCTGCGCCATTCGCGCAGGACCGAAATGCCGTCACGCTCAGGCAAGCCGATGTCGAGGATGATCATGTCGTACGGTTCAGTCGACCCCAGATGCAGGGCATCTGTACCATTGTTGGCCACGTCGACCACGCGACCTTCCGCACCCAATAGCTTTTTGACTTGCTCACAAAGCTGGGGTTCGTCTTCGGCAAGGAGTATTCGCATATCCAGAGACTACAGCTAAACCAGCGTGATCTTCACTTTATTTTTTGCCGCCACCGTTGCCACCGCCATTGCCGCCACCGTTGCCACCGCCATTGCCGCCACCGTTGCC
>NZ_WVRB01000017.1:2500-6348 GCF_013110685.1 Ruegeria sp. HKCCD6157
ATAGAGAGAAAATCAATCAACACTGTTTGATCGCGCCGAGTGTGGCGTTGATCTCAGTTGGTCCTCTTCGGAGGAGGTTCGATTTGGGATGTTTCCTCGTCCCTCTTTGAATATCCCGGCTGAAACGAACAGAGTTGTCCAAGTCAAGTACACTAACCCGCACGATCATCAGATCGTGCATGTCTTTCATTCTCCATGCGGGGCCGACCGACATCGGCAGCATGGGTTCCAGGATGGAAGGCGGGAAAGTATGCTTTTGGTTCAGAAGAATGACTGCCTTTAGTTACCAGCTGGGCGGTCTCGATTGATACATAGTCTGCGAAGAACGAAGTTCGTAGCAGACATCGTGCTCAAGTAGCCGAATAGGCGGTAGCACAACTATCGTGTGTCTTTCTTTTTCTGGATCAAATCAAGCGCGAGAAGGGCGTTTGGTGAATGCCTTGGCAGCAAGAGGCGATGAAAGACGTGATACTCTGCGATAAGCCATGGGGAGCTGAGAATAAGCTTTGATCCATGGATTTCTGAATGGGGCAACCCACCTGAATGTTTGTTATTGTTAGCACAGCTGATCAATAATGAGCATGAACAGGTACTTAAGACCTGAATACATAGGGTTTTAAGAGCAAACCCGGGGAACTGAAACATCTAAGTACCCGGAGGAAAGGAAATCAATTGATACTCCCCTAGTAGCGGCGAGCGAACGGGGACCAGCCGAGCCGGATAAGTGACTAGAACACGTTGGGAAGCGTGGCCATAGCGGGTGACAGCCCCGTATAGGAAGCTTTGACGGACGTATTAAGTAGGGCGGAACACGTGAAATTCTGTCTGAAGATCGGAGGACCACCTTCGAAGGCTAAGTACTCCTTGCTGACCGATAGCGAACCAGTACCGTGAGGGAAAGGTGAAAAGCACCCCGACGAGGGGAGTGAAACAGTACCTGAAACCGAACGCCTACAATCAGTCGGAGGCTCCTTGCGAGCTGACGGCGTACCTTTTGTATAATGGGTCATCGACTTGGTCTCACGAGCAAGCTTAAGCCGTTAGGTGTAGGCGTAGCGAAAGCGAGTCTTAATAGGGCGAATGAGTTCGTGGGATCAGACCCGAAACCGAGTGATCTAGGCATGGCCAGGTTGAAGGTAAGGTAACACTTACTGGAGGACCGAACCCACATCCGTTGAAAAGGATCGGGATGAGCTGTGCCTAGGGGTGAAAGGCCAATCAAACTCGGAGATAGCTGGTTCTCTGCGAAATCTATTTAGGTAGAGCGTCATCCGAATACCCCGGGGGGTAGAGCACTGGATGGGTAATGGGGCCCCACAGGCTTACTGATCCTAACCAAACTCCGAATACCCGGGAGTACTAGATGGCAGACACACTGCGGATGCTAACGTCCGTAGTGGAGAGGGAAACAACCCTGACCTACAGCTAAGGCCCCCAATTCATGGCTAAGTGGGAAAGCAGGTGGGACGACCAAAACAACCAGGAGGTTGGCTTAGAAGCAGCCATCCTTTAAAGATAGCGTAACAGCTCACTGGTCTAAACAAGTTGTCCTGCGGCGAAGATGTAACGGGGCTCAAGCCATGAGCCGAAGCTTAGGATGCCGTAAGGCATGGTAGCAGAGCGTAGTGTGACATAGAACTCATCCTGTATTGCCGCCGGTTATGTGGCGCGAGTAATCGCGCTCAAGTAGCCGAATAGGCGGTAGCGCAGGATAGAGTTCTTTCGATGAAGCCGGCCTGTGAGGGATCCGGTGGAGAGATCACTAGTGAGAATGATGACATGAGTAGCGACAAAGAGTGTGAGAGACACTCTCGCCGAAAGTCCAAGGGTTCCTGCTTAAAGCTAATCTGAGCAGGGTAAGCCGGCCCCTAAGCCGAGGCCGAAAGGCGTAGGCGATGGGAACTAGGTTAATATTCCTAGGCCAGGAGGATGTGACGGATCACAGGTGTAGTTCAATCTTATCGGATTGATTGGGCTGCTGAGTGGTTCCTGGAAATAGCCCTCCATCAGACCGTACCCTAAACCGACACAGGTGGACTGGTAGAGCATACCAAGGCGCTTGAGAGAACGATGTTGAAGGAACTCGGCAAAATACCTCCGTAAGTTCGCGAGAAGGAGGCCCGGTTCCTAGGCAACTAGGGGCTGGGGGCACAAACCAGGGGGTGGCGACTGTTTATTAAAAACACAGGGCTCTGCGAAGTCGCAAGACGACGTATAGGGTCTGACGCCTGCCCGGTGCCTGAAGGTTAAAAGGAGAGGTGAGAGCCTTGAATTGAAGCCCAGGTAAACGGCGGCCGTAACTATAACGGTCCTAAGGTAGCGAAATTCCTTGTCGGGTAAGTTCCGACCTGCACGAATGGCGTAACGACTTCCCCGCTGTCTCCAACATCGACTCAGCGAAATTGAATTGCCTGTCAAGATGCAGGCTTCCCGCGGTTAGACGGAAAGACCCCGTGCACCTTTACTACAGCTTCGCACTGGCATCAGGATTGTGATGTGCAGGATAGGTGGTAGGCTTTGAAACCGTGACGCCAGTCGCGGTGGAGCCTCCCTTGAGATACCACCCTTCGCACTCTTGATGTCTAACCGCGGTCCGTTATCCGGATCCGGGACCCTGCGTGGCGGGTAGTTTGACTGGGGCGGTCGCCTCCTAAAGCGTAACGGAGGCGCGCGAAGGTTGGCTCAGAGCGGTCGGAAATCGCTCGTTGAGTGCAATGGCAGAAGCCAGCCTGACTGCGAGACTGACAAGTCGAGCAGAGTCGAAAGACGGCCATAGTGATCCGGTGGTCCCGAGTGGAAGGGCCATCGCTCAACGGATAAAAGGTACGCCGGGGATAACAGGCTGATACTGCCCAAGAGTCCATATCGACGGCAGTGTTTGGCACCTCGATGTCGGCTCATCTCATCCTGGGGCTGGAGCAGGTCCCAAGGGTACGGCTGTTCGCCGTTTAAAGAGGTACGTGAGCTGGGTTTAGAACGTCGTGAGACAGTTCGGTCCCTATCTGCCGTGGGTGTAGGAGACTTGAGAGGAGTTGCCCCTAGTACGAGAGGACCGGGGTGAACGATCCACTGGTGGACCAGTTGTCGTGCCAACGGCAGTGCTGGGTAGCTATGATCGGACAGGATAACCGCTGAAGGCATCTAAGCGGGAAGCCCCCCTCAAAACAAGGTCTCCCTGAGGGCCGTGGAAGACCACCACGTCAATAGGCCGGAGATGTAAGCGCAGTAATGCGTTCAGTTGACCGGTACTAATCGCCCGATAGGCTTGATTTGATCCAGTAATGGAAAGACAAGACCAAAGCATACACCAAACTTGACCAAGGATAACTCAGATGCGGGAACGCGCATTCGTAAACGAATACGCTGCCTCCCGCTCGTGACACTCTGCTGCGCAGAGTGCACGGTGTTGATTGATAACACAACCGAGTGGCAACGCGCATTCGCAAGCGAATACGCTGCCTGCCACCTCGTCGCTTTTGCTCCGCAAAAGTCGACATGGGCTTTTCCTCGGTTTGGTGGTCATAGCGCAAGTGAAACACCCGGTCCCATCCCGAACCCGGAAGTTAAGCACTGCCGCGCCAATGGTACTTGGGCTTAAGCCCCGGGAGAGTAGGTCACCGCCAAACCTAGTAAAAGCCCACATCTCTCTAACACGATGACACAATAACTGACACTGGCGCGGGGTGGAGCAGTCCGGTAGCTCGTCAGGCTCATAACCTGAAGGTCAGAGGTTCAAATCCTCTCCCCGCAACCAACTTCCAGCAGCCCGTTCGATCTACAAACAGTCCACTGGACTGTTTGCTAAACGATCAAACCTCGTTAGGCTCATAACCTGAAGGTCGCAGGTT
>NZ_WVRB01000018.1:0-4448 GCF_013110685.1 Ruegeria sp. HKCCD6157
ATGACCACACCGAAGCGCACGCCTCTCCACTCTTTGCACGTCGAGCTTGGCGGGAAGATGGTTGATTTTGCTGGTTGGGAGATGCCTGTTCAGTATCTTTTGGGGATCATGGGAGAGCATAAGCAGTGCCGTGAGAAGGCGGCGTTGTTTGATGTGTCTCACATGGGTCAGGTGATCCTGCGCGGTGAGAATGTGGGTGAGAAGCTGGAAGCTTTGTGCCCGCAGGCCTATGCGACGCTGAAGGAAGGCAAGGCGCGGTACGGGTTCTTTACGAACGCGGAAGGCGGGATCATGGACGACCTGATCGTGTCGAATGCAGGGGATCACTACTTCGTGGTGGTGAACGCGGCGCTGCGTCATCAGGACATTCCGCATATGCGCGAGCACCTTGAAGGCGTCGACGTGACCGAGATCTTCGATCGCGCGCTGGTGGCGGTTCAGGGTCCTGCGGCGGAAAACGTCGTGGGTGATCTTTGCCCCGCGGCCCGTGACCTGAAGTTCATGGAAACCACCCTGGCCGATATCATGGGCGTCGAATGCCGCATCTCGCGGCTGGGCTATACCGGCGAGGACGGGTACGAGATCTCGATCCCCGAGGACAAGGCGATCGAGATCACACGGGCCTTCCTGGCGCATGAGGATTGCGAGGCCGCCGGTCTGGGCGCGCGCGACAGCCTGCGGCTTGAGGCGGGGCTGTGCCTGTATGGCAATGACATCGACCAGAGCACCTCGCCGATTGAGGCCTCGTTGGCCTGGGCGATCCAGAAGCGCCGCAAGGAAGAAGGCGGTTTTCCGGGCGCGGAACGTATCCAGCGCGAACTGGCCGAAGGCGCATCGCGCAAGCTGGTGGGCATCAAGCCCGACGGCCGCGCGCCGGCGCGTCAGGGCGTGGAAATCCAGTGCACCGAAGGCAACACCATCGGTCAGATCACCTCGGGCAGCTTTGGCCCGACGGTAGGTGGCCCGATCGCGATGGGCTATGTGTCCGCGGGCCATGGCGCGCCGGGCGAGAAGGTGAACCTGATCATCCGGGGCAAGGCGCAACCGGCGCAAATCGTGGCGCTGCCCTTCGTCAAACAGAATTACAAGCGTTGAAGTCAGGAGAGAGAGACATGGCAACCTATTATTCCGAAGAGCATGAATGGCTGACCGTCGAGGGCGATACCGCCACGCTGGGCATCACCAAACACGCGGCTGAACAGCTGGGTGAAGTGGTGTTTGTCGAGCAGCAGGAAGTGGGCGACGAGTTCGAGAAAGACGGCGAGATCGGCGTGATCGAATCCGTCAAGGCCGCGTCCGAGCTTTATGCTCCGGTCGATGGCGAGATCGTCGAAGTGAACGAGGCGCTGGCCGACAACCCCGGCGCGCTGAACGAAGACCCCGAAGGCGAAGCCTGGATCTACAAGGTCAAGATTGCGGATCCATCGCAGCTTGAGGACCTGATGGACGAGGCCGGATACAAAGCCTTCATCGGCTAACCCAAACCCGAAGCCCCGCTCTTGGGGCTCCACCGCTTCATCTTTTTCCAAATACTCCCGCCGGAGGCTCCCGCAGTCTCCGCCGGCCCTGACCTATCCGTGAGGAGCGCTGCAATGGCCTTCAAACTGACCGACTACGAAGCCTATGACTTCGCCAACCGCCGCCACATTGGCCCGTCGCCCACCGAGATGCGCGACATGCTCAAGGTGATCGGCTTCAAGACGCTGGACGAACTGATCGACGCCACCGTCCCCCCGGCGATCCGGCAGAAACAGCCGCTGGACTGGGGTCCGGCGATGACGGAACGCGATGCGCTGTTCCACATGAAACAGGTGGCGGGCAAGAACAAGGTTCTGACCTCGCTGATCGGTCAGGGTTATTACGGCACCACCACGCCTGCGCCGATCCTGCGCAACATCTTGGAAAACCCGGCCTGGTACACCGCCTACACGCCCTATCAGCCCGAGATCAGCCAGGGCCGGCTCGAGGCGCTGTTGAACTTCCAGACCATGGTCAGCGACCTGACCGGGCTGGACGTGGCCAACGCCTCGCTGCTGGACGAGGCGACCGCGGCGGCCGAGGCGATGGCGATGGCCAAGCGCGGCGGCCGGTCCAAGGCCAACAACGCGGCCTTCTTCGTGGACCGCAACTGCCACCCGCAGACCATCGCGGTGATCAAGACCCGGGCCGAACCCCTGGGCATCGACGTGCAGGTCGCCGACCCGGATCAGCTGGACGCGGGCGCGGTATTCGGCGCGATCTTCCAGTATCCGGGCACCTATGGCCATGTGCGCGACTTCACCGCCGAGATCGCCGCGCTGCATGAACACAAGGCCATCGCCATCGTCGCCGCCGACATCCTGTCGCTGGCGCTGCTGAAGTCACCGGGCGAGATGGGCGCGGATATCGCCATCGGCTCGACCCAGCGCTTTGGCGTGCCGATGGGTTATGGCGGGCCCCATGCTGCCTATATGGCGACCACCGACAAGCTGAAGCGATCCATGCCGGGCCGGATCATCGGTGTGTCCATCGACAGCCGCGGCAACAAGGCCTACCGCCTGTCGTTGCAGACCCGCGAGCAGCACATCCGCCGCGAGAAGGCGAACTCGAACGTCTGCACCGCGCAGGCGCTGCTGGCGGTGATTGCCTCGATGTATGCGGTCTATCACGGCCCCGACGGCATCAAGGCGATTGCCCAGTCGGTGCACCGCAAGACCTCGCGCCTGGCCGCCGGTCTGGAAGAGGCGGGCTTCTCGGTCGAACCCGAGGTGTTCTTCGACACCATCACGGTCGAGGTCGGCCACCTGCAGAAGACGGTGATGGAGGCCGCCGTGGCGCGCGGCGTCAACCTGCGCAAGGTGGGCGAGACCCGCGTCGGCATCAGCCTGGACGAACAGACCCGCCCCGAGACGATCGAGGCGGTCTGGGGCGCCTTCGGCATCGACCGCAAGGATGACAGCTCGAACAAGCAATACCGCCTGCCGGATTATGCGCTGCGTGAAAGCGCCTATCTGACCCACCCGATCTTCCACCAGAACCGGGCCGAGGCCGAGATCACCCGCTATATGCGCCGTCTGGCCGACCGCGATCTGGCGCTGGACCGGGCGATGATCCCGCTGGGATCGTGCACCATGAAGCTGAACGCCACGATCGAGATGATCCCGGTCACCTGGCCCGAGTTCAGCAACCTGCACCCGTTTGTTCCGCAGGATCAGGCGCAGGGCTATCACGAGATGATCGCCGATCTGAACGACAAGCTGTGCCAGATCACCGGCTATGACGCGATCTCCCAGCAGCCCAACTCGGGCGCGCAGGGCGAATATGCGGGCCTGCTGACGATCCGCAACTATCACTTTGCGCGCGGCGAAGGGCACCGCAATGTCTGCCTGATCCCGACCTCGGCCCATGGCACCAACCCGGCCTCGGCGCAGATGGTGGGCTGGCAGGTCGTGCCGGTGCAGGCGGATGAGAACGGCAATATCGATGTCGCCGACTTCCGCGCCAAGGCGGAAAAGCACTCGGATCATCTGGCCGCCTGCATGATCACCTACCCGTCGACCCATGGCGTGTTCGAGACCACCGTGCAGGAGGTCTGCCAGATCACCCATGATCACGGCGGTCAGGTCTATATCGACGGCGCCAACATGAACGCCATGGTGGGCCTGTCGCGCCCCGGCGATATCGGCGGCGATGTCAGCCACCTGAACCTGCACAAGACCTTCTGCATCCCGCATGGCGGCGGCGGCCCCGGCATGGGTCCGATCGGCGTCAAAGCGCATCTTGAGGAACACCTGCCCGGCCACCCGGAATACGGCACCGCCGTGGGTCCGGTCTCGGCAGCGCCCTTCGGCTCGCCCTCGATCCTGCCCGTGTCCTGGGCCTATGTGCTGCTGATGGGCGGCGCGGGTCTGACGCAGGCGACCAAGGTGGCGATCCTGAACGCCAACTACATCGCGGCGCGGCTCAAGGATGCCTATCCGATCCTCTACACCTCGGAAACGGGGCGTGTGGCGCATGAATGCATCCTCGACACCCGGCCGCTGGACGCCGAGGCGCATGTCACCGTCGATGACGTGGCCAAGCGCCTGATCGATTCAGGCTTCCACGCGCCGACGATGAGCTGGCCGGTGGCTGGCACCCTGATGGTGGAACCCACAGAATCGGAACCCATGGCCGAACTGGACCGTTTCTGTGACGCCATGCTGTCGATCCGCTCGGAAGCGCAGGACATCATCGACGGCAAGATCGACGCGGAAAACAACCCGCTGAAAAACGCCCCCCATACGGTGCGCGATCTGGTCGGCGACTGGGACCGCCCCTACACCCGCGAACAAGCCTGCTTCCCGCCGGGCTCCATGGGCGTCGACAAATACTGGTCCCCCGTCAACCGCGTCGACAACGCATATGGCGACAGAAACCTCGTCTGCACATGCCCCCCAATGGACGCATACGAAGACGCCGCGGAATAG
>NZ_WVRB01000019.1:0-2342 GCF_013110685.1 Ruegeria sp. HKCCD6157
AAACCTCGTCTGCACATGCCCCCCAATGGACGCATACGAAGACGCCGCGGAATAGGGAACCGGGCGTAGCAATCCGCGGTTTGCTCTGGCGGATTGAAATCCGAAAATGAGGGCAGCGTCCAGCGAGGCGCTGCCTCTCGTCAATTCGATGGAGGAACAATGAAACACTATGTCCTCGCAAATGATCGCGCCGACCTGGCAAAGACCGGGCCGGAGGTGCCCGAAAGAATAAAATACATCGATGTTATCCTCAGCGACACGCGGGCGCTGGCATCGGCTGAGATCGTCGTCGAGTTCTATCACGCTCTGAACAGCCTGGTCGAAAACTGCTCTTACGTCGTCAATCTCCGGGTGTCCGGAAATGACTCGGTCGGCGGACCTCTTTATTGGGCAGGTCGGACGGCAATATTCTGGGGCGATCTGGAGAACAACTGGGACGTCTCTGGTTCGCGCAGAAGCTGGATTTCGCAAGTTCTCAACCTGTCTTCAAGGACCGTTCTGGTAGGGGGAGCTGTCCTGTTGCTGGTGCAACTGGGCAGAGCAGGCCGAAACATCGTTGCGGTTCACCCGAACTTTGCCGCGGCCGCGCTGGAAAGCGGATTGGAAAGCTGCGGTGCGGCAACCCATCTGGCCGCCGACGGGCACCCCCACAGCGCGACCAGCAGACTGAGCGCGTTGCGGTTGTTGTCCGAATTCGTGTCCATGGATCACGGAGAGCATATAGCGGACGCATTGCGCAGCTATATCGGCCTGACCGAACCTACGCAAAAACACGAAAGCAGGTTGGCCGCCCGGTTGGTACACAGGGCAAAAGGCGATCTTCTGGTGGTGCGCACTTTGGATGCGATGCAGGAGAACATCGAAGATCCTCTCACGATCTCGGACCTTTCCCGTTTGCTCAAAACCTCGACGCGTCAACTGCAACGACGGTTCCTGGGCAAAACCGGAGCAAAGCTTCTTTCCACGTACAAGGAGCTTCGTCTGGAACGGGCGCAGAACCTGTTGCAGTTCACGAACATGTCGCAGATCGAAATCTCGGCAGCCACCGGTTTTTCATCGCCCGTCGCTTTGAAACGTGCGTTTCAACGCTGCTACAAAACCAGCCCGGATGATGTGCGGGACCGTCGGTTCATGGGGTCAATGGCGCCGGAAGGATCCTAGCACTTCTTCGGCTTGCGCAACGGGCGATGACATCGCGTGGGCAGTTTGCCCACGCAACTTTGGTTTGTTTCACGCCGCAGCAATCTGGCTGGCCTTTTCCACCAGCACTTCGGCCTGACGGATGGAGGCGTAATCTATCAGCCGACCGTCCAGCGAAACGGCGCCTTTTCCGTCTGCCTCGGCCTCGGCCATGGCAACAAGAATGCGCTGCGCCTTGTTGACCTCGGCGTCGGACGGCGACATCACCTCGTTCGCCAGCGCGATCTGGCTTGGATGAATGGCCCATTTGCCCTCGCAACCCAGAACGGCGGCACGTTTTGCGGCGGCCTTGTAACCGTCCGGGTCCTGAAAATCGCCAAAAGGCCCATCAATCGGACGCAGCCCGTTGGCGCGTGCCGCAACCACCATGCGGGCCAGAGCATAATGCCACATGTCACCCCAATGGGACTGGCGACCGCCCTCGGGGTCTGCATCGGTCAAAACAGAGTAGTCCGGGTTCACACCACCGATGATCGTGGTGCGCGCACGGGTCGAGGCCGCATAGTCGGCCACGCCGAAGTGCAGGCTTTCATTGCGCTTTGATGCTGCCGCAATCTCACTCACATTCTGCATGCCAAGCGCGGTTTCGATGATGTGCTCGAACCCGATCCGTTTTTTGTAACCCTTGGCGTCTTCGATCTGGGTCACCAGCATATCGACGGCATAGACATCCGCAGCAGTTCCGACCTTGGGGATCATGATCAGGTCCAGCCGCTCACCCGCTTGTTCGACCACATCGACGACGTCGCGGTACATGTAATGCGTGTCCAGACCGTTGATCCGAACCGACATGGTCTTGTTGCCCCAATCGATATCGTTCAGCGCCTGAATGATGTTCCTGCGGGCCTGTTCCTTTTCATCCGGTGCAACCGCGTCTTCCAGATCAAGGAAAATGACGTCTACATCGGATTTGGCTGCCTTTTCGAACATTCCGGGTTGGCTGCCGGGCACGGCCAATTCACTTCGGTTCAGTCGGGCTGGGGCTTGGTCAATGGAATGAAAGCTCATGGGTTCGGGTCCTTCGTCTTACAGGTTCGGATAGATCGGGAATTTGGCGCAGAGGTCTGCGACTTCGGCTTTGACCTTAGCTTCGACGGCGCCGTTGCCGTCTTCGCCATTGGCGGCCAGGCCGTCGACCACCT
>NZ_WVRB01000002.1:0-380139 GCF_013110685.1 Ruegeria sp. HKCCD6157
TCCCGCCAAGCTCGACGTGCAAAGAGTGGAGAGGCGTGCGCTTCGGTGTGGTCATGATCCGGTCAACTTCCGATTATCCAAAGGTCAAAATGCATAACCGTCAGTCTGCCCCAAGCCGCATAGAATGCAATGATTCCACCCGGTTTCTAGTGAAACACCGATCCGAAGATGAGGCGGTATACAGACGCATGCATCATGAATGTTCCTATAGGAAACTTTTTTCCGTTAGGCAACAACCCTCGTTTCCATCGCGTGAAATCCCCGGCGCCCGGCCGGGTGCCGGGGCAACGATTTCACCGCCGATGCACCACCTTCCTCGGGATTTTTCGTTGCAAAGTGGCGTTTAGACAGAGAGGGACCGTACGGCACGCACCAGAGTTTCCAGCCCAGCAATCAAATCGACCTCTGCCGTATCTTCTGCAAAATCATGGCTGATTCCGTCGATCGAGGGCGTGAACAACATCGCGACCGGCATCAGGCGAGACACGTTGGTGGCATCGTGCAAGGCCCCCGAGGGCATTCTGCGCCACCGACCCGGTGCGACCTGTTCCGCACCGCGTTCTAGAGCGCGGCGCAAGGTCGGATCCATGGCAACGGGATCCAGCCCCAGCATGGGGCCGTAATCCAAGCTCATCCCCAGTTGCTCAGCGGTTTCTTGTGCTGTCGCTCGAATGATCTTCTCCATCCGGGCCAAACGGTCTGCATCGGCATCGCGCCATTGCATCGAGAACCGAACCCGCCCCGGCACGATGGACGAAGCGTTTGGATGCAGGTTGACCCGCCCGATGGTCCAGACCGTCTGCGGCGTGACGACATTGCGGAACCTCTCATTGAGCCGGGTGTTGAACAGGGACAGGGCCTGAAATGCGTCGCGGCGCAGGTGCATGGGGGTGGTGCCGGCGTGGTTCTGCTGACCTTCGAAGGTGATCGACATATCGCGGATGCCAACGATATCGGTGACAACTCCGATCTGGTCTCCGGACGCGTCCAGAGAGGGGCCCTGTTCGATATGCATCTCTATGAAGCCATCGAAACGGGACGGGTCCACGAAGCCCTGGGACAAGTCTGCCATGGAGGATCGGGCCTGGCCAAAGCTGACGCCCGCCCCATCGGTCAACACATCGGCTTTTTCCAGAGACAACCCGCCCGACCAGACAGCAGAACCTGTGGTCACGCCAAAACGCCCCTCTTCGTCCTGAAAGCTGACAACTGAAATGGGACGGTCGACGGAACGTGCGACTTCCAGCGCGGCGATGACGCCAAGGGCGCCGTCCAGCCAGCCGCCTTCGGGCTGACTGTCGGAATGTGATCCCATCAGCAGCGAAGGACCGGACGCCAATCCGAACAGGTTTCCCACCGGGTCAAACTGCGGGGTCAGGCCCGCTTCGCGCATACGTCCGGCAAGCCACTGGCGCGCAGCGATATCCGCGTCGGAATAGGCAGGGCGGACAACCCCCTTGCGCACACCCGCGGCGCCGAATTCACGCAACTTATGCAGGTCGGTCAGAAAACGCGTGTGATCGACGGTCATGAACCCCTCCGAAGGTTTGTACGGGGCGAACCATAGCCAGAAACAGTAAAGGAGCGAGGTTTTTTTCGACAGGCGTGAAACCCCTCTGGCACCGGAGGGGAACCTGCCCTAAGACTTCGGCGCAAGAGGGACCGACATGTCACATATCACATTGGTGCGCCACGGGCAGGCAAACACAACGGCGCGGGACGAGGCAAGCTATGACAGGCTCAGCGACTTGGGGCATCAGCAGGCGCGCTGGCTGGGGGCGCATCTGCGTGACACCCGCAGCCACTATGCCCGGGTCTATTGCGGCACTCTGACCCGCCATGCCGAGACAGCGGACAGCATGGGATTGCACGATCCAATCCGTGACGCGCGACTGAACGAGATCGAGTATTTCACGCTGGCGCAACTGTTCGAGGACCAACACGGCGTCGCTATCCCCACCGACCGCGAAGGTTTCGTCGAACACCTGCCCAGAACATTTGCGGCCTGGGCCAATGGCGAAATCAAGAACGCACCGGAAACCTTCGAAGAATTCGAGACGCGCGTGCGCGACGCGCTGCACGAGATCGGGACCGAGGGCGGACCGGCAATCGTCGTGACCTCGGGCGGGTTGATTTCGATGGTGGTGCGGCAGGCGATGGGGTTGGATATCCCGTCAATGGCACGGGTGGCCCTTGCCATCATGAACACGTCGATGCATCGTCTGCATCCGATTGGCGCTCAGCTGAGCCCGGTTCTTTTCAATGCCGTTCCGCATCTGGAAGCCCCTGATCGGCAGTTCGCACAGACCCACCTGTAACCAGATCGGAGACGCCTGATGCAGCTCTACTATGCACCCCGAACCATCTCGGTCGCTGTCGCGATCGCACTGGAAGAGGCCGGGCTGGAATACGAAGCGATCAAGCTCGACTTCGCCGGGGGCGAACAGACGAAACCAGCTTACAGGCAAATAAACCCCAAAGGCCGCGTTCCGGCGCTGGTGGCAGATGGCGGCATCCTGACTGAAACCGGAGCCCTGCTGGAATTCGTTGCAGCCAAGGTACCCGAGGCCGGGCTGGTGCCGGCCGATCCGGTGATGGCTGCCCGGATGCGCGAAGTGATGTTCTACCTTGCCTCGACCATGCATGTGAACCACGCGCACAAGCTGCGCGGGCACCGCTGGGCCGACAAGAAATCCAGCTGGAAAGACATGAAAGACAAGGTCGCGCAGACGATGACCGCGTCCTGCGATTATATTTCGTCGAACGGCCTGCGTGGTCCATTTGTGCTGGGCGAGGCGTTCTCGCTGGCCGATGCCTATCTGCATGTGGTGTGCAGCTGGCTGGAAGGCGATGGCGTGGACGTTTCGGCCTTTCCCAAAATCGTCGCCTTCCGTGAGGCGATGGAGGCACGCCCTTCGGTTCAGGCAGTGCGTGCTGCCGGAATGCTCTGACAAAAGGAAATAAGATGACACATCTCTGGGTCCGGGCAGAACAGCGCCCGAACGAAGAACGGGTTGGGCTGACGCCGGAAGGTGCCGCCGCGCTGATCGCGGCCGGCATCCGCGTGACGGTCGAGGAAAGCCATGCCCGTGCCATTCCACTGGACGGCTACAAGGACGCAGGCTGCGAGATCGCGCCCGAGAATTCCTGGCCCGAGGCCCCGCTGGACGCGATCATCTTTGGCCTCAAGGAACTGCCCGAAGACGGTACACCCCTGCCGCATCGCCACATCATGTTCGGCCATGCCTTCAAGGGCCAGCATTCGGGCCGGGCTCTGCTGGAACGGTTCAAGGCGGGCGGCGGCACGCTTTATGATCTGGAATACCTCGTGGATGAAAACGGACGCCGGGTCGCGGCATTCGGCTATTGGGCAGGCTACGCGGGCGCGGCGGTGACGCTCAAGACCTGGGCGGCGCAGCAACGGGGCGGGATCTGCGGCCCCGTCGGCGTCTATCCCGGCAAGGACGCGCTGAACGCCGAACTTCTGGCAGAATTGGACGCCACCGGCGCGCCCCGCCCCCGCGCCATCGTCATCGGAGCTTTGGGCCGTGTGGGCACCGGTGCCGCAGACCTGTGTGAGGCAATGGGCGTCGCAGTCACCAAATGGGACATGGCCGAGACAGCCAGCGGCGGACCGTTCCCCGAAATCCTTGACCATGATCTGTTCCTGAACTGCATCTTCGCGCGCCCCGGCACTCCGGTCTTTGTCCCGCGCGAGGCGTTGACCGCCCCGCGCAAGCTGACCGCCATCGGCGATGTGGCCTGCGACCCCGACAGCGACTACAACCCGGTGCCCGTCTATGACCGCGCCACCACATGGGAAGAACCCGCCCTGCGCGTGGCCACCGACCCGGTGATGGACGTGATGGCGATCGACAACCTGCCGTCGATGCTGCCGGTCGAAAGCTCGGAAGACTATGCCGCGCAACTGCTGCCGTCCTTGCTGACTCTGGCCGATCTGGACAGCGGTGTCTGGGGTCGGGCAGAAGCAACTTACAAAACGCATATTGAAGGACTCTGAACGATGACCATTCATTGGTGTGGCACCGGCCTCTCGGCCATTCCCGGCCTGCGCCGCCTGATCGAAGGCGGCCACAAGGTCACCGTGTGGAACCGGACCGTCGACAAGGCCAGGGCCGAGGTCGGAGACCTGACCGACGACATCCGCGCCTTCGACATCGACGCGCTTGGCGTCGTACTGGAGAAGGGCGATGTAATCGTCTCGATGCTGCCGGGCGACTGGCATGTGCCGCTGGCGGAACTGGCGATTTCGAAACAGGCCAATTTCGTCTCGTCCTCGTATATCGCGCCCGAGATGCGCGCGCTGGATGACAAGGCGCGCGAGGCCGGTGTCGCACTGGTCAACGAGGTCGGGTTGGACCCGGGCATCGATCACCTGATGGCACATGCCCTGATCGACGACTACCGCGGCTCCGATGCGTTCGACCCGGAAAACCACCTGAGCTTCATTTCCTATTGCGGCGGCATTCCCAAGAACCCCAACCCGTTCCGCTATAAATTCAGCTGGTCGCCGCTGGGCGTGTTGAAGGCGCTGCGGTCGCCGTCGAAATCGATCCGCGATTACGCGCCGCTGGACGTTGCCCGCCCCTGGGATGCGATCAGCAGCTATATCGCCCCGCTGCCGACACCGGAAAGCTTCGAGGTCTACCCGAACCGCGATTCGATCCCCTTCATGGCGCAGTACCATTTCGAGGATCACTGGCCGGTCAAGGAATTCGTCCGCGGCACCCTGCGTCTGAACGGCTGGGCCGACGCGTGGTCGAATGTTTTCACCGAGATCGAAACCCTGTCCGGCCCGGAAGGGGATGCGCGTCTGAAAGAGATGTCGGACCAGTTCTGGGAGGAAAACGCCTATGACGAAGGCGAGCCTGATCGTGTTGTGTTGTGCGTGGGATTGAAAGCCGAGAAAGACGGCGTCGAAGTCTGGCACAAGACCTATGTCATGGACGCCTGGGGCGACGAACGTGGCACGGCGATGGCGCGTCTGGTGTCGATTCCGGTCTCACTTGCGGTCGAGGCCGTATTGAACCGCGCCATCCCGGCCGGTGTTCACGCGGCCCCCAGCGATCCCAAGCTGGTGCAGGGATGGATGGGTGAAATCGACAAGCTGGCCCAGCATCTGCAAATCGTCGATCACACGGCCTGAATGCAAAAAAGCCATTCCAGACTGTCTGGAATGGCTTTCATTTTTGTACTTTACGCATATTGTCCTCGTTCGGGTTTCCCTCACCCGGCCTTCAGATATACCGCTGGATGGTATCTTCGATATCACTGCGGTTGATGCCCAGCTCGGACAACTGATGATCGGTCAAAGCATTCAGATGCTGGGCTGCGCGGACAATATCAGGGCTGATCGAACGGATCCGCATGGCACGATCGAACAGCAAAAGCGCGCTGGCGGCCGGAGCCGGTTGATTGGTGGGCGGTACGACGTCGAACATTCTGGTAACCTCACTGACAGGCTTTTGGGGATGGGTTTCAGTGCACGTTGAATGCTTGATCACTGCCGGTATGGCTTGTTGTGATACACACTTTCATATGCGCGTCTTTTGATCTGATCCCGCTGGATGCCGATGTCGGCCAGTTGTACGTCATCAAGCTTTTCCAGATCCCGCACGGTTTTCGAAAAAATTCTGCGGCGGAAATGCTCGACCTTTGCTTCTGCATAGTTTGAAAACAGACCGTCAAGCAGACCACCCCGGCCTTCGAATGTTTGTGTATGTGACATGTCTTTCTCCTCCTGAACTCAATGTCTTTGTCTTCCTGACATCAAATTTGGGAAGGCTGCCTTAACGTTGCCAAACCGGTTCATTAAGGTTTGTTAAGACTGTATTGGAGGGAAAGTTCGGGCTGGACCGGCGCGTTGATTGCAGATTTCGATCCAGGCCCGCGACATGTCCTTTCAGTGGCGGATCAAGATAACGCGAATATCGATCCGTCGCAGAAACCGCCCCTTTGCAGGCAAGTCACATCAGATCGTTTTCGACGTCCTCGGCTGATATCCCCAGCGCGTCCAGACCGTTCTCAAGGTGGTCTGACATGTGCGGAGTGCCGATCAGATAGTCAGCGCAGGGGGTCGAGGCCTCGGCCTTGGCAGTGGCAATCGCTTCGGCCAGATCCTCGGGGAAAAAGCTTTCGCGGCCGATCCACATGATGGCAACCAGTTCGGCTTGCTCGTCTTCGCTCATACGTTCGATGAAGGCGCGCATTTCACCTTCTGCCCGGTTCAGCTCGCGCCCCATCATGGCAATCTGAGCGACCTTTCTTGCCGATATTTCCAACATGCATCAGCTCCTCGTGTTCGCGGTTGTCGTGCCATCACAATCACCGAACACCAGCCGCGTCTTTGATCTTACGCAAACAACGGCCCTAGTTCCGCGCACGCGAAATCGGCTGGTCCGGTACCGGTTGCCTGCGAAACGGGCGAAAGGTCGCTTTTTTCAGCCACAGCCTGAACGCCTGCCAGACGATCAGTGCAAAGGTTCGCCGGGCGCCGAATGGCCGCCGCAGCAAGGACCACAGGATCACGCGGTTGGTCAGGGGGTGCCGCGGGCCGGTCAGTGTCGCGATCAGCCCGCCATCAGCGCGGCCGTAATCAATCCAGACACCGACCCGATCCGCGCGATAGTCGAAGCGGAACGTATAGCTGCCTTCGATTTTCTGAAACGGTGAAACATGCATCAGCTTGTCCGCCACCACCCTGTCAGTCGGTTCGATGACCGAGAAATCGGGCTTGTGACACAGGTAACTGTGCCGGGTGCCATAGGTATTGGTGACCTCGGCCACCACGGCATAAAGGTGATCGCTGTCGTCAAAACAGAACCAAAAACTGACGGGATTGAAAACGTGCCCCAAAACGCGCGGTTGCGTCAGCAACTTGAAACGCGCCGGTTGTTGCACCGACATTTCATCAAATCGAACGCGGAGCCATTGGGCCCCTTCCCCATGACCCGGCTCTCCCCCATAATCGCTGGTGCGCCAGTTCGTGACATTCGCGCGATCAACCGAAAACAGCAAAGGGGTGTCCAGCTCTTCTTCCGGGTCCAGCAGGATGTAATCCACCGAGTATCGGAATGCGTTTTCAATCGCACCCTTGCGCCCGTGATAGGTATGACCCGCGATATGGTCTATTTTCTGCGTCATCCGCTGCTTTCTGGCCTTCCCGTAAATGCCTTGAACTACACTGATTTCGTTCAGATGCTGGTAATTCCGATACGGCAATTTGCACAATTTGGATCATAATGTCCCGATAAAGTGATCCGGCTTGGGGAACGCGCCGTAATGAGGTTATGTTTACCGAGATCGATACCGTGACCTTGGACGAACCTGCGGCTGAACCGGCCGCCCTTCAGCCTCGGCGCGAAAAGAAACGCATCAAGGGTAGACGGGTGAACGGAAGTAACGGCAGGCGCGAGACCAGAACCGAATGGGTGGATCACGTCAGGCGCATCCGCGACGCGCAGGATCAGGCGGCATTTGCCGAGCTGTTCCAGCACTTCGCGCCACGAATCAAGGCGTTCCTGATGAAGTCAGGATCAGACGCCACGATGGCCGAGGAGTGTGCGCAGGAGGTGATGGCGACCTTGTGGCACAAAGCCCATCTGTTCGACCCGACGCGGGCAACAGTGGCTACTTGGGTATTCACGATTGCTCGGAACAAGCGCATTGACGTTCTGCGAAAGCAACGCCGCCCCGAACCCGAAGAATTGTGGTGGGGTCCCGAGGCCGAGCCTGAGCAGGACGATGTTATCGCGCTACAACAAGAAACCGCGCAGCTTCGCACCGCTTTGACAGCGTTGCCAGACGCGCAGAGAGAGCTGATCGAAAAGGCGTATTTCGGTGATCTGAGTCATCGGGAAATTGCGTCTCAGACCGGGTTGCCCCTGGGAACGATCAAATCACGAATCAGGCTGGCGCTGGACCGCTTGCGTCATGCGATGAACAGAGATGAGTACGATGAGTAAATCGATCAAACATCACCTGACAGATGACCTGCTGATGGCATATGCCGCAGGCAGTCTGCCCGAGGCATTCGACCTGATGGTCGCGACGCATCTGTCGCTGTGTGACCATTGCCGTGCGCGGGCGGAAAGTTACGACGCCGTGGGTGGGCATGTTCTGGAGGAACAGACTGAATCCATCGCCATGAGTGACAAATCTCTGGCCGCGACTATGGCATTGATCTCCAAAGGTGCGCCAGCAGCTAAACCGGCGCGTCCGAACTGCTCGGTATTGCCGGCCCCGTTGCAGGATTATGTCGGCGGTACGGTTTCAGATATCCGATGGAAACCGATCGGCATGGGTGTGAAACAGGCCATTCTTCCGACCACAAGCGAGGCCTCGGCCCGGTTGCTGTTCATTCCAGCCGGAACGGCGGTACCAGATCATAGCCACAACGGTATAGAATTGACGATGGTGCTTCAGGGCGCATTCTCGGACGAAGTGGATCGCTTCGCCCGTGGCGACGTCGAGATCGCGGACGAGGATTTGGAACACACGCCTGTGGCGGACATTTCGGAAGATTGCATTTGTCTGGCGGTTACGGATGCACCGTTGAAATTCACCAAGTTGATGCCACGCCTGTTCCAACCCTTCCTGCGCATCTGAATTTGCCCGCGAGGGCCGCGTACGGCGTGTTTTGAAAGGAATGATTATGTTCGCAAGACTTGCTGTGTGCGTGCTTCTCGTTGCAATCGCGCCCGTCGCATCGGCCCAAATGTCGGCCGAGGTTCAGTTTCAGCCCGGCAATTTTGGCACCATGGTCAGCGGAACCATCTCAGGAGATGAGTACTTCAACTATTCGCTGGGCGCCAAAGCCGGACAGGAGATGTTTGCCGATCTTCAGGTCAGCGACACCAATGGTAACGGCGTGATCTATTTCAACATCCTGCCGCCGGGCAGCGACGGTGTGGCGATCTATAACGGGTCGATTGACGGCAATACGGCCCGGATCACCTTGCCCGACGATGGAGACTATACGATCCGCGTCTATCTGATGGGCAATGACAGGGATACCGGAAAAACCGTGGGGTACAACCTGGATCTGTCCATCCAGTAGATTTCAACCTTCGTGTCGAGCAAGGGGTACAACGCCGTTTTCGGCCTTGGTCTCGATTTCTTCAAAGTCGAAATTGTCCAAACGCTGCGCACGTCGGCCAGCCTTTTCGGCGCTGATCTTGATTTCCGAGATATCCTTGGCCGCCTGCCCGAAATGACGGTCCAGGTTCGAGACGCGATCACCCAGGCGGTCCACATCCTTGTGCAGCAACCCCAACTCTTTGCGGATCGCTCCGGCCTGTTCGCGCATACGCGCGTCTTTCAGGATAGCCCGCATGGTATTCAACGTGGCCATGCACGTCGTCGGGGACACGATCCAGACCCGCGCGGCGAACCCTTCACGCACGACGTCGGGCAGACGCGCGTGCAGCTCGGCGTAAATCGCCTCGGAAGGTACGAACATCAAGGCGCCGTCCGCAGTTTCCCCGTCCAGGATGTACTTTTCGGAAATCGCCTTGATATGCACTTTCACCGCAGCGCCGAAGGCCCGCAGGCATCTCTCGACATCCGCCTTCGTCTGCGCAGCGGCCAGCGCCTCGAAATCCTCCAACGGGAACTTTGCGTCGATCACGATCGGTCCCGGCGGGTTCGGCAAGTGAATCAGGCAATCCGCCCGCCTGCCGTTCGACAACGTGGCCTGCAACGAATAACTGTCAGCGGGCAGCGCCTTGGACACGATATCGTTCAGCTGGATTTCACCGAACATCCCGCGCCTTTGCTTGTTTGACAGGATATCCTGCAAAGACAGCACATCGCCTGACAGTTTGGTGATATTGTCCTGCGCCTTGTCGATGGCGGCCAGACGTTCCTGCAATTGGGTCAGCGAGGTCGCAGTCTGTTTCGACGAGCCATGCAACGTCTCTTTCATCCGTTCCTGCATCTCGGCCAGCGCACGCGCCGATTTCATCGCATTATCCGCCAGCCGGTCATTCATCTGTTGCTGGACCGAAGCCAAACGCGCCTCGACCGTCTGAATCACCTGCATCTGCGCGTTGGCCTGAGTGTCCGAGACATGCTGAAGACCGCCGCGCAACTGTTCCTGCCCCTGGCCCAGTTGCTGAACATGCTGACCCAGATGCGCCATCTGCCGCGCCAAAGGTTCCGCCATCCGGGCCGAGCGGTTGGCCGCCCGCAACGACAGGAACAGCAGCAGCAGAATCAACGCCACCACGCCACCCCCGACCAGTATGACAGGGTCATTAAATGCATATTGGGTGCCTGCAATCTCGATCATCACAACTCGCGTGTTCTTGTTTTATTCTTCATAGCCCCGCCGGGCCGCAGGATCAACTGCGCCCGAACAGGCGTTCGATGTCGCTGAGTTTCAGTTCCACATAGGTGGGCCGCCCATGGTTGCATTGGCCGGAATGCGGTGTCGCCTCCATCTCGCGCAGCAGGGCGTTCATTTCCTCGGCGCGCATCCGACGACCGGATCGGATCGACCCATGGCAGGCCACCCGGCTGAGGATCGCCTCGATCCTTGCCTGCACCATCTGGCTTTCACCCTGATCGGCAAGTTCATCCAGGATGTCGAGGATCATGGCGCGTGCATCGACTTCACCCAGAATGGCGGGGGTTTCGCGTACGGCAATGGCGCTTCCGCCGAAGGGCTCGATGGTCAGGCCAAGGCGCGTCAAGTCATCTGCGACGGCCATCAGGCGGGCGCAATCCCCGTCGGACAATTCCACGATTTCCGGAATCAGCAGGGCCTGTGCCGCGACGCCATTCTCGGCCATCTGCGTTTTCAGCTTTTCATAAACCAGCCGTTCATGTGCAGCATGTTGATCTACGATCACCATGCCATCGGCGGTCTGGGCAATGATGTAATTCTCGTGCACCTGTCCGCGGGCTGCACCAAGCGGCAGATCCTGCGCCTGAGGCTGCTCCTGCACCTCGGCGACCTGCGCAACCGGGGTCGGCTCGACAATGCTGCCGCTGTAGTCGTTGGCCAGCTCGGCAAAACCCGGAGCCTGCGCGCGATACGCCGCCGTGCGCGCGGTAGGTGACGGGCGATCCATCTGGTAAACCCGCGCCGGAGCAGGCTGTGCGGGTTCCGGCCGCATCGCGCCCAGCGTCGCATTCGCCACGGTTGAGGATGCCCTGTGCCCGGCTTCCGCCAATGCATGGCGCAGACTGGACACGATCAGCCCCCGCGCGACACCGGGATCCCGGAACCGAACCTCGGATTTCGCGGGGTGGACGTTCACGTCAACCAGTGTGGGGTCGCAGTCGATGAACAGAGCTGCCGCCGGGTGGCGGTCGCGGCTCAGGAAATCGAAATAGGCCGCCCGCAGCGCACCGGTCAGCATCTTGTCGCGCACGGGGCGTCCATTGACGAAAAGATACTGTGCCACGGCAGCCCCCCGCGAGTAGGTCGGCAGGGCGGCATAGCCGTAAAGCCGGATACCGTCACGCAAGGCATCAATCTGCAAAGCGTTTTCTGCGAATTCGCGCCCGATAACGCGGGCCAGTCGGGCGTGGAGTGCATCAAACAGATCTCCGTTCTCGCGATCCGCGCGGAAGGTCACGCGACCCTCTCCGCCGCCGGATACATCCCGCAGGGCGAATGTCACGGAAGGTTCGGCCATGGCCAGCCGTTTCACTATGTCGGTGATCGCCTGCCCCTCGGCCCGGTCCGTGCGCATGAATTTCAGGCGGGCCGGTGTGGCGTAGAACAGATCGCGCAGCTCGACCACAGTCCCCGCGCGCAGGGCGGCGGGTTTGACCGCATCCATCTTGCCACCCGCGACGTGCACCTGCGCCGCATCCGCGCCGGGAACGCGGCTGGTGATGGTCAGACGCCCGACGGCACCCAAGGATGGCAGCGCCTCGCCCCGAAAGCCGAAAGTGTGGATGTTCAGCAGGTCCGAACCGTCAATCTTTGACGTGGCATGGCGGGACAGGGCCAGCGGCAGATCGTCCGCCGCGATACCGCAGCCATCATCCGTGACCCGGATCAGGGTCTTGCCGCCATCCGCGATATCGATGGCGATCCGCGTGGCCCCGGCATCGATTGCATTCTCGACCAGTTCCTTGACCGCCGAGGCCGGTCGTTCCACCACCTCACCTGCCGCGATGCGGTTGATTGCGGCATCGTCGAGCTGCCTAATTACGGGGCGTTTTTCGCCGATATTGGGGTTTGCCTGCGCCATACCCCTACACCTAGCACAGTCGCGCACGATTCTGCCACCGGTTTGAAGCGCAGATTTCAAAGAGAGGGGGCGCCCGGGTATCCGCGAACGAGAACTCATTCAGGATCACCCGGACGTGCCAAGTGAGTGGTGTGTTTCAGCTAATTAATGAGACCGCATGTATCACGCACCTGTCGGAAAATCTGCTTAAGATTCTCGCGCTCAGTTTCTTGGCAGAGATTGGCCGATGACGTGTGGGCATGTGTGGCGGGAAAATGCCTGATCAGGCAGATATGCGCGCGCCGATCCTGCCCCGGCAGGGTCCGAACATCGCGGCCGCCGCAAGAATCAGGCCTGACATCGTGGCGATCATACCCGCCGCGCTGACGGCATCCGCGCCGCCCAGCCACAGCGGCCCATAACCTGCCAGCACATAGCCCGACACCGCCGAGGCAATGGCGAACACAACGCTCCAGGCAATCTGCGCTTCCAGCCGGTTGGTCAGCATCCGCGCCGCGGCGGGCGGGCAGATGAACATGGCGATCACGATGATCGAGCCCACCGCGTCAAAGGCCGCCACCGCCGCAATTGCCGCGGTGATGACCAGTGCCATGCCCAGAACGCCGGTGCGAATGCCAATGGTCCGGGCAAAGCCTTCGTCGAAGGTAGAGATCTTCAGCGGCCGCCAGAACAGCCAGGTGAACAAAGACACACCGACCAGTGTCAGCGCAATGCGGGGCAATTCCGGGGGCAACCCGTACAGCGCCTCTGCGTCCAGCAAGGACGACCATCCGGTGGCGTCCAGCCAGATCAGGCTTTCGAGATTGCCGTAAAGCGCATGTTCCACATCCAGATGCACCGTCGACGTATCCGTCTGCTCGAGCAGCAGGACGCCCGCGGCGAACATGGTGGTAAAGACCACGCCCATGGCGGCCCCTGGTTCGATCTGACCCAATCGGCGAATGGCTTCGATCAGCACCACGGCCACAACGGCAGCGCCCGCCGCGCCCAGCATCATCGGCCAGGTCGATATCGCCCCTGTGATCAGAAACGCCACGACGATTCCCGGCAGCACCACATGGCTTATCGCGTCTCCGATCAATGCCTGTTTGCGCAAAACCAGAAAATTGCCGGGCAACGCGCAGGCGATGGCCGCGAACGTGCCGATCAGCAACGGTGTCAGAGACAGGGGAACAAATTCTTCACCACTCATACCGGCACCCCCATTGGCCCGCCGATGCGGCGGTCTATCTCAGCGATCTGGTCGCGGGTCAGGACGGTTTCGATGTCCCGCAACCCGTCATAGAGCGCGGCTGTTGCCTCATGTGCCTGATCCGCGCGCACGATTTCCCAGCGCTTTTCGTCCCGCAACGCCTTGGCCGCGCGGGCTTTGCCGATGTCGGTCGCAACGCCGTCCGCGCGCACCAGCCCAGCGCGGCGCAGCAAGCGCAGGGTCAGGGGCTCGTAGATCTTTTGCCCCTGCGCCAAGGCCAAAAGACCCTGACGAATATGCACCCGACGTTGAAAGCGCAAATGGCGCAGCACCGCCGCCAGAACGCCACGTATCGGCGCCAGAAACAAAGACACGACAAAGAATGCAAAGCTGACCAGAACGATGATCGGCCCCGTCGGAAGGTTCGGCGCCGAGGCCGAAATGGCAGCGCCAATGTACCCCGCCAACCCGCCGGCCAATCCCGCAAGCAGAACCACATGGTCCGAGCGTTCGGACCAGAACCGCGCGGTCACGGCGGGAATGATCAGCAAAGCCACGATCAGAATCAGACCCACGATTTTCAGGCCGACCACGGTCACGGCCATGACCAAACCCATCATGGCCAGATCGATCCTGTGCACCGGCAACCCGCGGGCTGCGGCATATTCAGGATCGAAGGCCACAAGAATCATCGGGCGACGAATGATCATGACCAGCAGCAGCGTCGCAGCGCCGCCGACCGCAATGATCATCGCATCAGCCCAGAGCATCCCGGCAGTGGACCCCAAAAGGAAGCCTTCCAGCCCGGCCTGACGGCCTACGCCCATCGTCTGTATGACCGTCAGCAACACGATGCCAAAGCCGAAGAAGACCGACAGGACCGCTCCGATCGCGGCATCTTCGGCCAAACGCGTGTGACGCGTCAGCCAGTTCATGCAAAGAAGCCCGATCCAGGCCGAGATGGCCGATCCTGCCAACAGGCCCAGCAGGTTGCGCCCGTCTCCTCCGAGCGCGACCAACACCATGAAAGCCAGACAGACGCCCGGCAGGGTTGCGTGGCTGATTGCGTCACTGACCAAGGCGCGCTTGCGCAGAAACAGAAACGTCCCCGTCACACCGGCTGAAACACCCAGCAAGGTTGCACCTATAGCAACCAGCGTGGCGTTGTAGCCAAGTTGCAGGGTCAGAGCATCCCAAAGCATGCGTTACCCCAGCGCACGCGATATCTGATCGATCTGCGCGGTTGCCAGTCGACCGCCATATGCTGATTGCAAGGTTTCCGCCGTGAAGGCCTCGGCCACTGGTCCTTCGGCCACCTTGCGGGTGTTGATCAGGAAGACATGGTCGAAATAATCGGTCACGGTCGCAAGGTCGTGATGCACCACGACAACCGTCTTGCCCGCCTCTTTCAGGGATTTCAGCACCGAGATGATGGCTTTCTCGGTGGCGGCATCGACGCCTGCAAAAGGTTCGTCCAGAAGATACAGATCCGCGCCCTGCGCCAGCGCGCGCGCCAGAAAGACACGTTGTTGCTGCCCGCCGGACAGCTGCCCGATCTGGCGATCCGCGAAATCCCGCATTCCGACACGGTGCAAACAATCCATCGCGCACGCCTTGTGGCGGGCACGCACACGGCCCAGCAAGCCAAGTTCGCGCGACAGGCCCATCAGAACCACGTCGATGACACGCGTTGGAAAATCCCAATCCACGCTGGCACGCTGAGGAACATAGGCAATGCGCGCGCGCTGCGTGTCCAATGGCTGGCCAAACACGGTCACTTGACCTGACAGAGGGGAAACGATGCCAAGCGCCGCCTTGAGCAATGTGGATTTCCCGGCCCCGTTCGGTCCGATGATCGCGGTCATCGCCCCGGGCTGTACGGTCATGTCGACTGAAAACACCGCAGGTTTCTGCCCGTATGAAACCGTCAGGCCGCGCAGGGCAAGGGGGCTGTCGGCCAACCCCGTGTCACCGACGGTCACGCCTTCATTGCTGATCAGGCCCAGCATCGATCAAAACCCCGCCGACAGTTTTCCGTCCATGCCACGATCTGGCACATCGCCACCCAAAGCACTGGCAATGACCGTGATGTTATGGTCCAGCATGCCAAGATAGGTGCCTTCATAGGTTCCTTCTTCACCCATGGCGTCCGAGAACAACTCGCCCCCCACGTGCACCTCATGTCCCTTGGCGGCCGCGCCCTCGATCAGCGCGCGGATTGACCGATCCGAGACCGAGCTTTCGACGAAAACAGCCGTGATCTTGCGGTCAACCAGCAGATCGACCAATTCGCCTATCCGGTTCAGGCCCGCCTCGGACTGGGTCGAGATGCCCTGAATTCCCAGAACCTCGAACCCGAAGCTTTCACCAAAATACCCAAAGGCATCATGGGCGGTGACAAGAACCTTGTTGTTGTCCGGAACGGACGCCAGAACTTGATCTGCATAGGCTGTCAGGCGATCGATATCTGCCAGGTGTGCCTGCGCATTCGCTGCAAAAACTTCGGCCGCTTCAGGACGCACCTCGGTAAGGGCTGCCTGCACTTCAAGCACCACGTCGCGCCACAATTCGGGCGTCATCCAAACATGCGGATCATATTTGTCGGCGTAATCGTCATGCGCGCGCAGCTTCGACGTGTCGATACCTTCGGCAACTGCAACCACGGTCCGCTTGCGTTCAAGGTCATGGAAGAAATCTTCCATCTGCGCTTCGAGGTACAAACCATGCCACAGGATCAGGTCGGCCCGCGTCATCGCAACGATATCGCTGCGGGTCTGACGATAGGCATGCGGGTCGACGCCCGGCCCCATCAGCCCCTTGACGTCCACCTGATCACCACCGACCTGACGGGCCGCGTCAGCAATCATGCCCGTCGTGGCCACAACCTTGAGGGGTGCATCGGCCCAGGCCGCGACCGGCAGGGAAAAGGCCAGCGCCAATACCGCAAGAAAATTCCGGCGAATCATCTTCTACCTCAGTTTTTGCATCTCATTCGAACTGAATATGAGAACCATTCGCAAGTAAGTCAACGCTAATGCGAATTATTCGCAAGAAAGCGATTACATTTTGTCCATTTGGTCAAAAATTATCCAAACATTGCCCGCCTGCATCTTCCATTCCCCGGTCTCCCGTGCGATTTTGTCGCAAACCTCCCAAAGGACGTGACAATGGATACGCAGAGCTCAGAAAGCCCCGTGCGCACCGCGCATCTGCCGCAAGTGACCGAAGCCCGGAATCCCGGCATGGATCTGGACCTGGACTGGGTACGCGCCTTGCAGGCCAACACCTCGGCCATCGAGCGCCGGGCCGCGACCCTGCCCGGGCGCCGGTCGGTGAAAAAGGAACATCAGGCCGCCTGGCTGCTGAAGGCGATCACCATGATCGACCTGACCACGCTGTCGGGCGATGACACCGAGGGCCGCGTGCGCCGCCTGTGCTCCAAGGCCCGCCAGCCCGTGTCGCCCGCCCTGCTGAAAGCGCTGGACATGCCGCCGATCACCACCGGCGCGGTCTGCGTCTATCACGACATGATCGAAACGGCGGTGGATGCGCTGACAGGAACCGGCATTCCGGTCGCGGCCGTGTCCACCGGCTTTCCGGCGGGCCTGTCGCCCTTTCACCTGCGCGTGGCCGAGATCGAAGAAAGCGTGAAGGCCGGGGCCGAGGAAATCGACATCGTGATCTCGCGCCGCCATGTGCTGAAAGGTGACTGGCAGGCTCTCTATGACGAGATGAAGGCGTTCCGCGCAGCCTGCGGCGAGGCGCATGTAAAGGCCATCCTCGCCACGGGTGAGCTGGGCAGCCTGCGCAACGTGGCGCGTGCCTCGCTGGTCTGCATGATGGCGGGGGCGGATTTCATCAAGACCTCGACCGGCAAGGAAAGCGTCAACGCCACCCTGCCCGTGTCGCTGGTGATGATCCGCGCGATCCGTGATTATTACGACCGCACCGGCCATCGCGTGGGCTACAAGCCCGCGGGCGGGATTTCCAAGGCCAAGGACGCGCTGGTCTACCTGTCGCTGATCAAGGACGAGCTGGGCGACCGCTGGCTGCAACCCGACCTGTTCCGGTTCGGCGCTTCGTCCCTGCTGGGCGATATCGAGCGGCAGTTGGAACATTTCGTCACCGGGGCATACTCGGCCGGCTACCGGCACCCGATGGGCTGAGGACAGGAACAATGACAGTCAAAGAGATTTTCGAGACCATGGAATACGGACCCGCCCCGGAAAGCGCCGCCGAGGCCTTGGCATGGCTGGTCGATCAGGGCGACAAGTTCGGCCATTTCATCGACGGCGCCTTCACCAAGCCCGGCAAAGGGTTTGAAAGCCGTAACCCGGCCACGGGCGAGGTTCTGGCCAAGCTGACCCAGGCCACACGGGCCGATGTGGACGCCGCCGTTGCCGCCGCCCGCAAGGCCCAGCCCAAATGGGAAAAGCTGGGCGGCCCCGCCCGCGCCCGATACCTCTATGCCATCGCGCGGCTGATCCAGAAACACGCCCGCCTGTTCGCGGTGCTTGAGACGCTGGACAACGGCAAGCCGATCCGGGAATCGCGCGACATCGACATTCCGCTGGTGCAGCGGCATTTCTACTATCACGCGGGCATGGCCCAGCTGATGGAAACCGAGCTGCCCGACGCACAGGCGCTGGGGGTCTGCGGCCAGATCATCCCGTGGAACTTCCCGCTGCTGATGCTGGCGTGGAAGGTGGCCCCGGCGCTGGCCATGGGCAACACGGTGGTTCTGAAGCCCGCCGAATACACCTCGCTGACGGCGCTGCTGTTTGCCGATATCTGCATGCAGGCCGGTCTGCCCAAGGGCGTGGTCAACATCGTCACCGGCGACGGTGCAGTGGGTGAGATGATCGTGGCCTCGGACGTGGACAAGATCGCCTTTACCGGCTCGACCGTAGTGGGCCGCCGCATCCGCGAGGCCACCGCCGGATCGGGCAAGGCCCTGACGCTCGAGCTGGGCGGCAAGTCGCCCTATATCGTCTTTGACGACGCCGACATCGATTCAGCCATCGAAGGTCTGGTCGATGCGATCTGGTTCAACCAGGGCCAGGTCTGCTGCGCGGGCTCGCGCCTTCTGGTGCAGGAGGGTATCGCCGAACGGTTCTATGCCAAGCTGCGCGCCCGCATGGACACGCTGCGCATCGGCAACCCGCTGGACAAATGCATCGACGTGGGCGCCGTGGTGGATCCGGTTCAGTTGCAGACGATCACCTCCATGGTCGACAGCAATACGGTGGGCCATGTGCATCAGGCTGCCTGCGAATTGCCCGCAAATGGCTGCTACTACCCCCCGACGCTGATCACCGGGCTCGAAACCTCGGACCCGTTGATGCAAGAGGAGATATTCGGCCCGGTTCTGGTCTCGTCCACCTTCCGAACCCCGGCCGAGGCGGTCGAGCTGGCCAACAACACCCGCTACGGGCTGGCTGCCACGGTCTGGACCGAAAACGTCAACCTTGCGCTCGACATCGCGCCCAAGCTGGTCGCCGGCGTGGTCTGGGTCAATGCCACCAACCTGTTCGACGCGGCCGCGGGTTTTGGCGGCGTGCGCGAAAGCGGCTTTGGCCGGGAAGGCGGCTGGGAAGGGCTGAGCGCCTATACCAAGCCCAAGGGTAAAACCAAACCGTTGACCAAGATCGAATCCGTCGCGGGCGAAGGCGGCCCGGTCGATCCGGTCGACCGCACCGCCAAGCTTTATGTCGGCGGCAAGCAGGCCCGGCCTGATGGCGGCTATTCCCGCGCGGTCTGGGGCAAGGCGGGGCTGCTGGGCCATGTGGGTCTGGCCAACCGCAAGGACGTGCGCAACGCGGTCGAGGCCGCGGGAGGTGCGGCGAACTGGTCGAAAACCACCGGCCATCTACGGGCGCAGATCCTGTATTACATCGGCGAGAACCTCTCGGCCCGCGCCGACGAGTTCGCGCATCGCATCGACGCGATGACCGGCCGCAAGGACGGCGCGAAAGAGGTCGACGCCGCAATCCAGCGCCTGTTCACCGCCGCCGCCTGGGCCGACAAGTATGACGGCCAGGTGCATGGCGTTCCGATCCGGGGCGTGGCGATTGCGATGAAGGAACCGGTGGGCGTGATCGGCGCGCTCTGTGCGGACGAGGCACCGCTGCTGGGTCTGGTCTCGGCCATGGCGCCGGCGATCGCGATGGGCAACCGGGTGGTCCTGGTGGCGTCCGAGCCCTATCCGCTGGCGGCCACCGATTTCTATCAGGTGCTGGACACCTCAGACGTGCCCGCAGGCGTGGTCAACATCCTGACCGGCAGCCACGAGGAACTGGCCAAACCGCTGGCCTCGCATCTGAACGTGGATGCGGTGTGGTCCTTCTCGTCGTCGGACCTTTCAGCGCAGATCGAGGTCGTCTCGGCCGGGAACCTGAAACGGACCTGGGTCAATAACGCGACGGCATTCGATTGGGGCATGGACCACACCCGCCGCTTCCTGCAGGCTGCGACCGAGATCAAGAACATCTGGGTGCCCTACGGCGAGTAGGGCCCCTTCCAAAGCGGGAGGCTCTACATGGACTTTGCAGGAAAAACGGTCATCGTCATCGGTGGCACCAGTGGCATCAACCGGGGCATCGCCGAGGCCTTCGCGGCCTCGGGCGCCAAACTGGCCGCGGCCAGCCGCTCGCAGGACAAGGTGGATGACACCGTCGCCGCGCTGAAGGCGGCAGGCGCGGCCGAGGCGGTCGGCGCGGCCTTTGACGTGCGCGACGCCGATGCGGTCGCCGAGGGGCTGAAACAGTTCCAAGCGGCGCTCGGCGATTTCGACGTGCTGGTTTCGGGGGCGGCGGGCAACTTCCCGGCGCTGATGGCGGAGATGTCGGCCAACGCCTTCCGCACCGTGGTTGAGATCGACCTGATGGGCACCGTGCATGTTCTGAAAGGCGCCTATCCCTATCTGAAACGGCCCGGCGGCAACATCATCAACATCTCAGCCCCGCAATCCTATCTGCCCTACGAGGGCCAGGCCCATGTCTGTGCCGCCAAGGCGGGGGTCGATCAGATCACCCGTACCCTGTCGATGGAGTGGGGCGTGGAAGGCATCCGGGTGAACTCGGTGGTGCCGGGCTTCATCGAGGGCACCGAAGGCGCGAAACGGCTGGCCCCCACCCCCGACGCGGGCGAGCAGCTGCGCAGGGACGTGCCGCTGGGCCGCTGGGGTACGCCACAAGACGTGGCCAATGCCTGCCTGTTTCTGGCCTCGGACATGGCCAGCTATATCAGCGGTACCGTTCTGGCAGTGGACGGGGCGTTGTATCAGCGCGGCTCGGGCCAGTTCGGCCAGATGATGGGAGACATGCTGCGCAGCATGAAAAAGGGGTAAGCCGCAGCTTACCCCAAAAGGTTCAGTTCGTTGTTTCCAGGCCCACCGGCTTGCCAACGACGACAAAGTGCAGACCGTCCGGGTCAAGCAGTTCGGCAGCAACGCGGTTCACATCTTCCAATGTCACCGCGTTCACCTTGTCATTGCGGGTGGCGATATAGTCAATCGGCAGGCCTTCCATCTGCATTCCGACCATGATCGAGGCAATCTGACCATTGCCATCGAACCGCAGCGGATAGGCGCCGGTCAGATAGGTCTTGGCGTCGTCAAGTTCCTCTTGCGTCACACCCTCGGTGGCCGCGCGCGCCCATTCATCGCGAATTACGTCGATGGCTTCGGCGATACGGTCATTGGCCGAGGACACGGACCCAAGATAGACCGAAGCCAGATCCTTGGGCACCAAATAGGTCCCGACCCCATAGGTCAGGCCACGCTTTTCGCGCACCTCCTGCATCAGCCGGCTCTCAAACCCGCCGCCGCCAAGAATATGGTTCAGAACAAAGGCCGCAAAGAAATCCGGGTCATCCCGATCAATCCCGGCCTGACCGAACAAGGCCACGGACTGAGGCGTGTCGAATTCGACAACACTGACGCCGCCGGGAATGTTCACCTCGGCCTTGCCGGGGATGGGCTTGCCGGTGTCCGGCAAGTCGCCAAGCAGGGTATCAAGCAGGGTACCCAGTTCCTCTGCCGTGATATCGCCGACGGCCCCCACGTACAGACGATCTTTGGCGAACACGCCTTCGTAAGCCGCGACTACGTCATCGCGGGTCAGAGCCGAGACACTTTCGATGGTGCCTTTCCCTTCGGATCCATAGGGGTGATCGCCGTAGGCCATCTGCGCAAAGGTGAGGCCTGCGATTTCGTTCGGGTCAGTCTGGTCCGAGCGCAGGCCCGACAGAATCTGGGCGCGCACCCGATCAACCGCATCCTGATCAAAACGCGGTTCGTGGATCGTCGTGCGCAGCAAATCGACCACTTCATCCCGGTTCTCGGACAAAAAACGCGCGGAAATCGAAACTGAATCGTCGCCGGCATTGTATCGGAACGAAGCCGCCAGAGCTTCCAGCTCGCGGGCATAGGTCCGCGCATCCATGTCGCCCGCGCCTTCTTCGATCAGCCCGCTCATCAGGTTGACCGCGCCGCGTTTGTCAGGGTCGTCCAGCGACGTGCCACCACGGAAGCGTAACTCCAGCGCGGTGAATGGGATGGAATGGTCCTCGACCAGCCAGGCTTTGATGCCGCCGGGCGAGGTCACTTCTTCGATCTCGATCTCGGCCAAAGCCGGCAGGGCGACCAGGCAGGCAATCAGCGTTGCAACAAACCGTTTCATTGCGTCACCTCGTCATCGCGCATCAGCCAACCGGTGACCGACGCCTCGGGTTGCAGAACTTCGCGGGCCGCGGCGATGATCTCATCCCCGGTCACGGCCTGAAGGATGTCGGGCCAGGCCTGAACATCTTCGACCGTCAGGCCGCTGGTCAGGGCCCGGCCATAGCGGTTGCCGATGCCGTCCACGTTGTCGCGCGCATAGGTCTGGGCGGCGCGCAGCTGCATCTTGATGCGCTCAAGATCGTCTTCGTTCACACCTTCGGCGATGAAGTCGGCCACGGCCTGGTCCATGGCGTCTTCAGTCTCTTGCAGGGAAACACCCTCGGCCGGAACGACGATCAGATCAAAGGTCGTGTCATCCAGCGAAACACCGCGATAGAACGCACCGGCATAGACGGCCTTTCGCTGATCAAACTGCAACTTTTCGTTCAGGTAAGACGTCGTGCTGCCGCCCAGCAACTCGGCCAGCAGAAACAGAGCCGCCGCTTTTTCCTGTTCGCCCGGATCGCGTTCCGGGGCCAGATAGCTGCGCTGAACGTAAGGCTGGGCGACGCGCGGGTCCTTGAAGGTCAGGCGACGTTCGGCCGTTTGCGGCGGCTCTTGGGACCGAACCCGTTCGGGCAGGTCCGGGTTGGCGGGAATCACACCGTAATACTGATCGGCAAGCGCGCGGACTTCAGCGGGATCGACATCACCTGTGACCACCAGAATGGCGTTGTTGGGCGCATAATGGGTCTGGTAGAAGGACAGCGCGTCCTCCATGTCCAGATCCTCCATCTCGTGCATCCAGCCGATGATCGGCACGCCGTAGCGGTGGTTCAGATACTGGGCCGCACTCATCTGTTCGCCGAACAGGGCACGCGGATTGTTTTCGGTGCGCTGGTTGCGTTCCTCGAGAATCACGTTCCGTTCGGTCAGAATGTCCTCTTCGCTCAGCCGAAGGTTCCGCATCCGGTCGGATTCCATCCGCATCATCAGTTCTAGCCTGTCGGCGGCGACACGCTGAAAATAGGCGGTGTAGTCATACGAAGTGAAGGCGTTGTCGTTGCCGCCATTGGCAGCAACCGTGGCAGAGAACTCTCCCGGGGCCAGCGTGTCGGTGCCTTTGAACAGCAGGTGTTCCAGGAAATGCGCCACGCCGGAGGATCCGATCGGCTCATCAGCGGATCCGGCCCGATACCAGACCATATGCTGCACGACCGGGGCACGGTGGTCTTCGACCACGACGACATCCATGCCGTTGTCCAATGTGAATGTGGTGACCGCTTCTTTCCCGTCCTCGGCAAATACCGGGGCGGCCGCGATCAGGGCAGCCGACAAGGCCAGGGCCCGAACCATAGGGCATCCTCCGTTTCGTTTCTGGTATTCAAACTACGGTGACGCGGCCCGGGTTCAAGCCCGATGACGGAAAGTTAAGAATTATTCACCCGGCGGCGAAGAAGGAGTTTCTATGCCGGCCCGACGGGCGGCTTCTGTTTCCGCGAACGGATCGATCGATTGTTTTTCGTAAACTTGCCCATAGCGGTCGACCGGGAACAGACGCAGGCCGGTCCAGCGCCCCCGGCGTTTGCGGAACGCGGCGTCATCAGCCTCGACCACCTGCCGCGCATCGGGGGAAACACCATAGCGGCTGGAGGCCGTGACAAGCGCTGCATCCAAGGATGGCACAGCCGCGTTCGGGTTCAGCGCAGCAGCATTTCCGCCCAGCGCAGCCACCGCATCGGCATTTGGGTTCGGATCCGTCAGATTCGCGCCACCCGGCGTGGGTGCAGGCAAGAAGGCATAGTCCTGAGGTTGGGTCAGTGGCTTGACCGGCAGCACCGAAAACTCATCCGGCCCCGGGCCCGGAGCCTCCAGATCCCGCAGGCCGGGATTCGAACACGCCGCAACCGCAGCGGCAACAGTCAAAACAAATAGGGCGCGCGGCATCCGCATTGGTGTCTCCAGCCTGTTTCAGGCGCTTTTATCGCATATCATTCCGCGCGTCACGAGGCCTTTTTGCCGTCAAACAGCACCAGCCCGATAGCTCCTGCAAATATGAAGACATCTGCGAGGTTGAAAACAAACGGATTGTTGATGCCGCAACAGGACATGTTCAGGAAATCCAGAACAAAGCCGTAAAGAACCCGATCCACCACATTCGCCAGCGCACCGCCGATCAGCAGGCCGCCACAAAACAGCATCAGACCCGAATGGGCTGCACGGCCGAGCCAGACAAGCACGCCGACACAGATCGCCACGGAAATACCGATCAGAATCCAGCGCGCAGCCTCCGAGTTTCCTTGGAAGAGACCGAAATTGATGCCCCGGTTCTCGCCGTATTTGAACACCAGCAGCGGCGGCACAACATCAATGCCGCCGGGCTGATCGGCCACGCGCATGACATGAACGACCAGATATTTGCTGATCTGGTCGATCGCAAAAGCGGCCAGCGCCGCCCAGAGAAGCAGGCGTGACCGCATCAGTGACGGAAATGGCGCATGCCGGTGAAGACCATGGCCAGGCCGGCCTCATCCGCAGCGGCGATGACTTCGTCATCCCGCATGGACCCACCTGGTTGGATCACACAGGTTGCACCGGCTTCAGCGGCCTCTATCAGACCGTCAGGGAACGGGAAGAACGCGTCCGACGCTACCGCCGAACCGATGGTCAGCGGTTGGGCCAAGCCCAGAACGTCAGCCATGCGCTCGGCTTTCTTGGCCGCGATCAGGGCCGAGTCGACACGGCTCATCTGCCCTGCGCCCACACCAACAGTCGCGCCATCTTTCACGTAAACGATAGCGTTGGATTTGACGTGCTTGGCGACTTTCCAGGCAAACAGCAGGTCGCGCATCTGCTCATCAGTCGGGGCCTTCTTGGTCACGACTTTCAGGTCATCCATACCGACAAAGCCATTGTCCTTGTCCTGTACCAGCAGACCACCTGCGACCTGACGCACAGTTTTGCCACCTGCAGCTAGATCAGGCAGAGCTTCGGTCGTCAGCAGGCGCAGGTTCTTCTTGGCGGCAAAGATCGCCTTGGCCTCATCGGATGCGCCCGGCGCAATCACAACCTCGGTGAAGATGCCGGTGATTTCCTGCGCGGTTTCGGCATCCAGCGGCTGGTTCAATGCTACGATCCCGCCAAAGGCCGAGGTGCGGTCGCAGTCAAACGCCGACTTGTAAGCGTCCAGCAAAGTCGCACCTGTGGCAACGCCGCAGGGGTTGGCATGCTTGATGATCGCACAGGCCGCGCCTTGGGCCGGATCAAACTCAGCCACCAACTCAAACGCTGCATCGGTGTCGTTGATGTTGTTATAGCTCAGCTCTTTGCCCTGATGCTGCACGGCGGTTGCCACGCCCGGACGGTTGGTGCCGTCGGTATAGAACGCCGCCTGCTGATGGCTGTTCTCGCCATAGCGCAGGGTTTGCTTCAGCTCACCGGCAAAGGCGCGGCGCTTGGGCGCCTCAAGCTGCAGCGCATCGGCCATCCAGTTCGAAACAGCGGTGTCATAGGCGGCCGTCCGGGCATAAGCCTTTTGTGCCAGCCACTGGCGGAAACCGTAGGATGTCTTGCCGTAATTCTCTTCCAACTGATCCAGCACCGAGGAATAATCCTCGACATCCACAACCACGTTCACAAAGGCATGGTTCTTCGAGGCCGCGCGGATCATCGCGGGACCGCCGATATCGATATTTTCGATGCATTCATCATAGCCCGCGCCTTTGGCGACTGTCGCTTCGAACGGGTAGAGGTTCACCACCAGCAGATCGATGGCACCGATGCCGTGTTCTTCCATCGCGGCAATGTGGGTGTCGTTGTCGCGCAGTGCCAGCAGACCGCCATGCACCATCGGGTGCAGAGTTTTCACACGGCCGTCCATCATCTCGGGAAAGCCGGTGATCTCACTGACATCCTTCACCGCAAGCCCCGCATCGCGCAGCGCCTTGGCGGTTCCGCCGGTCGACAGCAACTCGACCCCGCGCTCGACCAACGCCTTTCCCAGCTCGATCAGCCCGGTCTTGTCGGAAACGGAAAGCAACGCGCGGCGCACGGGGTGAAGATCGGTCATGGGTCCAAAGGTCCTTTTGGCGTCAGTCAAACTCGGGCTCGTCCCGATGCGTATCGCGCACGGCATAGGCTGTGTCCTGTGCCTTGCTCAGAGTCCACCGGGTGCGCGTCGCATACTCCATTGCGCGCCCGGATAGAACGATCTGTTTTGTCGCGCGTGGCTTCAAACGCCCTTTTTCAAGGTAAACGCTTGGCTCGACGGACAATTTTCCAACGCCGTCATGGCGGAAAACCCAGATTTCACCGCTTTTGAGCGCCATCGATACCGCCGCACCGCCCAAATCCAGCGCCGCATCGACATCCGGATGCAGGTGAAACCGGATGTCATAGCCAATGCCTTTGAGGCCCGAAGCGTCCATCGCCTTGTCAAATTGACGCTTTGCCTTGTCGGTCGCCGTCAGCAGAATATCCTCGACCGTCAGCTCGCGCCCGTCAAATCGCAACTCAAAGGTCCGCGCATGGGTCAGACCAAAGACCTTTGCGTATCCATCGTGCCCCGCCATAAAGCGGATCCCCTCGAACGCATCCTCGAAATCAACGGGCACCTCCTGTGGTGCGTCCACCAGCGCCTGCGCTTCACGCCCCGGCACCGGGTTGGCCAGCCGGGCGCTTGAGAACCCATCCAGGCAAAGCGTCGAGTGCGACGGCGTCGCCCGTCCTGCGCGGCGCCATTCCAGCCCGAAACTGGCCCCCGACCCGCAATTCACGATCAGCGGCCGCCGCCCCGAGGTCAACTCGAACGCCAGAGTAGAGGCATGCGCATTGTAAGAGGCCGCCCCCGACGGCGGTATGCTGGCATCCACGATCACCGTGGTGCGTGCAGCCGACAGACGGGCATAGCCCATCGGCAATTCGGTGGCCGCCTTGTGTTTGACGCCGCTTTGGGCAAGGGCCTGTTCCAGTCGCCCCTCGACACCGCGCCCGCCACCATGAAACCGCGCCAACGCCCCATCCGCGTGGCGCAGGCTGCGCAAGGTCGGCGCGATCCGTTTGATCGCATTGGCCTGGGCGGCAGGCGTCCCGCGACCAAGATCATTCAGCGCCGCCGAAGTCCAGCTGAGCAGCGTGAACACCTCGAGCAATTCTTCCGGGTTGCGGGTTGGAATTCCGCCCTGCGCATCCACCTGACGGTCGCATTCCCCGGCCAGGGCGCGCAGGGCCGGGTCGGCCATCCGCTCCAGCCCCTCCAGCGCCAGCCCGGCCTGTACCAGTCCGGCCAGCGCCTCGAACCGGGGCAGACCCGGGGTTGCGGCATGCCAGCGTTTGGACAGGAACCATGTTTGCTGGGCCAGCGAGCGGAAAAACAATTTGCTTTGTTTTTCATCCGCCCCTCGCAGCAGAAAAAGCGCATGGTTGATCCAGCGCATCACCCGACGTCCGGTCAGATCAGGCGCCCAGCCGGGCCCTTGCCCGCGGCCATGAGATTCGATCCATCCCCAGACCCAGCGCTGCGCCTTTTCCCGCGCACGCATGTCTCCGACCGCGGCCAGATCATCCAGCCACGCAAAGCCGTGACGTTCTTCGTCAAAGCCGGCACTGGGGGCGGTGACGTCCCAAAGCCCGGTATCTTCGGCCTCGACCAGATAGCCGGCGAACAACAGATTTCCGGCAACCAGTTGCCGGCCACGTGCGAACGAACCCACCGAGCGCGGATCCGGTTGCGCAACAAACCCTGTGACCGCCTTTTGCCGCTGGCTCAGGCGCGCATAGAAACGGTTCTGAAACCGCATCCACCGACTGGCCATGGTGTCTGATTTCGACATGACGCGTGTTACTCTGCCCCTTGCGCTCTGCTGGCGCTTGAGACCCAACGATAGACCGCGCCGATCGTCAAGTCATCGAAAAGCGTGCGTTCAGACGGATTTGGTCAGACACGCGATATAGAACCCGTCCATACCACCCCGATCCGGCCAATAATCCGGGCGCAATCGCAAGCCGCCTTCTTCGGTGATCCAATCCGTTTCGACACCGGGTAAGTTCAGCGCGTCGCGATCCACGCTCATGTCCGAATACATGTCCAGCGCCTCGTCAATCTGAACTTCCCCCTCGTCCGGCAGCAGGGAACAGGTGCAATAGACCAGACGCCCACCAGGTTTGAGCAAGCCCCACGCATGGGACAACATGCGCGACTGGAGCTCGATCAGGCCGCCGAATTCCGAACCGTCCTTGGCAAACGGCAAGTCAGGATGCCTGCGAATCGTACCCGTGGCCGAGCACGGCGCGTCCAGCAGGATCGCGTCGTACCGGTCTTCGTGTTCCAGCGCATCGCCCACGATGACCTTCGCCCTAAGGCCGGTCCTTGCAAGGTTCTCGCGCACCCGTTCCATCCGTGATTCCGACACGTCTAGTGCCGTGACATCAGCCCCTGCGGCCGCAAGCTGCATCGTTTTCCCACCCGGCGCCGCACACAGATCCAGAACTTTCTGGCCCGCCTTCGGGGCCAGAATGCGAACCGGCAATGCGGCTGCCGCATCCTGCACCCACCAGTCTCCGGCCTTGTACCCCGGCAGGGTCGAGACCTGACCCGCATCGTGCAACCGCACCGACCCGGTCGGAAGGATCTCGTCTGAAGGGCCTTCCGCCCCGGGTTTCAAGGTAAGGTCCAGTGGCGCACCCGCGAAATGTGCCTGCTCGATTCCGGTTACGGCATCCGTGCCCCACGCTGCGATCAGCGGTTCACGCAACCAGTCCGGCAAACGCGGAACGCGCATCTTCGGCCACGCCTCGGGGCCTTCTACCGCAACCTTGCGCAGAACGGCATTCACCAACCCCTTGAGGCGACCATGCTTGCGCGAACGGCTGACGATCTCGACCATGGAATTGACGACGCCATGGGCGGCTTCGCCGTTGCAAAGCTCGACCGCACCCAGTCTCAGCGCGTTGTGGACCGTCAGAGCGGGTGTTCGGTTCAGGTGGTTGGCCAGCAGGCGGTCGGCCCGTTCCAGCCCACGCAGTGTTTCCAACGCCAGTCGCTGGGCACGCGCGCGATCCTCGGGTTCCAACCGATCCACTGCGCCCGCCGCCAGACACTCGGCCAGCAGGCGACCTTCGCCCAGAACCTGATCCAGAAGATAGATTGCGCTGCGCCGTGCTGCTGTCGCGCTGTTAGACATTGTACCGCCTTCATGTGACCTGCGTCCGCATTGCCAATGGCGGACGCGGGCGTATATCAAGACTGCGCAAGGAAAGGAACCCGATGTCATGAGTGACGACCGCAAAGACTTGCCCCCCGCCGCCCAGCGCGCCCTAGCCGAAGCGGAAGAACGCCGCCGCAAAGCCAAAGCCGAGGCCCAGGAATTGCCGAAAGAGCTGGGTGGCCGAGACGGACCGGACCCGGCCCGTTACGGTGACTGGGAAAAGAAGGGCATCGCCATCGATTTCTGAACGGTCAACCACGCAGCGCATTCAGGAAATCCTTGATCAGGGCACGCTGTTTTCTGGACTTCGCCCGGTCTTCAGGCCAGGTCAGCCAGTACCCGTCTTTGGTGTGCAATTCGGGTAAGTCCAGCCGCCGCAACCGCCCCTCTTGCAGGTCGGCAAGGGCCAAGGGAACCGATCCCAAAACCACACCCATGCCGCGCCGCGCAGCCGAAATCGCATGTTCCATCGAATCAAAGCTGATTTTTGATTGCGGCAGGTCCAGCTGGCCGTTTTTCTGGCTCCATTCTCTCCAGCCGGGGCGTTCTCCACGCAGGTCAATCAATGGAGCGCCCCAATCGACACCCGGCGGCGCCATGGGGGCAAGGACCTCAGGCGCGATCGGGGCGGCATCACGCCCGGCCCAGATGCCCCGACCATATCGGATTTGCAGCCAGGTTCGTTCTTCGTCCAAAGACGACCGGCGCGCGACCGAGTCGGTCATCACCCGAACCTCTGGCTGCATCTCGTGAAACCGGGTCAGCGCAGGCAGAACCAGTGCGTGGATGTTCGACGACAAGCCGGCCACGCGCAGCTCGCGCGGGGATTTGCCAAACAGGTCCTCGGTATTTCGCTCCAGCGCGCGAAGGCTGTCCTGCACCAAAGGCAGATAGCTTTCACCTTCGACCGTCAGTGACACGCCCCGCGCCTCGCGCACGAACAAGGATCGGCCCAGCCAGGCTTCGAGGTTGCCGATCCGCTGGCTGACAGCGGCCTGCGTCAGCCCGAACTCCCTGGCTGCTGCCGAGAACCCACCAAGACGCCCGGCGGCCTCGAACACGCGCAGCCAGTCCAGTGGCGGTAGCCCGATCTTTTTCCTAGCCATTAGATTTTCCAAGCCTCAGCCGAAATAAGGATTAATTGTCGTAATGCCATGAACAGCGTATCTGCTCAACCAAAGCTCGCGCCGAACAGGAGACCCCAAATGCTGCGCACCGCCAACCACGACACTTCGGTCGTCACCGTCGCGTTCGACACAGGAACGCAAGCCCGCTTTCACGCCGTCTGGTTGCGCGACAACGCGCTGGACCCGGAAACCCGCGCCCCGGGCAACGGCCAGCGACTGATCACCATCGGCGATATCCCCGCTGACATCTCGGTCAGTTCAGCCGAGGTTGTCGCGGGCGGCCTTCAGGTCACGTTCCAGCCCGAAGACAAAACCGTTACCTTCCCGGCCGAATGGCTGGCCGAACACAACTATGATTGCGAACGGGACGACACGCTGGGCCGCACCGGCCCCGGCATCATCACCTGGGAAGGCGGGATCGCCGCACCCAGTGGCGACTGGAACGAGGTTCATGCCAGCCCTGCGGCCAAACGCAACTGGCTGGCGTCTGTGGCGAGTTACGGCTTTGCCAAGCTGACGGGCGGTCCAACCGAACCGGAATCGCTTTTGAAAGTGGCCGACCTGTTCGGCTATGTCCGCGAAACCAACTATGGCCCTTATTTCGAGGTTCGGACGGAAGTGAACCCGACCAACCTCGCCTATACCGGGCTTGGCTTGCAGGCCCACACCGACAACCCCTATCGCGACCCTGTGCCGACGCTGCAAATCCTCTATTGTCTGGAAAACAGCGCCGAAGGGGGCGACTCGATCGTGGTCGACGGCTTTCGCGCTGCCGAAAAGCTGCGTGCGCAGAACCCCGAAGGTTTTGCACTGCTGGCAGGCTACCCGGCGCGGTTTGAATACAAGGGGTCAGACGGTGTCTGCCTGCGGTCTCGCCGTCCGATGATCGAATTGTCGCCGGATGGCGAACTGGTTGGCATCCGCTTCAACAACCGTTCCTCAGCGCCATTCGTGGACGTGCCTTTCGACAGGATGGAAGCCTATTACGCGGCTTACCGCCAACTGGGCGAGATCATCGACGACCCGGCCATGGGCGTGTCGTTCAAACTGGAGCCGGGCGAAAGCTTCATCGTCGACAACACCCGTGTCCTGCATGCACGGCTGGGCTATTCCGGCACGGGGTCACGCTGGTTGCAGGGATGCTATGCCGACAAGGACGGGTTGCTGTCCACACTGGCGGCGATGGAGATGACGCAGCCGGAGGCGGCGGAATGAAGCCCGATTTCTCGACCCTGAACCGGGACAATATCGTCGCCTTCATCGGGGATATCTTCGAACGCCGCGGCGGTGAGGAATATCTTGGAGAACCCGTCACCATGGCCCAGCACATGCTGCAAGGCGCCACCATCGCCGAACAGAACGGCCAGCCTGAAGAGATCATCGTCGGCGCCTTGTTGCATGATATCGGCCATTTCACATCCGAGTTCGGGACCTACCACCCCGATGATACCGAAGATCGCCACCACGAAGATGCGGGTGCTGAGGTGCTGGAACAGTTCTTCCCTTCGGTCATCACCGATTGCTGCCGATATCACGTGGCCGCCAAACGGTATCTCTGCGCAACCAAGCCCGAATACTTCAACCGCCTCTCTGCCGCCTCGGTCCATACCTTGGAACTGCAAGGCGGCCCGATGAGCGCCGTAGAAGTCGCCGCCTTCGAATCCAATCCGAACCTGAAAGAGATCATTCAGGTCCGGTATCTGGATGAGGCCGGCAAACGGGCGGATATGGAGACGCCGGATTTCGCCCATTTCGCACCGATGGTGCAGCGCATGGTCGACAAGCACTTGGGGGCATCATGACCGCACCCGAGTACATCTTCGAGGCCAGTTCCAAGCCATCCCTGCCGTGGCACGAGGTTCCCCTGATCCGGGCGACGGACAGCACGGTTAGGGGGTACGGCTGTTTGGTCGACGACCCCGAGACCTTTGAAATCGAGATCGTACGCTGGCCGCAGCAGGGCTGGCGACCGATTGACGACGGCACGGGTGACGAAGGCGGCTGGGTTGAAGGCACGTTCAAATGCGATTGGCAGGGTGACGTGCTTTACGGTGAGAACGAGGCAGTCAAAGGCCATTACGTGCTGGGTTGGTCCGCCGACCCTCAGCAAGCGCAAACCGACCGACAAACAGCGCCGCGGGATCAAGTGTTGCTGTGGCATATGAACTATCACCCCGATGGCGGGCAGATGTTCTGGCCGCTGGACAACAAGCCCTTCATCGTGCCCGCGGCCCTGCCTGGCGACAATCTGACCCCGGACAAGGTGGTGGCATTCTGGTGTGACGGGTCAAAGGGGCTCTATATCCATCCCGGCATCTGGCACGAGGGGATTTTCCCGGTCGAGGACAACCAGCGTTTTCTGGATCGTCAGGGCCGGGTCCACGCGCGGGTCAGCGCCGATATCGGCAAAGAGTTCGGCGTTTATCTGGCCTGCCCGCTGCGGGCGGACAAAGTCAGGGATTTGTGACCAACGCCCCCTGATGCCTCGGGCGCCGGCGTGCAATCCAGATCTGCACGGCCAGCAGATAAGGCACAAAGAACGCGAAATTCTGCACCAGATCAAAAGGGCCCGAGAAATCGGGCTCTGACCCCCACCCGCCGGTCAGCAGATACCACAGTGTGTAATGCACGCGGTAAAGCCACGACCCCAACGCCAGCCAGAACAGCCGCAATCCCCATGCCCAATGGCCTGCGCGATCCCCTTCCAAAGCCCTGCGCGCCACCATCAGCGCAGCCGTGAAAAGACACAGCCCGTACAGAAAAAAGGAGGCAGACATCAGCGGCCCTCCGATGGTTCCGCGCAGGGGAATATAGATCATGCCCGCCAGCCCGGTGATCCATGCCAGCGCCACCAGACAGGCTCCCATCATGCGGTGAAATCGATTGTACTTGAGCCGCAACCCCTTCAACAGTTGAAGCGGGACGAGTGCGACCAAAAAAGTTCCTGCCAGAATGTGCACCAACATCGCGGCATTGCCGACATTCTCACCATCAGCGAACAAATAGCTGTTCCGGGCGGCGTCCTGCGACAGGCCTTTGCCGATCATTCCAACGCCATGCGCAACGAATGGCAACAGTGTCAGGTAAAACACCGCAAGCAGAATGCCGGTTGCCAGTCCAGAGCGCCGAATCCTCATGAATCAAAGCTTAGCGTCGGCGACCGCTTCGTCTATGGCTCACAGACCCAGCACATCCACCATGTCATATTGGCCGGGTGCCTTCCCCTGCCCCCACAGCGCCGCCTTCAGCGCGCCGCGGGCAAAAATCGCGCGGTCGCTGGCCAGATGGCGCAGAACGATGCGCTCGCCGGGCGCGGCGAACAGGACGTCATGTTCACCAACGATGTCGCCGCCGCGAATGGCGTGGAAGCCAATGTCACCACGCTTGCGCGCACCGGTGATGCCATCCCGCCCCCGATCGGCCACATCCGACAGTTTGACGCCGCGCCCCTCGGCGGCGGCCTCGCCCAACATCAGCGCGGTGCCGGATGGCGCGTCCACCTTGTGATGGTGATGCCCTTCGATGATTTCGATATCAAAATCCTCATCCAGTGCAGCCGCGACTTTCTTGGTCAGTTGCACCAGCAGATTGACGCCAAGGCTCATGTTCCCTGCCCGCACGATCACCGCGTGGCGCGAGGCCGGTTCCAGCGCGGCGATCTGCTCATCCGTCATGCCGGTCGTACCGATCACATGCACGCAACGCGCCTGTGCGGCCAAAGCGGCAAAGTCCAGCGTCGCCTCGGGCGCGGTAAAGTCGATCACCGCCTGTGCCTGCGCAAAAGCTTCCAGCGGGTCATCGGTAACTTTGACGCCCAGCGCCTGGCCACCCATCGCTTCGCCCACATCCTGACCGACCCAGTCATGCCCTTTGCGCTCGACCACGCCGACCAGACGCGCCTGATCACTGTCGGTTACGGTCTTGATCAGCATCTGCCCCATGCGGCCCGAAGCCCCTGTGATGACGATACCCGGAATATGGGTCATGGCGGTATTCCCTTGCTGCAAACTGCTCAAAGCCTCCTACCCCGTTCGCGCCCGCTTGGCAAAGCCCCGGTTTGCGCTTAGATCGGGGATTATGGCAAAGAACAAATTCCACGATGGCCCCGGCCCGTCCCAACGACAGCTGCGCGTCGGCGAACTGATCCGCCGCACCCTGTCCGAGGTTCTAGCGCGCGGAGATGTCCACGACCCCGACCTGAACCGCATGTCGATCACAGTGGGCGAGGTGCGCACCTCGCCCGATCTGAAAATCGCCACCGCCTATGTGCTGCCGCTGGGCGGCAAAGGGCGGGAGGACGTGATCGATCTGCTCGCCCGCAACAAAAGTGAACTGCGGCGCATGGTTGGCAAAAAGGTCGGCCTGAAATTCTCGCCCGATCTTCGGTTCCGCCTTGATGACACGTTTGACCGCCTGGACGACACCCGCCGCATGTTCGAACAGGACGCGGTGCGCCGCGATCTGGACGAGTGATCCGAGCATTCGTCACATTGGGCGCGGTTGTCTGGGCCGCGCAAGCCTCTGCGGTCACTTGCGAAAAGCTGACCCATGACGACAAGCGCTATACCGTCTGCGAAGTCGACGCGGAAAACGAAGACCTGCGCCTGTTTCTCAACGACGAAAACGGGAATCTGCTGGGGCATTTCTCGTCGGTGAACGAGGCGCTGGCCCCCGGCGGCAAGCGTCTGGCCTTTGCAATGAACGCGGGCATGTACCACGATGACCGTTCGCCCGTCGGCCACTATGTCGAGAACGGCAAAGAGGTCATGCGGGTGATCTCCAACCCCGGCCCCGGCAATTTCGGCCTGCTGCCCAACGGCGTGTTCTGCATCCGCGAGGGCCGCGCTGACGTGTTCGAGACGCTGGATTTCATCGACCGGGCCCCCGACTGCCGGTTCGCCAGCCAATCCGGCCCGATGCTGGTGATCGATGGTGAACTGCACCCCCGGTTCCTGCCCGATTCGACCTCGCTCTATGTACGCAACGGGGTGGGCACCAGCGCCGATGGCACCCGTGCGGTGTTTGCGATTTCCGAAGATTACGTCACATTCCACGAATTCGGCCGTCTGTTCCGCGACGTGCTGGAAACTCCGAATGCGCTGTTCTTCGATGGCAATATCTCTCGCATGTATGACCGCGCGAACAATCGGTCCGATGTCGGGTTTTCGCTGGGGCCGATCGTGGGTGTGGTCGAAGACGCACCTTGAAATTGACAGGACGATGGCGATCCGCTAGGTCGCGCGCCTCAGCAAGATTGAAGGTGCTATATGGGACGCAAACGCAAGGGTCGCGACATTTCCGGCTGGCTGGTGGTGGACAAACCCGCGGGCATGACGTCGACCGCTGTGGTCAACAAGGTGCGCTGGGCGATGGATGCCAAAAAGGCGGGCCATGCGGGCACGCTTGACCCCGAAGCGACCGGCGTTCTGGCCGTGGCCCTGGGTGAGGCGACCAAAACCGTTCCCTACATCACGGATGCTCTGAAAGCTTACACCTTCACTGTCCGTTTGGGCCAGGCCACCAACACTGACGATGCCGAGGGCGAAGTGATTGCCGAAAGCGATGCCCGCCCGTCAGACGAAGACATCAAGCGGGCGTTGACCCCGTTTCTAGGCGACATCATGCAGGTTCCGCCCAAGTTTTCCGCCGTGAAAATCGACGGCCAGCGCGCCTATAAACTGGCCCGCGACGGCGAAGACGTGGAACTGACAGCCCGGCCTCTTTGGGTCGAGGAACTGATCCTTGTCGACCGCCCCGACCCGGATCACGTGGTGTTGGAGATGACCTGCGGCAAAGGCGGTTATGTCCGCTCGATCGCCCGCGATCTGGGTGAAGCGCTGGGATGCCGCGGCCACGTCCGGAAACTGCGCCGGATCTGGTCCGGACCGTTCGAGGCAGAAGACGGGTTGAGCATCGAACAGATCGACGAAATGGCAAAGACCACGGCGCTGGACGACTATCTGCACCCGCTGGAAGCCGGCCTGTCCGACCTGCCAGAGCTCAAATGCACCCCCGAAGGCGCAACCCGCCTGCGCAACGGCAACCCGGGCATGGTGTTGGCCTCGGATGTTGAATACGGCGACGAGGCATGGGCCTCGCTGGATGGCAAGGCCGTGGCCGTGGGGGTTTACAAATCGGGCGAATTGCATCCCAGCCGGGTGTTCGCCGCCTGAACCACGTGTTAGGCGAAAGGCATGATCACCCGAACGCACACCAAGGGCGATGCGCCCTCGACCGCCATCTATTCCGACTGCGAGAAATACCGCTATAGCCTGACCCGCGTGTGGGACCCGGCAGGGCGCAAGGCGCTGTTTGTCATGTTGAACCCGTCTACCGCGACCGAAGTGCAGAACGACCCGACGGTTGAACGCTGCGAACGTCGTGCCCGGGCGCTGGGGTTCGGCGCGTTTCAGGTGACCAACATCTTTGCCTGGCGCGACACCGATCCGCGCAAGATGCGCGCTGCTTCCGACCCGGTGGGCCCGGAAAATGACGCCGCCATTCTGGAAGGTGTTCGGTGGGCCGATCAGGTCATCGCCGCCTGGGGCACCCATGGTGCGCATCTGGATCGGGGCCCGGCGGTGGAGACCCTGTTGCGCCGGACCGGCCAGCCGCTGTTCCATCTGGGCTTGACCAAAGACGGCCACCCCAAGCACCCGCTTTATATCGCCTACAGCCAACAGCCCGAGCAATGGTGATAAAGTATTAACCATTTCAATAACTTGGCTTTGACCCGATTGCCAATTGCATGGGATGTTCACCCTCGGAGCATTCTGCGATCGGAGAGGTGTCATGTTTCTGGCCGGATTGATCGGACTCGCCGCCATCGGCGGTGCCGCATACGCGATGAGCGACATGCTGATCGAAGACGACGACGTTTCAGAGGACGGCCCCAACGAGGACCCGGAAACGGAACCCGACACCGGAGAGTTTCTTGAAATTGGCGAAAACGTCGAAGACCCGGTAAATCCCGACATCGAAACCCAGTCCACTGGCACCGTAATCTCTGAATTCGAAGGAGACCTGGTGATTGCCGGCAGCGATGGCCCTGACCAGATCACCGGGCAGGACGGTGTCGACCAGATCAACGGGTTTGGCGGCGATGATACCATCGACGGCGGCAAGGGCGATGACGTTCTGCACGGGGGCGAAGGTACGGACACGATTTCGGGCGGTCAGGGTGATGATGTTCTGCACGGAGAGGCCGATGACGACTTTCTGTTCGGCAATGAGGGGGACGACGCCCTGTTCGGCCATTTCGGGGACGACACCCTGGATGGCGGCGAAGGCGAAGACGAACTTCATGGCGGTCAAGGCGACGACACTCTGACGGGCGGGGCCGATGATGACGCGTTGCAGGGCGGGTTCGGAGACGATGCCCTGAACGGTGGCGCAGGTGAAGATACGGTCTTTGGCGGCGACGGCGATGACTTTGTCTTTGGCCTCGAAGAAGGCGCAGCCGAAAAAGACTTCCTTAATGGGGGCGCCGGTGACGACACCATTGTGGCAGGCGGCGGGGATGTGGTTGACGGTGGGCAGGGCGCCGATGACATTGTGCTGAGCCCGGGTGACGAAGACGTGACCGTCATGGGATTCCAACCCGGTGAGGACAAGTTGCTTGTCACCTGGGAGGATGAGGCTGACCCGGAGATTGAGGTGGAACCTGACGCTGAAAACGCCAATCTGACCCGGGTCATGATCAACGGTCAGGAAGTGGCGCAGGTATACGGGGCCCAAGGCATGACGGTGGCCGACATTCAATTGATCACCGAAGCGCAACTGGCCCAGTACGGGCAGATGGTCTGAGCCCGCAAATTCCCTTTGCCATTTGGTGAAAATGCGCTTATACGCGCCCATCCGCATCGGAATCGGTGCGGTTTTCTCCATGGGCCTGTGCTGGACGACATCCCGGCCTGCGCCATCAACTCTAACCTTTGAAGGAGACCCCGATGTCGATCACTGCTGAAGAAAAAGCACGCGTCATGAAAGAATTCGCAACCAAAGAGGGCGACACCGGTTCGCCTGAAGTACAGGTTGCCATCCTGACCTCGCGCATCACCACTTTGACCGAGCACTTCAAGACCCACAAGAAAGACAACCACGGTCGTCGCGGTCTGCTGAAGATGGTTGCCCAGCGCCGCAAGCTGCTGGACTACCTGAAAGGCAAAGAAGAAGCACGTTACCAGGACCTGATCAAAAAGCTGGGCATCCGCCGCTAAGCGCTTTTTTGCAAATGACCTGAAACCGGGTTTTCCGGTTCAACGCCCGCCAACCGGCGGGCGTTTTCCGTTGGATCCGCCTCAAGCGATACATCCCCCTTAACTTGCCAGAGCAGCTGAGCATTCCGTGGCCGTCAGGGAATGTCCGTTGCGGCACTTGGTTCTAAGCTTTCTGCGTGTTTTCCCAGCGCGTGGCATAGTCACTTTGCGACACACTTGCACTTGTCTTGGTGCCGGCAACAGGTTTTCGAACCACATAATCCAGAAGAACAGGCAATCCCGGACCAAAAGTTCCCAGCGGTCGCGGACGTTTCTTTGTCTTGTTGGGATCCGTCATCTTCACCACGTTACGGGCGGCGTATGGCCTCAATGGCTGCCACACGCATTTCAGAGCCTCATAGTTCATGGCGTTGACCCAAAAGCCGTACACGATCTCTGGGCAAATCTGATAGAAGCCGTGATTGATCCAGTTGTTCGATGGCGAATGCGCGATAAACACACCCCCGGGCTTCAGCATCTTGTCGATGTTCCGGTAGGCGGTCGGCAAGTCGAACACGTGCTCGCAGGTTCCACCGTCATAGATAACGTCAAACCGACCAACCAGGTTTTCAGGCAGGTCCCCCGCGAGATCCTGAACGATGCTCGCACCTTCGAAATCCGAAAAATCCAGCGAATCCACTTCCGAGAACCCAAGTTTCCGAAAGAACGTTTCCGAATATCCATCATCCGGGTTGCAAAGGTCAGCTTCGGCCACTCCGGGCAGGTATTTCTGCAAGGTTTCCCTGAACAATGCGGCGGACGCAGACCGGCGCGCACCGATCCAATCCTGCCGCCCAAGCATCAGAAAGCTTCCTGACAGGTCATTGGATTTGACATCTTCGATCAGGCGCGCAGCCAGGACATCAACAATTGACACTCATTCCTCCGAAGGGTGGTCCAAAGCGGTTTTCTTCGCGTGAACGTCCTATTCTGAGGATTCAATGTCAACGCAATAGCAACGTCCCGGAACATGTGGCAAAGCGGGCAAGTTTACCGGTCAACGCAAAGTTGGCCGCTTCCCTGCTTTGCTGACATCCTGCGCCCGGGTGTTCGGCATCCGGCATCAAGCGCAGAGCCCGACCTGTGCGGTTTTCTTCGCGCTGACGGGTGTAAAATTCCGGTCAAGACACCGCGCAGATCTCTTCACTTTATGCAGGCTCCACAAAACCGAAGACGCCCACCAATCGGCGGGCGTCTCGTTCATGGGAAAAATCTTCGGCTCTACATTTTCGCCTTTTCTGATTTCAACGCCAGCCACAGGCAGTAGCACATTGTCAGAACCACCAGCGTAAAGGGGATGCCGGTTGAAACCGCCGCGCCCTGCAATGCGGAAAGACCGCCTCCCAACAGCAATGCGATGGCAACCAGGCCTTCCAAAGTGCACCAGAACACGCGCTGAACCACGGGTGCGTCCATCTTGCCGCCTGCGGTGATCGTGTCGATCACCAAAGATCCGGAATCAGACGAGGTGACGAAGAAGATCACGATCAGGACAAGGGCGATCGGGGCTACGATGCCGTACAGCGGCAGCTCCTTCAGGAAACCGAACAACGCTCCCTCGGGGGCGTAGCTGTCGATCACGGTCGCGCGCACACCTTCTGCTCCGCCTGCGTTCAACATGTCGATGGCCGCGCCACCGAAGGTCGACATCCACAGGGCACAGACGGCTGTTGGCGCCAGCAGCGCACAGATTACGAACTCGCGCACCGTACGGCCCTTTGAAATGCGGGCAATGAACATGCCAACAAACGGTGACCATGCAATCCACCACGCCCAGTAGAAGGTCGTCCAACCGTGGAAATAGCTGGTGTCTTCCCGTCCGAACGGGTTCGACAGCGCGGGCAGGTGTAGCACGTAATCAGTCATCACGTTGAAATACCGCGCGATGGCGGTGCCAATGCCCGTCACAGCGATGACGAAAAGGAACAGACCGACGGCCATGATCATATTGATCTCACTCAGCCGTTTGACGCCCGCATCCATTCCCAGCAAAACCGAGCCCAGCGCGATCAATGTAATACCAATGATCAGCAGAACCACGACGGTGGGGCTGGGTTCGATGCCAAAAACCTCGTAAAGGCCAGCGGCAACCTGCTGAGCACCCAGACCGAGCGATGTGGTCAATCCGAACAACGTGGCAAAAACCGCCAACGTGTCGATGATATGGCCCCACCAGCCCCAGACCCGTTCACCCAGAATTGGATAGAAGGCCGAACGCAAAGTCAGGGGCAGGTTCAGATTATAGCTGAAGATCGCCAGGCTCAGGCCGACTGCGGCGTAAACCGCCCAGCCTTCCAGCCCCCAATGGTGAATAGTACCAACAACGCCGATATACTCATTGCCCGGAACAGCGATATCGATACCCAGCGGGCGCGCATTCCCGTCTTCGGCAAAGTTGTAGTAGACCGGCTCCATCACACCGAAAAACAAAAGACCGATACCAATACCGGCGGCGAACATCATCGCAATCCATCCGGCGTAGGAATAATCAGGCTTGGCGTCCTTGCCGCCGATCCGCACACTGCCGACGGGCAGGATGATCAGAACGAGGCAAAACAGGGTGATTGCATCTACCGAAAGGACCAGAAACCAATCGAACGTGCTGGTCAGCCAAGGCCGGAGCCAGCCGAAAAACGTAGCTGCGGCCTCTTGGTTGGCCAATGCGATCAGAACGAACGCAAAGATCATGATACTCGAGATCAGAAAGACCGGGTTGTGAATGTCCAAGCCAAACGGCCGGACGTTATCCTGCCCCAGTTCATATTCCGTTTCGAAGTCGTAAATCCGGGGGTCCGGATCCAGCATCTTCTTTGTTTGTGCCATTCGATTGCCCTTCTGTTCGCTGTCTGCAAACGCCAAGGTATTCGGTCGGCGGACGGGAATGAGTTAGTTAACCCCCTTGGCGCGTTTCCGTCATTTCGACCGCAGGCTTAGTGATAAGAGCTTATACTGCCTTCATATTTTTACAAAATGCATTCGATTGCGGATATGTTAGCGCTACATGCTGTTCCGGGTTCCCGTAACCCCGGACCTGAAGAACCAACAGCGACTTGATAAGTTGAACGTTGTTCGGGCTTGAAACTTTTGCACCCGGTGGCAGCACAAGCCAGTCCCGGCATGAAACGGCCATCCGATGCAGTTTCGCTTTCCTTCCAACGCATTCTCATGTATGCGCGCGGTATCTGAGACGTTGTGCCCTGACCCCGGCACTCGAATGGAAGATAAATTGGGGTCGGCGGCAATGGGGCCGCCACGCAAAACGGGAGACCCGCAGGGGCGGGAGTGCTCCCATCTAGGATACGCATATGTTTGATGTAACGAAGAAATCGATGCAGTGGGGCGAGGAAACGCTTACACTGGAAACCGGCAAGGTTGCCCGTCAGGCTGACGGCAGCGTGATTGCCACCCTGGGCGAAACCAGCGTCATGGCCAACGTGACCTTCGCCAGGGAACAGAAGCCCGGTCAGGACTTTTTCCCGCTGACCGTGCATTACCAAGAGAAATACTATGCCGCCGGCAAGGTTCCGGGTGGCTTCTTCAAGCGCGAAGCGCGCCCGACCGAGAAAGAGACGCTGACCGCGCGTCTGATCGACCGTCCGATCCGCCCGTTGTTCGTTGACGGCTTCAAAAACGAAGTTCTGGTGATGTGTACCGTGCTGAGCCACGATCTGGTCAACGATCCCGACATCGTTGCGATGATTGCTGCTTCGGCTGCTCTGACCATCTCGGGCGCGCCGTTCATGGGCCCGATCGCGGGCTGCCGCGTGGGATACACCGACGGTGAATATGTCCTGAACCCAACCGTGGACGACATGCAGGACCTGCGCCTGAACCCCGAACAGCGTCTGGACCTGGTTGTGGCCGGCACCAAAGACGCCGTGATGATGGTGGAATCGGAAGCGTACGAACTGTCCGAAGCGGAAATGCTGGGTGCGGTGAACTTTGCGCATGAGCAGATCCAACCGGTCATCGACCTGATCATCTCGCTGGCGGAAGAAGCCGCGAAAGAGCCGTTTGACTTCCAGGCGCCGGATTACTCCGAGCTTTATGCCGCCGTTAAGGCCGCCGGTGAAGAACAGATGCGCGCCGCCTTCGCGATCACCGACAAGCAAGAGCGCACCGCCGCCGTTTCCGCCGCCCGCGAAGCGATCAAAGAGGCGCTGACCGAAGAGCAGCTGGAAGACGGCAACCTCGGTTCCGCGATGAAAAAGCTGGAAGCCGGCATTCTGCGCGGCGACGTCGTCAGGGGCGGCAAGCGGATCGACGGTCGTTCGACCACCGATGTCCGCTCGATCGTTGCGGAAACCTCGATTCTGCCCCGGACCCACGGTTCTGCCCTGTTCACCCGTGGTGAAACACAGGCGCTGGCCGTGACCACGCTGGGCACCGGCGACGATGAGCAATTCATCGACGCGCTGCACGGCAACTTCAAATCGAACTTCCTGCTGCACTACAACTTCCCCCCGTATTCGGTGGGTGAAGTTGGCCGCGTTGGTTCGCCCGGCCGTCGCGAGATCGGCCACGGCAAACTGGCATGGCGCGCGCTTCAGGCGGTTCTGCCTGCGCCGACCGACTTCCCTTACACCATCCGCGTGGTGTCCGAGATCACTGAATCCAACGGATCAAGCTCGATGGCCTCTGTCTGCGGCGGTTCGCTGTCGATGATGGATGCGGGTGTTCCGCTGAAAGCACCGGTTGCCGGTGTGGCCATGGGTCTGATCCTGGAAGATGACGGTGAGTACGCTGTTCTGACCGACATCCTGGGTGACGAAGACCACCTGGGCGACATGGACTTCAAGGTTGCGGGTACCGAAAACGGCATCACCTCGCTCCAGATGGACATCAAGGTTGCCGGCATCACGCCGCAGATCATGGAAACCGCCCTGGCACAGGCCAAGGAAGGCCGGATGCACATTCTGGGCGAGATGGGTAAAGCCCTGTCCGAGACCAACGATTTCTCGGTCCACGCCCCGCGCATCGAGACCATGAACATCCCGACGGACAAGATCCGCGAAGTGATCGGCTCGGGCGGCAAGGTCATCCGCGAGATCGTCGAGGTTTCGGGTGCCAAGGTCGACATCAACGACGATGGCGTGATCAAGATCGCCTCGCCCGATGGGGAGTCGATCAAGAAGGCCTATGACATGATCCATTCGATCGTGGCAGAACCTGAAGAAGGTCAGATCTATACCGGCAAAGTCGTCAAGATCGTCGATTTCGGCGCCTTCGTGAACTTCTTTGGCAAGCGTGACGGTCTGGTCCACGTGTCGCAGATCGAAAACCGCCGCCTGAACCATCCGTCGGATGTTCTGAAAGAAGGTCAGGAAGTCAAAGTCAAACTGCTGGGCTTTGACGATCGCGGCAAGGTGCGCCTGTCGATGAAAGTCGTCGATCAGGAAACCGGCGAAGAGATCGTTCCGGAAAAGAAAGAAAAGAAAGAGGAAAACGCAGAGTAATCTGCCCCTCTGACAGACAGCGGAAGGCCCCGGTTTCATCCGGGGCCTTTTTTTGTTTGCGCGGCAGCAGGACGGTTAACTGCGCCGCAACTTTGGTAAATCAATTATTAACACTTATTGCGTGTATTAGCTCAACCTTAAGGGGTATATTGCCGTTTTCAAGGAAGCTGTTCGACCGTGGCATCGATTACTGTTTACGAAATCAGCGCAGACCCGTTCAGCAACCGCAGTGTTGATATTACTGCTGCTTATTCGGTCGAAGTCACGGATAATGACGCCCTGCTGCAAGATCCCGACCCGGATGGCAGCTCGCAACTTGACCTCGGGTCTCTTCCCGGCTTTTCCGGCTCGACCCAGAATTTCAGTACTTTCGAAAACTACACAGGCACGGTCGATGGCGCGCCGGTCACGTTCATCCTGATCCAGTTTTCAAACCCGCGTTACATCATAGTCACTTCGGGTCAGGCCGAACTGAATGACACGATTTCAGACACCAGTTTTGCCGGCACCGCGCCGCCATCCGCGTATGACACTTTGCCTTCTTTCGTGTGTTTCACCACAGGATCTCTGATCCAGACACCGACAGGACTGCGCCGGGTCGAGGCGCTGGAGCCCGGCGACCCGGTCATCACCGCCGGAGGCCATGCCCGACCGGTCCGCTGGATCGGCAAGCGCCGGTTGTCCGCGGCTGAGTTGCGGCGAAACACGCACCTGTCCCCTGTACGGATCAAGGCGGGCTGTTTCGGGCCGAACAGCCCAAGCCGCGATCTCGTCATTTCCCCACAGCACCGGATTGCCGTGACCTCGACCATGATGGAGCTTATGCATTGCGAAGCAGCGATGCTGGCCCCTGCAAAGGGGCTGATCAATGGGCATACCATCGTTCAGGAAACGCCCGCACATGGTGTAGAGTACATTCATATCCTCTTTGATCAGCATGAGTTGGTGAATGTCGAAGGACTCTGGTCCGAGTCCTTTTACCCCGGTGACACCAGCCTTGGGGCAATGGCACCCGCCACCCGAAGCGAGCTGTTCGAACTGTTCCCGGAACTTGCCAATGGTGAAGGCAGTTACGGTTCAACCGCATTGCCGGTCCTCAAACCCTTCGAAGTCCGGGTTCTGTCAGCGGATCTGGCGGTTCCGGGCTGGAAGGTCCGCCCCAGTGAATCCGCGAAAGCCGCCTGACCGCAGGTCAGTGCGCGACGCCACCGGGGCCATGTTTCAACAGGTGCCACTGGCCGTAGCTGTCTTTCAGATCCAGTTTGATCGCCGCATCGGCTCGGGTCGAGGCGCTGCCGATCTCGGCAATAGTGAATTCGATCCCGCCGGGAATATCGATGCGTACACGGTGTTCGCCGCCACCATGCGGGGCCTGAATCGGGCGCCCGGTCGACTTTAGAACGTCGCCAACGGCAACGCTGGCCGTTCGTCCTTCGATATCCATCTCAAGCTTGATCGGCAGGTACAGCGTGTCGTGCACCGTCTCACACATGGCCCGGAACACGTACCAATGGGTTGCCATCTCTTCGGTTTCTTCGCCGTGAAAGACTTTCTCCAGCGCATCACGCTGCGCCGGTGAGGCCGCGGGGTCGACGATCACCTGCATTTCGCCGCCACCTTCGAATATTGGCCCGGGCCATGCATAGATCAACGCAGCCTTGGTCCCGCTCAGATCCGTTTCGCCAAAATATCCGGTGGATATTTCAAGCACCTCGAAGCCGCGGCATTCGCCATGCGTCGGCAATTCCTCGAACTGGCAGGGGCAGGCATAGCCGCAGTTGCAGTTTCCGAAGCTTTCTCCCTCGACGTACCAATCTGTAAAAGCCATGGTTTTCTCCTGTTCAGGACAGTCAGAAAGCCCGACATCGTTGGTTACATGCCCGTATGTTCCCGCAAAACAAACTATCACAGCTTGATTGCAATCTGAACCTGACGCGCGCAAACGGCCGCAAATGGCATAAACCTTGGTTCCATTCGCCCTGTTTCAACCAAAAACCAATCGCAGGTGTCCGCTGCCATCCCCAGTTCGACCGCATCGCCACAACGCAAAAAGGAGATGCGATATGGAAACCTTGAAACTGCTGACACTGACGGGATTGATCGCAACCGCACCGGTTCTTGCTTTGGCCAATGTCGGACTGGGCGACAAACTGGGCACAAGCGAAGCCGATATCCGCGCGGCCCTTGAAGCCCAGGGGTACCAAATCGAAGAGATCGAATTCGAAGGTGGGAAGATCGAGGTTGAACTCACCAAGGATGGCGTGGAAACTGAACTGGTTCTGTCTGACACGGACGGGGTGGTGACGGCCATCGAGCTCGAAGAAGACGACGACTGAACCTGCAACGTCCAAGGGGCCGCATGAAAGTACCTCAAACGTCTTTGCTCTGGCTTCTTCTGGTGGTGCAGGCCCTCTGCGCCGCCTTTTTCATGACCGATGCGCTGCTGGATTGGACAGGCGGCGACGGCGCAGGGTTTCGTCACCTTCATTCGTTCGAGCTGTTTCTGTCGCTGGCGCTTGTCGGCGGCCTGAGCGCCACGATCGCCCTGATCCGTTCCCAGTCCAGACGGGTGCGCGACATGCAGCGGCAACTGCAAGTGGCGCAAGGGGCTTTTGCCCAGGTCATCGAAACCCAGTTCAGCGCGTGGCAGCTCAGTGATGCTGAGCGTGACGTCGCCATGCTGACGATCAAGGGTCTTTCCATCGCGGAAATCGCCGGAATGCGACAGACGAAAGAAGGAACGATCAAGGCCCAAAGCGCCGCGGTCTATCGAAAGGCGGGCGTTTCCAGCAGGGTGCAGTTGCTCAGTTTCTTTGTCGACGAACTTCTTTCAGAACCCTTGGTCAGGGATGTGCCCTGAAACAGTGGCTGAACCTCGTGCCTATTCACTCATACATTCCTAAAAACCTGTGAAACGAAGTGAAGGCCCGGCGCCTTTCTTTTTGGGCCAGCCTCGTCCACATCCATGGCATGCGGACTTTGGAACACTGGAGATGGTTATGTTCACGCGCCTCATTCTCGCCTCTTCGGCACTGGCGATCAGCGCAACGGTGCTTGCCGCGCAAAGCCTGGGCGACGGCACCTATATTCACGGCTTCATCGGCTACAGCCAGCTACAGGACAGCGATTTCACCGGGACCATCGGTGGCGCGACGCAATCGGTCGATACCGAATTCGACGCAGGTTTCGGACTGGGCCTCGCGATAGGCAAGGAAATCCCGCAATGGTCCAACGACATCATCGGAACGCGGATCGAGCTGGAACTGTCTTATCGCGACAGTGACGTGGATGGTGTGAACTTTACCGGCAATGGTCCGGGGCCCGAGGGCAATATCTCGGGCGACGTCACGCAAACCTCGTTATTTGCCAATCTGCTGTTCGATTTCAAACAGGCCGGCGCGCTGACACCGTTTGCCGGGTTTGGTCTGGGGGCCACCTATTCGGATCTGGATTTTTCTTACGGGCCGGGTGTGGCGCTGAACGACACCGACACCACCTTGGCCGCCCAGCTGATCGCCGGTGTGGCATATGACATCAACGCGTCGACAGCGTTCACCGTTGATGCCCGTTACGCCCGTGCCTTTGATGTTTCGTCGCAGCGCCTGGCCCCCAACGGAGCTTTGACCGGCAACGTAGAGGACGATCTGGATACTTTCAGCATCAATTTCGGACTTCGCCATAATTTCTGATTGCTTCGGGTGTCAGGTTTCTCTCCGGTTTCCTGCCCCTCTTCGCCCTCGCGCCTCAGGCGCGGGGGCACCCGGAAAACCCCGAATAATGCAGCGCGCGCTGGATATGCCTGTGGTTGCCCGATCTGCAACAACCGCCTGCTTCATCTGGCTAAAATATCCTCGGGGGGGATCGTGCCTGCGGGCACGATGGGGGGCAGACAGCCCCCCTGACCCGGCAACCGGTTTACGACGGCGCTTTGGTCTTGCGCAGATAGGGGAAGATCGTTTCGAACTCGCCAAACTTGGCCTTGGCGTCTTCGTTCGACACGGTTGGCGGGATGATCACGTCTTCGCCCGGCACCCAATTGGCAGGCGTCGCAACCCCCTTGGCCGACATCTGCAACCCATCAAGCGCGCGCAAGATTTCGGCAAAGTTCCGGCCCACGGTCATCGGGTACGTCATCGACAGCTTCAGCTGCTTGTCCGGGCCGATGATAAAGACCGAACGCACCGTGGCACTGTCAGCCGGTGTACGGCCATCGGGCAGATATGCTTCGGCAGGCAGCATGTCGAAAGCCTTGGACACAGCCAGACCGTCATCGGCGATGATCGGAAAGCCGGGGTTGGCCTTGCCGTATTCCTCGATGTCCTTCTTCCACTTCTTGTGGTCTTCGACGCCATCGACCGATACGCCGATCACCTTGGTGTTGCGCGCGGCCCATTCGTCATTCAACTGCGCAACGGCCGAAAACTCGGTGGTGCATACAGGTGTAAAATCCTTTGGGTGCGAGAACAGAATGGCCCAGCTGTCGCCAATCCAGTCGTGAAACTGAATGGTGCCCTGATCCGTTTCTGCCGTGAAATTCGGAACGGTGTCGTTGATACGCAAACCCATGGGGCATCTCCTTCTCTGTGAAAAACCTGAATCGGTTGTTTGGAACCTAATCACTTTGTGTGCAGGTTAAACCGTCCATCACGCTTGGGGATACGGAATTCGTGGGCATTGCCAGAAAATAATTTGATCAAATTCACTATTGCTCTGCCTGTGCATGGGTGACAGAGTGGCCCCGAACAACCGGTTTCAGGCAGACCTTCAGGAGGGCTCAGGATGATCGAAAAGCGGGATTTCTATATTAATGGTCAGTGGGTGGCCCCATCGCAGCCCAATGACTTCGAGGTCATCAACCCGTCGACCGAAGACCCCTGCGCCGTGATCTCGCTTGGCGCCGAAGCCGACACGAATGCGGCCGTTGCCGCGGCCAAGGCCGCCCTACCGGGCTGGATGGCCACGCCAGTGGAAACCCGCATCGCGCTGGTGGAAAAACTGGTCGAACTCTATGCAACCCGGGCAGAGGATCTGGCGCAGGCGATGTCGCTGGAAATGGGCGCCCCGATCGATCTGGCGCGTTCGGCGCAGGCGGGCGCCGGCATCTATCACCTGAAGAACTTCATCCGCGCCGCCAGGTCGTTTGAATTTGAACGCCCGCTGGGGGATCATGCGCCGAATGATCGCATCATTTACGAGGCGGTTGGCGTTGCCGCTTTGATCACGCCGTGGAACTGGCCGATGAACCAGATCACGCTCAAGGTTGGGGCTGCTGCGATTGCGGGCTGCACGATGGTGCTGAAACCGTCGGAACAAAGCCCGCTGAACGCGATGATCTTTGCCGAGATGATGGGCGAGGCAGGCTTCCCGCCCGGTGTGTTCAATCTGGTCAACGGCGACGGCGCGGGTGTTGGTTCGCAACTTTCTGGCCATCCGGATGTGGACATGGTCAGCTTCACCGGCTCGACCCGCGCAGGCACCGCGATTTCCAAAAATGCGGCAGATACCCTCAAGAAAGTACATCTTGAGCTTGGGGGCAAAGGGGCCAACGTCATCTTTGAGGACGCGGACGAAAAAGCGGTCAAGCGTGGGGTGCTGCACATGATGCAAAACACCGGCCAAAGCTGCAACGCCCCCAGCCGGATGCTGGTGCAGCGCCCGATCTATGACAAGGCTGTGGAAACCGCGGCCGAGGTCGCAAACATGGTCAAGGTTGGCCCTGCCTCAGAGGAAGGCCGCCATATCGGCCCGGTGGTGAATGAAGTTCAGTGGACCAAGATTCAGGACTTGATCCAGAAAGGCATCGATGAAGGGGCGCGGCTGGTCGCAGGCGGCACCGGACGGCCAGAGGGGCTGAACAAGGGCTACTATGTCCGCCCCACGGTCTTTGCCGATGCAAACAACCAGATGACCATCGCCCGCGAAGAAATCTTTGGCCCGGTTCTGACCATGATCCCCTTCGACACCGAAGAAGAGGCTGTCGAAATCGCCAATGATACACCCTATGGCCTGACCAACTATGTTCAGACGCAGGACAGCGCGCGTGCCAATCGCATGGCGCGGGCGCTGCGGTCGGGCATGGTCGAAATGAACGGACAATCGCGCAGCGCGGGCTCACCGTTCGGCGGCATGAAGCAATCCGGCAACGGGCGTGAAGGCGGCGTCTTTGGGCTTGAGGACTTCCTCGAGATCAAAGCTGTCGGTGGTTGGGCGGCAGAGTAACTATACCTGCAAAGCAGACAGATCGGGCGGGGCAACGCGGTTGGCCCCGCCCGAAACCCCCTATAGCGGCCGCACTACAAGCTGGGGTACGCCATCGGACGTGCGGCGCCGGGATCGACCGTCCCACCCAATCTCGCTGGTGACGCGCTGTCGAAATGCGGAAAAGCTGTCAAAGCGCACCACATCTACCGGCGTATCGAAATGCAGGGTCACTCGGCGACGCGCGCCATCGCCAAGCATGGTCAGACCGCGAATTTCGGCCGTGAACGCCTGACCCAGATAGCGCCCTTCGACCCGATCACCCACGCGCAGATGCATCCGGTTTCCGGCCATTGCGTGCAAGGTGTTCCAGTCTCGAACGCCATGCTGATGGGCCAGCAGTTCCAATGCCGCACTGTGCGACAGCGAAACGCCCTTCGTTTTCAGTTCTTCCCGCAGGCGTTTCGCCTGCGCTTTCAGCTCTTCAACCGGAGCAACGGTTCGGGATCGTGTCATCATGTGCCTCGTTTCCTTGAACGGGCGCGAAATCAGGACGGGGCTCGCATTTCCATCCGCGCGCCGGGAAAGGGCAACAGATGCTCTTCAAACCGGGTTTCACCAAAGCCAATGGCCGCGAACGGCAGGGGACCCGAACCTGAGGTGCCTTTTGGCAGCGGCCGGGCCGCATGTCAATCAGGCGTCTGCCTGCGCCGCCTCATAGGCCAGCATGGCACGCTTGACAGGCAAGCCCCAGTGATAGCCCCCCAGACCACCTGATTTGCGCAATGCCCGATGGCAGGGGATCAACCAACTGACCGGGTTGCGACCAACTGCCGTTCCAACGGCGCGAACGGCTTGCGGCGAGCCGACTCGCTGGGCGATCTCGGAATAGGTCGTGACCTGCCCGGACGGGATATGCATCAGCGCTTCCCACACCTTGATTTGCAAAGGTGATCCGATCAGGAAAAGCGGTGTCGGCTCCAACCGGTCGCTGGCAGCGCCAAAAGCACTCAGCGCCCAAGGGCGCAGGCGCATCGGATCTTCGACAAACGTTGCCTTGGGCCAGCGCGAGATCATGTCTTCCATCGCGGCCTCTTCGCCGGTCTCGGCACCGAAGGCGATGCCGCAGATGCCCTTGTCGGTTCCCATGACCAGCGCAGGGCCAAAGGGGCATTCGAACCACCCCCAATGGATCGTCAGGCCTTCGCCCTTGCGGGCATATTCGCCGGGGCTCATCGATTCCCACTTCAGGAACAGATCATGCAGACGCCCGCTGCCGGACAGGCCCACATTGTGGGCCGTTTCCAATGTCGTAAACCGTTCACGCAACAATGCCTTCGCATGGCCCAGCGTCAGGTATTGTTGATACCGTTTCGGTGACACTCCGGTCCAACGCGAGAACAAACGCTGGAAATGGGCCGGGCTCATATCCATCTGGCGTGCCAGTTCATCAAGGCTCAGGCTTTCACCACCCTGATCGATCAACTCGATTGCCCGGCGCATGACGTTGTAATGATAACCGCTTTCTGGGGTCTGGACGTTCATGGTTCCACCTCATCATCTGACAAAACCATAGCGCGACGGCCACGCTGCCGCGACCCGGAACTTGCGCATTGGCTTTGTGCTTGTGTCAGGGCGCGGTGGACGGCATTAAGGCCCGGATGGCAAAGCAACTCGACTATCATACGATCCGCGAGATTTTCACGCGCTTTCAAGAGGCCGACCCGGAACCCAAGGGCGAGCTGGAGCATGTGAACGTCTATACTCTGGTCGTCGCCGTGGCCCTTTCGGCGCAGGCCACGGATGCGGGCGTCAACAAGGCGACGCGCGAGTTGTTCAAGATCGCCGACACGCCGCAAAAGATGCTGGATCTGGGCGAGGACGGCCTGATCGAGCACATCAAGACCATTGGCTTGTTCCGCCAGAAGGCCAAGAACGTCATCAAGCTCAGCCGTATCCTGGTTGACGAATATGGTGGCGAGGTTCCGAATTCCCGGGCTGCCCTGCAATCCCTTCCGGGTGTGGGCCGCAAGACGGCCAACGTGGTTCTGAACATGTGGTGGCGGCAACCGGCGCAGGCGGTGGACACCCATATCTTTCGCGTCGGCAACCGCACCGGTATTTGCCCCGGCAAGGATGTGGACACGGTCGAACGCGCCATCGAAGACAATATTCCCGCTGACTTTCAACTTCATGCGCATCACTGGCTGATCCTGCATGGCCGGTACCACTGCAAGGCGCGCAAGCCGCAATGCCCGACCTGCATCATCCGTGATCTCTGCCAATTCGAGGACAAAACCCTATGAAGACTTATCAACTGACCGGCATCGGAAATGCCGTTGTGGACGTGATTTCCCAGGCCGATGACAGTTTCCTGGAGCTGATGGGCATCGAAAAAGGCATCATGCAGTTGATCGAACAGGAACGCGGCGAGGTGCTGTACGCCTCGATGGAAAGCCGCGTTCAAACGCCGGGCGGCTCAGTAGCTAATACAATTGCGGGCGCAGGCGCGCTTGGGCTGGATGCAGCGTTTATCGGCCGGGTACACGATGACGCTCTGGGCCGGTTCTATGCAGATGCGATGAACGAAGATGGCGTTGACTTCGTGAACCCGCCTGTTCCGGGTGGCGAATTGCCCACGTCACGCTCGATGATCTTTGTCTCGCCAGATGGCGAGCGGTCGATGAACACCTATCTGGGCATTTCCTCGGAACTGTCGTCTCAGGACGTTCCGGACGAGGTCGCTGGAAACAGCCAGATCATGTTCCTCGAGGGATATCTGTTCGACAAGGAAAAAGGCAAGGCGGCATTCCTTGAGGCCGCACGTGCCTGTCACAACGGTGGCGGCAAAGCCGGGATTGCCATCTCCGACCCGTTCTGCGTGGAACGGCATCGGGTGGATTTCCTGCTGCTGATTGAAAACGAGCTGGATTTCGTGATCGGCAACGAGGCCGAGATCAAATCCCTGTTCGAGACCAACGACCTGGAAGAGGCGCTGCGGCGCACGGCGGCGATCTGCCCGCTGGTGGTCTGCACCCGTTCGGGTGACGGGGTGACGGTTATGAACGGCGATGCTCGCATTGACGTACCGGTCGAGAAGGTCGTCCCCGTTGACGCAACAGGTGCCGGCGACCAGTTTGCCGCCGGGTTCCTGTTCGGCATGGCGACGGGACGCGATTACGAGACCTGCGCCCGCATCGGCAATGTCTGCGCCCGCGAGGTCATCAGCCATATCGGCCCCCGCCCCGAGGCGAACATGCTGGAGCTGCTGAGGGAAGAAGGGTTGGTTTGAGGACGCGGGTTTCCCGCGCCTTTCTTCGGAAAAAAATTCGGCTCGACCCTGCGAGCGCGGCCTGAACACCGGGCCGCGACGCCCCTTTTTTGCTGGCAGGGCTAGCTCTGACGGCGTTATGTTTTTCGCATCAAAAAAGGGGGCCGTCATGAGAGCACTGCTGTTCACGACGGGATCGCCATTTGCAAGGGCGGTCAGGATCGTTCTGGACGAACTTTCGCTGGATTACGAAAGGCGAGAGGAAATCACCACGCCCAGCGCCGAGCAACGTGCGCAGGCTACTCCGACATTACAGGTGCCGACATTTTGGGACGGCGATCTTGTGCTGTGGGAAAGCGGCACCATCGCCGAATACCTGCTGTCGACCTATCCGGACAGGCCGCAGGCCGCGCCGAAACTGGCGCCCTTTGCCTTTCGGCCCGGGGACGCGCAGTGGCAGGACAAGCTGGTGTTCTCGACCATCCAGACCTTCGGCAACGCGGCCACGACCATCTCGCAAATGAAGTGGTCCGGCGTGAGCGTGGGCCAGAACACGCATCTTCAGCGGTCAGCCGAGAAGCTGGCCCATATCCTGGGCTGGCTGGAAGACCGGCTGAGTGGCGAGGACGGTTTCGTGCCGAGCTACCTGTCGATGCAGGATATCTTTCTGGCCGCCCATGTGCGGTTCGTGCAGGCAAGGCCGCTTGGGGTGGATCTGAAGCTGGACCGGTATGGCAAAGTTTCGGCGCTGCTCGACCGGCTGGATGCGCGCGACAGTTTCAAGGCGAACCCGATTTGGTGGTGGGAACCGGGGGTCATCGGCTATGAGCCCGACGGCACGCCTGTCTACGAAAAACAGAATGCCTGAGCCGGGATCCCGGCGCGGAATTACGACAGCCTTATTTAGCGCAGATACCCACGAAAGGCCTCCATGACGCGCTCGTATACCTCGCGTTTGAAGGGCACGATCTCGGCGATCAGGCAGTCGGGGTCCTGCCATTTCCAGCGGGTGAACTCGGGGTGATCCGTCTGGATGTCGATCTGGTCGTCGGTTCCCAGAAACCGCATCAGGAACCATTTCTGCTCCTGCCCACGATACCGGCCTTTCCAAATCTTGGGCACGATGTCATGCGGCAGGTCATAGGGCAGCCAGCCCTCGGTCTCGGCCACGATTTCCACAAGATCACCGGTTACACCGGTTTCTTCCCACAGCTCTCGCAAGGCCGCATCACGAGGGTCTTCGCCCTTGTCCACGCCGCCTTGTGGCATTTGCCACGCGTCCTCGAACCGGTCGTTGCGCTGACCGACGAAGATCTGGCCCTGATCGTTCATCAGCATCAGCCCGACGCAGGGGCGATAGGGCAGTTTGGCAATTTCTTCGGGGGTCATGCGCGGCCTCATCGTGTTGTTTCGCCCACCTCTAGCAATCACCGGCGCAACAGCAAAGAGGGTGACGTGGGGTTTCGCGTGACAAAGTTTACGCGAACGTCAATCTATCACGCAAATTCAGGAGGGAGAGTTTTGCCATGACTGTGTACCCAAACATGCTGGCACCACTGGATCTGGGCTTTACCACGTTGAAGAACCGGGTCCTGATGGGCTCGATGCATACAGGGCTGGAGGAAACCGGCGACTGGAACCGGGTGGCTGAGTTCTATGCCGCCCGCGCGCGCGGTGGCGTGGCGCTGATGGTCACGGGCGGCATCGGGCCGAACCTCGAAGGCTCGGTCCTGCCGGGGGCTGCAATGATGACCAGCGACAAGGACGTGGCAAACCATTCGATCGTCACCGACCGGGTGCATCAGGCGGGTGGCAAGATCGCGATGCAGATCCTGCATGCGGGCCGCTATGCCTATGGGCCGAAATGCGTGGCGCCCAGCCCGGTGAAGTCTCCGATCTCGCCCTTTCCCCCCAACGAGTTGGACGAGGACGGCATCGAGAAACAGATCAGTGACATCGTGAACGCCGCTGTGCTGGCCCAGAAGGCGGGCTATGACGGGGTCGAAATCATGGGGTCCGAGGGGTATTTCATCAACCAGTTTCTGGTGACCCACACCAACAAGCGCACAGACCGTTGGGGCGGGTCCTATGAGAACCGGATGCGCCTGCCGCTGGAAATCGTGCGCCGCACCCGCGAGGCGGTGGGCACCGATTTCATCATCATCTACCGGCTGTCGATGATCGACCTTGTACCCAATGGTTCGACCTTCGAAGAGGTGGTGCAACTGGCGCAAGCGGTCGAAAAGGCCGGGGCCACGATCATCAACACCGGCATCGGCTGGCACGAGGCGCGGATTCCGACCATCGCCACATCGGTGCCCCGCCGGGCCTTTGCCTGGGTGACGAAGAAACTGATGGGCAAGGTGGGGATTCCGGTCATCACCTCGAACCGGATCAACACGCCCGAAGTGGCCGAGCAGGTGCTGGCCGAGGGCTGTGCCGACATGGTCTCTCTGGCGCGGCCGATGCTGGCGGATGCGGATTTCGTAGCCAAGGCGATGGCAGGTGACTCGGCCAGGATCGCGCCCTGCATCGCCTGCAACCAGGCCTGCCTGGATCACACCTTCAGCGGCAAGCTGACCTCCTGCCTGGTGAACCCGCGCGCCTGCCACGAGACCGAGCTGGTGATCGAAAAGGCCGCCACGCCCAAGCGCGTGGCCATCGTGGGCGCGGGGCCGGCGGGCCTGTCCACGGCGATGACGGCGGCGGAGCGCGGCCATGACGTGACCGTGTTTGACAAAGCCGACGAGATCGGCGGCCAGCTGAACATGGCCAAGCAGGTGCCGGGCAAGGAAGAGTTCTGGGGCTTGGTGGACTGGTACCGCACCATGCTGAACGATCTGGGCGTCAAGGTCGAACTGGGCCGCAAAATCGGCGCCGACGATCTGGTCGGGTTCGACGAGGTGGTGATCGCCACGGGCGTCAACCCGCGCGACCCGCAGATTCCGGGCGAGGACAGCGACAATGTCGTGAACTATATCGACGTGCTGCGCGACAAGGCCCCGGTGGGCAAATCGGTGGCCGTGATCGGCGCGGGCGGCATCGGCTTCGACGTGTCGGAATACCTGCTGGAGGAAGGCCATTCGCCCACCACCGACCTGCCCTTGTGGATGAAGGAATGGGGCGTTGCCGACCCTGAACAGCACCGCGCAGGCCTGGCGCCCGAAGGCCCGCAGCCTGAGGCGCCCAAGCGGCAGGTCACCCTGCTGCAGCGCAAGAAGCAGGCGCATGGCAAGGGGCTGGGCAAGACCACCGGCTGGATCCACCGCGCCACACTGAAGATGAAGGATGTCAGCTTCGTGGGCGGCGTGAACTATGAACGCATAGACGACGAGGGGCTGCATGTCTCGTTCGGAGAAGAGCGCGCCGATCCGACCGTCATCAAGGCGGATACGATCGTTCTGTGTGCAGGACAGGTGCCCGAGCGGTCGCTGGCCGACGCGCTGATCGAACGCGGGATCACCCCGCATGTGATCGGCGGCGCGGACGTGGCCGCGGAACTTGACGCCAAACGCGCGATCAATCAGGGCACACGCCTTGCCGCAGAGTTCTGAAGCCACTCGTTCAGAGTGTCTTCAGTCCGACAGCGCGAGCTTTGCACCCAAGGCACCAAAAGCGGTTGCGAAACACCGCTTTATCCACGCCATCACAGCAGGGCGTCGGATCACATAGTCCCGCGCCAGTGCGGCGCATGCGCCATACCCGACAAAAACAACAAATGTCATGGCCATGAAGGCCAGCGCCAGTTTGGCCAGTTCCATTCCTGCATTTGCTGCATTCGCCGGCAGGAATTGAGGCAGAAAGGCCAGGAAGAATAGCGACAACTTTGGGTTCAAAACGTTGATCAGCGTTCCTGTCACGGCAATTCTAAAGTCGCTTTTTGCGGATTTCTCCGCCGCGACGTCCATGGCACCGCCGTCCTTCAGGATTCCCCATGCCATGTAGAACAAGTACAAGACGCCAAGATATTTGATGAGTTGAAACGCGACGGCACTGGTGTGCAGCAAGGCTGCAAGTCCGATGATGCTGGCCAAGGCCGCCGGAACGATCCCAAGTGTGCAACCGAAGGCTGCGGCGAGACTTGCGCGAAACCCGCGCCCAAGACCGACAGCCAAAGTATAGATGACGCCGGTACCCGGCAGCAAAACAACAATCAATGATGTGACGAAGAATTCCAGCGACATTATTACCCCCCTGCAAATGCAGGCAGATTCACTAAGTGCGCCGAAAATGTAAATGCCTTTCCATCACATGAACCGAACGGACGGTTTCAACGACCTGCGGCTATTCCACGGTGATCGTGATCACCTCGGATACAATCGGCGGGGAATGCGGCACATGCCCGGCGTCGCCCAGAACCAATTGCAGGGTGTGTTGGCCCGGCGCCAGATCCAGCGTTACTTCGGTCTGACCGCCTCCGAAGTGCATGTGATTATCGTCGGCGGGCAGGCCATTGGCCAACTCATCTGCGCCATCCTCGCCTTCACCCAGCGGAGGACGGTCAAGCAACAGGTGGTGGTGCCCGGTGTTTTCTTTCTCGGTTCCGGCGGGTGCGACGCCCATGCCGCTTAGGCCAAAGACAACCGTGACCGGTGATTGCACGGTATCGCCATCCGACAGGTTGACGAAATAGACCTTTGCATCAGGATTCGATGGGGTCTCTCCTCCGGCATGCGCAAAGCCCACCGAAAGGCAAAGCGCAGCAATGGCGAAAAAGGTTCTCATGATCTCCTCCCTGGTCACAAAAATGCCATTCTCATTGTGAGATCTTAGCGCGATTGCCTGAAAAACACAGCATCACAATGCCTGAGGCGCGTTTGGAAACCACTGTTTCTACGTTTCCCATACGCAAACGATCCGATTCAAATCCCTGATATTATCCCATGTCTGCCCCGTTTCCGCCCAGATTCAGCGCCATAGTCAGGACGGAAATCAAGATCTGGGGAACGAGTATGGACCGACTGACCGAAATGGAAGCCTTCGCCAATGTGGTGGACCAGGGTGGCTTCACCGATGCGGCCAAAAAGATGGGCATCTCCAAATCAGCTGTGTCCAAACACGTATCAAGCCTTGAGGCGCGCCTGGGAGCGCGGCTGTTGAACCGCACCACGCGCCGGGTTTCACCAACGGAAATCGGGCTGGCCTATTATGACCGCGCGCGGCGCGTGTTGAATGATGCCGGAGAAGCGGATTCATTGGTCACGTCAATGCAATCGGCCCCGTCTGGTCTTTTGCGCATCAGCGTTGCCACGGATTTCGGCGTCAATCACCTGTCGCCTGTTCTGTCCGAGTTCCTTGCAGCCTACCCCGACATCACTGTGAACATGGTTTTGAACAACCGCTATGTCGAGCTGATTTCCGAAGGATTTGACGTGGCCGTGCGTATTGGTGAGCTGGAAGACAGTACACTGCGCGCCCGCAAACTGACCGAGACGGTCAAACGCATGGTCGCCGCGCCCAGTTATGTCGAAAGGTTCGGCCGGCCGCAGAAGATCGATGATCTGAACGAACACAAGCTGCTGCATTATTCCAGCCAATCCTCGGGCAATGTCTGGAAACTGACCGCGCCATCCGGCGAAAAACGTCAGGTTCGTACCGCCGGGTGGTTGAGTGTCAATGATGGCCAATCCCTGTTGAACGCAGCGGTTTCCGGCCTGGGTATCGCATATCTGCCCAGCTATCTTTACGCTGAAGCCCTAAAGGCCGGGCTGGTTGTCGATGCAATGCCGTCCCTGCCTGACGAAGTTCAAGGCGTTTACGCTGTCTACCCGCCGGGCCGCTTTACGCAACCCAAAGTGCGGGCCTTCATCGATTTCCTCGTTGATTCCTTCCACGGGAAGGGTCCGATGGACTGGTAATTTCTCCCTGAAGACCAACCTTTGGCCCGCATGTAAAAGTGCGGGCCTTTTTTTACGGGTCGATTACTGACAGTCCCATGGACCGGGCGGAAGTGCGCAAGCTGTCCGTCAGCACATTCTGACCCGGCGGTGGGGTTTCGGAACTGCGTGCCAACAGGGCGATATCGCGATTTGCATTGGCGATGGACAGCGGTCGCAAGCGCACCTCGTCGCGGTAGATCCCCTGTCTGCGAGCATAAAGATCAGGCAGTACCGCAACACCAACACCCGAAGCCGCCATCAGAACAATGGAATCAAGCGTCGTGCCTTCATACTCATCCGAAACAACCCCACCGCATTCCGCCGCCAATGCATAGACGATGCGCGACAGGCGGTGGCCTTGATCCAGGGTAAGGAAAATCCGGTTCTGAAGATCGGTGGCACTGACACCCTGCAAATCCCGCGCCAGAACGTCATCAACGGCAACCGCGACCCAAAGAGGTTCGTTGAACAACCGGTGTTGCACGGTATTCGGATGGTCTTCGGGCGTGGACAATATCAGATCAAATCGACCGGATTTCAGACCCTGTTCCAGATCCAGTGTGTTTTCCTCGCGCACCACAATGCGCAATCCGGGGCGAATCCGGTGCACCTGTTTGATGGCTTGCGGCAACAGATAAGGCCCGATCGAAGGCAAAACCCCCAGTCGCAACCTTCCTCCGACGGGCATATCGTTCGACATGGCGTGGCGCAGGTCCTTGACCTCTGCCAGGATCTTCTGTGCGCGCAAGATGAACTCTTCCCCCTTTGCCGTCACCTGGATACCACCGCGGTTACGCTCAAAGATCCGAACGCCAAGCTCTTGTTCTACAGTCGCAATTTGCGTCGACAGGCTGGGCTGGCTGACATTCAGCACCTCGGCAGCCAAACTGAATCGCCCAAGGCGACTGACCGTAACGATGTATTCCAACTGTCGCAGTGTCGGGCGCATTTCATAGCCTGAAACTATATATAACTTAGAAAGATAGTATTTGGCGAAATCTGTTTTGCAAGGCACCTAACTCGAAAACGAGGGATCAGGAGTCAATTATGCCCGGAGTGATCGAGACACTTTCCAGCAACCTGTTGGTGCCGACCATACTGTTTTTTGCCCTTGGGCTTCTGGCGGCCTTTGTACGCAGTGACCTGTCCATTCCGGCGGGCGCGGCCAAGTTCATGTCGCTTTACCTGCTGCTGGCCATCGGGTTCAAAGGCGGTGCCAGTCTGGCCGCGCATGGCATTCACCTGCAACTGTTCCTGACGCTGCTGGGCGGTGTCGCCTTGTCCTTTGCCATCCCATTCGTGGCCTTTGGGCTGCTCAGGGTGATGACACGGCTGGATGCACTGAACGCGGCGGCGGTGGCAGGGCACTATGGTTCGATCTCGATCGTCACCTTTGTAACAGCTACCAGTTTGCTGGATCTGGTGGGGCTGACCCATGACGGATTCATGGTGGCGGTTGCGGCTGCGATGGAGGTGCCCGCAATCCTGTCGGCGCTTTGGTTGGCGCACAAGACCGGAAGCAATGGCGTCAAGGATGACAAGCTGTGGCGCGATCTGCTGGCCAACGGCTCGATCGTGCTGCTTACCGGTGCCTTCCTGATCGGAGCCATCACCGGTGGTGAAGGCATGCAGATGATCGCGCCCTTCATCGTGACGCCTTTCACCGGAATCCTGTGCCTGTTTCTGCTGGATATGGGCCTGTCGGCAGGGCGCAGCCTGATCAGCAACCGAGACAAGCTGTCGGTTGGCCTGTTCGCCTTTGGTGTCTTGATGCCCCTGATCGGCGCATTTATGGCCTGGGCGGTAGGTGCCGTGATCGGCTTGCCACAGGGCAGCTTGTTCCTGTTCATGGTGCTGTCAGCCTCGGCTTCGTATATCGCGGTTCCCGCCGCGATGAAGATCGCCCTTCCAAAGGCCGAGGCCGGGATCTATCTGACCTTGTCGCTGGGGGTGTCGTTTCCGTTCAACATCACCGTCGGGTTGCCGCTGTACCTGTGGTGGGTCAGTTGACCAGCAATACCGCTTCGACCCGACGGTTCAGATCGCGCCCTTCCGGGGTTGCATTCGATGTGAGCGGAGACAGATAGCCAACACCCTGCGCTTCGATCCGGTCGGGTGCCACGCCATGCGCATCAATCAGGCGGGTTCGCACCGCCTCGGCCCGGCTTTTGCTGACCGAAATATTTGCCTGTAGGGCACCGGTATCATCAGTGTGCCCCACCAACGCCAGGCGTGTGTTCGGGTTGTCGGTCAAGTATCCGGCCAGCAAGGTCAGCGAGTCAAACGGCCCTTCGCCCAGGGCAACCTCGCCCGTCGGAAAATGCAGATCATCCAGGATCACGTGGCCCGTTGCCGCCAAGGCCTCCAGCAATCCGACCGGGCCTTCCACGGCTTGCTCGACCACCACAGGGTCCGGGTCCGGCGCATCCTGGGGTGTGACCCGGATCATCTGCACATAGCCATCCGGCGGGTTGCGGCTGACCAGCAGGCTAAGGGCAACCGGCCCCTTGGTAGCCGACAAAAACCGGTAATCCTGAATGGCGACATACATGTCCGGGGTTGGCACGACCTCGGTGCCAAAGCGGAAGTCGAAACCACCGCAAACCCGCGCGTCGCATTCGAACAGGATCTTGTAGCCCTGCGCCTCGATCTGATCCCGCAACGGTGCCAGCAGCTGCAATGTCGTGCTCGACCCCGCCTGAAGCCGCCACGTATAGCGTTCCACGCGCCCTTCGCGCGTTTCTGCGGGAACCGAGCCATTTGCATAAGGCCCCGTCGGCAGGTCATAGCTGTCCAGTGGCGATGTTCGGTCGCTGATCTGTCGGGCACTGGCCGGCAGGGTCAGGTCCTGCGCGGCAACAGGTCCTGTCATCAGCAGGGCAACAAGGGCGGCGGCGCGGATCATCGAAACTGTGCGTGATATTCTTCGTTGGGCACCATCGCCGTCGCGCTGGCCACCCGGTTTGACATGTTGAAAAACCCGGCGACATTGGCGATGTCCCAGATGTCGCGGTCGGAAAAGCCTGCATCGCGCAGGCGCTGGCGGTCGGGCTCTTCGATCTCGGCGCTGGCAGTGGTCATCTTTGCGGCAAAGTCCAGCATCGCCCGTTGACGCGGCTCCAGCGGGGCGACGCGATAGTTCATCACCAGCATTTCGCCCAGTTGCGGATTGCCCGAAAGCTGACGCACCGCCGCCCCATGGGCGACCAGACAGTAAAAGCATTTGTTGATTGACGAGACGACGACCGCGATCATCTCGCGTTCCAGTTTGGTCAGCCCGCTGTCAGCCAGCATCAGGTCGTTATACATCGCGGTGAAGGCGTTCAGCTTGTCGATGTCGAACGCGTTGGCTTTCAGCACGTTCGGCACCATGCCCAGTTTTTCGACACAGATATCAAAGTATTTCTGCGTTTCCGGCGGCAGCGGATCGACCATGGGCAGGTTCAGCGCGGTAGGCATGTCTTTTTGTGTCACGGCGGCCTCTTCGGTTCAGACAAGATGACGGTAATGGTATTCGCCCGCGATCTCCATCCCGAGGGCACGATAAAGACCGTTGGCGCCCTCATTGGCCTTGGTGCAGATCACGCCGAGGTTCTGCGCACCATGATCCCGCGCCCAGAATGCCGCCGCGCGCATGGTCCAGTGGCCCAACCCCTGACGACGGTGTTCGGGCAACACTTCCAGCGCGTGGACCATCGCAGTGTCTGCATGTATCGCCACAAAAGCCACGCCGCTGGGTTTGTCGTTGTGACGCAGCAAAAATCCTGTCTTGGGGCCCTTGGCACGTTCCATCACCGCGATCCGCTCGGGTCCGATCCCGCCCGATGCCCAGATTTCGCGCATGATCTCAAGCGGTTCCCAGATCGAAAACACCATGACCGGTGGGATCGGCTGATCGATCAGCCGAGAGACGGGGCAGACATAGATGTTGACCGGGTCAAGAATGTCGTATCCCCGCTGGGCCAGCATTGCATCCAGGGCCTCATCCCCGGGCCGCAGGCAGAAGATGCGTTTTTGCCCCATGGCCAGCATCGCGGCCTCGGCGGCGTCGATATCGTCTTCATTGGCCGGACCCAATGCACTGGCCGCAGACACGCGCGACCCTCCGCCCTGCCCCTCACGCAGCAGAAACGGGCCAAGCCGCTGATAGCGTGCAGCGGGCCAGGTTCCGTCGACTATTTCCGCCCAGTTATCGCTCAAAGCTCAAGCTCTTTCGCCAGGCGGGTGGTGGCCGCGTCGATCCGGCCCCCGTCGGTGCCGCGTACAACCACATTGGCCCCGAAGGCACCGTTGATCTGAAACGGGTAGCACCCGATGGACAGGTCGCTGAAATCTTCGGCCAAGGCCGCCAGGGTTGCGGCGATATCGCCTTCTCCGCGGTCCACACGCAGAGTTTGCGACAGCAAAGGGCGGCCTCCGGTCAATGTTGGCAACACGCTCGCCACCATCGCCTGAAAAACCGACGGCACACCCGCCAGGACATGCACATTCGCAAGCGTGAACCCGGGCGCCGTCGAAACCGGATTTTCGATCAGCGTCGCACCGTCCGGAATACGCGCCATGCGCAGGCGGGCGGCATTCAGTTCCAGCCCGGATTTGTCGTAATGAGCCTGCAACAGCGCGCGCGCGTCATCGCGCACATCAATGGGTGTGTCAAAAGCGCGGGCAATGCAATCGGCCGTGATATCGTCATGGGTCGGGCCGATGCCACCGCTGGTGAAGACATTGTCATAAGCGTCGGACAGCGCTTTGACGGCCGCTTCAATGGCAGGGGCGTCATCGCTGACAATGCGGACCTCTTTCAGGTCGATGCCGTGTTTGGTCAGCTCCTGCGCCAGAAAATGCATATTCGCATCGCGGGTGCGACCCGACAAGATTTCATCCCCGATCACCAGCATCGCTGCGGTTGGATTGGCCATGGCACTGTCCCCTCTTGATCGTCCTCAGGGGCAGGTATAGGCCCTGAACCATGCGATTTGAAACCCCTCTTGTCCCCGCCCGGCTGATCCGCCGCTACAAACGCTTTCTGGCCGATTGCAGGCTTGAGGACGGGAGTGAGGTAACGGCCCATTGCGCCAATCCGGGATCGATGATGGGGCTGGCCGAGCCCGGCGAAAAGATTTGGCTGGAGCCCAACGACGATCCGAAGAAAAAGCTGAAATTCGGATGGCGGCTGGTGGACCACGAGAACGGGCATTTTACCGGCGTCGATACCTCGGTTCCGAACCGGGCGCTGCGGGCCGCTTTGGAAGCCGGTGAGATTCCCGAACTGGCCGCCTATGACACCGTCCGGCCCGAGGTGAAATACGGCGACAACAGCCGCATCGATTTCCTGCTGACGGGGCCGGGCCTGCCAGATGCCTATGTCGAGGTGAAAAGCGTGACACTGTCACGCCAGCCTGGACTGGCCGAGTTTCCCGACAGCGTCACAGCCCGTGGCACCAAGCATCTGGGCGAGTTGGCCGCGATGGCGTCACAAGGGCATCGGGCGATCATGCTGTATTTGGTTCAGCGAACCGATTGCGACCGGTTTGCTTTGGCGGCCGATATTGATCCAGCCTACGCGGCGGCATTTGAGGCGGCGCAGGCGCAAGGGGTCGAGCGGATCGTTTGCGGGACGCGGATAACGCCGTCGGGGGTTCGGGTGCAGACTGAAATGAGGATTTTGGCCGGCTGAGTCAGTCCGCAACGACAGCATCAACCTCAATCTCGACCAGCCACTCGGGATTCACAAATCGTTCGATGGCCATGATAGTATCTACAGGGCGAGCATCCAGACAATACAGCTTTCGGGCTTCGATCGCCTGTTTCCAGTTTTCGATTTCGGTCAGGATGACACGCGTTCTGACAATATCGTGCAGCCCTGACCCGGCACGCTCAAGCGCATCTTTGATGATTTCGAAACATTGTCTGGTTTGCAGATAGACATCGCCGACACCCACAGTGTTGCCCTCAGCATCGACTGGTGCGGTTCCCCCGACCGCGATGAAGTTCCCGACCCGAACCGCTCGGCTGAACCCAACGATGCTTTCCATGGGGTTTCCGTTAGAGATCAATTCTCGTTTCTGTGACATGCATCCGGTTCCCTGATTTTCTCAAGAAAAAGTGCAATCATTAGATACTGATCCGCCTGCCGTGAAAAGTGTCCAAGCCAGTAGCCGTACGGATTGCAGTCGAGGCGGTGGGGCCCGAGATGCTGCAATGCAGCCCCTACTCTTGAATCCTGAGCCAACGGAACCAAGTTTCTCGCATGGTTTACGCAGTCTGAACGCGCGCCCTCTGGTACTTTCTGCACAAGCAGCGTAAAAGGAATGCTGCGCGCAACATTTGGAGCTTAGCGTCGATGAAAGAGCATCGTGGCCGCCTGACCAAGGACGGCATTCGCATCTATGAACAAGGTGACTTTGCCGGGATGCACGCGGCAGGGGCGCTGGCTGCGCGGATTCTGGATGATATTGCAGAACATGTGTTTCCCGGTCAAACCACCGGCGCACTTGACGGGCTGATCACGCAGATGGTCGAAGACGCCGGTGCGACCTCGGCCACCATCGGTTATAAAGGCTATCAGCACGCCAGCTGCATAAGCGTGAACCACGTGGTCTGCCACGGTATTCCCGGTGAGAAAAAGCTGAAGGACGGCGATATCCTGAATATCGACGTCACCGTCATCGTCGATGGCTGGTTTGGCGACACCTCACGCATGTATGTGGCGGGCAAGCTGCCGCGCAAGGCGGAACGGCTGATCCAGGTGACCCATGACGCGCTGTTCAAGGGCATCGAGATGGTAAAGCCGGGCAATACCTTTGGTGACATCGGCCATGCCATCCAGTCCTATGTCGAAGCACATCGGATGAGCGTCGTGCGTGATTTCTGCGGTCATGGTCTGGGTCGTGTGTTTCACGCGCCACCTAACGTGCTGCACTATGGCCGCCCGGGCACCGGTGCCGTTCTGGAAGAGGGTATGTTCTTTACCATCGAACCCATGGTCAATCTGGGTCGCCCCGAAACCAAGACCCTGGCCGACGACTGGACAGCCGTAACCCGCGACAAATCGCTGTCGGCACAGTTCGAACATTCGGTGGGCGTCACCTCGGATGGGGTCGATATCTTTACCCTGTCACCCGCTGGCAAATTTCACCCGACTTATTCGTCCTGATCAGCGGCCTGCTCACGTAGAAGTTTCAGCAGCACCGTTTCAGCCCCCCACGGCGTGACCGCGTCGTGGATGAAGACCGGCGCGCGCATGGGTTTGCTCTCGGGGCCGGTTGAGGCTTCGCTGTCGCTTGAAAAGGTCCAGGCAAAAGGTGTCAGGGTGCGGTCCATGCGTGCACATTAGCACAACCGCGGGTCAAAGTCCCAACAACCCATGCGCCTGTGACATGTCCGTGATCACCTCGGCCCCCAGATCCGCCAGCTTTTCGCCGCCTCCATGAGGCGCATAAGCAAGGCAACGCATGCCGGCACGGATCGCCGCCGTGACACCACTGTGACTGTCTTCGATCACCACCGGATCCGTCGCGCCAAAGTGCTCGGCGGCCAGGCGGAACATCTTTGGGTCCGGCTTTCCGGTACCCAGCACATGGGCCGAGAACATCACGTCTTTGAAACGGTCCCAAAGCCCGTTCTGACCCAGAGTGATCTTCATCTTGTCCGGGCTGCCATTCGACGCGACGCAACAGGGGATACCCTTTTGATCCAGCCCCGCAAGCAGGTCTGCAATACCGGGGACCAATGGCACGCCTGCGCGCAGGCGGTCATAGGTTTCGGCATAGACCTGATCTATCCAGTCTTCGGGCAGAACGGCACCCATCGCGCGGGCCTTGTCCCGCACCCCCACCATGGTTCCGCCCACGAACAGGGACATGCATTCACGCAGTGCCAGATGCAGGCCATGATGCGCCAGATTGTCCACCAGCACCTGGTTCGAGATCACCTCGCTGTCCACCAGAACGCCGTCGCAATCGAAAATGACAAGATCGTGCATTTGGGATTCCTGCTGTGCCTCGCGCTTGGCCTATCCAAGCTGTCTGGTCATTGCAAACACAGGCCGCCGGCGAAACCGCGCGGAACGTCTCAGCCTGGCACACCTTTCCACATCAGGGAAATATGCGTGTCGCCATATTTGCGACTGTCTTGCAATGTGAACCCCGCCGGCGCCTGCATCGGGGCGTTTTCTTCCCAAACCAACAATGCATCATCCGCAATCCAGCCATTGGCCAAGGCGGCGACGGCCTTCTGCCCCATGGATTTCCCGTAAGGCGGGTCCAGAAAAACCAGATCATAAGGCGCGCCGGGATTGTCGCCCAACCGGGTCGCATCGCGGCGGACCAAGTCGGTTCGGTCGGCGCTGCGGGTCAGGTCGATATTCTTGCGTATCAACCCCTGAGCCACCCGCCCGTCATCGACGAAGGTGACATGCGACGCCCCCCGCGACAGCGCCTCGAGCCCCAGCGCCCCGGTTCCCGCGAACAGATCCAGCACCCGCAGACCGTCTAAATCGATCTGGTGGTTGAGCACATTGAACAGGCTTTCGCGCACACGGTCGGTGGTGGGGCGCAGATGCGCGCCCGCATCACCCTTGCCGACCGGGGCGAGGGCGCGGCCCCGGAATTCTCCGGCTATGATCCTCACGCCTTGAGCAGCGGTTTCAGGTCCGCGTTCGGGTCTGCCACGACTTCGGGATCAGCGGTCTTGCCCATTTCGATCAATCGCTTGCCGACCATGTATGCCCGCGGGTCATTCATCGCATCCACAGCAATCAGCCTGTCGCCCTTGTAATACCAGAAGGACACGGTCTGACCCTCGCCCTTGCGGGTCACCACGCGGTCATATCCGGTGTTCAGGCCCGCGATCTGAAGCTTGACGTCGTACTGGTCCGACCAGAACCATGGGGTCGCCACATAATCCTTGGCCGCACCCAGCATGTTCTGCGCCACGATTTCGGCCTGGTCGATCGCGTTGGGGACGCTTTCCAGACGGATACGCCCTTCGCCATGCGGAAAAGAGGCGCAATCGCCCGCCGCCCAGATCGACGGATCAGATGTGCGACCATGGGCATCGGTTTTGATGCCGTTATCCAGTTCAAGCCCTGCCATCTCGGCCAGTTGGGTTGAGGGGGTGATGCCCACACCGACCACGACGAAATCAACGTCCAGCGTCGTGCCGTCCGTCAACACGGCCCCCACAACCCGGCCATTTTCGCCGATCAGACGATCCAGCCCGACGCCTTCGCGGATGTCGGCACCGTATTCGCTGTGCAATGCGCGGAAATACGCGCTGGTTTCGGGCGCAGCCACCCGTTGCAGGATGCGGTCGGCCATCTCGACCAAGGTGACCTTAACGCCGCGTTTCGCGCAGACGGCGGCGGCCTCGAGCCCGATGTAACCGCCGCCCACAATCAACGCGCGGGCGCCTTTGGTCACTTTGGGTTCCATCTCATCAATATGGGCCAGGTCGCGCACCACGTGCACGCCGTCCAGATCGCCTCCGATGGCGGCAGGCAGGCGGCGCGGATCTGACCCGGTGGTCAGCGCAAGTTCGTCATACGGGATGACTTCATCCCCAACAGTGACCGTTTTGGCCTTGGGGTCGATGCCGGTCACGCGCTGGCCAAGCCGCAGAGTGATGTTGTTTTCGGCATAGAAGCTTTCGGGTCGCAGGAACAGGCGCTCCAGCTCCATCTCTCCTAAAAGATAGGCCTTGGACAAAGGCGGGCGCTGATACGGCAGATGCGGCTCGGCCCCGATCAGAGTAATCTCTCCGTCGAACCCGTCCTTGCGCAGCCGCGCCACCAAGGACGCTCCTGCCTGACCCGCGCCAATCACGACAATATGGCTCATGCTTTGCCCACTCCGCAGTTTTCCCGTGGTCTCTCTGATTTGACCACCTATATTGCGGCTTAGCCCAATTCTGCAAATCCAAACGACAGGAGCTGAAAAATGATTTCAACAGGAGACACCCTGCCCGAGGCCACACTGATCCAGATGGGGGCCGACGGGCCAGAGGAAGTTCGGATTTCAGACAAGACCAAAGGGCGCAAGGTTGTCATTTTCGCTGTGCCCGGCGCCTATACCGGCACATGCACCACCGCACATGTGCCAAGTTTCATTCGCACCAAAAAGCAGTTCGACGACAAGGGCGTGGACGAGATCATGTGCCTGTCGGTCAACGACCCGTTCGTCATGCAGGCCTGGGGTGAATCCACCGGCGCGACCGCGGCCGGACTGACCATGGTTTCAGACGCGGCCTCAGAATTCACAAAAGCCATCGGCATGGATTTCGACGCCCCGCCCGTTGGCCTGTTCGCACGCTCGAAACGGTATGCGATGCTGGTCGAGGACGGCAAGGTCACGGCCCTGAACCTGGAAGATAACCCCGGTGCCTGCGGGATCTCGGCGGGTGAAGGCCTGCTGGAGGTGATCTGAATTTGGCCGGCCCCGGTCCGTCCGGGGCCGCGTGAACCCAAATTAACTTGAAGCACTGCCTCAATGCGCGAATACTCGTCGCACATTATTGGGGAGATTTTTATGAAACTTAAGGTATTTTCATCCATCCTGACCGGCGCAGCGCTTTTGGCAGCCTGCGGTCCGGCCCCAACCCCGCAACAGCAAGCCGCACGACAGCACGAGATTGCCTGCCTCAGCGGCACACTGGGCGGCGCCTTGATCGGCGGCGCAATCGGCAACCAGTTCGGCGGCGGATCGGGCAAGACGATCCTGACCGCAGCCGGGGCTGCCGCCGGTGGCATTGAAGGCCAAAGATTTGCATGCTGAGGAGATTGGACATGAAACGGGCGATTTTTGTATTCACAGCTGCATTCCTGGCCTCGGCCACCAATGCCGAAACCGTGGCCGAGCTGCATGAAAAAGAATTGAATGCCATCGACGCAAACAATGACGGGTTCCTGTCCAAAGACGAGTTCGACGCTTTTTCGGACTATGCGTTTCAGGCCATGGACGAAGACAAGAACGGCACACTGGGTCAGGCCGAGGCCAAGCCGTTTCTGGACATAAAGCAGTTCCAGAATGTTGACCGCAACAAGGACAGCTTTATCTCAAGATCGGAATATGATGCACAGATGAATGAAGATTTCGGCGCGGCAGACCAGAACGGCAATGGTCAACTGGACTAAGCCCGCTTGAAGGAGCTTGCTATGAAGAAATGGATCGGAATGGGTGCTTTGGCACTGGCCGCGGCCTGTGACGTTCCGCAAGCTCCCGTGGTGACGGGGCCGGACGGACAGGTCCGCATCCAGATCAATTCGTCTGGCCTGACCTGCTATGAAAACCGGTGTCTGGATATCAACCCAGCGGCGCGCAGCGTGCGCCAGATCGGGAACAAGACCACTGGCATTCCACGGTCCATCGATGTCAGCGATGGCACCGTCACACCTGCGGAATTCAAGCAGATGGGCACGGCTGCGTCGCTTGCCGGTGGCCAGGGGTCAGGCAACGACCGCTAGCACAGGCTGTCCATCTTTCGGGCCAGCTTGGCGTCCAGTGACGACAGGCCACCTACGTCATGGGTGGACAGAACCACCTCAACCGTGCGGTAGACGTTGGACCATTCTGGATGATGGTTCCATTTCTCGGCCCAGATCGCCACTTGCGTCATCCAGCCAAATGCGTGCACGAAGTTGTCGAAAATGAAGGTCTTGGTGATCGCGTCGCGGCCTTCGACCATGGTCCAGCCGTTTTTGAACAGCGGATCCAGCAGCGGGCCACGGGTCTCGGCGGACAAAAGTTCAGTCATTGCTGTTCCTCCGGGTTCGATTTCCTGAACGGGCCGTAATCCGTCAGAATCTCGATCTCTTCTCCCACTGCGCGGCCTTCGGCGTCCAGATATTTTTTGACGGCATCGGCAAAACCCGGATCGCCGACCCAGTGCAAGCTATGCGTGCGCGTCGGCAAATAGCCCCGCGCCAGCTTGTGTTCGCCCTGAGCGCCCGCTTCCACCCGGGCCAGACCGTGGGCAATGGCAAAATCTATCGCCCTATAGTAGCACAGTTCGAAATGCAGGCAGGCATGATGTTCAATGCAGCCCCAATACCGCCCAAAAAGCGTTTCGTGGCCTATGAAGTTCAGCGCACCCGCAATGGCATGACCATCCCGTTCAGCCAAAACCAGGGCCATGTCATTCGCCATCGTCTCTTGTGCGATGTCAAAAAACCGGCGCGTCAGATAGGGTGAGCCCCATTTTCGCGCCCCGGTGTCCTGATAGAACCGCCAAAACGCATCCCAGTGTTCCGGGCGCAGGTCATCGCCCGTCAATGTGCGGATTTCACCGCCAAAGCCATTGGCCTGCGCCCGTTCCTTGCGGATGTTCTTGCGCTTGCGTGAGGACAAGGCCGCAAGGAAGTCATCGAATTCGGCGTAGCCATCATTCAGCCAGTGAAACTGTTGCGAGCTGCGAAGCATTAGCCCCATCTGCTCACCCGCCAATGCCTCGGCTTCTGTACAGAAGGTCACGTGAACCGAAGAAACCTGATTGTCGGCCACCAGTTGAACGGCACCCTGCACCAAAGCCGACATTCCGATCCTGTCATAGCCCGGGCGCACCAGAAACCGCCGCCCGGTGGCGGGTGTGAACGGCACCGCAATTTGCAGCTTGGGATAATACCGCCCGCCTGCGCTTTCATAGGCATGGGCCCAGCTGTGGTCAAAGATGTATTCGCCTTGGCTGTGCGATTTGGCATACATAGGGGCCGCTGCGATCAGGATCCCGTCAAGAAAGGCGGTCAGGTATTGCGGTTGCCAACCCGTACCGCGCCCGACCGAGCCGCTTTCCTCAAGCGCCAGCAAAAAGCGATGCGTGGTGAAGGGATCAAGGGGCCGTCCACCATCGGCGGTCTCGGGGCAGGCGCAGGCATCCCACTCGGCCGCTGAAATCCGCGACAGAGACCCAATGACCTGAACTTCGATTTGGGCCTGATCCATGTTTCCTCCGCACCAGCCCTTTATCTGTGACCGAAGCGGCAGGGTTCAAGCTGAATGCGCAGCCAGATACCCTTCGAAGGTCACATTGTCGGCAACAATGCGGGCCTCTGCCTCTTGTTCGGGCGTTCGGACGGTCCAGCACAGGATCGGCACGCCTTGCGCCTTCAGTTCGGCCACGCGCGGGCGGGAAAGATCTTCCGCCTCGTGGCTGATGAAACCGGCCCCGACACGTTCAAAATCAGGAATGTCGCGCAGGGTGTCGCAGACGTCATGCGGCAGAAGCTCGACACTGGGCTCATAGGCGCAAGTCGTGATGCCGCGCGGCAGGTGCGGGGCCAGCCGCGCCAGTTCCGCAACCGAGTTTGGATTGAAGGACATCAGGGCCACCGGGCCGTCATAGCCCTGCAATGCGCGCACGGTGTCGTGCTCGAGGGCACCGATATTCATACCCATAACGCCGTCCTGATCCTTCAGCTCGATCAGCAGCGGCACTTGGCCTGCGACCATATCCAGCACCTCATCAAGCGTTGGAATGCCGTCATCACCATACAGAAGGGTCAATTCGGACGCCGCCGCCGCCGACACCTGCCGGATCGGCCCGGGCTGGCCGGTCAGACGCCCCATGTCGTAATCATGGAATACGACGGCACGATCATCAGATGTCAGCTGAAGGTCGATCTCGATCCCGTATCCGGCATCAATGGCGGCACGAATGGCCGCCCGGCTGTTTTCCGGGCGGTTGTTCGAGACGTCATGCAGCGCCCGATGAGCAATCGGGGCCTGCAAAAACGCAGCTGGCAGGGGCGGTATCATTCGATCTCGAAAATGCCTTCGATCTCGACCGCCACGCCCAACGGCAGCGACGCGGCACTTACGGCAGAGCGCGAGTGGCGACCGGCGTCGCCCAGCGCTTCGACCAGAAAGTCGGATGCGCCGTTGATCACTTGCGGCTGCGCAGTGAAATCTGCGGTCGAGTTCACGAAACCGGTCAGCTTGATGACACGCACCAGTTTGTCGATATCTCCGCCACAGGCCGCCTTGACCTGCGCCAGCAGATTGATCGCGCAGACCCGCGCCGCTGCGGCTCCGGCCTCGACATCCATGTCATCGCCCAGCTTGCCGGTGATCAGCTCGTCTGATTTCGATATCTGGCCGGACACGTACACGATATTGCCCACACGTACATACGGCACATAATTTGCCGCTGGAGCCGGTGCGTCGCCCAGCGTGACACCGAGGCTTTCCAATTTTGCAGCGATGCTCATTGAGAGGGTCCTTCCCTGATTGACTCTGCCGGACGCTAACCGGGAAGCACATCCGTGGAAAGACGGAATGCGGCAAATTCCGGCTTGCATGCGATCTGAGCATATCTTTACTTATTATGACTTGCAGATGCTCAATTGCTTTACCCGGACCTGACGAACAGGTTACACGCTAGGTGTTTCATTTGAGACCTGAAACGACTATGTGACAAGAACTTGTGCCTTACAGGCGTGTAAGTATTGGTGATGTGTGATTGTTGGCCCGGCAGAACGGATGTCGGGCATTTGGGAGAAGCAAAGATCGTGTCGAGCAGATTTTGCCTGAAACACCTGGTTGTCCTGTCGCTCATGGCCATTCTGTCCGCCTGTGCAACGACCCCGCCCGAGGGCGCCGCACGCAGCGACGTGTTTGACCCCTACGAAAACGCGAACCGGGGAATTCACAAGTTCAATCTGGGCGTTGACCGGTTTCTGTTTCGACCTGCGTCGAAAGGGTACGTGAAGATCGTTCCTGATCCCATGGTCACCAGTTTCAGCACATTCGCCGAAAACATCTCGCTGCCCGGACAAGCGGTCGACTACCTGCTTCAGGGCAACCCGAAACAGATGGGCAATGCGCTGCTGCGCTTTGTGATCAACATGACCGTGGGCGGCTTTGGCCTGTCCGCGCCCGCAGATGAGCTGAACCTGCCGCCCGTCGATACTGATTTCGGTGAGACCCTGCACGTCTGGGGGGTCGGTGAAGGGGCTTATGTTGAACTGCCTTTCTATGGCCCGTCGACCCAAAGGGATGCCATCGGGGTCGTGATCAACCTGTTCTCGAATCCGATCAATTTTACCCCGGTCCGGCCCGCCGACAATCTGGGCGTTTATGCCGAAGTCGTTCGCCGCATGGGCGATCGTGGGCGGTTCTCGGACACCGTGGACTCGATTCTGTATGAAAGCGCAGACAGTTATGCGCAGGCCCGCCTGATCTATCTGCAAAATCGCCGCTTCGAACTGGCAAGAGATGACGAAGACGCCTATCTGGATTTGTATTCTGACCCCTATGCAGAAACCGGTACAGACCCGGTCAGGGACCCCTATTTAGACCCCTACGAGGACCCCTATGCTGAATAACGAGTTGAACCGCCGTAACTTTGTCGCAGCTGGTCTTGCTTTGGCCGTCTTGCCCAAATCTGCGTTTGCCCAAACCGAGGCATCAGCCAAGGCACTGGTCAACAGTGTGGTCAACGACATCAACAGGGTTATCGATTCGGGAAAGTCAGAGAATGCGATGCTGCGTGATTTCGAGAAGATCTTTGTGCAATATGCCGACGTCCCGATCATGGCGCGTTATGCCCTCGGTGCCGATGCCCGCACGGCCACCCCATCCCAGTTGAAGCAATTCACCAAGGCGTTTCAGGGCTATATTTCCCGCAAATATGGTCGCCGCTTCCGCGAGTTCATCGGCGGTGAGGTCAACGTGCGCAATGCCCGCAAGATCAAGGCCGGATATGAAGTGCGCACAATGGTCAAGCTGCGCGGCTCGGCGCCGTTTGATGTGACGTTCCTTGTTTCGGACAAGTCGGGGCGTGAAAAATTCTACAACATGTTCATCGAAGGCGTGAATCTGCTGCTGACCGAACGCACCGAAATCGGCGCGATGCTGGACGCCCGCAAAGGCAACCTGAACCAGTTGATCAAAGACCTGAAAAAGACGGGTTGATCCGGTTCACTTGCGACCAGGCATTGAATTACGCCTTTGACAACAGTGGGGCAGAAGCGCCTGACCGCCTGTTTTTTCAGCGCGCCGCGGCTACATGTCGAGCTCACGGCATGTAACTGCGCACCAATGCGCCCGCAATCAGAGCCCACCCGTCGGCAATCACGAAAAACGCCAGCTTGAATGGCAAGGATACGATGGCCGGTGGCACCATCATCATGCCCATCGACATCAATACAGCAGCCACGACAAGATCGATGATCAGAAACGGCAGGAAAATCAGAAACCCGATCTGAAACGCCCGTGCGATTTCCGACAGCATGAAGGACGGCATCAAGACCGACAATGGCGCTTGTGCGGACAACTCCATAGCCTCACCACCGGGGCGCAAAGCCGCCATGGCATAGAACGTATCCGCATCCAGTCGGGCCGCCATGAAGGCACGGAACGGTTCCAACGCGCGCTCCAACGCTGGTTCCACTTCCATCGTCTCTTCCATCATCGGTCGTATCCCTGTCGCCCATGCTTCTGAAAACACCGGGTCCATGATGAAATAGGTCAGGAACAACGCCAGGCTGACCAACAGCATATTGGGCGGAGATTGTTGCAGGCCGATCCCTTGCCGCAGGATCGACAGAACGGTGATCAGGAAGGGAAAGCAGGTGATCATGATCGCCAGCCCCGGAGCGATGCTCAGTACTGTGATCAGCAGAATCAGCTGGATCGTCCGGGCGGAAATCGACCCGCCCTCGCCCAGGGACAAGGTCAAATCCTGGGCAGCGGCCAGTGAGGGCGTCAACACGGCCACCAAAGCCAGGCAGATTACATAGCGCATCAACCGATTCCGTTGTGCAAATCCGCAATCTCGGTCAAGCGCACTGCAAGTTGCCCTGCCTGATCGCCTTCTATTTCTTCCAACAGCCCGCGCGCCACCAACTGATCCCCAACATAGAGGTCAACCGGATCTTCGATCCGTTTGTCCAGAGTCAGCACGGCATTCTCTCCCATGTTCAACAGGTCCTTGATCAACGGGCGCGCACGACCGACGGAAACGGTCACTTCAATCGGGACCGAGTCGAAGGGGTTGGGTTTTTCAGATTTCGGGATCTGGGTGTCATTCATTGGACAAAGCCTCTCTTGTCTCAAAGACATAAGCGTCAAAGATCTGTTCGATGGCGGCGAGCAAAGCGGTGCAATCAACCTCACGCCGGCTCGTGCCGACTTGAAGGCGGGCCTGACCCGGCTCCAGGTCCGAGTGTTCGATCACCTGAGGAGTGGAATGCAGATCTTGCGGCAACAGCGCTGCGACACTCTCGGCACAACCCGGCGGCACCAAAATCTGCATCGGCTGCTCTATCCGCGAACGCGCCATTTCACAGAGTTGCTCCACGATGCGGGCTGCAAGGCCGCGCTCGGCCATCTCAGGCAGTACGGTCTGAACCAGGCTGGTGAACATGGGCTCCAACGACAGGGTCATGCGGGCGATGGCTTCGTGATAGGTGAAAGACATATCCTCAAGCGACCTTGCCAATTCAGCCGAAATCTGGCTGCGGCTTTGCTCCTGCGCCCGCGAGGCATCTTCCCAACCGGCCCCATACCCGTCTTCGAAGGCAGCGAGCCGTTGTTCTTCCAGCGTGTCCTCATTCAAGATCAGAACAGGCCCCGTACCGGTCTGGGTGGTGAAATCCTCAAGAAGATGAGCAATCGACATCACACCCGCTCCTCACCTTCTTCAAGCCAACTGCGCAGGATCTCGACAGTTTCTTCCTGCTTTTCACCGATCATGGCGCGCAGCCGGTCGACAGGATCCTCCGTGGCGCTCGAGCCGAGCGCCGGAACACCACGCTCTGCCGGCAGGGTCGAGAGCTCTGCCGGTTCCTCCGGCGCGATTTCACCTGTCAGCGCCAAGGTATCCGAATCCGCCCCTCCTGACGCCGCCAGCAGCGCCGGTGTCGGTGTTGCATTCGTCAGGATCGGGCGGATCACGAACAGGGCCAGCACGAGCGAAACCAAAGCCAGCACAGCCATCTGTATCAAGGACATGACGTCCAGATGGATGTTCTGCCAGAGCGACGACGATACCAGGGTGCCCTGTGGTTCGACCGACGGCAGATCCATGGATTTCAGTGTGATAACGTCCCCGCGCGCCGCATCGTACCCGACTGCCGACGCCACGAGCTCTTCCAGAGCGGCCAGCTCTTCCTGGGGCAAGGGCGTGAAGACTTCGGCACCGGAGGCGTCCACCGATCTTTTCCCATTAACCAGAACTGCAACCGTCAGGCGCTTGATCGCGCCGGCAGCCTTATGAACTTCCAGCTCTGTCTCGGAGACTTCGTAGTTCACCCGCTCACGAGTCTGGGTAGCCGTCGAGTTCGATTCGTCCCCGCCCGCCGCATCGCCATCCGGCAGGTTCGACGCCACGGTGACATCCGATGACTGGTTTCGGGCGCTGTCCGAACGTTCTTCGACATCCGTGCTGATCGCCACGCGGCCCTTGGGGTCAAAGCGCCGCTCGCGAATGGATTCCGTCTTGGTTTCGGTATCCACACTGACCTCGACCACGGCATTGCCTGTACCGACACGCGCCTCGACCAGACGCAGAACGCGTTCCCGCAACTGGCGCGACTTGTCGTCCGCAGTGTCCGCAGGCGCTGCGGCATCCTGCCCGCCAATCACGGCCCCGTGCGAATCAACCACCGTAACGTTCTCGGGCGTCAGGCCGCTGACGGCCGAGGCAACAAGGAACCGGATGGCCTTGGCCTGATCCCCGGTAATTTCGGTCCCGGAGGGCACGAGGTAGACCGAAGCCGTTGGTGACACGCTGCGCTGAAACGGGTTTGCCGTCCCGTTGGCAATATGGACGCGCGCCTGACTTATATGCGGGCTTCCGACAATCGTCCGCGCCAGTTCACCCTCTTTCGCGCGCCAATAGGCAGCATCGAACATCTGAGAGGTGGTGCCAAACCCGCTTAGCGAATCAAGCAGTTCGTACCCTTTGTTGCCGTTTGCGGGCAGGCCTTCGCTGGCCAGGGTCATTCGCAGCTCGTCGCGCTGCGCGCCGGATACGTAGATCGATCCGCCCCGGATTTCATATGTGACGCCGCGCTGGTCCAGCGCGCGTACTATTTCCCCGGCGGCACCGCTTTCCAGACCCGCATAAAGCAGCGTCATGGACGGAGCCGTCACGAGGCGCGACATGCCAAGGATTCCCAGAAACACCAGCGCAACCGCACCGGCGACGATGATTTGTTTACGCCTGTCCAAATTAGCCCAGACAGTTCCGATCTGCTGCACGCTCACCTCCGACTCGCCGGCATTCTGCCCGACGCACTCTCTGTTTGGACGATTGCTCTTAACAATCGGTTAGTCCCTGCGCGGTTATGACGGGGTCGGAACTGATGAATGAGGACGTCATGACCGACGCAACCGACGAACTGGCGGAACCAACCGGGAAAAAAGGGAAAAAGGGAATGCTGATCGGGATGCTTCTTGCCATCGCCGGCGCTGCGGGCGGGTATTTCCTGACGTCATCCGGATTGATTCCGCTGGGTGGCAAGGCCGCGGTTGAGGCCGGCAAGGACGAGGCGAAAGAGGAACCTGCCAAAGCGCTGGCGGATGTCGGTTTCATTGATCTGCCGCCGGTTGTTGTATCGGTGAATTCCGGCAATTCGCGACATTTGAAGTTCCACGCTCAGCTCGAAGTTAACGCGCCGTACATAGCTGATGTGAAAAAAATGCAGCCACGAATCATGGATGTCCTGAACGGATACCTGCGAGCTGTTGAATTGAAGGACCTTGAGGATTCGCTGGCATTGACGCGCATCCGAGGTCACCTGCTGCGACGCATTGGAATTGTTGTTGGCGAAGGGCGCGTTCGCGATGTGCTGGTGATGGAATTTGTACTGAATTAGGAGGCGGAATTGGAGCTGATTGCGGATATTTTGCTGGTCGCCGGTGCGTTGGGCGCGGGTCTTTATTGTTTTGTGCTGTCGCGCCGCCTCAGGCGGTTCACCGATCTTGAAAAAGGCGTCGGTGGCGCGGTGGCCGTGTTGTCGACCCAGGCGGAAGAGTTGAAGAAATCCCTGGACAGCGCGCGAAATGCCTCTGATCAATCGGGGGATCAGCTGAAGGCGCTGACGCAAAGGGCTGAGACCGTGGCTCAGCGACTGGAGCTGATGATGGCATCTCTGCATGATGTCATCCCCGAAGAAGAAACTGCTGCCCCGGAAAAAGCAAAGCCTGTCCAAGACGAGCCCCAGCCTGAAGAGGAACAGGGCACCAAGCACGAGAAAGCAGCGGAACCGGTCGAAACTGGTGCGCGTGAAGAGCAACCCAAAGCACCAGAGGGCCTGATGTTCTTCCGCCATGACCGCAAGCAGAACGGGGCGCAGGCATGAGCCTTGCGCGCAACGCCAAACACGATACACGCCCGCGTGGCGGTGTGCTTGCTGTCATCTCATTGCTGATGATCGGCTCGGCAGCCATTCGCGTTGGCTTGGAGGCAGGACCCGCGCTCGCCAAACCGGCGACACCCGAAGTCGTGGAAAACAAGCCTGCCGCATCCGAAACACGCGATGTTCAGGTTGTGCTGGCAGAGCTTTTGCGCCGGGAGGAACGCGTCAAACAGCGAGAGGCTGAGTTGCGCGATCAGGAAAAAGCACTGGAGATCGCAACCCAGGCCGTTGAAACGCGTCTGACGGCCCTGAAGGAAGCAGAAGATGCCCTGCGTGCCACGTTGGCGGTTGCGGACAAGGCGGCAGAGAACGATCTGGCGCGCCTGACGGATGTTTACCAGAACATGAAACCCAAGGACGCAGCCGCGTTGTTTGAAACTATGGACCCGACCTTTGCCGCAGGGTTCCTGTCCCGCATGCCGGCGGACGCAGCGGCTGGCGTACTGGCGGGTCTGAGCCCCGAAGCGGCCTATACGATCAGCGTTGTCATGGCCGGACGCAACGCCTCTGCCCCACAGGAGTAGTCGCCCGTGTTGCCCGGTAACGCACAGAACTCATCTGGAGATCTCAAATGATTGGAATTGTTGGAATTGTTGTCATCTTCGTAATGGTCTTCGGCGGCTATCTCGCGGCAGGTGGCAAGATGACCATCATCATGAAATCTCTTCCCTTCGAAATGATGATGATCGGTGGCGCCGCCGTAGGAGCCTTTCTGATCAGCAATGACATGGGCGGCGTGAAACATACGATCAAAGACATGGCCAAGGTTTTCAAGGGCCCGAAATGGAAGCCCGAAGACTATCGTGACCTTCTGTGCCTTCTGTTTTCGTTGATCCGCATTGCCCGCGCCAACCCTGTTGAGGTCGAGCAGCATATAGAAGACCCCGAAAACTCCAGCTTGTTTTCCGCATACCCCAAGATCCAATCAGACAAGGAGGCCGTCGACCTGATTTGTGACACCATGCGGTCGGCGGCGATGAATTATGACGATCCGCATCAGGTTGAAGAGGTTCTGGAGAAGCGCATGGAGGCGAATTTTCATCACGCCATGCACTCAAGCCATGCGCTTCAAACAGTAGCAGACGGCCTGCCCGCGCTGGGGATCGTTGCTGCGGTTCTGGGCGTGATCAAGACGATGGGATCAATCGATCAGCCGCCCGAAGTGCTGGGGAAGCTGATTGGGGGTGCCCTGGTAGGCACGTTCCTGGGCGTTTTTCTGGCCTATGGTCTGGTCGGCCCCTTCGCAGGCAAACTGAAAGCCGTGGTTGAAGAAGACAACCACTTTTATCAGCTGATCAAGGAAGTACTGGTGGCCAACCTGCACAACCACAATGCCGCCATGTGCATTGAAGTCGGACGCCAGAACACCCCAACCCATAACCGCCCGGGCTTTTCCGAGCTGGAAGACGCATTGAAAGAGCTCAAGCAGGCTGCGGCATGAAGCGCATCGGGTTTCTGATTGCTGTTTTGGTCATGGCTGCATCTGCCGTGACTGCACAGGACGTGGTGGTGCGATCCGGTGAGCATGACGGATTCACACGTCTGGTTTTCGACGTGCCACCGGATACCCGCTGGGTGCTGGCGCAACGGAAGAACGGCGCCAGCCTTACCATTGCCCTGGACGATGTCACATTCAAAACCAGCTCGATTTTTGGGCGTTTGACCACGAACCGCCTGGCCTCATTGTCGCAGGAAAACCCCGGCAGCGCTTTGGAGCTGGAGTTCGGGTGCGACTGCGTGGCGTCGGCGTTTCTGTACAGAAACTCGATGATCGTACTGGACATCGCGCCAGGGGAATTGTTGCCGCCGCTTCTTGAGAATGTACCGCCACCCTTGATCGGAAAAACGGCCGAAGGCAAACCGCCATCGGTTGAGACAGGGTTGCATCTTCCGCCCCTCACCATGACTGAGCAGGGGATAAAAGACCAGCTGTCCACTCGTCTTCTGCAAGGGACCGATCGCAAGTTGCTGGATTTGAAGCTTGCTCCTGTCGGGCCACGCAATACCGCCCCGTCCGGTACAAGCGTTGTGCCGCCCCGATTGCGTTCGAACGTACGTCTGACCACGGTTCTGGACGATTTGCAGAATGTATTGAACGCAGAACTGCAACCAATTGACCACAGACCGGCCTGCATCTCGACTGCTGAGATGAATTTTGCGTCCTGGTCAGGGGACACGCCTTTTCCGGACCAGGTATCAGCTCTCCGCTCTGGGCTGTACAAAGAGTTTGACAAACTTGACGGCGAAAAGGCCATGAACCTGGCCAAGCTCTACGCCTCTTTCGGTTTCGGAGCCGAAGTGTTGAGTGTCTTTAGGCTGTTGGAGACGCCGCCAGAGGGCTTCGAACCCGTTGCGGCAATTGCGCGGGTTGTAGATAACCGGCCGCCGCTGCCCAGGAATCCATTCAACGACCTGCAACGATGTGACAGCGATGCCGCGCTTTGGGCTGTGTTGTCCGAAGGGGAACTGGCACCTGACGCAAACGTGGAAGCAATCGAAAACGCGTATTCAAGACTGCCAGATCATCTTCGCCGCCAGCTGGGGCCGCGGTTATCAGAATTACTGGTGAGCGCACAACAACTGGAGGCTGCCCGCAGAATCCTTCGTTCGGTTGACCGGATTGAACCGGAAACGATATCCAGTGTCGCTCAGGCCAAAGCCAGCGTTGCCAAGGCGGAAGGGGACAGTGACCGTGAAGAAGAGTTGTTGACCGAGGTTATAACCTCTACCGACGCCGCCGCTGAATCTCCGCTGGCTTTGGCGCGCCTGGTGGAAAAACGTTGGTCTGAACGCAAAGCTGTTTCTTCTCAGGAGCTTGATCTGGCGGCATCTTATGCGGTCGAGTTCAGACGATCGGAGCTGGGCGCGATGATGAACCGCACCTATGCGATCGCTCTGAGCCTGAGCCAGGAATTCGACCGCGCATTTGACGTGATCGAAGCGCAGCCACCCGGACCCGATAGTGACGGCGCGATCAATCGGCATCTGCAATTGCTTGCCGAGAGATCGGACGACGCAACCTTTCTACGCCAGACGATGGAGGTAATGCAGCCAGACATGACGGCAGTGCTGACAACCGATACTGTAATTGCATTGGCAAGCCGTCTTGCTGATCTGGGCTTTGCTCAGCAGACATTCGCGCTGGCGAACAGACCGGAAGATCAGTCTCGGCGCTCGGATCGGGCTCGGTTGCGGGCTCGGGCCGCTTTGCTGTCGGAGCGCCCTCATCAAGCCCTGCTGGAACTGGCTGATGACAATTCCGAAGAGGCGATTGCCTTGCGCGCGCAGGCGATGGTTTCAACAGAAGAATTTGCAGCCGCCGGCGATATGCTCCGAGATCTCGAACAAAACGAATCGGCAATCCGGTACTTCTGGCTGGCCGGAGTATCAGAAGAAAGGTTGGAACCTGCGGGCGGGAAATACGCGGCATTGAATCAAATGACCCAAGCCTTGTCTGACCTGCCGAAACGGTTGGCGGAAAAACCGCTGGCGGATGCGAAAAACCTGTTGAAGGACAGCCAGTCGGCCCGCCAGCGGATCGATGAGATGTTGAACGCAGTTGGGGTAAAATGACGTATATCGCGACTGTTCCGGCCGCACCCGGCAAAGTGAACGCCGATCCCGGTATACCCTGCGATGCGTTTCAACCGCTGGCAACCCGGCGCCGTTGCTTCAAAGCGGGTCCAATCAGAACGCCCGATCAGGCGGGGATGCAAAAAAGCTCCAACTACTTTCAAGGATGTTGTGTTCCAGACATGACACAGAAGAACAGGCCGCCGAACTTCAGGCCGCGTTCCTCAACCACAAAGGTCACGACGGCTGACCGCCTGTGAAGCAACCGGTGCCGTGGCATTGACGGCAGATGCGTGAAAACGAGACGCCACATCCGAAGGACGGCGGTAAAAGTTCCACGCCTTCAATGAGTTCCGTGGTCAGAGAAATCGCGGACGTGTCTCCTCATCAAACCTGGCCAACCGGTTTGGGCCTGGCCAACCGGTTTGGGATGGCAACGTCTTTGGACACAAATTCTGCAAGCCCGCCTTTTCCGACACGCTGACAGGCATCGGTATTGCCAGTGCAGTATTGCACGCCACTGGCTGGCGTTTTCTCTGCTCCCGGTGCCAGGCAGCGGGAGCAGAGACGTCAAAAACAGCGGACAACCGTCCTTGCTTCAGTACGGAGCCTCAACATCATTCATCGAGACATAGACGGTTTTCATTTCCGAGAAGTGATTGATCGCCAGTTTCGAGTTCTCGCGCCCGACACCGGACATCTTCGATCCACCAAACGGCGCTTCAACCGGGGCAAGGTTGTAGGTGTTGATATAGCAAGTGCCAGCTTCGAATCCGGCCACGATTCGATGCGCCCGGGTCAGATCGTTCGTGAAGACACCTGCGGCCAGACCGAACTCGGTGTCATTGGCGCGGGCCATCACCTCTTCCTCGGTCTCGAAATCCAGCACCGACATGACGGGGCCAAAGATTTCCTCGCGCGCGATGGTCATGTTGTCCGTGACGTCAGCAAAAACCGTGGGTTGCACAAAATAGCCGTCTCTTTCGATCCGTTCACCGCCATAAACCAGTCTTGCGCCTTCGGCTTTGCCCTTTTCGATATAGCCCAGGGCGATGTTCATCTGGTTCTCGCTGACCATCGGGCCAAAGCTGACGTCCTCGTCCATTGGATCGCCGATTTTCGCGTGCGCCAGACGTTCCGACAGACGTTTCAGGAATGCCTCTTTGATACCTTTCTGAACGAAGACGCGGGTGCCGTTGGAACAAACCTGGCCCGAAGAGTAGAAATTGCCCAGGATCGCACCTGAAACAGCGTTTTCGATGTCGGCATCGTCAAAGACGATCATCGGGGATTTGCCGCCAAGTTCCATGGTCACATGCTTCATGCCATCCGCAGCAGCAGCATAGACCTTGCGGCCCGTCGGCACAGAACCTGTCAAAGAGACCTTGGCCACGCGCGGATCAGAGACCAGCGAAGCACCGACATCACCGTATCCCTGGATCACGTTGTAGACACCCTTGGGTGCACCGGCCTCGACAAGAATTTCGGCCACTTTCAATGCCGAAAGGGGCGTGGTTTCCGAAGGTTTGAATACCATCGTGTTGCCGCAAGCCAGTGCAGGTGCACCTTTCCAGCAGGCGATCTGCGTGGGGTAATTCCAGGCGCCGATCCCGACGCACACGCCCAGCGCCTCGCAGATGGTATAGACGAAATCCCCCCCGCCCAGCGGAATATGCTCGCCAGTCAGAGAGGCGGCCAATCCACCAAAATACTCCAGCGCATCGGCCCCCGAGGTGGCATCGGCCACTGTGGTTTCCTGAATCGGCTTGCCGGTATCATGGGTTTCCAGAACGGACAGGTCGTAGTTGCGTTCGCGCATGATATCAGAGGCGCGGCGCAGGATGCGGCCACGTTCCGTCCCGGACAGGGCCACCCATGCTGCCTGAGCGTTTTTTGCACTGTTTAGAGCCTGTTCCACGATCGCCGGCGTCGCTGAATGCAACCGTGCAATCACTTCGCCTGTAGCGGGATAGATCACTTCGATGGCCGCGCCGTTTGTATCTTCGACATATTCGCCGTCAATGAAATGGCTGGCCCGGGGCTGAAACTTCATACCGTGTCCTTTTCTTTCGCACCCGTCAGGACGGGACAAATGGTCAGTCGAAAATCGGCCTATCGGTTATTGATTGACCAGTCAATAAAATCATCAAAGGGGCGGTTTCACGCCTGTCAAACCCCGCAAACCTTGAAATTTTTGGTTAATGTTCTATTTATGTTCTACATAGTCAGAGGACAAACCGATGACCCAGCAAACACGCCCCACAGCCCTGAACGGGCCGAACAACGACTATCACCTGCTTCCGGTCACCGATCGGCAGATGCGGTATGCGCGTGCGATTGCCGAGAAGTCAGCCCTTGAGATTCCGGTTGAGGCACAGCGTGACCGTCGGCTTTTATCTGACTGGATTTCAGCCCACAAACCACGCGGGACCTCGCAGTTCGACAATTACCCGACGGGAAAACAAGTCGCGTTTGCCGAGCGGATTTCACGCAGCAAACGTCGCCCGATCCCATCCGAGTGTTTCCGCGACAAGAAAATGATGTCGCGCTGGATCGATCACAACAAATAGCCCCGAATTAGGGTCTATCCGGATTGTGGTTGCGGGCATAAAGCGAAACTGCTGCGGCAACAAACATACCCAGTAGGATATAGCCTGTTACGGCCTCGGACACGGCGAGCCCACGGCACAGACCGGTCGGTGACATGTCGCCATATCCGACTGTGGTGAAGGTGACATAGGAAAAATACAGGATATCCCCCGGACCCTGCGCACCGATGACACAGTGGTCGTTATACCCAAAGGCCCCGTAAACTGCGGCGAACAGGAATGGAACGACCTGTATGAACGAAACACCCATCAGAAACAATAGCCTGCGGGGCGATTTCACCTGTGTCATGTAATACCAGGACTGTGACACCAGCCAGATCAACAACCCGATTGAGGCGACTGTGCCAATCGTATCGCCCGCAGCCGCCTCGCTCAAGCGGGACAGGCCATACCAGGCCAGGAAGCTGGCAAGGACCAGCCCCAGTGCCGCAATCAGCGTCGATTTCCATTCGTCCAACGTCGTGGGTGTGCGGTGCATGAACGCCCCTTCAATCCGGTCTTCGGGCAATCATCCGACCTAACGGCATCGCCCGCAACCCGAATTCAATCCTGCCGCAGATGCGCCTCACCCCGTTCCCGCGCCAGCAGGATCTGCTTTTGCCGCTCGCGAAAGCGCATTTTGTCAGCATCGGACGTCTCATCGATGCATTGATGGCATGAAACGCCATGCTCGTATTCCGGGCGCTTCATATCCTCGGGCAGGATAGGACGTCGGCAGCCATGACAGAGCTTGTGCGGCCCTTCAACAAGCCCGTGACCAACCGAAACGCGATTGTCGAACACAAAGCATTCACCCTGCCAGGAACTGTCTTCGGCGGGGATTTCCTCCAGATACCGCAGGATACCGCCTTTGAGGTGATAGACATCCTCGACCCCCTGCCCCAACAGGTAGTTGGTGGATTTCTCGCAACGGATGCCGCCCGTGCAGAACATGGCGACCCGCTTGTTGTGAAAGCGGTCCTTGTTCTGTTCCCACCATGCCGGGAAATCGCGAAAACTGGCTGTTTCAGGGTCTATTGCGCCTTCAAACGTCCCGATTGCCACTTCGTAATCGTTTCGCGTGTCGATCAAAACCACATCGTCAGAACGGATCAGGTCATTCCACTCCTGCGGGCCGACATAGTTGCCCACGCGGGCGCGTGGGTCCACATCGGGCTGGCCCATGGTCACGATCTCTTTCTTCAGCCGCACCTTCATCTTGCCGAAAGGCGGGTGGTCCGAGGTCGCTTCTTTCCACTCCAGATCAGCGCAACCGGGCAAGGATCGGATATGTGACAGCACGGCGTCAATTCCGGCCCGCGGGCCGGCGATCGTGCCGTTGATCCCTTCCTGGGCAAGCAGCAGCGTACCTGTGACGGACTGCGCGCGGCACAGGTCCAGCAAGGGGTCGCGCAACGCGGCCGGGTCCGCGAAACGTGTAAAGTGATAGAGGGCAGCGATTGTGTACATACGCGCGATCTACCTTTGCAGACCCAGAGTCGCAAGGGATTGCATTGACGCCCCGCGCGCCGCCGCCTACCGATAGAGCGGTAAAAGGAGGCCGCCATGACCCATGCCCTGATCGTGATCGATGTCCAGAACGACTTCTGCCCAGGTGGGGCACTGGCCGTGGCGGAAGGGGACGAGATCGTCGCACCGATAAACGCCATGATGGATGAATTCGATGCCGTGATCCTGACTCAGGACTGGCATCCGGCGGGGCATTCTTCGTTTGCCAGTTCCCACGATGGCAAAAACCCGTTCGACCTGGTCGACATGCCCTATGGCCCACAGGTTCTGTGGCCCGACCACTGCGTGCAGGGCACGCGCGGCGCCGGTTTTCATCCCGACTTGCGCACGGATGGCGACCTGATCCTTCGCAAGGGGTTCCGCAATGCCATCGACAGCTATTCCGCATTCTTCGAGAATGACCACCAGACACCGACAGGCCTGAAAGGCTATTTGGATACACGCGGTATCGACCGTTTGACCCTTGTGGGATTGGCCACCGATTACTGCGTGCGTTATTCTGCGGTGGATGCCGCCTGGTTGGGTTTCGATGTCACGGTCCGCATGGGCGCGTGCCGCGCGATTGATATGGACGGTTCGCTGGCAGCCGCCGAACAGGCGATGCGGGACGCCGGAGTCGTATTGACCTAAGGTGTGGCCCCGGCTGCGGCCAGAAGCTTGATCATCACGAACAGAACAACCGCCAGACCCAGCGCGAACCCGATGCGCCCCGGTATCGTGCGACGTTCCGGGTTGGTTTGGTTTGACGGAGGTGGCGGAACGCGCATCGGTCGGCTGCGCACGATCCCAGCCATGGGTTGCGCGGTTCGCACATAATGCAGAAAATCCCTAAGGTTGAAATCGCCGCAATATTCACCCTGAATCCCACGCGTCCTGATGTTTTCAAACAGCGACCGCAGAATTCGCACCCGGTCCGCATGATCCTCGGCCGGAAATACACCCGGCACGATGCCGCTGTTGCGCGACTCGAGGCTGAACCCGGCATCCATGAAAATCTTGCGGATTTTCGGCGATGTTCCACGCAACGCGTCGGCGGCTCTGATATCGCGGAACACCGCACATACCTGGCGTTCCGTATCAGAGGCCGACCCCAGCTTTTCGGGGTCCAGATCTTCCAGCGCTACGTTAACAATATCAAAATCGTACTCGATACCCATTCACAAACTCAGTTTCGACTTTCCATCCCCTCTTCTCACTAACCGGTAAAAACAATGCACAATATGCCGGTATTGTGACGTCAAACTGGCATTGTCACCAAATCAGTGACTCTTGCTATTTCCAGAGTCGATTGATCTAACTACGGAAATCGCAGGAGTTCCCCATGGTCGACATCGCGACCCGCGTCTACAATCACAAATGGAAGATTGACCCGATTGTACGGTCTTTGATCGATACTGATTTCTACAAACTGCTGATGTGCCAGTCAGTGTTTCGAAACAAGCCTCAAACAGATGTCGTGTTTTCGTTGATCAACCGGTCGAATCACGTACCACTGGCGCGTTTGATCGATGAAGGCGAGCTGCGGGAACAGCTGGATCATATCCGCTCTCTCAGCCTCAGCCGTGGGGAAAGCACCTGGCTGCGCGGCAACATGTTCTACGGAAAACGGCAGATGTTCCGCTCGGACTTCATGGAGTGGTTCGAGAATTTGCGCCTGCCGCCCTATCACCTTGAACGCAAAGGTGACCAATTTGAACTGACCTTTGAAGGCAAGTGGCACGAGGTCATGTTGTGGGAAATCCCCGCGCTGGCGGTGTTGATGGAACTGCGCTCGCGCGCGGTGCTGAACGACATGCGCCGGTTCGAATTGCAGGTGCTTTACGCCCGCGCGATGACCCGGGTTTGGGAAAAGATCGAAAAGTTGAGCTCGATAAACGGGCTTGGGATCGCGGATTTCGGCACCAGACGGCGGCATTCCTTCCTGTGGCAGGATTGGTGCGTGCAGGCGATGATCGAAGGGCTGGGCGCATCCTTTACCGGCACTTCGAACTGCCTGATCGCCATGCGACGCGAGGTCGAGGCGATCGGCACCAATGCGCATGAACTGCCCATGGTCTATTCCGCGCTGGCCGATACGGATGAAGCGTTGGCGCAGGCGCCTTATGATGTGCTCAGCGACTGGCATGACGAGCATGACGGCAACCTCCGCATCATCCTGCCCGACACCTATGGCACCAAGGGGTTTCTGGACAATGCTCCTGACTGGTTGGCGGGATGGACCGGCATTCGCATCGACAGCGGAGACCCGGCAGCAGCGGCCGAGGTCGCAATAGACTGGTGGAACGCACGCGGCGAAGACCCGACAGGGAAACGGATCATTTTCTCTGATGGTCTGGATGTCGAGAAAATTCAGGAATTGCATGCCCAGTTCGCGGGCCGCGCCAATATTTCCTTCGGTTGGGGAACCTTGCTGACCAACGATTTTCGCGGACTCGTCCCCAATGACGCGCTGGCGCCGTTCTCATTGGTCTGCAAAGCGGTATCCGCCAATGGCCGCCCGACGGTCAAACTGTCGGACAACCCGGAAAAGGCTATGGGTCCGGAGGACCAGATCAAACGCTACAAGCGGGTGTTCGGCGTCGGAGCGCAAAAGGCGATCGAGGTGATCGTCTGAACCACGGCGGTGCATTCATCATTTATCGGCACCTCACCTGATGCTATTTTGGAAGGCATTCCCATTGAGCATTAAGGTTGAGATAAAATGATTTTTGAACCAAAGAACTTCTACGATACCGGCGGATCCCGGGATGAGCTTTCACTTTTTTCCTACGCCGCATACCTGATATCCCGCGCGCAGTTTCTGCAAGCCGACGGCGATGACAGCGACCTTTTCCTGTTGGGCCGCGATTTGGAAGAAACCGAAGATGCCGTTCTGTCCAAACAGCTTGTCATGCTCGGATTCCGGCCAATTGACAACCGCCAAATATCCGCCCACGAATACATGCGTTTCTTTGATGGCCCCGGCGATCTAAGGCCCGTTGACCTGCTTACTTCGCCAGAGCCTGAGGGGTATTACCAACATTTGTTCGAGGCGATCAAAGCAGCAGAAGAACAGCCGAACGTCGAACATATTGACGCTGCTTTGAAGCTTGGACTGGCGGCCCCTGATTCAATTGTTGCTCTTGCCGCACTGAGTTCGTGCCTCAAACTGTATTCGCCGGAATCTTTTCCGCCACGTCTTTGGCTTGGTGTGTTTACGGCGCGTTGGGCGCAGTTGGAGCCGCTCTCGCAAGATTTGCTTACTGTGTTGTCGTCCGCTCTGATTTCAGACCCGCCGGGTTCGAAGATTCCACCGGCGCCCGCGCAACAGAAAGCCGGTGCGCCGGGGTTGCTTCTGGTTCATGGCACACACTTCGAAGTCAATCCCGACCCCACATGGTACTATCCCCATGTCGGAGATCTGCACAATTACATCAGGCCGCATCGCAACGACATCTATTCAGGGCAAAACTACTATGAATGGGAGGGCCGGTGGTCCGACCGCGGCCGACATATTGCTGCCAAACACTTGAAAAACTGGATAGATCTTCAGGCTTATCACGGCTGCGATGTGGTGGCCCACAGCCACGGCTGCAATGTCGTCATGAAAGCCGCCGAGATGGGGGCACATTTCAACAAGGTCGTTTTCTTGAGCTGCCCGATACACTGGCACAAATACAACCTGAATTCAGGCCGGATCAATGTGCCGTATTCTGTTCGGGTCTGGTTTGACCTGGTGATCCTGGCAGATGGCGGAAGACAAAAGTTCCCCGCCAGTGCCAACGTTGCCGACGAGGTCGTCGGAGGTTGGTTCAGCGGGCATTCTGCCACGCGGACATCACAGATTTGGGGCAATCACACATTGGAAGCAAAGCTGATCTGAATTGCCTGGGGAAGTGTTATCCGTGAAACGCGGCAACTGTCTTCAACTGTGAAAAGCCGTACAAAGCTTCGAACCCTTTTTCGCGGCCATGGCCGGATTTTCCCACCCCGCCAAACGGCAGTTCAACACCGCCGCCTGCACCGTAATTGTTGATGAAAACCTGACCCGAGTGCAGCGCTTTCGCCAACCGCATCTGCCGCGCGCCATCCCGCGTCCAGACGCTGGCGACAAGGCCGTACTCTGTACTATTCGCTATGGTCAGGGCCTGTTCTTCGGTGTCGAACGGGATCAGAACCTGGACGGGGCCGAAAATTTCGTCCTGTGCCAACTGATGATCTGGCGGCACGTCTGCGAACAAAGTGGGCCGGACATAGGCTCCGGTCTCTGGCGCGTCTTCGACAATCTGTCCCTGCGCAGCGATCGTCAGGTCCGTGGCGGTTTTCAGAAAGCCCCTGACAATCTGTTTCTGCCGGTCCGAGATCAACGGCCCAACCCGCAGATCCCGCATCGCCGGGCCGACAGTCAGTTCTTCATAGGCCTGGGACATGCGCGATCTGACCTGCTCATAAACGCCCCGCTGCACCAGGATCCGGGACGAGGCCGAACAGGTCTGGCCCGCATTTTGGATCCCCGCATTCACCAGAAACGGCAGCGCCGCATCCAGATCGGCATCGTCAAAAACCAATTGCGGGGATTTCCCGCCCAGTTCCAGCGTCACGGGCACCACGTTGCGTCCCGCCGCCTGCTGCACAAGGGCCCCTGTGGCAACTGAACCGGTGAACGAGATGTGGTTTACACCCGAATGTCCGGACAGCGCCGCACCCGCCTCGGCCCCCAGACCGGGCACGACATTCAAAGCACCGGCCGGCAGCCCGGCCTGTTGCGCAAGATGGGCAAAGGCCAACGCGGTCAGACAGGCCTCTTCCGCAGGTTTCAGAACACAGGCGTTGCCCATGGCCAACGCCGCCCCGACCGAACGCCCGATAATCTGCATCGGGTAGTTCCAGGGCACGATATGGCCCGTCACCCCATGCGGTTCGCGCAGGGTATAGACGGTGTAGCCATCGAGATAGGGAATGGTCTCGCCCATCACCTTGTCGGCCGCGCCGCCGTAGAACTCGCAATAGCGCGCCAGGGCGACCGCGTCTGCCCGGGCCTGTGTCAGCGGTTTGCCGACATCCATCGCCTCAAGCCGCGCCAGATCGTCCACCCGTTCCAGCACCAGCTGGCCCAGCCGGGTCAGGATGCGGCCGCGTTCCAACGCCGCCTTTCGCCCCCAATCACCATTCAACGCAGAACGGGCGGCTTGTACCGCCGCGTCGATATCCGCCTCGGACCCTCGGGCGATCCGGCAGATCTCGGTCCCGTCCGAAGGGTTGATCAAGGGCAGGCTGTCGTCCGCAGCCGCCCGGATCCAGCGCCCGCCGATCAAGCACAAGGTGGGATCAAACCAAATCTTCTGGGTCATTTTTTGGGCCTCCTATCAGGCTCTAACAGGGAACTTTACGCCGTCAGTGGTCTTATCTCGGGCAACCGGGGCGCAGCGGCAATCAGGGTTTGCGTATAGGGATGTTGCGGATCTTCGAACACCTGCTTGGTCTGACCCTGTTCGACGATCCGCCCGGACTGCATCACAAGCACACGGTCGGTGATCGTGCGGACAACGCTCAGGTCATGGCTGATGAACAGATAGGTCAGGTCATAGGCGTCACACAGTTCAGCGAGCAGATCGAGGATCTGAGCACGGACCGAAACGTCAAGCGCCGAAACCGCCTCGTCGAACAGGATCAGATCGGGCCGGATGATCAGGGCGCGCGCAATGGCGATCCGTTGTCGTTGCCCGCCCGAGAATTCGTGGATGTACTTGCCCGCGTCGTCGGGGCTGAGGCCGACGGCCGTCAATATTTCCGAGATCCGATCCTGTCGATCTGATCCAGTGGGCGGGGTGTCCAGCAGGTGGAAAGGCTCGGTGATCAGGCGCGCGACACGGTGGCGGGGGTTGAAGCTGCCATATGGGTCCTGAAACACAACCTGCATCCTCCGACGCACGGCAAGGTTGGGTTTGTGACCGGTGAATACCGGCTGACCACCCAGCCGGATTTGACCGGACTGAACCTCCTCCAAGCCCAAAATTGCCCGTGTCAGGGTCGATTTTCCGCATCCGGATTCCCCGACCAGCCCCAACCGCTCGCCTCGGTTGAGGCGGAAGCTGACACCATCCACCGCCCGGTGATGGCGCGGCGCGTCCAACAGGCCTTTTCGGGGCAATCGGTAGTCCCGGACAACCTGGGTTACCTCCAGCAACGTTTGCGGTTGCGCGGATTCCGGCAAAGTGACCTGATGACCAGACGCCTCGAACAGCATTCGGGTATAAGGGTGTTGCATGTGACTCAGCAGGTGCTGTGTGGCCCCGCTTTCAACCACTTCTCCGTGGCGCATGACGATGATCTGGTCGGCCATATCAGAGACAACGGCCAGATCATGGGTGATCATCAGCAGCCCCATGTCGTATTCGCGCACCAGCCCCTTGAGCAGGTCGAGAATCTGCGCCTGTGTCGTGACGTCCAGCGCTGTCGTTGGCTCGTCCGCGATCAGCAGCCTGGGGCGCAGAGCGATGGCCATGGCAATGACCACGCGTTGCCGTTGCCCGCCGGACAGTTCGTGCGGATAGCGGGAAAGGGGGAACCGATCAGGCGGCAGGCCGACGCGGGTCAACACCTCTTTGGCGCGTGTTCGGGCCTGGGTCGGGGGCATCGCCTTGTGGATCAGGATCGTCTCCATTACCTGATCACCGATGGTTTTCACCGGATTGAGCGCTGTCATCGGTTCCTGAAACACCATCCCCACGGACGCGCCGCGCAAGGCGCACAAATCGGGCTCTGACCGTGTCAACAGATCCTGACCGTCCAGCCAGATCGCACCTTCCGTGCTGGCCCCATGCGGCAGCAGTTGCATCACCGCCAATGCGGTCATCGATTTGCCCGAGCCGCTTTCACCCGTCACCGCCACGATCTGGCCGGGGTCGATCGACAAGCTGACCTGTTTCAGAATCGGTCTCCCGTAGATCGTCAGCGACAGGTTTTCAATCTGCAACAAACTCATGCCCGCGCCACCCTGATCCGGGGATCCAGCCAGTCCCGCATTCCGTCGCCCAACACGTTCAGACCCAGCACCGTGACGATGATCGACAGACCCGGAATCAGAGCCAAATGCGGGGCAAAACTGACCATCGTCTGCGCGTCTGCCAGCATCCGGCCCCAGCTGGGCGTCGGAGGTTGAGCGCCCAGACCTACATATGACAGGCCCGCTTCGGCCAGAATGCCAAGGCTGAACTGGATGGTCCCCTGCACGATCAGCAGATTGGCCACGTTGGGCAGAATATGTTCAGCCGATATCCGCGCGGCCCCTTTGCCCGACACACGGGCGGCGAGGATGAACTCTCTCTCCCAAAGCGACAAAGCAGCCCCGCGGGTGATACGGGCAAAGACGGGGATGTTGAAAATACCGATCGCAACAATGGCGTTGATCGCTCCGGCGCCATAGACGGCCGTGATCAGGATGGCGATCACCAGCGAGGGGAAAGCGAAGACCAGATCATTGCCACGCATGATGACCTCATCCAGCCATGAGCCTTTGCGCGCGGCCGCTGCCAGGCCAAGAGGAACGCCGATTGCCATGCCGATGCCGACGGCCACCAACGCCACCGCAATCGACGTACGCGCACCGACCATGATCATCGAGAACATGTCGCGGCCGAAATGATCGGTCCCAAACCAATGCTGCCCGTTTGGTGGCTGCAATTTATTGGGAATGTCCAGCGCGGCATGGTCGTAAGGGGTCCAAATGAACGAGACCAACGCGGCCAGAACCACCAGCGACGACAACAAGGCCCCAGCGATCAGGTTCCGGTTCATGTCCTGCTCCTCAGTCGTGGGTCCACGGCCGCATAAGCAAGATCGACAAGGAAATTGACCGTTATCACGGCAAAGACCAGCAACATCACGACCGATTCCACGACGATGAGGTCTCGGGCAGAAATGGCCTGAAACACCAGCCGCCCGAGGCCCGGCAGATAGAACACCTGTTCGATGATGATCGATCCCGCCAGCAGAAAGGAAAACTGCAAGCCGATGATGGTCAGCACCGGAATCAGCGCATTTCGCACCCCATGCCGCCAAAGGGCCTGACGACGGGACAGACCCTTGGCCCGAGCCGTACGCATGAAATCCTCACCCAGAATGTCCAGCAAGGCCGACCGCATGACGCGCGCCAGAATCGCCGCCTGTGGCAGGGCAAGCGCCACGGCAGGCAGGGTCAGGGAATGCAGGCCGACCCACAGACCGTCGTTCCAACCGGCAAACCCGCCCGCGTTGAACCAGCGCAGATTGATGGCGAAGATCAGCACAAGCATCATCGCGAACCAGAAGTTCGGGACTGCGATGCCAAGCTGCGTCGCCCCCATCACTGCAAGGTCCCCCGGTTTGCCCCGACGCGCAGCGGCATAGATTCCGGCGGGAAAGGCGATCAACGTTGACAGCGTCAGCGCGTAAAGCGCCAGGGGCAACGACACCCACAGCCGGTCAGCGATCATCTGCGACACCGGTGTGCGATAGGTGTATGACGTGCCGAAATCGCCCACCAGCATGCCGCCAACCCAGTGGAAATAGCGCTGTATCTTTGACCCATCGAGGCCCAGCTCGGCCCGCAGCGCCGCCAGCGTGTCCTCCTGCGCGTTGACGCCCAGCATGAACGAAGCCGGATCACCCGGGGCAACCTCGATCACGGCGAAGATGACCACCGAGGCGACGGCCAGGCTGACAAGCAAGGAAATCAGTCGTTTGAGGACGTAGCGGAGCATTGGCACCACGTTAGGGTCACATCAGGCACGGGTCCAGCGTCTAAGGCACCAGAAGGAAAGCGGAAACCGCATAGGCAACGATCGCGGCATAGCCCAGTGGATAGATCCACTTGATCGCATAATTGTCCAAAGTGCGCGCCGCCCCCTCCTTGCCGGACACTTTCAATCGTCGCAGCGCGACGTTGAACACGATCAGCGCGCCGGTCATCAGGAACATGCACTGAAGGACAAAATCCAGAAAAGTCAGATAACCCAGCTTGGGCAGATCTGCGGATATTGCCCAGTTGAACGCGACGAAGACCAACAGGTTGCCGCCCGCAATCTCGATCCTCCGGCGGTATTCATCCAGAAAAAACAGCGCCCAGCCGACCGATATCAAGACAAGCATCGGCAGGAAAACCCGAATGACGTAATAGGTCAGGTGTCGATTGCCCTCAAAAACAAGCGCGACCTGATCGCTTTCTTTGCCGGATAGACCCAAGACCCTGGATGTTTCCAACCGTGCATTGTTCAGAATCCATTCTTCTTCGCCCAACTGATCTCCGAGGCCAGAGAATTCGTTCAACGGATGGTAATTTACGTATTCAGAGGGAAAGACCGAAACGACCTCGAAATGAAACTCCTGCGTGTCGAACGGGTATTTTCGGAAATCGAAATGAGGCGCCTGGAGTGTAAGAGACGATTTTTCGACATACAGCACCCGTCCGTCGTAACGCAGGGATGCAGCGGATTCGTGGATCCACTTGTTGGACTGCTGATTGTGAATGACAAAAGCCGGCAGAACGGACCCGATACTTGCCGCATGATTGGCAAGGTCGGGCGGGTTGAAGACCCTGATATCCCTCCCCAGTTCCTCGGGATCAAACGCCAGCGCCGGATCGGTCCATTCCACCCGCAAGACCACAACCGCGCCATAGTTTTCAGCCTTTTGATCAACACCGGTGATCTGGTCGATGCGAATGCCAATCCCAACGTTCAACGGATTCTCGGGCGTTCCGGGCAGGGCATCCAGCCGGCCCCCCAACACATTCTGCGCCGTGGCCGCGACAGAAGAACCGAACACCAGGAAAAAACCTAAAACCAAGACGGGAATGGCACGGAGCAAGAACATACTTGAGAACACCCTGACACAATGGAAGGCCCGGGCCGCCCGGCGCGGCCCGGGCTGTAACATTACTCGGACCAGCTGATCTGAGTCAGATCGATTGCAGCGGTGGGCGCGTTCTCCCAAAGGCCCTGAACGCCGACTTTCGCAACGCCCAGTTTGGCCAACTGGAACAGGTAGCCATTGACATAGTCGCTTGCGATCAGGCGCTGCGCCTCACCCAGCAAACGGGTGCGTTCTTCGGGGTCGGTGGTGGTGTTCAGAGTGTCCATCAGCGCCTGAAAATCCGTGCTGTCATACTGAAAGTAATAATCAGGCCGCGCATAAATACCGATATCCATAGGCTCGGTATGGCTGACGATGGTCAGACCGAATTCCTTGCCCTTGAACACGGATTCCAGCCATTGGGCCCATTCCACATTGATGATCTCGGCCGTGATGCCGACCTCGGCCAGCTGCGCCGCTATGATTTCGCCCCCACGACGGGCGTAAGACGGCGGAGGCAAATGCAATGTCGTCTCGAACCCATTTTCGAATCCCGCCTCTGCCAGCAACTGTCTGGCTTTTTCGGGGTCGTAAGCGGATTGCGCGGTCAGATCGACGTAAGCCGGATTGTGCGGCGCAAAGTGGGTTCCGATCGGCGTGCCATAGCCAAACATTGCGCCGTCGATGATCGCCTGCCGGTCAATGGCATGGGCCAATGCCTGACGAACAAGGATATCATCAAACGGAGGCTGCTTGTTGTTGGTGGACAGGATCGTCTCACCTTCGGTCGACCCCACAAGGACCTGAAAGCGCGGGTCGGCCTCGAACTGGGGCAGGTTTTCCGGCGCCGGGAAGTTGTCAAACACGTCGACATCCTCTGCCATCATGGCGGCAAAAGCGGCGGTCGGGTCCGAGATGAACTTGAACGTAGCAGTCTCTAATGCGGGCTGTTCGCCCCAGTAATCGGGGTTTCGGTTCAGCGTGATACTGTCGCCCTGCACCCAGTTTCCAAAGGTATAGGCACCGGTACCAACTGGATTGGTCTTGATGTTTTCAATGCTCTCAGGCGCGACGATGACTGCGTCCCCCCAGGCCAGGTTGAACAGGAAATTTCCGTTCGGTTCTGACAGGGTGACTTTCACCGTCAGCGGGTCGACGACCTCGACGGTTTCGATACCGGCAAACAGGGCCTTCTGCGCGTTGGCGCTGTCTTCCGCGGTTGCGCGGTCAAGGCTGAATTTGACATCCTCGGCGTCCATGTTGGTGCCATCATGGAAGGTCACCCCGTCATGCAGGTTAAAGGTATAGACCGTCCCGTCTTCGGAAATCTCCCAGCTTTCCGCCAATCCGGGCACGACCGAGCCGTCGCCCATGAAACGTGTCAGGCCTTCGAAGATATTGGTGTAAACCACCGAGTCGATGGCTTGCGCCGCGGCGCTTGTCGGGTCCAGATGCGGAGGCTCAAGCTGCATCGCAATGGTGATGTCCGACTTGGCCAAAACCTGCGTGGCAAGCAGGCTGGCCCCTACGGCCAGGGTCGATGCAAATGTCCGGAACAGGAATTTTGTCATGTGAACTCTCCCTACTGAAACAGGTTGTGCCCTTGTTTTCAGGGCCATTTTACTGACAGTCTTCCTGTAAACCTCAGGTCAATCAAGGGAATGTTCGCGCAACCGGGGTTTCTTCGGCCCCTCCCGATCTGCTATGCCGCACTGCAACATAATACTGCAGGAGCGATCCATGAGCGCCACCGCCCGCAAGAAAGCCCCGAACGCCGAGGACATTCGCGCCCGAAAAGGCGGCGAACCTCTGGTCTCTTTGACCGCCTATACCACGCCAATGGCGCGCCTGATGGACGCCCATTGCGATTTCGTGCTGGTCGGTGACAGCGTCGGCATGGTGCTGCACGGGCTGGAATCCACGCTGGGGGTCACGATGGAGATGATGATCCTGCATGGTCAGGCCGTATCACGCGGCCTGGAAAGTGCGATGATGGTCATCGACATGCCTTTCGGAAGCTATGAGGAAAGCCCGGCACAGGCCTTTCGCAATGCCGCACGCCTGATGGCGCACACAAATGCAGGCGCGGTCAAACTGGAAGGCGGTGTGGAGATGGCTGAAACCATTCGCTTTCTGGTGAAACGAGGCATCCCGGTGATGGCTCATATCGGACTGACGCCGCAGTCGATCAACACGCTGGGCGGCTACAAGGTGCAGGGCCGTGACGAGCAGGCTGAAGCCGTCATGGCGGATGCCCGCGCCGTGACCGAGGCTGGCGCGTTCTCGGTCGTTCTGGAGAAAGTGCCCCAAGGTCTGGCGAACCAGATCACCGAAGAGATTGCAATCCCGACCATCGGCATCGGTGCATCTGCGGGCTGTGACGGGCAGATTTTGGTCGTGGACGACATGGTGGGCTTTTTCACCGCCTTCAAACCCAAATTCGTCAAACGCTATGCCGAGCTTGGTCCGTTGGCCGAAGCGGCCATCGCGGAATACGCGGCCGAAGTCCGCGCGCGGACCTTCCCGGCGGACGAACATGTCTTTGCCGATCAGGCTCCGGCCAAAGGACAAAATACATGACCGCACCGATTCTGCGCTCTCTGGCCGAGCTGCATGCCAACACCACTACATGGCGCCGAAACGGTGAGGTGATCGGCGTGGTTCCGACCATGGGTGCGCTGCACGAGGGGCATTTGTCACTGGCGCAGGCTGCGAAACAGGGCTGCGACCGGGTGATCGTGACGATTTTTGTGAATCCCAAGCAGTTCAACAATCCCGAAGACTTGGCAAATTACCCCCGCACCGAACATGAAGACTCCCAAAAGCTGGCCCCGTATGGCGTGGATGCGATCTATGTGCCGGACCCGCAGGAAATCTATCCGGAAGGTTTTTCGACGACGGTATCGGTTGCCGGTCTGACCGACGTGATGGAAGGACCTTTCCGCCCCGGACATTTCGAAGGCGTGGCCACGGTGGTCGCCAAACTGTTCCTGCAAACACAGGCGGATCGAGCCTATTTCGGGGAAAAAGACTATCAACAGCTGCTGGTTGTCCGCCGGATGGCGCGCGATCTGAACATCCCGATCGAGGTGATCGGCTGCCCGACCGTCCGAGAACCTTCGGGCCTGGCGATGTCGTCGCGCAATCTTCTTCTTTCCCCCCAAGGGTTGAAGATCGCAGAGCAAATGAACGGCGTCATGCGGCAGGTGGCGGACGATTTGGCCAAGGGCGCAGACTTTGCCGTGCCGGCGCAGGATGCCAGGGAAATCCTGCTGAAGGTCGGGTTCACCGAAGTCGAGTATGTCGACCTGCGCTGTGCCGAGACGCTGGAAAGCCTGTCCAGCGCAAGTCGACCCGCCCGCCTGTTCGTCACAGCCTGGGCCGACGGTGTCCGCCTGATCGACAATATCCCTGTCAATCCGGCCTGATTTCTGCACTGGCCCCTTCGCCATTGTTTGCGCTAAAGTCCGGCAAAACGATACCGGGGGAGAGCGGAAATGACCCATATTCTGGCAATCGATCAAGGCACCACATCCTCGCGCGCAATTCTGTTTGACGCGCAGATGCGGCCTGTTGGCACCGCCCAGCAGGAGTTTCCACAGCACTTTCCGCAGGAAGGCTGGGTTGAACACGACCCCGAGGATATCTGGTCCAGCGTTCTGCACGTGTGCCGCGAGGTGATGGAAACCACCGGTGTTTCAGCGGATCAGATTGCCGGTATCGGCATCACCAACCAGCGCGAAACGACGGTCGTCTGGGACAAACAGACCGGCAAGGCCATCCACAATGCCATCGTCTGGCAAGACCGCCGCACCGCCGATATCTGCGCGCGCTACAAACAGGCCGGGTGCGAGGATGACGTCACAGCTCAGACCGGTCTGCTGCTGGATCCTTATTTCTCGGGCACCAAGGTCAAATGGCTGCTGGATACCGTTTCGGGCGCCCGCGAGCGCGCAGAAGCCAGAGACCTGCTGTTCGGCACGATCGACAGTTTCCTGATCTGGCGGCTGACCGAAGGCCGTGTTCATGCAACCGATGCCACCAACGCCGCCCGTACTCTGCTGTTCGATATTCACTCGGGCACGTGGAGCGCCGAGATTTGCGACCTGCTGGATGTGCCCCTGAACCTTTTGCCCGAAGTGAAGGATTGCGCCGCGGATTTCGGAACCACCACTTTGCTCGGGGGCGACATTCCCATTCTGGGCGTTGCAGGCGACCAGCAAGCCGCCACCATCGGGCAGGCCTGTTTCCAGCCCGGTATGATGAAATCAACCTATGGCACGGGTTGCTTTGCGCTGCTGAACACCGGCGCGCAGCCGGTTCAGTCGAAAAACCGCCTGCTGACGACGATCGCGTATCAACTGGACGACCGGCGGACTTATGCGCTGGAGGGATCGATCTTTATCGCGGGGGCCGCAGTGCAATGGCTGCGCGACGCGTTGCAGATCATTGATGCGGCGCCTCAAAGCGGCGAATTGGCGGCTCAGGCTGATCCGAACCAGCATGTGGTGCTTGTGCCCGCCTTCACCGGCCTCGGAGCGCCTTATTGGAAGCCTGACTGTCGAGGAGCGCTGTTCGGGCTGACGCGCAATTCCGGACGGGCCGAGATCGCCCGCGCCACGCTGGAAAGCATCGCCTTCCAGACCCGCGACCTGTGGCATGCCATGCAGGGCGACTGGGGCGCCGATGCCGATGTCATCCTGCGCGTCGATGGCGGGATGGCCGCGTCTGACTGGACCATGCAAGGCCTGTCGAACTGTCTTGGCGCGCCTGTGGACCGCCCTGTCATGCAAGAGACGACAGCCCTGGGCGCCGCATGGCTGGCAGGCATGAAAGCCGGAATTTATCCGGATCAGGCCGGGTTTGCGGAAACATGGGCGCTGGACCGCCGGTTCGAACCAACGCAGGAACAAGCCGAACGCGATGCGGCTTATGAGCGTTGGCAACGCGCGGTACAGGCTGCGATGGCGTTCTAGCTGTGGTCTTTCAACAAACGCTGTTTCTGCCGTGACCAATCGCGCTTGGCCTGGGTTTCGCGCTTGTCATGGGTTTTCTTACCCTTGGCGATGCCGATCTTGATCTTGGCCAACCCCTTGTGGTTGAAATACAAAACCAACGGCACCAGCGTCATGCCCTTGCGCTGGGTTGCATTCCACAAATCGGACATCTGTTTGCGGGACACTAACAGCTTGCGACGGCGGCGTTCTTCGTGCTTGAACACTTTGGCCTGCTCGTATGGCGCGATATAGCTGTTGACCAGCCAGAGCTCGCCATCATCGACGGTGGCATAACTTTCCGCGATGTTGGAGCCACCCGCGCGCAGGGATTTGACCTCGGATCCTTGCAGAACGATACCGCATTCGATGTCGTCCTCGATGGCATAATCGAAGCGGGCGCGCCGGTTTTCGGCGATCACTTTGTAATTCGGGTCTGTCTTCTGCTTGGCCATGACGCGTTGATTTAGGCGGCTTGCGCCGCCCTTGCAAGGCACGGATTTCCAGCCGCGGTCATGATTTGGCAGAAATGATCAGATCCGGGCCAAAAATCGTGTCCGCGTGGTTGTGAAGATAAATCTTCAACCAGGGCGTAAACCGGTCCGGGTGGCGTTTCACCTCGGCCAACAGATCGTGATAGTCGATCCAACGGATATCCATGACTTCATCCGGGTTGGGCGCGATTTTCAGCGGGCCGCGGACATGGGCCAGAAAGACGTCGACAACCTCGTTTTCCACCATGCTGTTGCCGACATCGGCGTGATATTCCAGCCGGTGTCGGTATTCGGGATACAGACCTGTGATCCCAAGCTCTTCACGCAGGCGGCGCACGGCACAGGTGGACGAGCTTTCGTCCCAATCGGGATGCGTGCAGCAGGTGTTCGCCCAAAGGCCGGGCGTGTGGTATTTTCCCAGCGCCCGGCGCTGCAACAGGATCTCGGTGCCCCGTACGACAAAAACCGACACAGCCTTGTGCCTGAGCCCCTTCTCGTGAACTTCAAGCTTGTCTACAGGGGTCAACTCACCATCGACCCAAGCTGGGATCATGATACCCATCTGTCCTCTCCTGCTGCCAATCCGCCTGACGAGCCCTGATTTTGATTATAGCTGGTGCCGGACCGGCTTGGCTTTGCGGCGTTGCTTGGCAATCCGCCGTCTGACTTCAAAGTGTCGCTGTTCCACATTGTTATCAATCGCACCAAAGGCCGCAGGGGCTGCGGCCTTTGGTCCTTGTGCAGTGGTGCACAGTATCAGGTGTTATTCACCCGACACGCTTGCGATATAGGCATAGACGTCTTCGGCACCCTTTTTCAGCTTGAAGGTCATTTTCGATTTGGCGGATGTGTCATCCAGATAGGTTTTCAAAAATGCCTTGGGGTCCTGAGCATACTCGACGAAAGTAGTTTCGTCCCAGACCAGACCTTTCTCACCGGCGGCAACGATGCTGTCTCCGTATTTGAAACCCTCAACGGTACCGGCGGTGCGGCCCGCGATTCCATAGAGGTTGGGGCCGGTCTTGCCACCTTTGACGATCACTTCGCCTGCCGGGTCGGCGATCATGTGGCAGGACTTGCATTTGTTGAAGGTTTTCTTGCCCGCCTCAGCGTCGCCTTCAGCATAAGCAGGAAGGGCCAGAAGGCCGACGATTGCGGTAGCGAGGATGCGATTCATAGCTTTTGCTCCGATAGAAATTGGCTGCACCGAATGGACCGTCGGCGCAAAAAAGAGTCAACGCGCAGATTGCCGCGCGCGCTTAATGTGCCACTGCGACAAATAGGATGTCCTTAACTTTTGTCATGTACCTCGGACCAGCAAGGCAACAGATCGCCCGCGGCCGGAGTCGCCAGATACACGGCGCGCGCAATAGCTCGCGCCAGGCACAGCGAGGCCGCATGCCCGATGACACCTGGTTCGGTGTCGGTGGCGACACCCCGAGCGCCCGTGCTGACCCCGAATACCAGATCACCATCCCCCGGCGTGTGGGCGGGTACAATGGCGCGGGCAATACCGTCATGGGCGGCAACGGCCAGTCTCTGACATTGCGGTTTGGTCAGGGCCGCATCCGTCGCAACGATGGCAATCGTGGTATTGGCTTTGTCCGGGTTCGCGGACTGCATCACCTGCGCTTTGCGACTGACCGTTGGTTGGCCAAGTCCGGCATTGGAATCAGGCCCCAACCCACCGAATTCGCCGCCCACTTCAAAGGGGGCTGCCCAGAAATGCCTGTCACCCGGCGTGGTGACACTGCCCAGCGGATTGACCGCAACCAATGCGCCAACGGTAACACCACTGTCCAAAACAACCGAGGCCGAACCCAACCCGCCTTTGTGCATCGCGGTCAAAGCCCCGGTTCCTGCACCTGCAGTTCCGAGTTCGAACCGGTCCGACGCGGATCCGAACGCCGCACGGCCCAAGGCGCGATAGGGATTCTCGTGCCACGCCTTGTCGCCGCCATTCAGCAGGTCGAACAGGATTGCCCCAGGCACGATCGGCACCACGGCGGAACCCACCTGAAACCCGCGGCCCAGGGCATGCAGCGCGTCCATGACGCCCGAACAGGCATCTAGCCCGAAGGCCGACCCGCCCGAAAGCACGATCGCATCCACCTGTTCAACGGTCTTGTCGGCGGCCAGCAAATCTGTCTCGCGCGTGCCGGGAGCGCCACCCATCACGTGCACCGAGGCTCGGAGTGGTTGCGCGCCGGTCAGGACGGTGACGCCTGATTTCAAAGTTGCGTCCTGTGCGTTGCCGACCTTCAGGCCGGGGACATCCGTGATCAGGTTTCTGGGTCCGGGGATCATGCAAGCCTCGGCGGTTGAGCGGGAAAGCGCGCTGGCGCGCGCTGCCTCCGGCGGGGATATTTTTGGCCAGATGAAGAACGGATCAGATGCATCGGCCTCCGTCCACCTCGAGCGCGGCGCCGGTGATCATGCTGGCCTCGTCCGAACACAGGAAACAGGCGGCATTGGCCATATCTTCGGGGGTTGAAAACCGGCCCAACGGGATGGTCGACAGGAATTTGGCACGGATTTCGGGCGTATCCTCGCCCATGAAGGATTTCAATAGCGGCGTTTCCCCGGCGACCGGGCAGATCGCGTTCACCCGCACGCCGGACGGGGCGAGCTCGACCGCCATCGTTTTGGTTGCAGTGATCATCCAGCCCTTGGAAGCGTTGTACCAGTTCAGGTTCGGGCGCGGCGACAGGCCTGCGGTTGAAGCAACGTTCAGTACTGAACCCGCCCCGCGCGCCTTCATGGGTGGAACCAATGCGCGAGCGGTCAGATAGACGGATTTCATGTTCACGTTGAAAACACGGTCGAAATCCGCTTCGCTGACCTCCTCCAGCGGCGTTGGCAGGTGGGTCACACCGGCATTGTTCACAAGGATGTCCAGATGACCGAAGGTTGAGAAAGCCGCATCCGCCATCTTCTGAACCGAGGCGCCCTTGCCTACATCGACCTGCTGAGCCACCGCCTCGGACCCAAGCTGGGTTGCGAGTTCATGTGCAGCATCGCCATTGATGTCAGCGATCATGACGCGCGCACCTTCGGCCAGGAACTTCCTTACGATCCCCGCACCAAACCCGGATGCACCGCCAGTGACGATTGCGGTTTTTCCCTCCAGCCTCATGGCGTTACTCTCCTGCACCTTTTGAAGGCCAGACTATCAACGCCCGGACGAGATGCCAGATCAATCTTCGGACACCTTGCCGCGCAGCGCCTTGACGTCGCCCCGCGCCTTTTTCGCCGCAAGCCTGCGTTTGACCGAACCATAGGTGGGTTTCGTCGCGATGCGCCGCTTGGGTTTGATCAGCGCCTTGCCGATCAGCTCGGCCAGCCTTGTTCGCGCAATTTCCCTGTTGCGGGCTTGGGAACGTGTTTCTTCGCATTGAATGATGATCGCGCCATCCTTGGTCCAGCGGCGCCCGGCCAGCCGTTTCAGCCGCGCCTTGACCGGATCGGGCAGCGAGGGTGAGCGCGCGGCTTCGAACCTCAGTTCAACGGCGGTCGAGACCTTGTTCACGTTCTGCCCGCCAGGTCCGGAGGAACGCATGAAGCTCTCGGTCATTTCCCAGTCTTGCAGAGTGATATCGTCAGAGATGCGCAACATGGACAAGACCATAGCTGGAGCGGTTAAAAACAGAAAGGGCCGCCCCGGTGGGACGGCCCTTCGAAAGTTCAGGAGGTCGGGTCGGTTAGATCAATCGACCAGCCGGAGCGCACGCTCGGCCAAGGGCTGCCCTAGCAGGCGGTCCCCCCGGTTGTTCCGACACCTCTCTCCAATCTCTTTCTCGACACTGGATCACCTCCTTTTCTATCTGTTGCGGTTGAAAAGAAGCGTGACACAAGATGCGCCATTCTCAAAGCACTTTTTTACGCAGGCTGTGCAGCGGTCAGTCGCGCAACGATCACCTTGAACGGGATCAGCGCGATCAGGGCCAGCGACAGTTTCACCAACCAGTCGGCAAAGGCCAGCGTCACCCACAGGGGCGCCTCGGGGCCCGACAGCATGAAGGGCACGGGCTCCCACGCCCAATTGATGGCCGCATCTGCATCGGCACCAAAAAAGGTGACCGAGGCCGAGAAGGCGATGGTGAAGAAGATCGCGGTATCCAGCGCTGAACCTACCAGGGTCGAGACCAGCGGCGCACGCCACCATTGACCGCCGCGCATGGCGTTGAACACGGTGACGTCGGTCAGTTGCGCGATCAGGAACGCAGTGCCCGAGGCGACGGCGATGCGCAGCGGCACGGCGGCATAGGTGAACCCGTCGCCCTGAAGCATGATCTGGCTGCCGATCAGCGAGCAGATCACCCCGGTGACGAAGCCCGCGAAGACAACCTTGCGGGCCGGGCCCACACCGTAGACGCGGTTCATGATGTCAGTGACGAGAAAGGCCAGCGGATAGGTGAAGGCACCCCAGGTCAACAGACCATCAAAGATCAGGAACTGGACCAGGATGTTCGAGGCCACGACGATGGCGGCCATGGCAAGAATGCCGGGAATATAGTTGCGTTGCATTTTTTGATGCCCGTTTTGACAAGGTAGCGGCGACTTGGCCAAGGGACCGTCCCAAGGCAAGCTGTGCGTTTAGACCTTCATCTGCCGCGTGTCAATCGGGCAGCAGATACTCGACCAACTCGGTCCGTTGCAGTGCCAGAAAGTTGTCATCCGAGATCATCGTGGCCCGCAAACGTCCCTGATCATCCCGCCAGATCGACAAGCCTTCGAGGTTGTCATGGGCGCCGGTTCCGGTTTCGAACAGGGTTTCCTCGGCGTTTGGCACGTCGCCTGTCAGATCCCATCGCCGCAGGCGCGAGCGAAAGCCGATTGCCGAGAGGTTTCGCTCCAACACGTAGAACCGCCCATCAGGACCGAAATCAGCGGCAACCGGTTTGAACCAACCACGCTGGGGCAGAACAAATGGGGTCGACCAGGCTTGGCCATTCCAGCGATAGACGGGAATATCTCCGCCCGAGGTGCGGTTCGTTTCCGGCAGCGTATACAGCCGCCCGCGCCTGTCGATGGCCAGACCTTCAAAGGACCCGTTGTCGGCGAGATGCTGAAATGCCCGCGGGCGTGGCAATACACGCGCCTTCGTGCCCGGTGCGGGATAATGGGCGACGCGGTGCACCCCTTCGAATGAGATATAGAACCCACCGTCAGGGGCCGCCGCAATCCCTTCGGAATCGCCAACGCCGCCGGACATGCGATGCCCGTTGCTGGACAGAACCGGCCATTGCCCCAGAATGCGAATGCCGGTGATCTCGCCATCAAGACGGTCAATGCGCGCCGTCACCAACCGTGCCCGGTCGCTCAGCGCCATCATCTGCTGCCCATTGTCCGAAATGTGCAGCGCCGAGAATCCACCGAACCAATCCGCCTTGTCACGCCATGCAAAACTGCTTTGATGTGTGGCGGTTTTTACATCCACTCCGGGGGCCGCCGTGGCCAGAAACAGTGCCGCACTTACTTGGATTGCAAGACTGAGGCGCATTGTTTCGGCAAATCGGCCAGCACATATTCCCGGCGTTTCTTGGGCGCCGGCGCGTTCGGGTCTGGCGGCGGCGGGTTCAGGATGTTACGCACCCATTGTTGCGCCTCGGCACAGCCATCGCCCTTGGGTGGTGCATCCTGGTTGACGCATCCCTTTGATCCTCTTGGGCATTTCAGGCGCACATGGAAGTGGTAGTGATGCCCCCACCAGGGCCTGATCTTGCGCAGGTAGGCCCGGTTGCCTTTTTCATCGTTGCACATCTGAACCTTCGCCCCGGGGAACACGAAGATACGTGCCACGCGCTTGTCCTTGGCGGCTTCGCGCAGCACCGCGTGGTGCTGTTTGGTCCAGTTGCTGTTGACGTAGGCACCGTTCGAGCGGCGCAGCGATATGGACGAAATATTCTCGCGCGCCTTGCGCGACAGGCGCATGTTGTCACCCGGAAGCATCCAGATATCGATATCCAACCCCAGCTGGTGCGAGCGGTGGCCCGAAGTCATTGGCCCGCCCCGCGGCTGGCTGATATCCCCGATATAGAGACCGTTCCAACCCGGCTGTTTCGCCGCGAACCGGCTGAGGTCCTGCACGTAATCGATCGCTTCGGGGTGCCCCCAGTTGCGATTGCGCGACAGCCGCATTGCCTGCCATGTTGGACCGGTTTCCGGCAATTGCACCGATCCGGCCGCACATCCGCGCGAATAACTGCCGAACGCAGCCGCTTTTTGTTGCGAGCTTACCTTCTGTGCCCCGAACAACTGCTTTGCCAAGGGCTGCGCCGATGCCGTATGCGCCAGCGCGGTTATTACCAGTAGTGCCAAAAAACGTAGTAAAATCATCTGCTCTGATCCCCTTCAGGTCTGACCCAGCGCATCAGGAATAGACCCAGAATAAACAACAGAATGATTGGTGACACCCCCAGACGCGCACTGCCGGTCGCGGTTGTTGCAATCCCGATCAACAACGGGGCCGCAAAAGCGGTCGCGCGCCCCGACAGACCATAAAGACCAAAGCTTTCGACCGGGGTTTCGGGGTCGGTGTGGCGCACCATCATCGAACGGCTGGCCGATTGCAGAATGCCTCCCATGCCACCGATCAGCACACCACAGCCAAAGAAGACCAGGTCAGGCAGGTTGGATCCGTCAGGCAGGCCGATGCCGTAGATCTGCGTCCGGTCCATCGACACCACTGTGACGCAGACAAAAATCAATACCCAGATCGCCACCAATATCACTGGTTTCGGGCCGTATTTCTTGTCTGCCTTCCCCCCGATCCACGCAAAAACGGCCGAAGCGAGAACGCTGACGATCCCGAATACTCCGATCTTGATCAGATCCCATTCCAACACCAGCCGCGCATAGACACCACCAAAACTGTACAGCCCGTTCAGTGCGTCGCGATAGAACATGGACGAACCGAGATAACTGGCCAGACTAACGCGATAGCGCAAGTTAGACACTGATTTCGACAACAGGCGCAGCGCCTCACCCACGCTTCCTTTCCTTTCTGTCGCCGCATCATCGCGGACCCACAGGAAGTACGGCACCATGAACAGAATGAACCAGATTGCCGTAAAGGGGCCGACAAAACGCGTGCCTTCCCGGGTGGCGGCATCCAGACCAAAGGCGGGCACCATCCCGATCAGGGTTTTGCCGTTTGGCTGTTCCACAAACAGCGCCAGCATGATCGCCAGCGAAATCAGCCCTCCAAAATAGCCAAAGGCAAAGCCAGAGCCCGAGATCTCTCCCACTTCGCTGTCATCACCCAGATCGGGTAGCTGCGAGTTGATGAAGATCAGCGCATATTCCGCGCCGACGAAGCCGAAACCAAAAGCCGACAGCATCAGCCACATGTTCGAGCCATCGGGCATCGTGTACCAAAGTGCCGCAGACCCGACCGCATACATGACCGAAAAGGCAAATATCCACGGGATGCGCCGCCCCGAGACATCCGCCATCGCCCCCAGCAGCGGCGCACCAAAAGCGATGATCAACCCGGTGATCGTCAGACAGTTCGCCCAAACAGTCTGCGCGCGCGCCGCAGCCGCCTGCGCATCCAGCCCTTCAGTGGTGAAATACCCGGCGGCGACGCCTGCGAAGTAGGGGCCAAAGACAAAGGTGACCAGAAGGGTGTGATAGGGCTGGCTGGCCCAGTCAAAGAACCACCAGCCCCAGATGCGCCTGCGCTTGGATATTTCTGCCATCTCTGCCCCTGTTTATCGTTGCGATTATATGACTGGGCTTTAATTCAAATCGCAAGCGTTGAGTGCCAGACACTTGCTCTTTGTCGCTATGGTGCTTAGGTCTCGGCCAACAAGAATACGGAGAACCCATGCTGTCGCTGATCCAAATCCTGCTGCTGATCCTGGACATTGTCTGGTTCATCATCCTGGCCCATGTGATCATGAGCTGGCTGATCAACTTTCAGGTGCTCAACCTGCACCAACAGCTGGTCGCGCAAATCTGGTACGGGCTGAACCGCCTGTTAGAGCCTATTTATGGCCCGATCCGGCGTATCCTGCCCAATATGGGCGGTCTGGACCTGACGCCGCTGGTGGTGCTGATCGGGGTCTATGCGCTGCGGATCATCCTGATCAACAACGCGGTCTATTTCTACTGACCTCTTGTTCCCCGATTCCGACTGTGTGATTGTCCTTTCAAGAGCAGTCAAATCTTGAAACAGGGCACCCCCGCACATGTTCGACGCCGCGCCTCTGCTGCGAGATGTCTTTGGATTCGATGAATTCCGCCCCGGGCAGGAAGAGATCGTAGATGCCGTAACCGCCGGCCAGAACGTGCTGGCCATCATGCCCACGGGCGGCGGAAAATCCCTGTGTTATCAACTGCCTGCCCTGCTGCGCGACGGGGTGACGGTGGTGATCTCGCCGCTGATCGCCCTGATGCGCGATCAGGTGCGGGGGCTGCAAGAAGCCGGGGTCGAAGCCGGCGCGCTGACCTCGGGCAACACCCCCGAGGAAACAGATGCCGTGTGGGCGGCGCTCGAAGCCGGGCGGCTGAAACTGCTTTACATGGCGCCCGAACGGCTGGCCGCCGGGTCGGCACTGGGCGTGTTGCGGCGGATCAATGTCAGCCTGATCGCGGTGGACGAGGCCCATTGCGTTAGCCAGTGGGGCCATGATTTCCGCCCTGATTATTTACGGATCGGAGAGCTGCGGCGCGCGCTGAACGTGCCGTTGGCCGCCTTCACCGCCACGGCGGATGCGGAAACACAGGACGAAATCGTCGAGAAACTGTTCGACGGCACACCCCCGCGCAAGTTTCTGCGGGGCTTCGACCGGCCGAATATCCACCTGGCCTTTGCCGCCAAGGACAGTCCGCGCAGGCAGATCCTGGATTTCGCGGACGCCCGCCGAGGCCAGTCGGGCATCATTTATTGCGGCACCCGCAACAAGACCGAAGTTCTGGCGCAGGCGCTGCGCGAACAGGGCCACTGCGCCTGCCACTATCACGGCGGGATGGAGGCCGAGGACCGCCGCATCGTCGAAACCCGTTTCGCGCGCGAGGACGGGCTGATCGTGGTGGCCACCGTGGCTTTTGGCATGGGCATCGACAAGCCCGACATTCGCTGGGTCGCCCATGCGGACCTGCCGAAATCGATCGAGGCTTATTACCAGGAGATCGGCCGCGCCGGCCGCGATGGCGGGCCGGCCGAGACCCTGACCCTGTTCGGCCCCGACGATATACGTTTGCGGCGGTCCCAGATTGACGAGGGGCTGGCGCCACCCGAACGCCGGATGGCGGATCATGCGCGGCTGAACGCGCTGCTGGGGTTGGCCGAGGCGCTGGAATGCCGCCGCCAGACCCTGCTGGGCTATTTCGGGGAACAGGCCGCACCCTGCGGCACATGCGACCTGTGCGATACACCGCCCGAAGTATTTGATGGCACAACACCTGTCCGAATGGCCTTGTCCGCGATTCTTCGCACCGAGGAATGGTTTGGCAGCGGTCATCTGATCGACATCCTTCTGGGGAACGAGACCGACAAGATCCGCGCCCGTCGTCATGATGGCCTGTCCACCTGGGGCATCGGCAAGGACTGGTCGCGCGCGCAATGGCAGGCGATATTCCGCCAGATGATGGGGCACGATCTGGTGCGCCCCGACCCCGAACGCCACGGGGCCTTGCGCATGACCGAGGCCGCCAAACCTATTCTCAAGGGCGAGGCAAAGATCAATCTGCGCAAGGACGCCCTGCGCAAGGCAACCCGTCGCCCCGCCGTGAAAGCCATGGTGTCCGATGAAGATGCGCCCTTGCTGTCGGCTCTCAAGGCCAAAAGACGCGCTTTGGCAGAATCCGCCCGGGTCCCGGCCTATGTCATTTTTCCGGATCGCACCCTGATCGAAATGGCGGAAAAGCGCCCCATGACGCTGGACGAGATGGCCCGGATTGGCGGCGTCGGCGCCAAGAAGCTGGAACGGTATGGCGACACCTTCCTTGAAGTGATCGCGGGCGAGGCCCAGGCGTTGCACCCGGCGCGCCGCAAGCTGGCCGGTCGCGATCAGGGCGACATCTATGACCGCTTGCTGGAAGTACAGTCCCAATTGTCCCGCGGTCCCGACGGGATAGACAAGCCTCTGACCTGCTCGGCCTCGCAACTGGCAAAGGTGGCACAGATGCGCCCAGATGACCTGCGCGGGCTTGAACAGGTGCTGGGAGACCGGCGTCACGAAAGGTTCGGCACCGCCTTTCTGGACGTGCTGCGTGAGGCGGGCTAGATACACCGGGACAGGTAAGGAAAGAGGGCAGGTATGCTGGTGGTGATTTCCCCGGCCAAACGGCTGGACTGGACAGAGCGGGATGTTGAAGTCACACAGCCCGATTTTCAGGATGATGCGATCAGACTGTCCAAAACCGCGCGCAATCTGACCCTTGGCGATCTGAAAAAGCTGATGGGTCTGAGCGATGATCTGGCGCGCCTGAACCGCGATCGCTATCGTGCTTTTTCCGACATGCCAGACGCCGATGCAACGCGCCCGGCCGCGCTGGCCTTTGCGGGGGACACCTATCAGGGTCTGGAAGCAGCTTCGCTCGATCCTGACGAACTGGCATGGGCACAGGATCATCTGCGCATCCTCTCCGGTCTCTATGGTGTGTTGCGGCCACTGGATGCGATACAGCCTTACAGGCTGGAAATGGGCAGCAAGCTGAAAACACGGCGCGGCAAGAACCTTTACGAGTTTTGGCGCGACCAGCTGAGCAAAGCTCTGAACGCACAAGGCAACATGATCGGCAGCGACGTTCTGATCAACTGCGCCAGTCAGGAGTATTTCGGCGCCGTGGACCCGAACGCGCTGAAATTGCGCGTCATCTCGCCGGTGTTCATGGAAGACAGGAACGGCACACCGAAGATCGTGAGTTTCTTTGCCAAAAAGGCGCGTGGCGCAATGGCGCGATATGTCATTCAGCACCGCCTGACCGACCCCGATGCCCTGCTGGATTTCGATACGGGCGGTTACGCGTATCGTGCTGACCTGTCGGAAAAGGACAAACCTGTCTTTGTTCGACCTTATTCGGCCTGAAACCGTGACAGCCTGATCGATGCTTCCCTCCACGGTTTTGGGCCGAGGGTCCGGGCGAGGGGCCAGCCCCTCGCGCTCCCCGGGATATTTTCAGCCAGATGAAGTGGGATCCTGTTTGCGGTCACACATGGGTGCGTGTTCCTGGGCGAGGTGATTGTCCATGACTTCGCTTACGCCATCTGGTTGGTGTTGCAGGATCATTTGATGAATGTGGTTTTTGCGCAGCGGTTTCGTCATGTAGTGATCCAACCCCGCGGACAGGATGCCCTGATCGTCACCGGCCATTGCATGAGCCGTCAAGGCGACGATCGGGACATGACGCCCTGTTTCGACCTCAAGCCTGCGGATTTCAGCAGTGGCCTGTTTGCCGTCCATTTTTGGCATCGATATATCCATGAAGATCAAGTCCGGGTCAAATTCCTGAAAGATCTCGACGGCTTCTATTCCATTGGACGCAAATCGCAGATCTATATGCAGGTCTTTGACCATCTTTTTCAGGATCAGCTGGTTGGTAAGATTGTCCTCGGCCGCAAGTACCTTCATGCGCCTTGTTTCCAAGACCTTGGTTTCTCGGCCGTCAGCAACGGGTTTTCGCTGCGTCGAACGACGTTCTGGCGGCGGGGTGTCCTTGAGAGCCACGAGCCTGGAATACAACTCGGCCCTGGGGATCGGCTTCTGCAACACACCGTCGATCAGTTCGCGGGCTGGGTGCGTGTGGATCAGAGATGGATTTGCAGACATCACGATGACCGAAGCGTCGCCCCACCCACGGTCTTTGAGGGTGACGGCAAGATCCAAGCCATCCATATCCGGCAGATCATGATCGCACAGGACAAGTTCAATCGCGTCATGCATTTCTGCCAGCGCCTCGGCCGCTGATGCGCAAACCGTCACTTCGGCTCCTAAACGGCCAAGTTGTTTCGCCAAGATGGCACGGTTTACGGCCAGATCCTCGACCACCATGACGTGTTTCACGCAATCCGCCAGTTTCGGAGGTTCGGGCTGTGGGCCTTCTGCCGTGGGCAGCGACACCCTGAACCCGAAACAGGACCCCTGACCCGGTTCGCTTTCGACCCAGACCGAACCGCCCATCATGGTGATCAGGCGCCTGCTGATGGCAAGACCCAATCCGGTACCTTCAAATTGGCGATTGCGTTCGTCTTCGACCTGATTGAACTCACCAAAAACGTGGTTGATCTTGTCCGCATCGATACCGATGCCGGTATCTTCGATGGCAACATGGATGTCGCATGTCTGAGCCTGGGCATGCGGAACGCCTGTCACACGGACCAGGACATGCCCTTCCGTGGTGAATTTGACTGCGTTGCCGACCAGATTGGTCAGAACCTGCCGTATTCGGCCCGGATCGCCCACGAAAAGGGTGGGCAGGAACAGGTCGTAATCCACAAGCAACGTGAGCCCCTTGTCACGCACGCTTGGCTGCAACAGCATCGCGATTTCAAGAATGCAGCGCTCCAGATCGAAGGGTTCAGGGTGCAGAACCAGTTTGTCCGCCTCGATCTTGGAGTAATCAAGCACGTCGTTGATGATGACCAACAATGCCTCACCCGAATTGCGGATCGTGTTGACATAGAGCCGCTGTTCTTCGTCCAGCGGAGATTCATCAAGCAGTTCGGCCATACCCACGATACCATTCATCGGCGTGCGGATTTCATGGCTCATATTGGCGAGAAAGGCTGATTTGGCCCTGTTGGCTGCTTCCGCCCGTTCGCGGGCAGCCTTCAGTTCTGTTTCGTGCCGGACCGACGCGGTGATGTTGAGCGCCAGGCTGACCACGTCACCGCCGCTGCCACGCTGATCGATCAGGCGGATGTAGTGACCGTTCCACAGTTGCATGACGATCGGAGGTGGATTGGCCCGATTCCAGCGTGCCTGCATTCTGGCCTGCCATTCCTCGGCAGTTTCGTCACCGGTATCGACAATTCCTTCGGTGGTCAGCAATTGCAGAATGCGCTGGTAGGAAATCCCTGGCACCACCTCATCCAGCCCTTCAAACACGCTGAGATATGCAGCGTTTGCGCTGATGAGCCTGCTGTCGCCGTCAAAGAATGCAAACCCGTCTTGAATGGTCTGGATCGAATGCCAGAGGCGGCGTTCGGCAATCTCGATCTTGGCATGAGCGACGGTGAGATCGGATTTGACCTTTTCGTTTTCGCCGCGAACAGTTTCAACTTCGGCCTGAGTTTCACCAATGCGCCTGGTCAACGCCATGGCGTGTTGGCCCAGTTTGCGATTGGCGGCCGAAAGTTCGGCCTGTTTCAAGGCAAGCATTCGTTCGGCTGCCAGACGCGCACGCCGTTCCTGTGCCAGTTTGTTTGCAAGACTCATTTTGATCGATTCCGGGACGTTCGGATCTCAGCATCGCGACAGAGAATGAAAAACTACTTAAGCCGTTGCGCTACAGGCGCGCGCCATGCAAGGTTGAGCGCAAAGAGGAGAGCACGATGCACCGCTTTGTTTTTATTTCAATAACTTACACAATTTGCCTTCTGATCCTTCCCACTGCCGTTCTGGCGCAGAGTGCGGTGCCCGAGTTCCGCTATGTCACCTCTCGGGACACGGATTTTTACGGGTCGGATCTGGATCCGTTGTTTGACACCGATCTGAAGTCCTGTATTCAGGCCTGCTCGGCCAACGCGCAATGTACGGCGTTCACCTACAACACTCGATCCGATGCCTGCTTTCCCAAAAGTGGCGTGAACCGACAAGAGGCGTATCAAGGCGCATTGTCCGCGCAAAAGGTGCCAAGCAGCGAACAGACCCTAACCTTGGAAAAAACGCGCGCACAAGCGCTGAGCGTCCTGAGTTCTGACGATCTGGGGCACGCAAGAAAACAAGCCCGTGATTTGGGATTCCTGCACCCGGCAGGGGGGTATGATCTGCGGGCCGTACTGGATGCGGCGCGCGACGCGGGCAGTGTCGCACAAGCGATGCAGTGGACCGGTGTCGCCGTATCGCTCAGCGACAGCGCGGATGTTTGGGTGGAATATGCGCGCCTGCTGCTGGCCATGAACCCTTCGGGTTGGAACGAGCGGCGCGACCTGCGCAACCGCGCGCTGAATGCGTCGATCAATGGCTATCTGCGCGCCGAAACCCCCGGCACCCAGATCGCTGCCCTGGTGACCCTTGCGGACGCCCTGGAAGAGGTTGAGCGCGGGCGCGACATGATTCCCGTTCTTCGGTTGGCCGAGCAGGTGCAGCCGCGCGAAGACGTGCTGACCGCATTGGACAAAGCGATCGGCAAATACGGTTTCCGCGTGGTCGACAGCTCGGTCGAAAGCGATGCGGCAGCCCCCAGGATCTGTATCGAATTCTCGGAATCACTGGTCAAGGCCGGGGTTGACTATGATCCCTTCGTTCAACGTGACGCCGACGGGCTGGTCGTGCAGGCCGAAGACAGCCAGCTTTGCATCGATGGGGTCGCGCATGGCCAGCGTTATCGCCTGACGCTGCGCGAAGGCTTGCCTGCCGCCTCGGGCGAAGCACTGAATCGCAGCATCGAACTGACCCATTATGTACGCGACCGGACGCCTTCGGTTCGGTTTCCCGGACGCAGCTATGTCCTTCCGAAATCTGCCGACGCAGCCTTGCCCGTCGAAACGGTCAATGTCACCGAACTTGACCTGACCCTGCGGCGGGTCAGCGACCGGAACCTGTTGCGGGCCGTGCAACAGGACTTTTTCGGCCGCCCGCTCAGCGAATGGCAGGAGGAAGAATTCTCGGACCAGATTGCCCAAGACATCTGGACGGGTACTGCCGAGGTTTCAAACCAGTTGAACCAAACCATGACGGCACGTCTTCCCATGGCCGAAGCGATCTCGGATCAACCTGCGGGTATCTATGCATTGACCGCCCGGGTTCCGGAGGCCGATCCCTATGACGATCCCGGCGCAACGCAATGGTTTGTGCTTTCTGATCTGGGGATCAGCACCGCCTTGGGCACTGACGGGCTGCACGTGACCGTGCGCGGGCTAAGCGATGCGGCACCGCGCGAGGGTGTCGAAGTTTCGCTGGTCTCAGGGGCGAATGCTGTCATCGCATCGGCACAGACCGATGAAACCGGCTATGCAAGGTTCGATCCGGGCCTGACACGCGGCAAAGGGGCCAGCGCGCCTGCTCTGGTGACGGCGGCAATCGATGATAGGGATTTCAGCTTTCTCTCGCTGATCGATCCTGCCTTTGACCTGTCGGATCGCGGCGTTGAAGGGCGCGCACCGGCGGGGCCGGTCGATGTCTTTCTGACCACCGACCGAGGTGCCTATAGGGCCGGCGAAGTGATCCATGTCACCGCCCTGTCCCGCGATGGCAAGGCGCAGGCCATCGAGGGCCTGCCTCTGACGGCGATCCTGTATCGCCCGGACGGGGTGGAATACCGCCGGTCTGTCTCGGATGGCGGTGTTGCCGGGGGCCATGTCTTTGCCCTGCCCGTGGCCGCAGACGTACCGCGCGGCGCATGGAAAATTGAAATCAAATCCGATCCAAAAGGCGATGCGCTGGCGCGTCAGACTGTTCTTGTCGAGGATTTCCTGCCCGAACGGATCGATTTCGAACTGACCCTGCCCGACGCACCCTTGCGCCCCGGCGACAGCCCACCGCTCTCGATCGACGCGCGCTATCTGTTTGGAGCGCCGGGGTCGGACCTGAGCATCGACGGGCAGGTCATCGCACGCCCGGCGGACACAGTCCCGGGCTACGACGGATATCGCTTTGGTCGCTATGATGCAGAAACCTCGATCAGGAGCACATATTTCGGAGACACGCGCACAGACGCGACGGGGCACGCGACCGTGGCGGTCAAAATTCCTGTGTTAGAGACTGAAGGAAAGCCAATCGAGGCCGAAATCATCACCCGGCTGGCCGATGGCTCGGGCCGCCCGGTCGAGCGTCGCCTGACCGCGCCCGTCCTGCCGCCGCAGCCTGTTATTGGTGTCAAACCCCTGTTCGACGAAGTCATCCCGGAAGGCACCGAGGCTGCGTTCGAGATCGTTGGCCTGTCTCCTGAGCTGACGCCCATTCCGATGCGTCTCCGCTGGACGCTGAACAAGATAGAAACGCGCTATCAGTGGTACCAGCTTCACGGCGACTGGAACTGGGAACCGACAACGCGCCGCAGCCGTGTCGCCACCGGCGAAGTGGACGTCTCCTCTGACCCTCTGACACTGACCCAACCGGTGGAATGGGGGCGCTATGAACTGGTGGTGCAGCGAGTTGACGGAACATATACCGAAACCGCCGTCGATTTCTATGCGGGCTGGTATCAGGCCGCCGATGCATCGACCACGCCGGACCGGCTTGAAATGTCGTTGGATCGCGACAGTTATCGCATCGGGGATACGGCGCAGTTGCGGATCGTGCCCCGCATGGCCGGTGTCGCTCAGATCGAAGTCCTTTCGAATCGTCTGATCCATCGCCAGATCGTGGAGGTGCCCAAAGGGGAAACCCTGATCCCGATTGAGGTGACCCAGGATTGGGGCGCCGGGGCTTATGTCACCGCAACCGTGATCCGCCCAATGGATGTTGTAGCTGGTCGGAACCCGGCGCGGGCGATGGGCGTGGCTCATGCCAGCATCGATCCAGGGGACCGCAGACTGTCCGTAACTGTCGATGTGCCCGAGGTCTCCGCACCGCGTCAGACGCAAAAAGCACGTATCAGGGTCGAAAAAATCTTGGACGGTGACCCGGTCTGGCTGACGCTGGCCGCCGTCGACCTGGGCATTCTGAACCTCACCGGGTTCAAAAGCCCGGACCCGCAAGGATACTATTTCGGGCAGCGCCGTCTGGGTGTTGATCTGCGGGATGTCTACGGGCGACTGATCGACGGCATGAACGGAGCCATGGGCACAGTGCGCTCGGGCGGCGACAATGACAGCGGGATGCGTCGCCAGTCTCCGCCACCGACACAAGACCTGATGGCCGTGTTCAGTGGCCCGGTCGAGATCGGCGCAGATGGAGAGGTTGAGGTCGACATTCCCCTTCCTGCCTTCAACGGAACCGTCCGGCTGATGGCCGTCGCGTGGTCGCGCAAAGCCGTCGGTCAGGCCGAAGCTGATATGATCGTCCGCGACCCGGTGGTCGTCACCGCCAGCCTTCCGCGCTTTCTTGCCCCGGGCGATCAAAGCCGGATGCGTCTTGAGATCGTCCATGCGGATGGCACATCCGGAGAAATGGCACTTGGCCTGACCGCCTCCGATGGTTTGGAACTGGGCGCGGCACCGGCCAGCTTTGTGCTGGAGGACGGTGGCAAGGCGGTTTTCGACATCCCGATCACGGCCAGCGCCATCGGCGATCCTGAAATCAGCGTATCGATCACCACACCTGATGGGCGCGACCTGTCGCAAACCCTGCGCATGCCGGTGCAGGCCAATGACCCGGTGATTGCACAGACGCGGCGTTTTGCATTGGGCGCAGGCGATAGCTTCCTGTTTTCGCAGGATGTGTTTGACGGGTTCCAGCCGGGTTCGGCCAAGGCCATCCTGTCCGCCGGAGCGTTGGCCAAATTCGACACGCCCGGTCTGCTGGATCAGCTGAACCATTACCCCTATGGCTGCACCGAACAGATCACCAGCAAAGCGCTGCCGTTGCTGTACCTGTCATCCGTTGCGCAAGCCACGGGGCTGGGGGATGGCCCGGGTGTGGATCAACGCATCGCCGATTCGATCCGCAGCATCCTGACCCGTCAGGCCGCAAACGGCGCCTTTGGCCTGTGGCGCGCAGTCAGCGGGGATTTCTGGCTGGACGCCTATGCGACCGATTTCCTGTCCCGTGCCCGCATTCAGGGGCATCCCGTGCCGGACCGGGCGTTTGCTCAGGCGATGGACAATCTTCGGAACAGGGTCAATTACGCGCCTGATTTCGACGAAGGCGGTCAGGACATCGCCTATGCCCTGATGGTTCTTGCGCGGGAAGGCGCGGCCTCGATGGGCGATCTGCGTTATTACGCGGATGTCAAAGGGGATGCCTTCGACACCCCTCTGGCGGCGGCGCAACTGGGCGCAGCTCTGGCCTCTTACGGCGACCAGACCCGCGCGGATGCGATGTTCAACCGTGCCGCGCGGATGCTGGATCGGCAACAGAACCAGCAACAGAACGTCTGGCGCGCTGACTACGGCACCCACCTGCGGGATGCAGCGGGCTTGTTGAGCCTTGCCGTGGACGCGGGCAGCGAGGCGATCGACCGCGATGCTTTGATCCAACGGGTGAGCACGGGCCGCACGCCGCTGTCCACGCAGGAGGCCACGTGGTCATTGCTGGCGGCGCACGCGCTTGTGTCTGACCCAACGGGGTCGGGCTTGATGGTCAACGGGGCGCCGGTTTCCGGTCCGTTCGTGAAAGTTCTGCAATCCGGACAGGCGGACGAGATCAACATCACGGCCGCCGACGATCAGGCGACGGATATCACCTTGACGGTCACAGGCATCCCGGAGGTTCCGCCCGAGGCAGGCGGCACCGGCTATGCAATCGAACGGCGGTATTACTCGATGGATGGCGATCTGATCGATTCAGACAGCTTTGCCGTGGGTGATCGGTTCGTCACCGTACTGCAAGTTACACCGTTCGAAAACGGCGGCGCGCGGCTGATGGTGAACGATCCACTGGCCGCCGGGATCGAGATTGACAACCCAAGCCTGCTGCGCTCGGGCGATGTCCGATCGCTGGACTGGCTGGACCTGTCCGACGCCACCCATACCGAGTTCCGCTCGGACCGGTTCCTGGCCGCCGTTGATTTGTCCGGTCGTGAAACCGTGACGCTGGCCTACGTGGCGCGCGCCGTGACACCTGGCGTGTTCCATCATCCGGCGGCCTCGGTCGAGGACATGTACCGCCCGCAGAACCGGGCGCGGACATCTACCGGACGGGTCGCGATCCAGTGACCGGCCTTGCGCCATACCCTTGTTTGGGTGGTCGTCATGCCTAAGCGGTCTCGGCTCTTGTTTGCGCTGGCCGGAGCACTCTATCTGACGGCGCTGGCACGGGATGGAGTTGACCGCTGGGTCGATGCCACAACCCTGCCTTCCGTTCTGGCTGAAACTTCGGTCGAGATGCGGGACCGGAATGGCGACCTTCTGCGTGCGTTTCCAGTCGAGGATGGCATCTGGAGGCTGCGGCCCGGCGCAGTTGACCCGGATTTCATCGCTATGCTGATCCGGTACGAGGACAAACGGTTCTGGACCCACGCCGGGGTGGACCTCATCGCGATGCTGCGGGCTGCGGGGCAAAGCCTGTGGAACGGGCGCAACGTGTCGGGCGGGTCCACTCTGACCATGCAGGTGGCGCGGTTGATCGAAGATGGCCCAACCGGGCGCTGGAGCGGGAAATTTCGCCAGATCCGAGTCGCATTGGCGTTGGAGCGGCGTCTGAGCAAACAGCAAATCCTGACCCTTTATCTGACCCATGCCCCCTATGGTGGCAATCTGGAAGGGCTCCGTGCCGGCGCCCGCGCGTGGTTTGGAAAGGACGCCACGCGGTTGACCCCCTCACAAAGCGCCCTGTTGGTTGCATTGCCGCAATCCCCCGAGGCCCGGCGCCCGGATCGCAAGCCAGAGGCTGCCCGACAGGCCCGCGACCGGGTTCTGAACAGGCTGGTGCGCCACACCGTCCTGACCGATGCCCAAGCGCGTGCGGCCATGACCGAACCCCTTCCGGATCGGATGAATCCGTTTCCGCGCTTTGCACCCCATCTGACTGACCGCGCAAGGCGGCAAGCACCCGCAATCCAGACCTTCGATCTGACCCTGGATGCCGGATTGCAGGCCCGGCTGGAAATCTTGGTGGCCCAGGCCGCCACCCGCGTCGGACCACGCGTTTCCGGGGCTCTGATCGTGGCCGACCATCACAGCGGCGAGGTTCTGGCATCGGTCGGATCTGCCGGGTACCAAGATGCCCGTCAGGGGTTCGTGGATATGACCCGGGCCGTACGGTCGCCCGGATCGACCCTGAAACCTCTGGTCTACGGGCTGGCCTTCGATCAGGGGCTGGCCCATCCCGAGACCCTGATCAGCGACAGCCCCGTGATGTTTGGCCGATACGCACCGCGCAATTTCGACGGCGCCTTCCGTGGCGATGTCCGGGTGCGGGACGCCCTACAGCTGTCGCTGAACATCCCCGTCGTGCGCCTGACGAATGAGCTGGGGCCCACTCGGTTGATGACGGCTTTGCGGTTGGCCGGGTCAGAGCCACGTCTGAATGGCGCAACACCCGGATTGGCGATTTCTTTAGGTGGCGTGGGGTTGAGCCTGCACGATCTGGTGCAGCTTTACGCCACTCTGGCAGCTGGCGGCACAGGCCCGATCCTGCATCATGACGTTCTGGCAGACGCCCAGCGCACCCGGCGCGTTCTGTCGGAAACTTCGGCGTGGCAGGTTTCGGACATTCTGGCCGGGCTTGCGCCACCGGCAGGCGGTGCAACAGGGTCGCTGGCCTACAAGACCGGCACGTCCTATGGCCACCGCGATGCCTGGGCCATCGGCTTTGACGGGCAGCACGTCATAGGGGTCTGGCTGGGTCGCGCCGATGGAACGCCTGTTCCCGGTGCATTCGGGGGCGACCTTGCCGCACCTCTGTTGGCCGAGGCTTTCAACCTGTTGAAACCCGACCTCACGCCCCTGCGCCCGCCGCCGCCTTCGACCCTGCTTGTCGGCGCGGCCCAATTGCCTCAGCCGTTGCAGCGATTTCGCCCCCGCACGACCGCTTTCAAGGATGATCCCTCGGCGCCGGACCTGCTGTTCCCGCCCGATAACGCCGTGTTAGAGACGTCAGGAGCACCTCTGACGGTCAAACTGCGTGGCGGCGTCGGGCCGTTTTCCGTACTGGCAGATGGCGTGCCGGTGCTGACCGGGCAGCGGCGACGAGAGTTCGAAATCCCCAATCCGGGGACCGGCTTCACCTCACTTGTCGTGGTGGATGCGCAAGGTCAATCCGACAGGGCGTCAATCAGGATCGATTAGCGCCGCCCCTCGCGCAGCCAACCGCCCAACAGGAAACCTCCTGCCAACAGCAAAACCAGCCAAGGTGGCAGCAGACCCGCCTGGGTAACATCCCGTGTCTCGTAGGCATCGCGCGGGGTCAGACCGATCCAGCCCCGACCAGCCGCCGGACGCCCGGCGCGCACGTTGCGGATCGACGGTAATCCATCTTCCACCCGGATCACGCCGCCCCGCATGCCGGCCAGAACCGGTTCAAGAACATCCCCCGTTGCGATAGTGCGTTCAAACTCCTTCGGCGCGGCGGGACCAAGCCCGATCACGGCCATGTGGTCACCTTCCTGCAAACGGTAAAGACCAATCTCGGGCCCATAGTATTGCGCTTCGAACCGCCCCGGAGAGACCTCTTGCAAAGTGATTTCCAGCGTTTCGCCGTTCGGGCGCGTCACAGTCACCGGGCCCACATCATCCCCAAGCGTCTGTCGAATGATGCGCATGGATTGGCCGTTGGCTTCGGCCCACAGCGCCTCTTCCTCGAGTTCGGGTTCCTTCATCATCCAATGGGCCAGCCGGCGCAAAAGCTCCAGTTGCGGGCCACCACCTTCAAAGCCACGGCTCCACAGCCAGGCATGGTCCGATGCCAGCATCGCAACACGCCCTTCGCCCACCCGGTCCAGAACCAGCAGGGGGCGTTCGTCAATGCCCGTCATCAGAACCTCGCCCGAGCGATGGTTCACATCGATCTGGCGCAACCAGGCCCCCCAATCCTCGGAATCGCCAAGATTTGTTGTCACCGGATGGCGCTGACCCAACTCGCTGACCTTCGGAACAAAGCGTTCCTCGAAGACACGCGCGGAAGGTTGCGCCGGCAGGATCGGCGCCAGCGGCGACCGGAAAATGCTGTCAGCTCCGGCGAAATCGGGACCGGCCGCAATCAGAACCGCGCCGCCGTCATTGATATAACTGGTGACGTTGTCCAGATAGATCGCAGGCAGGATGCCGCGCCGCTTGTAGCGGTCGAATATGATCAGATCGAAATCGTTGATCTTTTCCAGAAACAACTCGCGGGTCGGGAAGGCGATCAAAGACAATTCGTCCACCGGCACGCCGTCTTGCTTCTCGGGCGGGCGCAGGATGGTGAAATGCACCAGATCGACCGAGCTGTCGGATTTCAGCAGGTTGCGCCATGTGCGCCCGCCCGGATGAGGTTCACCCGAGACCAGCAGAACGCGCAGGCGATCCCGAACGCCGTTCATCTGGATCAGCGCGGTGTTGTTGCGGTCGGTCAACTCGCCTTCGGCCAGGGGCACGGAAAACTGGATCACGTTGCGCCCGCCATGAGGCAGGGTGACAGGCAGTTCGACATCCCGACCGATTGGAATACTCAGTTGCTGAGGCTCACCACCATCCACGGAAATCTCCAACGGCGCTGTCGCGGCACCCGCGGGGGCTGCTCCGCTGTCCTCAACCCGCAGGGTCAAAGTCACCGATTCACCGATGATGGCAAAAGCAGGCGCATTTCGGACGATAAGCCTGCGATCCCAGTCGTCCGCACGCCCGGTTTGCAGCAGATGCATCGGCGCCGGCAATTCCGGGGCCTGATCGGCATCGTGCACGATCCCGTCCGATACCACCAGAATGCCTGCGATGCGCGCACGCGGTTCCTCGGCCAGGGCCTCATTCAGGGCGGCCATGACCTGCGTGCCCTCATCCCCGTCACCGTCGCCGACCCGAATGCGGCGCAGTTCCGTATTGTCCCGCGCCTCGATCTCGGCGGCCAGGTCTTCGGCGGCCTGCGCCGTTTGTTCGCCCCGGTCCGAAAGTGACTGGCTGGCGCTTTCATCCTCGATCATCAAAACGATATCCGTCAGCGGCGCGCGGTCCTCGACTTGATAGACCGGACCGGACAGTGCCGCGATGACAACCAGGGCCGCCAATCCCCGCAGGGCCCAGCCCGACAAGCCGCGCCACAAGGCCAGAGCTACTCCGACAGCGGCAATCGCCCCCACAGCAGCCAAAAGCGGCCACGGGATCAGAGGGTCGAATATGACGGTTCCGGTCATTGTCCCAACCTGTCCAAAAGAGCGGGCACGTGGACCTGATCGGATTTGTAATTCCCGGTCAGCACGTGCATCACCAGATTGACGCCAAAACGATTGGCCAGTTCGCGTTGCCGTTCCCCGGCATACCCACGACCGACAGGCAAAAGGGCCTGGCCGTTGCGATCCACGGCCCAGGCCCCGGCCCAGTCATTGCCGCCGATAACCACCGGTGTCACGTTGTCATTGAGGTTTCGGAAAGGCATCCCTTCGATCTGTTCTGCATCCCCGGGTGCAGCTTCGACCCAGACTTCTGCGCCGGAATAGCGGCCCGGGAAATCCTGGAGCAAATAGAATGTTCTGGTCAGGACGTGATCGCGGGGAATCGGCTCTAATGCAGGGATATTCAACGGTCCGGCCAGTTGCTGCAACTTGCGGCCATTCGGACTGGATGCGCCGAAACCGGCAATATCCGCATCGCGCGTATCAAACAGGATCATCCCACCCGAACGCAAATAGGCGTTCAGTTTGATATACGCCTCGGCCGAAGGTTGCGGCTGGTTCGGCGTAATGGGCCAGTAGAGAAGCGGAAAGAATGCCAGCTCGTCTCGTTCCAGATCAACGCCGATTGGGTCCGCCGGTTCGACAGAGGTGCGAAAGAACAGGGTTTGCGCCAAGCCGCGCAATCCGGCCTCGGCAATATCGTCCACCTGCGCCTCACCGGTCAGCACATGCGCCAGCACAAGCTCGTGCGTTGCGGCAAGGGCAAATTCGGTATCTTCGGGCGTCTGCGCCTGTACGTCCGGCACCAGCAGAAAAGCGGCCAGCGCGGCAGCCGCCGTTCGCGCCAGACCCAGCCTGCCCGACAAGGCCAGCGAGGCAATCACGTCAACCGTCAGCAAGATCAGTGCGAGGCTTAGTAACAGGCCACCAAGCGGGGTTTCCGTGCTGACCTCCTGCCCTTTGATCGGCACATTGGCGGGCCAGGTCACCGGGCGCAGCTCGGTTTCTTCCGAGACCACGTTCAATGCCAGCTTCTGCTTGCCGCTTTCATAGAGACCCGGACGCAAATCTGGCCCGATCCGGCCCGAGATCAGCTGAACGCCATCCACACCGGCCAGGGTTCCGGCATCTGACAGGGCGCCAAACCCGTCCATGATCTGAACCGGCTCCCACGTGGTGCCTTGCAGTTGCGATTCTTGCCGCGACTTGGCTGCCGAAGCCACGGCCAAACGATCCAGCATCTCGACGAACAGGCCCGACAACGGCAGGCTGGACCATTCGGCATCCGCAGTGACGTGAAACAGCACCACCTGCCCAAGCCCCAAAGCCTTGCGTGTCACCAACGGAGTCCCGTCGGACAGCGAAGCAATCACGCGATCCGCCAAGTTAGGGTCTGGTTGCGCCATGACTTGGGTCGAAACAACCACGTCCTTTGGGATATCCAGGCCGAAAAACGGAGAGCTTTCGGGGAATGGAGCCAGCGTCTTGGCTTCGCCCCAGCTCATCGCACCGCCGACGGATCGTCCACCGCTGCGCAGCCGCGCCGGCAACAGGGTGTCTTCGGTGTCCCTGCCCAGATCGCTGGCCGCCATGCGCGGACCGGCAAAACGCAGCAGAAGCCCGCCCTGTTCGACCCATTCGATCAAAGCGGCCTCTTCCGGCTCCGACATCTGCGCCACGTCCGACAGGACGATCACATCCGGGTTGGCGGGCAGAACCTCAAGCAGGCCGCCATCGACAAAATCCGCGGTCGGGACCAGGACCTGCGTCAGGTAATGCAGGGGTGACAACAGCTCCAGCCCTTCACGGTTGCGGGTTCCGGCAATCAGCGCAACCTCGCGCCGGCGCAGACTGTCATCGGTCAAAGTCACGGCTCCGGCGGACCTTTGGCCCTGTATTTCAAACCGCGTGATACGGGCGCGCAATTCCGACGGCAGCGCCAGATCGGCCTGCGCCGTGGTTTCGCCGGCTTCAAGGGTCAGCTCAACGGAATGCAGCACCCGGGCCGTACCCGCCGGATCACGGCCTTGCGCCAGTACCGTCACGCGGTCTTCCGGTCCGGGGCCCGCGCGCTGAACGGTCAATTGGATCAGCCCGTCCTGATAGGCCGCAGGCCGGATCGCAACGGGCCGGGAGGCCGCCTGATAGACCGTCACATCTCCGCGCGCCTGAAGGATGGACACCAGTTCAGCGTGGTCTGCATAGTCCAGCCTGTCACTGAACCAATGGGTATCAAACCCGCCGTCAACGGCGTTCAACGCGGCAATGGTTTGAGCAACCTGATCCGCATTCGGCTGCCAGGGGTTCGGGGTCAGCCCAGGCAAACGCCCGCGCCACGCTTCCGCAGCCTGAAACACCGGTGTTTCCGGCTCTGTCAGGCGCAAAATCGCAACGGTTCGGCCCGCGCGCCCGGCCTCCGACAATTGCGTGTCGATTTGGTCAAGTGTCGCCGGCCAGCGCGCGGCCCCGGCCCAACTGGCATCCAGCACCAGCAGCAGCGGCCCGGTTCCGGTTTCATCCCGTGACGGGTTCAGAACCGGCCCTGCCAGCCCGATGATGATCGCAGCCGCCGCCAGCATCCGCAGCAGCAGCAGCCACCATGGGGTGCGGTCAGATACGCTTTCGTCATCCTTCAGGCCCAACAGCAGCGTGACCGCCGGGAACAAGCGGCGGATCGGTGCGGGCGGAACCGCGCGCAGGATCAGCCACAGGATCGGCAGGGTCAGAAGACCCAGCAACACCCATGGCGCGGTAAAGCCGATGCCCGCCAGAACCGTCATCGCGTGCCCCCATCCAAGGCCCGATAAAGCCATAACAGAGCCGCTTGCGCGCTGTCGCCCGAGTGGTGCAGGCCCAGTTGCCAGCCCGTCGCTCGGCACAGTTGCCTCAGCGCGTCCTTGCGGTGCGCCAGGCGTTCCAGATAACGGTCCCGCAGCTCGGCAGCCTTGAGCGTTTCGTGTCGGACAGACCCTCCGACGCTTTCGAAAATGGTGCGCCCGCGATAGGGAAACGACTCCTCACCCGGATCCAGCACTTGCAGAACCACGCCGCGCACGCCACGGTCGGCGGCTTTAGTCAGGGCAAGTTCAACCTCATCCATGGGGCCCAGAAAATCCGAGATGAACACGGCGCGGGCATGAGGGATCATGGCGCGGTGTTCGGGCGGGGCGTAATCCGCTTGATTATCCTCGGACCAGGCCTGCGCCAGCCGGATGATCTGCGCATTGCCGCGCCGGGGCGGCAAGGTGGTGCCGGTCAGACCTGCGCGTTCACCGCCGCGCACCAGAAGGATGGATGTCGCCAGCCCCAACAGCCGCGCGCGATCCGCTTTGGTCGGCAGGGTCTTGTCGGACGCAAACCGCATCGAAGCCCCCTGATCGACCCATAACATCACGGATTGCGCGATCTGCCATTCCCGTTCACGTACGAACTGCTGATCCCCCCGCGCCGAGCGGCGGTGATCGATCATGCGGCGGCTGTCGCCGACCTGCGCCGGGCGGTATTGCCAGAAATCATCCCCCATCCCGGACCGCCGTCGACCGTGGTCGCCCAGCAGAACGGTTCCGGCCAAGTGCTCGGCCCTCGCCAAAAGGGGCGGCAGCCGCGATGCCTCGGCTTCAGATCTTTCGCGAAGGGTCAGCTCGGCATTCACGCCGCGGCCTCGGTCCGGATCAGCCCGACAGCGGTCGAGTCAATCAGCTCTGCAAGGCTGTCACCACGCGCCCTTGCCGCAAAGTTCAGTGCCATCCGGTGGCTGAGCACCGGGCGCGCCATTTCCAGAGCATCCTCGGCATTTGGTGCCAGGCGTCCCTGCAACATGGCACGCGCCCGCACCGTCATCATCAGCGCCTGCGCGGCACGGGGGCCCGGACCCCAGGCCACGGTTTCGGCAACCCGTTCGGACACACCGGGTTCTTCGGGGCGGAAGGCCCGCACGAGATCAAGAATCAGTTCAACGACGGATTCTCCGACCGGCATCCGGCGCAACAAGACCTGCGCAGCCAGCAACTCTTCCTTGCTGAAAATCTGATGCGCCTCTTCCTCTTCAACCCCGGTCGTGGCCAGCAGAATATCCCGCTCGGTCTGACGGTCGGGATATTCGACGTCAATCTGCACCAGGAACCGGTCAAGCTGGGCTTCGGGCAGCGGATAAGTGCCTTCCTGCTCGATCGGGTTTTGCGTTGCCAGCACGTGGAACGGCGTACCCAATGAACGATCTTCACCTGCCACGGTAACGGTGCGTTCCTGCATCGCCTGCAACAGCGCCGATTGTGTCCGCGGGCTTGCCCGGTTGATTTCATCCGCCATCAACAGTTGACAGAAGATCGGGCCGGGAATGAACCGGAAATGGCGGCTGCCATCGTCGGCAGTGTCCAGAACCTCGGACCCAAGAATATCGGCGGGCATCAGATCGGGCGTGAACTGAATGCGGCTGCCATGCAGGCCCATCACCGTCGACAAAGTCTCGACCAGGCGTGTCTTGCCCAAACCCGGCAGACCGATCAACAGGGCATGGCCGCCGCACAAAAGTGCGGTCAGCGTCAGGTCCACGACCCTCTCCTGCCCGATGAAGCGGCGGGTGATCGAGGCCTTGGCCTCTTGCAGCTTGTTTTCCAGCGCTTCGATCTCGGCTACGAGGTCGGCAGGTTCGGTCATGACTTTCCCTTCCGTGGACTATTATGATTGAAGTGTATCGCGCTGAGAGGAAATGGCAAAAGCAATGAGCGGACAAAAACCTGTGAAACCGTCGCCAGATGGTCTGGCGGTATCGGTCAAGGCGGCCAAAACCAACGGTTTACCGCCCGTTCACCTCTGGAATCCTCCGTTTTGCGGCGATCTGGACATCAAGATCGCAAAAGATGGCACATGGAGTTATTTAGGCTCACCCATCAACCGTTTCGAGCTTGTGAAGCTTTTTTCCTCAATTCTTAAGAAGGAAGGCGGCAAATACTTCCTCGTCACCCCGGTCGAGAAGGTGGGAATCACTGTCGAAGACGCGCCGTTTGTCGCTGTGGATTTCGACCGGGACGGGGATGGAAAGGACCAGTCCTTGACCTTCACAACCCATGTTGGCGACAGGGCCGTGGCCGGAGTTGATCATCCGATCCGAATTGTAATCGACCCGGAGACAGACGAACCCTCACCCTACATATTGATCCGCGACAACCTCGAAGCCCGCATAGATCGCAAAAGCTTTTACCGCCTCGTCGAGATCGGAACGCACCATGACGGCTGGTTCGGTGTTTGGTCAGGCGGGCAGTTCTTTGGCCTGATCCCTTCAGCCGACCTGAGCTGACCGTGGCGCGCGATCCTGTGCCAGCACGACAGCCATTGCAACAATGCCCGCACCCAATGCCCGGGTCCAGTTCCATTCGTCCCCCAGCATCAGCATGATCAGCATCACGTAGAACGGGGCAACATTGATGTGGAAAGAGGCCAGCGCAACGCCCAGCTTGCCGACGGAGGTGATGAAAAATACCTGGCTGAGACCCATGGAGATAAGCGCATAGATCATCAGCATGCCTGCCTGCTGCATGTCGAACGCAGTTGCAGGCATCACGTCCAGACCAAACTGCGCCGATCCGAAAACCAGCAGCGATGCCATGGCCAGCCCTCCGACAAAGGTGATCGTCGTGCGTCCAGTCTGGCTCAGTTCGGCGAAATCCCGGGCGGTTGCCATGCTGGCCCAGCAAAATAGCACCGTTGATCCAACCGCACAGGCCGCGCCCAGACCCAACTGGGCCGGGGCCAAGGCGCTGGTGGCGATCAACCCGCCGACAATCGATACAGCTACGCCCAGCGCAAAATTCCACTTAAGCCGGCGTGTGCCAGCAGCCAATTCAAGCAATGTGGCCACCAAAGGTGCGCAAGAGACGATGATTGCCACCGTTACCGGGTCGGTTAGCTTTTGCGCCAAGATCAACAGGAACATTCCTAACCCGATTCCAAGGCCGCCGACGGTCATTGCATGACCCCAGCGGGCTGAAACAACCCGGCGCGGCCCGTCCAGAATCACCCAGACCGGCACCATCACCAACACGGCCAGCGCCAGTCGCGCGGCCAACAGGGCGACGGGCGGCCATGTTTGCAACAGCACTTCGGCCGCCGGAAACCCGGCCGCCCATGTCAGCATCGATGCCACGGCCAACCCGTTGCCCGACAAGGCAGAATGCTGTCCCGCCGGCGCAGAAAGGCTGTTCCCGCGGACGGGGTCTGGGCTCATCGCCATCGTTTTCAAACCTTCCATTGGCACGGCGTCAGAAAATTGATTCGCCGCAATGCAGGAAGCGTTTCCGATTTCATCGGGTCGATCTGGTCGAATTTCGACAAACTGTCGTTTTCTGTCACTTTCACAGAAATCAACGCGCGGATAAGGTCGGGCCACCAGAAATCCATGGGCCGCCTATGCCAAAATTCGCCGCGAATATCTCATTGCTCTTTGCCGAACTTCCGTATCTGGATCGGTTTCAGGCAGCGGCAGATGCCGGGTTCCAGGCGGTCGAGATCCTGTTTCCGTACGAACTTGCTGCAAAAGAAACCCGGCGTGCCTTGCTGGCCAACGGGCTCGAACTGGTTCTGATCAACGCGCCCCCGCCGAATTATACCGGTGGCGCACCGGGTTATGCCGCCATCCCCGGCGGTGCGTCCCGGTTTCAGTCTGATATCCGCCGCGTTCTGCGCTACGCTCAGGTGCTGCGGCCGGGCTTCATTCATATCATGTCCGGATACGCAGCCGGGACGGATGCGTTGGACTGCTTCGTGCAAAACTTGCAGTGGGCCGCCGATTTCGCACCGCAGCAGACATTTACGATCGAACCCCTCAATCCGATGTCCCAACCCGGCTATTTCCTGAACGACTATAATCTGGCGACCGAGGTACTGGGCCGCGTGGATCGCCCGAATGTCGGTCTGCAATATGACAGTTTTCACGCACATATGATCCACGGCGACGCGCTGGCCGTCTGGGAGCGTTTTCACCCCAGTGTTGTCCACGCCCAGATTGGGGCCGCCCCCGAACGTTCTGAACCGGGGCGCGGGCCCACGGATTTCACGCAGCTTTTCGCGGCAATGGATGATGCTGGTTACAGCGGTTGGGTCAGCGCCGAATACGCGCCTTCGACGGCTCGAACGGATGCGACACTGGCTTGGATGCGACGTTGACGCCGTTCATCGGGCTGGAATTCGCTGCCCGAAAGGCGCACAAAACGGGCAAATCGCTTTCGAGGATGCCCGATATGATTCCTGCCCGCTTTGCCAATGCCATCTTTGGTCTGATCATGTCAGGGCTGATGTCGTGCATTGTCACCGGGATCGCTACGGTCAAGGCAGTGGGGTTCCATCCTGAAACGCTGGGCGACTGGATGGCGTCCTGGGCCTTTTGCTGGCCCATCGCGTTCACGGTGATCCTGGTCCTAGGACCTTCGGTGAAACGTTTGGTCGAAGGGTGGGTCAGGCCACAGGGCTGACCCGGAAGGCTGACCTGGTGCTAGTGCGCCTCGGCCCAGTTCGCACCCTGGCCGGCATCCACGCTCAGCTTCACATCCAGTTTCACCGCCGGGTCCGAGGCACCCTCCATCACCTCGCGCGCCACGTCGATCAGCGGATCCGCGGAATCCTCGGCGACTTCGAACAACAATTCGTCATGGACCTGCAACAGCATCTTGGCGGGCAGCCCGTTGATCGCACCCGGCATCCGCACCATCGCGCGTCGGATCACATCCGCCGCCGTGCCCTGAATCGGCGCGTTGATCGCCGCCCGGCGCGAGAATCCTGCATGCGGCCCCTTGGCGTTGATCTCGGGCGTGTGGATCTTGCGCCCGAACAGAGTTTGGACATAACCGTGCTCTTTGGCAAATGCCACCGTGTCATCCATGTACTGGCGAATGCCCGGAAAGCGTTCGAAATAGCGGTCAATGAAACCCTGTGCCTCGGCCCGCGGGATGCGCAGGTTGCGCGCCAGTCCGAAGCCCGAGATGCCATAGATCACACCAAAGTTGATCGCCTTGGCCTGACGGCGGATGTCCGGCGTCATCTCGTCCAGCGGCACGTCGAACATTTCCGACGCGGTCATGGCGTGGATGTCCAACCCATCGGCAAAGGCCTGTTTCAGGGTCGCAATGTCGGCGATATGCGCCAGGATGCGCAGCTCGATCTGGCTGTAGTCGAGGCTGACCAGAACATTGCCCCGCTCGGCGACAAAGGCCTCGCGGATGCGGCGGCCCTCCTCGGTGCGCACGGGGATATTCTGCAAATTGGGGTCGGTCGAGGCCAGACGCCCGGTATTCGCCCCGGTGATGGCATAAGACGTGTGCACCCGGCCCGTGTCGGGGTTGATATGGGTCTGAAGCGCGTCGGTATAGGTCGATTTCAGCTTGGACAACTGGCGCCAATCCAGCACCCTGCGCGGCAGTTCATGCTCGGTCGCCAGATCTTCCAAAATATCGGCCCCGGTCGAGTACTTGCCGGTTTTCCCCTTCTTGCCGCCTTCCAGCCCCATCTTTTCGAACAGGATCTCGCCCAGCTGCGCGGGTGAGCCGACATTGAAATTCTCACCCGCCAACTCGTGGATTTCAGCCTCTAAACCGGCCATTTTTTGGGCAAAGGCGTTCGACATACGGCTCAGCACGTCGCGGTCGACCTTGATGCCATGCATCTCCATCTCGGCCAGAACCGGCACAAGTGGTCGTTCGAGCGTCTCGTAGACAGTCGTCACCTGCACCCGGTGGAGCTGCGGTTTGAACAGTTGCCACAGGCGCAGCGTTATATCCGCATCCTCGGCGGCATAGGCGGTGGCCTCGTCGATCGGCACCTTGTCGAAGGTGATCGCAGATTTGCCTGACCCCAGCAGCGGCTTTATCGGGATCGGCGTGTGGCTGAGATACCGTTCCGAGAGTGTATCCATACCGTGCCCGTGCTCACCGCCATGCATGGCATAGGACATCAGCATCGTATCATCGATCGGGGCCACATCGATACCGTGACGCCGGAAAATCTTGGCATCGTATTTCATGTTCTGCCCGATTTTGATGATCGACGGATCCTCAAGCACCGGCTTCAGCAGCGTCAGCGCCTCATCCAGCGGCATTTGCCCTTCAGCCAGCGCGTCCGACCCGAACAGATCATCCGCCGCGCCATCGCGGTGGGTCAGCGGGATGTAACAGGCTTCGCCGGCCTCGACACACAGCGAGATACCGACCAGATCGGCGATCATTTCATTCAGACCGGTGGTTTCGGTATCAACAGCGATCCAGCCTCGTTCATGGGCCTGATCGATCCACTTTTGCAAAGCCGCTGCATCACGGACACATTCATACTTTGCCGCGTCAAACGGGATTGTCTCGGCCTCAACTTCCTTGGCCGCAGGCGCCGGAGCGTCGGCGATGGCCGGTGCTTCGGCCCCCAGCTTGTCGGCGATCCGTTTGGTCAGTGTGCGAAATTCCATATCCGCCAGAAAACCCAGCAGGGTCTCTGCATCGGGCTCTCTCACTTCAAGGTCATCCAGCGTGAAATCCAGCGGTGTGTTCTCGTCCAGCTGCACCAGTTTCTTCGACAGTTCGATCTGATCGCGCTTTTCGATCAGGGTCTGCCGGCGCTTGGGCTGTTTGATTTCCTCGGCCCGGTCCAGCAGTGTTTCCAGATCACCGTATTCGTTGATCAACAGCGCCGCCGTCTTGACCCCGATTCCCGGAGCGCCCGGCACATTGTCAACGGAATCCCCCGCCAGCGCCTGAACATCCACGACGCGCTCGGGGCCAACTCCAAACTTCTCGATCACCCCGTCCCGGTCGATGCGCTTGTTCTTCATCGCATCCAGCATCTCGACGCCGTCACCGACCAACTGCATCAGATCCTTGTCAGAGCTTACGATGGTCACGCGGCCCCCAGCCTCGCGCGCCTGCACGGTCAGGGTGGCGATGATGTCGTCGGCCTCATAGCCTTCGAGTTCCTTGCACGCGATGTTGAACGCTTTTGTCGCCTCGCGGGTCAGTGGAATTTGCGGGCGCAGGTCCTCGGGCATCGCTTCGCGGTTGGCCTTGTACAGGTCGTACAGATCATTCCGGAATGTGTGCGACCCCTTGTCGAAAATCACCGCCACATGGGTTGGCGCATCCGGCCCGGTGTTTCCTTCGACATATTTCTGAAGCATGTTGCAGAACCCGGACACCGCCCCGATCGGCAGACCATCCGACTTGCGTGTCAGCGGAGGCAGCGCGTGATAGGCCCTGAAAATAAAGGCCGATCCGTCGATAAGATGCAGGTGACATCCTTTTCCGAAATTGCTCATGCGCGCGCTCCCTGTCGGTCAGGGATGGTTCTGCCACAGGGTCGCGCGGGTGACCAGCCAAGAACGCAGCCTAACCGCCAAACAATCCCGAGAAGACGTCAGAGAAACTGTTCAGCAAAGCCATGATCACCAACACCCCCAGCAAGGCAAAAAACGCAAAGGCAAAGAACTGGAACAGGATTGCCCCCGTACCTATAACCATTCCGGCGATGGCAGGGCGCCGCTTTTCGTGACGCAGGATGCCAACGGCTGATATGACGATCGCAAGCCCGCCCAGCATGGCGACACCGATCCGCAGGAAATCATCCAGATCGCGGGCGCGGGCAACGGGTTCGGGCTGTTCCATCCCCGCGGCGGCCCTCAGGGTCGATTTGCCGATCTCGGCCGCCAGTTCGCCCAGCGACACACCCGCAGTCTGCTGAGGTGCAAAGGGCCCCGCCCAGAATACGAACAACGCAGCAAGCAACGCCAAAGACGCGATGCAGAACCCAACCCAGCCGAAAACCGGGTTCACAGTGTCAGTGGCCGAAGTTCCGGTCATCACGTATCCCTGCTTTGGTTGCGGCAAAGCACTAACATGAAAACCGAGGCAAGATTTGGGCAAAACCCGGTTGATCGGGCAATCAGCCCTGTTCACGGCCCTTCAGCACATATTTGCAGTCGCAATACGGGCATTCGACCCAGCCCGTATCCTCGGGGATTTGCAGCCAGACGCGCGGATGGCCCAATGCGCCTTCGCCGCCGTCACAGGCGACACGGGCGGTTTCGACGATCTTAGTTTCCGGCGCTTCGATGGTCACGGCTGGCGATCCTTCTTCGGTTGTCGGCCTCGCGGGCATGTATTAGGTGCGTTTATGAGCGATGAGCAATCCGGGGGCAAGAGCCACATGAGCGATGCGGCAATCAGGATCGAAGGTCTGCGCAAGACCTATCGTGGCGGCAAGGGTCAGCCTGAGAAACACGCGTTGAAAGGCATTGATTTGACTGTTCCCAGGGGCTCGGTTTTCGGGCTGCTGGGCCCGAACGGCGCCGGGAAATCGACCCTGATCAATATTCTGGCCGGGTTGGTGGTGAAGTCCTCGGGCCGTGTGTCGATCTGGGGTTTCGATCAGAATCAGAATCCGCGGCAGTCCCGCGCCGCGATTGGTGTGATGCCGCAAGAACTGAACCTTGACCCGTTTTTCACCCCGCGGGGCGCGCTCGAGGTGCAGGCAGGCCTGTACGGCGTTCCGAAATCCGAACGTCGTAGCGATGAAATCCTTGAACTGGTCGGCCTCAGCGACAAGGCCGAGGCCTATGCCCGCACGCTGTCGGGCGGGATGCGGCGGCGGCTGCTGCTGGCCAAGGCGCTGGTGCATCACCCCAAAATCCTCGTGTTGGACGAACCCACGGCGGGCGTCGATATCGAACTGCGCCAGATGCTGTGGGCCAATGTGCGCAAGCTGAACCAGCAGGGCGTGACCATCATCCTGACCACCCACTATCTGGAAGAAGCGCAGGAGATGTGCGACGAAATCGCCATCATCAACCACGGTGAAAAGATCGCTCAGGACAGTACCGCCAACCTGCTGGGCCGCATGGACAGCCGGACCATGGTCATTGTGCCGGACACCCCGGTGGTCGACCTGCCGGTGACCGAAGGCGTCGAGGCCAGCTTACGTGAAGACGGCAGCCTTATACTGCAATATCGCAGCGCCCGGACCAGCGCCGAGCAGGTTCTGGAATCCGTCCGGGCGGCGGGCATCCGCATCCGCGACGTGCGTACCGAAGAGGCCGATCTCGAGGATGTGTTCCTGGCCCTGACCTCCTCGCGGACCGACGATGCCCCGGCCGACGATCAGGACCAGCCGCGCCGGGGCCTGCACCGGGTCAAGCTCTAAGCCCGGTCTATCCGCGCTTGGTAGCAGTTGTTCCGCGCCGATCTGACGTGAATATAGGCCACGTCCGGGCGGGTAAAAATGTCGCTGACTTTTGCGTCGATCTGATCTTTGGGCGTGATTGCCCCGGTGCCATAAACGATCCGGTCATCCGGTCCATACCCCTTGATCAGATAGTCGGGTGCACTGGTCAAAATCTCGGGCAGGGCGTCGCCTTCATAGCGCTCGCAAGGCGTTGCGCACAGAAAGATCGGCCCTGTTTCAGCGTATGGATGTGGCTCTAAAAAGGGGCGATGCGCCAATATCAGCATCTTTGCGCCTTCGGGAATGTTCTTCAGACAGTGGCGACAGGGATTGCCAGCCCCCGACGAAACGGCGCGCTCGGGCGCGGCGCCATATGCATCAGGCTGACCTGCCTGAAGGGCGCGGACTTCGTCAGTGGGCAGAGCGGTGATCTTGAACATATCAGGTCTCCTTTTTCTGCAAGCATGCGCGCCTGGCCTGGTCCAGACGACCCGTTTCCTGCGCAAAGGACTCGAAAAAGAACAAAACAAGAATATAATGACGAATCGCCATGTATGCCGAGCTGTCGATCACGTCGAACTTCACCTTCCTCACCGGGGCCTCGCACCCCGAGGAGTACATGGAGCGCGCCGTCACCCTGGGCCTGCCCGCCATCGCCATCGCCGATGACAACTCGGTGGCGGGCATCGTCCGCGCCCACACCCAGGCGCGCGAGATCGCCCGCAAGGTGCGTGAGCGCCGCGCGTGGGAGGAGCAGAACACGCCCATCGGCCCGCCCTGCCCCGATCACATCCCGAAACCGCCCTCGTTCCCGGTGCATGTGGTGCCGCGCCTGATCCCGGCGGCACGGCTGATTTTTACCGATGCCCCGCCCGTCACCGCCCTGCCCATCAACCGGCAGGGCTGGGCCAGCCTGTGCCGCCTCCTGTCCACCGGACGGCTGCGCGCGGCCAAGGGCGAGTGCATCCTGCACCTGTCCGACCTGCTGGAATTTTCCGACGGTCTGCACCTGCTGCTCTGGCCACAGGCGGGCCGTCCGACCGGCGGCGCGAGCGGGTGGCGGACACAGGCGCAACAGCTGACGCGCCGCTTTGCCGGGCGCATGCATCTGCTGATGCATCCCCGCTATGACGGGGCGGACACGGCATTTTTCCATTTGTTAGAGGCTGAATCGCATCATCTGGGCCTGCCCACTCTCGCCAGCGCCGCACCGATGATGCATCACGGCTCGCGCCGCAAGCTGGGTGATGTGCTGACCGCGATCCGCCTGCGCCGCAAGGTGGACGATCTGGGCCGCCACGCGCTGGCCAATGGCGAACAGCGCCTGCGCTCGGAACCCGAGATGCTGCGCATCTTCAAGGGCTTTGAGGACGCCGTGGCCCGCGCTTATGCGCTCAGCCAGGAACTCACATTCTCGCTGGACGAGCTGCGCTATGAATATCCCAGCGAGGGCAGCGACAAGGAAACCCCGACCCAGCGCCTGCATCGGCTGGCGCATGAAGGGTTGAAATGGCGCTATCCCGCCGGGGCGTCCGAGAAAGCCCAAAAGATGCTGGCGCATGAACTGACGCTGATCGGCAAGCTGAAATACGAACCCTACTTCCTGACCGTCCGCGACATCGTCCATTTCGCGCGCTCGCGCGGTATCCTGTGCCAGGGGCGCGGGTCAGCGGCCAATTCGGTGGTCTGCTTTTGTCTTGGCATCACCGAGGTCAGCCCCGAGATGGGCACCATGGTGTTCGAACGTTTCGTCTCCGAGGCGCGGGACGAGCCGCCCGACATCGACGTGGATTTCGAACATGAACGCCGCGAAGAGGTGATCCAGCACATCTATGACCGCTATGGCCGCCACCGCGCGGGGCTGTGCGCCACGGTGATCCACTATCGCGGCAAGCGCGCCATCCGCGAGGTGGGTCGCGCCATGGGCCTGACCGAGGACACGATTTCCGCCCTGTCCTCGCAGCTGTGGGGGTTTTTCTCGGCCTCGGGGCTCGAGGCGGAACGGATGCGCGAAATCGGCCTCGATCCCCAAGACCGCCGCCTGAAACAGACTCTAACACTGGTGCATCAGATCAACGGCTTCCCCCGTCATCTGTCCCAGCATGTGGGCGGGTTCATCATCACCGAGGGCCGTCTGGACGAGTTGGTGCCCATCGAGAACGCCACCATGGAGGACCGCACCGTCATCTGCTGGGACAAGGATGACATCGATTCCTTGGGCATCCTGAAGGTCGATGTTCTGAGCCTGGGGATGCTGACCTGCATCCGCAAGGCCTTCGACCTGATCGGCCAGCATCATCAGACCAGCTATACGCTCGCCACCCTGCCGCCCGAGGACCCGGCGGTCTATGACATGCTGTGCAAGGCAGACTCGGTGGGCGTGTTCCAGGTGGAATCACGTGCGCAGATGAACTTTCTGCCCCGGATGCGGCCGCGCAATTTCTATGACCTGGTGATCGAGGTCGCCATCATCCGCCCCGGCCCTATTCAGGGCGACATGGTGCATCCCTATATCCGCCGCCGCAATGGCGAGGAGGAGGTCAGCTTTCCCTCGGACGCACTGGGCGAGGTGCTGGGCAAGACGCTGGGCGTGCCGCTGTTTCAGGAACAGGCGATGCAGATTGCCATCGTCGGCGCGGGCTTCACCCCCGAACAGGCCGACCGGCTGCGGCGGTCGCTGGCGACCTTCAAGAAACACGGCAATGTCAGCGAATTCCGCACCCTGTTCCTGCGCGGGATGCAGCGCAACGGCTATGACGCCGAATTTGCCGAGCGGTGTTTTTCGCAGATCGAGGGATTCGGCTCCTACGGATTCCCCGAAAGCCACGCGGCCAGCTTTGCGCTGCTGGTCTATGCTTCGGCCTGGATCAAATGTCACCATCCGGGGATTTTCGCCTGCGCGCTGCTGAATTCGCAGCCGATGGGGTTCTATGCCCCGGCCCAGATCGTGCGCGATGCGCGCGAGCATGGCGTGCAGGTGCGCCCGGTCTGCATCAATGCCAGCTTCTGGGACAACGTGATGGAGCCCGACGGCCATGGCGGGCTGGCCCTGCGGCTGGGCTTTCGCCAGATCAAAGGCCTGAGCGAGGAGGACGCCAGCTGGCTGACCGCCGCGCGCGGCAACGGCTACCATCAGGTTGACGACGTCTGGCGCCGCGCGGGCCTTGGCCCCTCGGTGATCGAGCGGCTGGCCGAAGCGGATGCCTTTGCCGCCTGTGGCCTGACCCGGCGCGAGGCGCTGTGGCAGGCCAAGGCGATCGCCACCGCCCGTCCTCTGCCGCTGTTTGCACAGGACCTGGAAGGCGAGGCGCTGGACGAACCCGCCGCCCATCTGCCCCGGATGTCGCTGGGCGAACAGGTGGTCGAGGATTACGTCGCCACCCGCCTGAGCCTGCGGGCGCACCCGGTGGCCCTGCTGCGGCACCTGCTGACGCCGGGCCGGCGCGACAATACCACCTCTGTCACATAACGCCGGAACCGCCTATCTGCCAAAAAACAGAGTCGAAAACAGGCCACCATGACCAGACCAACCCTTTCGCCGCGCTTTCCCGCGACGCCCGAGCAGATCAACGCACAGGTTCGCGCCTTTTACGCCCGAGTGCGGCAGGACGCGGTACTTGGCCCGGTATTCGCCAACCATGTCACCGACTGGCCCGCGCATGAGGAAAAGATCGCATCCTTCTGGCGCAACGCCATCCTGTTCGAGCGCAGCTATGACGGCAACCCGCAGCGGGTGCATATCGAACGACCGGACGTAAAGCCCGAGATGTTCGCCCATTGGCTGGACCTGTTCGAAAAGGTCGCCACCCAGACCCTGCCTCCGGAAACCGCCACACCATGGGTCGCTCTGGCGCGCCGCATCGGTGTTGGGATGAAGGCTGGGGTGCAATCGGCCCGCCAGCCCAAGGACGCGCCACCGATCCTGCGTTGAGCCCACGTCATGGCTGCCTTGCGATGTTAGCGGTAAATTAGGGGCTATGCGGGTCGAGGAAATAGGGTTAGTCAGAGACAAGACAGCCCCTTTTGCGCTGCCCCTTCACATCGACACATCACCCGAGGCCGACCCATGAGCACTCAGAACACCACCCTCCGGGGTCTTGGCTATGCATTCGCGGGCTTTGCGGTCTTTGCCACCCATGACGCGCTGATCAAGACGCTGGGCGGGACCTACTCGGTGATGCAGATCATCTTTTTTGCCACGCTGTTTTCCTTTGTCCCGATGGCAGTGACGATCTTGACGGACCGGACCACGGGCAACTTCCTGCCGCATCACCCCTGGTTGGTGTTGCTACGCTCGGGTCTGATGGTCACGGCCATGTCCTGCGCGTTCTATGCCTTTTCGGTCCTGCCCCTGGCCGAGGTCTATTCGTTGCTGTTTTCTTTCCCGCTGATCGTCACGGTCCTGTCGATTCCGATACTGGGCGAAGTCGTCCGGGCCCAGCGCTGGGCTGCGGTTGGCGTGGGTCTGATCGGGGTGCTGATCGTTCTGCGCCCCGGCGCAACGGATATCACGCTCGGCCATCTGGCCGCCCTGATGGCCGCATTCTGTAGCGCCTTTGCATCGGTGCTGGTGCGCAAGATCGGGAACGAGGAACGCTCGGCCGTCCTGATCCTGTATCCGATGCTGCTGGCGATCGTGGTCATGAGCCTGGCCCAACCGGCCGTTTATCAGCCGCCGTCCCTGTTGCATCTGGCCATGATGGCGCTGGTCGGCGTGTTTTCTGTGATCGCCCAGCACCTGATCATCCTGGCCTATAGGGCTGCGCCCGCCGGCGTGGTCGCGCCCAGCCAGTACAGCCAGATCATCTGGGCCACGATATTCGGCATGATGTTCTTTGGCGAAACGCCTGACATGTGGGTCGCAGTCGGGGCCAGCATCATCATCGCGTCCGGTGTGTTCGTTGTCTGGCGCGAGAGCCGCGCCAATGTATCGCCGAACAAGCCGGTTCTGCGCGTCCGCTCGCCGCGCTCTGACACCGGCGCCTCGGCGCGGCCAGGGTCGTAGGGCGGCTGCTACTGATCTTTCAGTCTGATCTTCCGGCCACCGTTTTCGCCTGTTTCCTCGAACTTCCCGGTGGCTCGTACCAAGTCGCTCAGCCGCTTGAAGCCATAGGTTCGCGTGTCAAAATCCGGATAGTTCATGCCGAGCTGACTGCCGACCCAGCCAAGGCCCGCCCACCCGTCCGGCTCCTCGGATTTGAGCACGACATTCCGGATCAACTGATAAGCATGGTTCAGCTCTTGTTTGGCAGAGGGCTTCTTAGCTTTCTCCGGGGAATCGTTCGCCTGCACCTCCTCCTTTTTGATATTCTCGATGTAGATGAATCGGTTGCAAGCCGCGACAAAGGCTTTGGGCGTCTTTTCCTCACCGATCCCGAACACGCTCAACCCTTGTTCTCGGATCCGGCTGGCAAGCCGGGTAAAGTCGCTGTCTGACGACACCAGTACAAACCCACCGAACCGGCCGGAATGCAATATGTCCATGGCATCAATCACAAGGGCGATATCCCCGGCGTTCTTGCCAGTGGTATTGGCGAATTGCTGGTGCGGTACGATGGCGTATTCCGCCAGTTTCTCGGCGCTCCAACCCTGCGGCGTGCCGCCCGAGAAATCTCCGTAGATCCGGCGCAGGCTTGCCTCACCCAGTGTGGCAACTTCTTCGAAAATCTCGGCAACATGCTTTGCCGGAACGTTTTCGGCGTCAATCAGAACGGCCAGGCGTTCCGTTGCTGCAGTGGTCAATTTAGTCCCTCAATTCAGATATTTATCAATATCCTGAAGATAGGAGACAAAAAGGGCGGGTTAAACCCCGCCCTTGCAATTTCTGGTTGTCAGTAAATCACCACCGACCGGATGCTTTCGCCCTTGTGCATCAGGTCAAAGCCGGTGTTGATGTCGTCCAGACCCATGGTGTGGGTGATCATCGGGTCGATCTCGATCTTGCCTTCCATGTACCAGTCGACGATCTTGGGCACGTCCGTCCGCCCACGTGCGCCGCCGAAAGCGGTGCCGCGCCACGACCGGCCGGTGACCAGCTGGAACGGGCGGGTCGAGATTTCGGCCCCCGCGGGTGCGACGCCGATGATGATGGATTCGCCCCAGCCCTTGTGCGCCGATTCCAGCGCCGCGCGCATGACCTGCACGTTGCCGGTGGCATCAAAGGTGTAATCCGCGCCGCCCTTGGTCAGGTTCACCAGATAGGGCACCAGATCGCCCTCGACCTCGGACGGGTTGACGAAATCGGTCATGCCGAACTTGGTGGCCATCTCAACCTTGGCGGGGTTCAGGTCGACGCCGACGATCTGATCGGCCCCGGCCAGACGCAGGCCCTGAATCACGTTCAGACCGATGCCGCCCAGGCCGAACACGATGGCGCGGCTGCCGATTTCCACCTTGGCCGTATTGATCACCGCGCCGATGCCGGTGGTCACGCCGCAGCCGATATAGCAGATCTTGTCGAACGGCGCGTCCTCGCGCACCCTGGCCAGCGCGATTTCCGGCAGAACCGTGTGGTTCGAGAAGGTCGAGCAGCCCATGTAGTGCAGGATCGGATCGCCATCCAGCGTCGAAAAGCGCGAGGTGCCGTCGGGCATCAGCCCCTGGCCCTGCGTCTCGCGGATGGCCTGGCACAGGTTGGTCTTGGGATGCAGACAGTATTCGCACTCGCGACATTCGGGGGTGTAGAGCGGGATCACGTGATCGCCTGGCTTCAGGCTGGTCACACCCGGGCCGACCTCGACCACCACGCCGGCGCCCTCGTGCCCCAGAATGGCCGGGAACAGGCCTTCGGGGTCGGCGCCCGACAGGGTGAATTCATCCGTATGACAGATGCCAGTGGCCTTGATTTCAACCAGAACCTCGCCCGCCTTTGGGCCTTCAAGGTTCACATCCATCACTTCCAAAGGTTTGCCCGCCTGTACGGCGACGGCAGCACGGGTACGCATGGTACTTATCTCCCTGTCACTTTTGCCCCGACCCTGCGTCAAATACAGGGTGTTTTCAACTGTGCTTTCTTGGCAGGTTGGCTAATTGTTTGATATTGCAGAAACGACATTGCCAGAATGAGGAACGCCAATGCACCGTTTTTTACCGATCTTTATCTTTCTGGCGGCCTGCGCAGACACAAGCGTTCCGCAGGATGTCGCCACCACCTCAGAAGACGCTCCTGTTGATCTGGCATTTTGCAAGGGCGAGCCCTTTGCCGAAACGGTCGGTCAGCCCGTATCAACGATTCAAGCCGACCTTCCCGAACGGTCTCGTGTTTTGGGCCCGGATGACATCGCCACACAGGATTACCGTATCGACAGGCTGAACGTCTATGTGAACGACGCCGGTGTTATTCAGCGTCTGACCTGCGGGTAAGCGTGGACTCGGCAGGTGATTCTGAATTAAGAACAAAATAAGAACATCAATGATGCCTGCCGATGCCCAAACGCCGAATTCTTTCGCTGTGGTTTCCCCGTCTGGGGGCCGAACGGCTGGTCCGCGCCGCGCGGGGCCTGCATAGCGGGCCTTTGGCCGTTGTGGCCGAACAGTCGAACATGCAGATCGTCACGTCGTTGAATGCCGAGGCACAGGCCGCCGGATTGCGCGTGGGTCAGCCGGTACGCGATGCCCATGCCATGTGCGCCAGCTTGATCACCCGCCCTCGCAACGCCCCGGCCGAGGCTGCGTTTCTGACCGCGCTGCGCCGCTGGGCGGGCAAGTTCAGCCCATGGGTGGCCGAAGAGGCCCCCGATGGCCTGATCGTTGACCTGTCAGGCTGTGCCCATCTGTTCGGCGGTGAAGAGACCTTGCTGAGCGTGCTTGAGACCGACTGCGCCGACATGGGCCTGAGCGTGCAGATGGGTATCGCCGACACGCTGGGCGCGGCCTGGGCGCTGGCCCGCTATGCCGGGCAAGAGGCCACGTCTGACCGCAACGGCGACGCCATTGCCCAAGAGGCCCGCGCCACCCGCGCCCGGGCAAGCAAGCGGCGGCACTGGACCAGGGGCGGGGCCGCGCCACAGGTGATGGCGCTGGGCGGTGGCGCGCGGATTGCCGCGCCGGGGCAGGCCTATGGCGCGCTCAGCCCCCTGCCCATCGCGGCGCTGCGGCTGGACGATCAGACCGTGGCGCAACTGAACCGCCTGGGCCTGCGCCGGATCGGTGATCTGCTGGGCCAGCCGCGTGCCAGTTTGGCACGGCGGTTCGGCCGCGGGCTGGTGTTGCGTCTGGATCAGGCCATGGGCAGCGCGCCCGAGCCGGTTTCGCCCGCCCGTCCGCCACATCACTTTGCGGTGCGGATGACTCTGCCCAACCCGATTGGCCTGGTCGAAGACGTGATGGCCGCTGTCGATCGGATTCTGCCAACGCTCTGCACCAAACTGGAAGAGAAGGGGCGCGGGGCCCGCACGCTGCGGCTGGAAGCCCACCGTGCGGATCAGGCCGCTGAAATCATCGAGATCGGCCTGGCCCGTCCGACCTATGACAAAAATCGCATTCGCCCTTTGTTAGAGATGAAAGTTGACAAGATCGACGCAGGCTATGGCATCGACTTGCTGCGGCTTGAAGCGATCCAGACAGAACCCATCCACGCCCGCACCATCGCCGGTCATGCCGAAGCGCGCCGCGTGGCCCGCAACCGGCTTGAGGGCAATACAGCCGTGGATGACCTTACGGCCAAGCTGGGCGCGCGGGTCGGGCTGGACGCGATCACCCGGCGGCATCCTGCGGCCTCTCATATCCCCGAGAAAACGGCGCAAACGCTGGCGGCTGCGTGGTCGGAACCCGCGCGCGACTGGCCTGCCCCGCCGCGCCCCCGCCCCTTGCAGATGTGGCAGCCCGAACCCGTGATGGCCCCGGAAACCCCGAATGTGCCCTGCACCTTTCGCTGGCGTGGACGAGATTGGCGACTGGCGCAGGCCACCGGCCCGGAACGCATCGCGCCGGAATGGTGGCTGGATGACCCCAACTGGCGCAGCGGAGTACGCGATTACTGGGTGGTGGTGACAGAACAGGGAGAGCGCCTGTGGTTGTTCTATGGCCACGGAGGCGCGATGTCCGCCGGCTGGTTCTGTCAGGGGCAGTTTTGTTAGAGTCTATTTTCCACGATAAACCAGCAGATCCGGCAGACAGTCGATCAGACGAATGCACCAGGAAAACGGTGCCGGAAAATCCGTACGGAAACGACGACGCGCCATCGCCTTGACCACGCGATCCGCCGCATCCTCGGGCGACATCAACATCGGCATCTTGAAACCGTTCTTCTCGGTCAGGCGGGTCTTGATGAAGCCCGGATTGACGATACGCACCGTCACGCCCGTACCTGCCAGATCATGCCGCATCGTCTCGGCCAGAGAAATCAGTGCGGCCTTGCTGGCGCCATACCCGATGGCGGCGGGCAGCCCGTGATATCCGGCCAGTGACCCGATCAAAGTAACCTCTCCCTGGCCTGCTCGGACAAAACCCGGAACGGTTTCACCCAGAACCCGCAGCGCACCCAGATAGTTCACATCGCTCATCCTGAGCGACGCCTCGGTGTCCCATTCGGCCGAACGCATGGGGTCATACGCACCTGCATTGTAAACCAGCCCGTCGACATGCCCCGCCTCGGCAACAGCCGAACGAACAGAGTCTAACTCGGTCACATCGCACCGGATCGCGCGCGCATCCGGCAGTTCAGAACACAGTTCGGACAACCGCTCAAGATTGCGCGCAGACAGGATCAGGGAAGCACCCTGTTGGCCAAGCGCACGCGCCAAAGCGCGACCCAGCCCTTCGCTTGCGCCGATGATCCAAATGGTTTTGCCGTCAAAGCTGCTCATGTGTGGGCCGATTCAGTTGTGTTTCACCATAATACGGCCTCGCATCCGCTTCGGATCAAAACGGTGGCGCAGGTCACGGAAGCTCAAACCAGAAGCCACAAGATAGTGCATCTGTTAAAAACTTCTAATCGGATTGATCCACTTGTGCCTACCCTGCGTATCTTCTTGTAAACTGTCACATAAAGAGGCTGGAATGTTCGACGAACCCCGGGGTGTACGGAAGAAAATCGCGATTGTAGGTGCAGGCATTTCGGGACTTTCCGCCGCTTACTATCTTTCAGAAAACAACGACGTGACAGTCTATGAGGCCGAACCTCGGCTTGGTGGCCATGCCCGCACGGTGATGGCCGGAAAGAACGGGGATCAACCGGTCGATACGGGCTTCATCGTCTTCAACTATGCGACATATCCCTACCTGACCCGGCTGTTTGATGAGCTGGGCGTGCCCGTGATCGAAAGCGAGATGAGTTTTGGCGCGACAATCGACAATGGCCGCATTGAATACGGGTTGAACAATCTGCGCACACTGACCGCTCAAAAGCGCAATCTGGCGCGTCCGGCTTACTATAAAATGATCGCTGATATTCTGCGGTTTGGCAAAGAAGCCCCAGAAGCCGCCAAGGACGATGACACCACGATTGGCGAATTGGTGGACCAGCTGCGGTTGGGTCATTGGTTCCGGCACAATTATCTGATGCCGATGTGCGGTGCCATCTGGTCTACGCCGGTCGAGTTCGTGGATCAGTTTCCCGCACGCTCTTTGGTGCAGTTTTTCCGCAATCACGCTTTGCTGGCAAGTGGTCGCGCAAACCAGCATCAATGGTACACGGTCAAAGGCGGCAGCATAGAGTATGTCCGCCGGATCGACGCGGCCCTTCGTGCGCGGGGGGCAGAAATACGTCTGGCCAGCCCTGTTCAGAATGTATCCCGTGACGAGATGGGCGTCACCATCCAAAGCCAGGGCGCCGTGGATCAGTTCGATGAAATCATCCTGGCCACCCATTCGGACCAGTCGCTTGCCATTTTGGGGGATGGCGCGACCCCCGCGGAAGCCGCTGCATTGGGCGCAATCCGCTACCAGCCCAATACGGCCATATTGCATTGTGACCCAGGTCAGATGCCCAAGCGGCGCGCCTGCTGGTCAAGCTGGACCTATCGTTCGCAAGCCGGAGATGTGGGGGTAACCTACTGGATGAACCGGCTTCAGAACATTCCGGACAGTGACCCGCTGTTTGTAACGCTGAACGCTTCATCAGAAATTCCCGCGGAAAAGATCTATGACCAGGTCGAATTTGCCCATCCGGTCTTCGACAAGGCCGCCCTGAAGGCGCAAGGGCAAATCCGCGAGATGCAGGGACAGAACCGAACTTGGTTTGCCGGTGCTTACAACCGGCACGGATTTCACGAAGACGGGATAGCCAGCGCGATGCATGTCGTTGCTCGAATAAATGGTGCCCCGCAAACCATCGGAGCTGAAAATGGCATTCCTGGGAAAGACCCGGCCCTATCTGTTGCCGCTGAATAAGGCGATATGGCGCACAGCGTTTCTTGCACTTTCCTTGCTGATCCCTAATGGGCTGATCGCATCGCCGGTCACGGAAGAACTGAACGATGCCCAGCTGCGCGGAACCGCGACGTTCCGGTATCTGGGTTTGCCGATCTATGACGCCAAACTCTATACGCCCAAAGGTGCGCCGTTCAGTTGGAGCGAAGATATCGCCCTGCAACTGACCTATCGCAAGAACATCAAGAAGAAAGCGCTGGTCAACTCGACGCTTGACGAGATGGACCGCATCGGCCGTTCAGCACCCGTTCGCGACCAACTGAACCGGTGTTTCAAAGCCGTGGCGAAAGGGGACAGTTATCTGGCGGTTTCTGATGGTCCCGACAAGGTCAGTTTCTGGCTGAACGGGCAAAAGACCTGTACCATGGCGTATCCGGGCATCAAGCGCAGTTTCATGTCCGTGTTCCTGGGAGACAACACGCGGTCCGCGTCCTTCACGCGCAGGCTACAGGGGCGGTGATGCGCTATCCCCGGGTCAGTCTCTATGCGTTGATGCTCGCTGCGGCGGGTATCCCGCTTTATATCCACTTGCCGCGCTTTGCAGCCGTGAACCTGGGTATTGGCCTTGGGGTCATTGGTACGGTGCTGCTGGTGATCCGCTTGGTGGATCTGGTGCAGGATCCGCTGATCGGTTGGGCAATCGACCGATGGCCCGGCGGCCAGCTTGCATTTGCGGCGATGGCGGCTTTGGGGCTGGCAATCGGGTTTCCCCTGCTTTTCAATCTGCCGCAGGGTGCCAGCGTGCCGGAACTGGTCGCGATCCTGATCTTGCTGTTCTCGGCGTACAGCCTGGGAACCATTCTTCTGTATGGTCGCAGCGCAACTCTGGCGAAGCGAACCGATCCGAAAGAGCTGATGACACTGGCCGCCTATCGTGAAGGCGGGCAGTTGACCGGGGTGGTCATCGCAGCCAGCGCTCCGGCCCTGTTGGTTGCTTTCGGGGCACACTCCCAAGGCTACCCCGCATTCGGAGCGTTTCTGGGGCTGCTGTCCGTTCTGACCTTGATACTGACGATCCCGATCTGGCGACGCGGACCGATCACCGGATCAGGCTTGTCCTTTGCAGGTCTGGGTCAGGCCGGTGGCTTGCGTCTTCTTGCGCTGGCTTTGGTCAACAGCCTCCCGGTTGCCATAACCTCCACCCTGTTTCTGTTTTTTGTGGAAGATCGGCTGCAACTGCCGGGCAAGGCGGGTCCTTTGTTGATCCTGTTCTTCCTGAGCGCAGGCGCGAGCGTCCCGCTCTGGGCAAAGCTCAGCAACAGAATTGGCCCGAAACAGACTCTGATTATCGCCATGCCGCTCTCGATTGCCGGCTTTATCGGCGCTGCCACACTGAGTGCAGGAAATATTGCGGGTTTTGCAATGATCTGTCTCGCCTCGGGCGCGGCGTTGGGCGCGGATATGGTCGTGTTGCCGGCAATGTTCTCGATCGTCCTTACACGGGCCGGGCTGAACGCATCAGCCGCGTTTGGCATCTGGTCCTTCGCTGGCAAACTGGGCCTCGCCCTAGCTGCCTTTTTCACTCTGCCGCTGCTGGAACGCAGCGGTTTCACCCCCGGTCAAACCAATTCCGCACAGGCGCTGGATACACTCAATCTTGCCTATGCGGTGCTGCCCTGTATCCTGAAAGTCGGAGCGTTCGGGATGGTGTTGACCCTGCCCACCGAGGTCACAAGCAAATGAACGCTTTCACCATCATCCTTCTGGTCCTTCTGACCGCTGTCTTCATCCGCGCAAGGCTGCTGAGCTTTCGCGCGCAATCGCCGTCGGATTACAGTGGCACCGGGCCAAATTTTTCGCTGAAAAAACACCTGAACGGAGAGATCTTGTCCGAGGGCCTGATCTATGGCCCCAATGGCAAAATGTCGAACAGTTTTGTCGCGCGCATGTTCGGCGAATGGCAAGGCAACTCGGGCACGCTGACCGAATACTTCACCTATTCCAACGGAAAACAGATGACCCGCAAATGGTACCTGACGCTGGGAACCGGCAACACGTTCACGGCAATGGCGGATGATATCGTGGGCGAAGGTCGGGGCATCATCTCGGGGTCCACGGTAAAACTGACCTATCGCATCATTCTGCCAGATGACGCCGGTGGACATACGCTGGACGTCACCGATTGGATGTACCTGACAGAAACCGGCGTCATCATGAATCGGTCCGAGATGCGCAAGTTTGGCGTCAAGGTCGCGGAACTGATCGCCACAATGCGTCCAAGCCCCAGATCGAAACCGATTCATCCAAGTGGGTCAAACGGGTATGACGCGACTTCGGAAGGGAAGCCGTTGCAATGATCACCTTTCGCTCTTTCATCGCCTGCATTGCCATCGCAAGCCTTGCAATTTTGGCGGCCTGCTCCAGCAAACCGAAGATACCAAAAACGTTTCTGTCGGACCGACAGTTGAACCTCGAGGAATTTTTCGAAGGCAAAACAGTGGCCTACGGTCAGTTTCAGGATGTTTTGGGAAATATCCCCCGCAGATTCACGGTTGATATCGACGGGACATGGGACGGCGAAACCCTGACCCTGGTCGAAGACTTCGTCTACGACGATGGCGCGACGGAACAGCGCATTTGGACATTGACCAAAACCGGAGAGGATACGTGGACCGGTACGGCGCCTGGCGTGCTGGGCACCGCCAGCGGGATTGAGCGCGGGGATACGTTCAACTGGAAATACAAGATCGACCTGCCGATCAAGGACGGGACCATGCGTGTCAAATTCGACGATTGGATGTGGCTGCTGGATGACGACCGTCTGCTGAACCGCGCGTATGTCTCACGCTATGGCGTCCGTCTGGGTGAAGTCATCCTGTTCTTCGAGAAGAAATAGGGCCGCCAGGACCGGTTTCATCACAAAAGTCAGTAGAAAATAAACTCGTCCACCAATGCTGTCGTCGATCCCTTGACCTCACCGGCCGTGTTTGCCCTTGGCCCGTCCGAGGCTGCACCCTCGGCGCGTTCGCCGCCCTCGACCTTCAGGCGCGCGCGTTCTATCTGCCCCCAGAGGAAAAACAGACCATCTCGTTTTCCCATGAGGCGCGAAGGAACTGTTGTCCGCAAAACACCTGTTTTCGGTTTTGGCATCTGCTCTCTTACTGCCTCCGGTGTTTTCCACCATTTTCGGAAAACGTAATGGTTTTTCCCGAAAAAGACAATTTTTTATGGACAAAATGAGGTTTTCTACCGGCCGTTGACAAGGTGGACTGACAACTCTCGCATGACGGATATTCGCCTTCTTCACCTGTCCCATTGAAAGCCAGCGCTATCCCAAAAGGATCAACTTCACCCAAAAGGGCTTGCTGCAAACCTCCTTCACTTGGCTTGACACTCTCTTTTCCAGCCATGCTCAGGCGACGTGCAGCGTTTCGTTTCTGATCAGAGCAGCCGGGCCTTCGCCGTCGCGGTTGGGGGATAATTTGGCGGCGCCGATGTCAGACGTGGCCGCATCCATCGCAAGGCCATCGGCCACCGCAAAACGCCATGCTGGCGGGCCTGCCACGCCCCTGTGCCAAGGACTGTGATCCCGGCGCCGTCCACGCTGCCGGAAAATTGCCATGTCTGTTTTGAAACCGGAAATGTCGCAAGCATTTCAGCGCTCAAGCGGGTAAAAAGTAGGCTGCCATCGTGAGGTGCCGCTGCTTGATTCTCAGACAGCGGAGAATTGGGAAGCCGGTGGAATTCCGGCACTGCCCCCGCAACGGTAAGGAAGGTCAGGTTCGACAATCAACCACTGGGACGAGGATCCCGGGAAGGTGTCGCAACCGGGTGCAAGCCCCTTTCAAGTCCGGAAACCAGCCTTGCAGATATGTCAAACCGCGGGTGGCGGTGGGGGCACGGGTTTCGGACGTGGTCCTCGCGCGCCTCCGGACGGTTCCTCCCTGTCATCTGCCCAAGCAATGCCGCGGGGCGCGGCAGGAGAGCCAGAAGTGAACAATGTCCAAAACCTGTTGGCGCGTCGAATCCCGGGCTATGCTCTGGAACGGGCCTTTTACACCGACCCCGAGATCTTTCAGACCGACCTGGAAACCATCCACTATCGCGAATGGCTCTTTGCCATTCCTGCTTGCGAACTGGTGAAAGCCGGCGACTATGTAACATACAACGTGGGTGCCTATCGCGTGATCATCGTGCGCGGCGCCGACAACCAGATCCGGGCGTTTCACAACACCTGCCGCCATCGCGGCTCGATCATATGCAAGGCGGCAAAAGGCAACGCGCCGAAGCTGGTTTGCCCATATCACCAATGGACCTATGAGCTTGACGGCTCTTTGCTGTGGGCCCGCGACATGAGGCCGGAGTTTGATCCCAGGCAGCATGGTTTGAAGACGGTTCATTGCCGCGAGTTTGCCGGGTTGGTTTACATCTGTCTGGCGGATGTCGCCCCGGATTTTGACACGTTCGCCAATATCGCGCGCCCGTATCTTGAGCCGCATGATCTTGCGAATGCCAAGGTCGCCTTCGAAAGCACGATCATCGAGAACGGCAACTGGAAGCTGGTCTGGGAAAACAATCGCGAGTGCTATCACTGCGGCGGCAACCACCCTGCGCTGTGCCGGACCTTCCCTGATGATCCGGGCGTGACGGGGATCGAAGGCGGTGAAACCCCAGCCTATATGCAAGCCCATTTCGACAGGTGCCAGGCAGCGGGTATGCCATCGCAGTTCTACCTGCACGAGGACGGCCAATATCGACTGGCGCGGATGCCGCTGAAAGAAGGGGCCGAGAGTTATACGATGGACGGGAAATCCGCCGTGCGCCGCTGGTTGGGCCGGTCGCCCTTTGCGGATGCGGGATCGCTTTTGAAGTTCCACTATCCGACCACGTGGAACCACTTTCTTGCCGACCACTCGATTGTTTTCCGCGTCACGCCGATCAGCCCGACAGAGACCGAGGTCACGACCAAATGGCTGGTCAACAAGGATGCCGTTGAAGGCGTTGACTATGACGTGAAACGTCTGACCGAAGTCTGGGTCGCCACGAATAACGAAGACCGTCAGGTGGTCGAGGACAACCAGCAGGGCATCAACAGCCCGGCCTATGTACCCGGCCCGTATTCAGCCATTCAGGAATCCGGCGTGCTGCAATTCGTGGATTGGTATTGCAACACAGTTTCGGCCCGCCTGGCGCCTGACTCCATGGCGGCGGAGTAAGGCTGATGAAAGACCTGAACACGCTTTCATCAGCCGTCTGGCAGGATGGAGAGATGCTGGAATGTGTCTCGGTCGTGCCCGAGATGCCGAACACCGCCAGCTTTTCGTTCCGTGCCCCCTCGGGGGCGCAGTTCGCCTATCACCCCGGTCAGTTCCTGACGCTCGAGATTCCGGCGCCCGGCCAGCCCGGAGGCGTTGTGCATCGCACCTACACGATCTCATCGTCGCCGTCGCGGCCGCGGTCGATCACCATCACCGCCAAAGCGCAACCCGACAGTATCGGCACGCGCTGGATGCTGGACAATCTTCAACCCGGCATGCGGATCAAGGCCATTGGGCCTGCGGGCCTGTTCACCAACGCATTGAGCGATGCGCGCAAGTTCCTGTTTATCTCGGCTGGCTCAGGCATCACGCCGATGATGTCGATGACCACCTGCATGTGGGACGAAGGCCGCGATCTGGACGTTGTCTTCATCAACTGCGCCAAAAGGCCATCCGAGATCATCTTCCGCCAGCGCTTGGAACAGATGGCCAGCCGCACGGATGGTTTGGACCTGAAATTCGTGGTGGAAGAGCCGGACCGCTACCGCCCATGGACGGGATATCAGGGTCAGTTCAACCAATTGATGCTGGGGCTGATGGCGCCGGATTACCTTGAGCGCGAAGTCTATTGCTGCGGTCCTGAGCCCTTCATGCAAGCGGTACGCGACGCGCTGGCCGGTCTTGGTTTTGATATGAACAACTACCATCAGGAAAGCTTCGGCGCGCCGGTGGAAACCGAGGCGGATCAGCCCGAGTTGGATGACGTTGTTCTGGACGACGACAGCAGCGCCGAGATCCTGTTCGCGACCTCGGGCGTGACGGCCAAGGTTGCCGAGACCGACACGGTGCTTGCCGCCGCCCGCTCGGTTGGCCTGAACATTCCGTCAGGCTGTACCTTCGGCGTGTGCGGTACCTGCAAGGTCAAGAAAACTGCCGGAGAGGTCCATATGGTCCACAACGGAGGGATCTCGGAAGACGACATCGACGCGGGGTACATTCTGGCCTGCTGCTCGAACCCGATCGGCAAGGTCGAAGTCGAGGTTTAGGTGCTTCGCATCCCGATCAAAGCCGCAGCGTGGCTGACACCCGCTGCGGTTTTCGGCGCGGTTTTTCTGCCCGTTGCAGAACGCGGGCCAGATCGGGTCGCCGGATGTCCGGCGCTTTCGGGGCCTTCCCGCCATCTCACAGACGCGGCGCAAGCATCTGCCTTTGTCCTCGCCGGCCATCACGCTGTCATCGAAAACGCAAGAAGAGAGAGCCCCACAATGCCCGTGGCTGTTCCCTGCGGCCGATCCTGAGCACCCTTACAAGAGTTTGAAGAAGTTCTGGCGGTCAGTCAAAAAGACAGCACATCTGGAAAACCAACGAAAACATGATCACAGGCACGCGCCTCGCAGACGACCCCTTGCGGCAATCAGCTCAAGCTGACGACTTCATCGTCCGCAGACCGGTTGATCAATCATGGCAGTGGATAATGTGTTCGTCGGCGCGGTGTCGAAGCTTGGGCCCGGAGCCAATACGCTAAGCTTGTCCGAGAGTAGGTGTAAGCGATTGGATGAGCGTCATCAGGCCAGAGAACCCATTCACTAAGACGCACCAAAGCAGCGTTGATTCAGTTGATCTATCAGAAAACGGGTACTATGCGCGCTGTCCAACTGTTGCTTGGCCATGGCAAGACGGACAGTACAATGCGAAACCCGGAATGGACGCGCAACAGCAGCCAAGACGTACACTTTATTGGTCAGAGGCTGCCCCTGATGTTCCTCGAATTGTCAGGGTTGCAGAATACTCGAAATGGCGAACTGGCATTTCAGGTGTTCGCATGCGGTCCAGAAGGATCTCAGCCAATCGCGTACCCAATTTTTTTGGGTTGATCGCCATTGTTGTGAGGCCAGGCGTCGAGACGGCGGCATCTTCGATGTCGTCGAAGCCTACTACTGAAAAGTCACGCCCGGGTTTCAAATTGGATTGGATCAAGCCAAAGCATGCCCCAAGTGCAACAACATCGCCATTGCAAACAACGCCTGTTACCTCAGGGTGTCGCTGACGAAGTGCGGTGATCGCTTCAACACCAGAGCGTTTGGTTTCTTCGCATGGCCAGATAACCGGATGCACGCCGCCCAATTTCTCCAAGGCACTCAGATAACCGGCGATGCGCTCTTCGCGCACAGACGTCTGTTCGGTTCCGCCTAAGTAGGCGATGTGCCTGTGCCCCAAGTCAATCAAGTGTTGTGTGGCCTGCACGAGGGCCTCTTTGTTTAGAACACCAACGTGATCCAGAGACTGAGACACCTTTCGCATGAATGTGACAGCAGGAACACCGTGAGCATCCAGAAGCCCCATGGCGTCCCCGCTGGTGTTGAGTGCCGGAACCCAGATCAGACCACGTCGACCAAATCTGATGCAGGCTTCCAGAAGGCGGTCCTGGCGCTGAAGGTTTCCTTGAGCATCGAGGACCGAAACCATAAAGCCCTCGGCCTCCAGCAGGTTAACAGCACCGCTAACAACCTCTGCGTTGAACGGGTTTGCCAACTTGTTAAGGATAAAGCCGATTTCGCGATTGTCGCCCGATCGCATTGTGGCCGCTGCGTGATTTGGGACGTATCGAAGCCGCTTAGCCGCGCTCAAAACTTTTTGACGCGTTTTTTCTGAAATTCGACCTGTGTCGCGCAAGACCTGACTAACAGTTGGTACTGACACGCCAGCTTCTTTGGCAACGCTGGAAAGGGTGGGTTTCTTCGCCATGGATGAGTTTTTACAGATATAACGTTTTGTCTATTTTGCAGTCGAAATCGAATACTTCAAGTAAAATATGGGAATATAAACGGGCTATCTGACTTGACTCATGATAAAACGATATATCATAGTGCCAACATTCGCCATAGACTGATCCAAGATTGTCGGCGAGGGAGGGAGGTTGCCAGATTTTGGCCAGCCTCAGACAAACGGAGGAAAACATGTCCATTCAATCGAAACTTGCGGGTGCCGTATCAGGTTTGGCTATTCTTGTTGGCGCAGCTGCCGTACAAGCCGAAACTCTGTTCTGGTCGACCCAAGCCCGTCCTGCTGAAGAGGCGCAAGCCATGCGGGCCGAGGTGCTTGGTGGATTTGATGGCGAAGTTGATTACCAGCCAAACGAAGATGGCCCTTGGTTAACCCGGCTCCAAGCCGAGTTGCAGGCGGGCTCGGGAAGTATTGATCTGCTGGGCTCTTTGCACGGCAACTTCTCGGCAATGAACCCCGATGATCTGATGGATCTCAGCGATCTGGGTGTGATGTCGGCGTCGGACACTTTCAACGATCTGGCTAAGCTGGGAACGGACAGCCTGCAATACATGCCGTGGATGCAAGCGAGCTATATCATGGCCGCCAACAAGGAAGCGCTGCAATACTTGCCAGAAGGTGCAGACATTAACGCGCTGACCTATGACCAGTTGATCGCATGGACAGCCAATGTCGAACAAGCGACTGGTCAGAAGAAATTCGGTTTTCCGGCTGGGCCCAAAGGGCTGAAACACCGTTTCTTCCAAGGCTATCTTTACCCGTCCTACACTAACGGTGTCGTGCGAACGTTTGCTTCGCCCGAGGCTGTGACCGCATGGGAGAAGTTCAAAGAGCTTTGGAGCCATACGAACCCTGCATCAACCAACTTCTCGTTTATGCAGGAACAGCTATTGAACGGAGATGCGTGGATCGTCTTCGATCACACCTCACGCCTGGCGCAGGCATTCAATGAACGCCCCGATGATTTCGTCGCCTTCCCGGCGCCCGCAGGTCCGACCGGCCGTGGCTTCATGCCTGTTCTGGCAGGTGTTGCCATCCCGCGCACCGCGCCGGATGCAGAAGGTGCCAAAGCTCTGGTAACTTATCTGATGCAGCCAGAGACGCAGATCGCAACTCTGAGAGCCACTAACTTCTTCCCTGTAGTTGACGTCGAGTTGCCAGACGATTTGCCGCCTTCGGTAAAAGCTGCCGGTGAAGCCGTCGCCAAGATGAGCGGTTCGGCAGATGCCAATCCCGGATTGTTGCCCGCGGGTCTGGGCAGCATGGGCGGTGATTTCAATCGTGTCTACGTAGATACGTTTGAACGCATTGTTCTGGCTGGCCAGCCCATCGAGCAGGTCCTGGATGATCAGAAGAAACAGCTTGAAAAAATCATGACTGAAACCGGCGCGCCCTGCTGGGCACCTGATGCACCTTCGGAAGGCGCTTGCCCGGTTGAGTAAGACCTTCCAACGGTCGGGCCGCTGAAATAGCGGCCCGGCTCCCCAGCATTTTCCCAACTTGAAGGAGCGGTCCGATGGAAGCGCGGCTATTGCCATACCTTCTGATCCTCCCGGTGACTCTGTTTCTCTGCCTGTTCTTTCTTTACCCGTTTGCGTTGGTGGCGCAGCAGGCTTTTGGAACCGAGAGCGGTTTCTCACTGGATAATTTTCGCGAGGTTGTGAACTACTGGAAGTTCCCGATTTCAATGAAGAACACTTTTCTTCTGGCAGCGGCTGTGGTGCCGATCCAGTTGGCCCTTTCGCTTCTGATGGCCACAATGGTCACGAAGATGCAAAGGGGACGCGATCTGGTTCTGTACATTTGGACCATCCCGCTGGGCATTTCGGACCTTGCAGCTGGTATCATCTGGTTGGCTATCTTCGAGCAGTCAGGCTTCCTGAATTCGATGATGGTGGGATTGGGTGTCACTGACCAACCTGTGAGTTTGCTGAGCTATCAGACCCCCTGGATTGTATTCCTTGCGATTATGCTGGCCGAGATTTGGCGCGCAACCGCGATTATGCTTGTGATCCTTGTCGCAGGCATCGGCTTGATACCCAAGGAATACTATGAGGCCGCAGACGTGTTCGGAGCCTCGCGCTGGAAGCAATTCACGCGGATCACCCTGCCCCTTTTGCGCCCGTCCCTGCAAACGGCCCTGGTCCTGCGCGTCATCCTTGCCTTTGAGGTTTTTGCCGTGGTCGCAGCCCTTGGGGGCACGATTTTTCCGGTGCTTATGGGCGAGATCTACGCCTATCAGTTTGATCTGCAAAATGGCGGTGCGGCAGCAGCACTCGCGATCATCGTTCTGATTATCTCGATCGTCTTCACTCTGATCATTATGCGCGCCTTGCGCGTCCCGAAAGGAGCCACGATATGACGGCTGTTGCAGACGTAGTTGCCCCCGACGCGCGTAAGGCGGGCAAAGGGCTTTACCGGGCCGGGGTTATCCTGCTGTGCGCCTGGGTGATCGTCCCGCTCTACCTGCTGTTTGTGAATACGATGTCCTCACCGGATACTGTGAACAGCTTCCCCAAGAGCTTCCTCCCGGAATTTGACATGGGATCCTTGGAATTCTTTGCGGGGTTCCAGGGAATGCTGGCGGCACTGTGGAATTCAGTTGTGGTTGCTTTGATGACGATGGTGATGTCCATCGCGATCGGAGCCCCGGCTGGGTACGCCCTGTCACGGTTCGACTTCCGGGGGAAGGAACTGTTCCGCCTGTTGATCCTGCTGACACGGGCTTTCCCACTGCCACTGCTGGCGTTGCCTCTGGCGGTTCTCTTTATCCGCACGGGTCTGGATGACACAGCCTTCGGTCTGGCCCTTGTCCACACCACACTGGCAATCCCCTTTGCGGTGCTCATAACCTTTTCGCTATTCTCAGGCATTCCGCTTGAGCTGGAAGAAGCGGCCTGGACATTGGGCTGCACGCGGCTGACCGCCTTTACCAAGGTGATCCTGCCGTTGGTCCTCCCGGGGATCACGGCCTCGGCTATCTTTGCCTTCGTAATCTCGTGGAACGAGGTTTTCGCGGCCGCCGTTCTGACCATCGAAAACCGGACGCTTCCCGCGTTCCTGTTGCAGACCCTGGGCGAAGCACCGCTGCATCTGAAATTTGCAGGCGGGTTCATTCTCGTGGTGCCTGCACTGATTTTTATCTTCGCCGTGCGCAAATATCTCTTTGCCATGTGGGGTATTGCCAACCGCTGAGCGGTGGCTGAAAGGAAACTGTTATGGCTGAAATACAGATCAAAAACATCGCCAAGAACTTTGGGTCCTACCAGGCTCTGCACGACATCAACCTGACCATCTCAGATCAGGAATTCATGGTGCTTTTAGGTGCTTCGGGCTGTGGCAAGTCCACGCTTTTGCGTATCATTGCGGGGCTCGAGACAGCGACCACCGGCGAGGTCTGGATCGGTGGCCGCCGGGTGGATCACCTGTCGCCAAAGGATCGCGGTATCTCGATGGTGTTCCAGAATTACGCGGTGTTCCCGCATCTGACGGTGTTCGAAAATATCGGCTTTGGTCTGCGGATGCAGAAACTGCCCGATGAGGAAGTCAAACGTCGGGTCGAACGCACCGCTGGGTTGATGCATATCGAGCAGCTTCTGAAGCGCTATTCGGGCGAGCTTTCGGGTGGACAGCGCCAACGGGTCGCCGTTGCCCGTGCGTTGGCGATGGAACCGGATGTGATCCTGATGGACGAGCCGCTGTCTAACCTTGACGCATTGTTGCGGATGGAGATGCGGGCCGAGCTGAAGGGTGTTCTGGCTGAAAGTAAAACCACGGCAATCTACGTGACCCACGATCAGGTCGAAGCCATGTCCATGGCTGACCGGATCAGCGTCATGCATCAGGGCAAAATAGTTCAGGCCGCCTCGCCTATCGAGGTGTACCGGGATCCTGCGGCCGAGTTTGTGGCCAGCTTTATCGGCAATCCGCCAATGAACTTCCTTCCTGCCGAAGCAGCGGGTTCCGGGCGCTGGAATGTGGCCGGGCAAAACTTTGACGGGCCGGCAAACGGCAAAGAGCTGAAATGGGCGATTCGACCGGAAGATCTGCGCATTGCAGATCAGGGTTTCGGAGCGCGGGCCAAAGTTGTGGAGCCTCTGGGCGCGCACTTGCTGGTGACTTGCGATGTGGACGGGCACCAATTCCGCGCTGTGCTGGATAGTGAGCTCGACGTGAAACCCGGTGACGTACTCACCTTGGCGCCGCAAGAGGGTCGCGGACGCTGGTTTGACCCCAAAACAACTCTGGCCGTTGCGTAAAGGAGAACCACGATGAGCCAAGCGCTGATCGATCAGGCCTGCAAAGTAATGGAAGGCAACGACCGTGGCAGTTATACCGTGCCTACCCACGGTCTCTATCCCTTTCAGTGGAACTGGGATAGCGCATTGTCTGCGTTAGGCTTTTCGCATTTCGACATGGACAGGGCTTGGGTCGAGGTCGAGACTCTAATGGCCCATCAGTGGGAAGACGGTATGGTGCCCCATATCGTGTTTCACGAACCCGATGACGGCTATTTCCCCGGTCCTGACGTCTGGCAAACCGGCCAATCTGTACCGACGACCGGTATCACCCAGCCGGCGGTTGCGGGTCTTGCCCTGCGAAAACTCTATAATCGGGCCGAAGACAAAGCCGCCGCCCGGACGCGGCTTGCTGAACTTCTGCCCAAGGTCCACGCATGGCATCAGTGGTTCTACCGCAACCGCGATCCAGAAAACACCGGGCTGGTGGCAATCATTCACCCGTGGGAATCCGGGCGAGACAACTCGGTGGACTGGGACGAAGGGCTGGATGCTGTACCGACTGAGGGCATAGCACCGTTCACGCGACGCGATACAACTCATGCCAATCCCGATCATCGCCCGACAGATGATCAGTACCAAAGGTATATCTGGTTGGTGGAACACTTCCGCGGATTGCGATGGGATAACACAAAACTACATGACGCCTCGCCTTTCCGACTGGTTGACCCAGGGTTCAATGCCATCCTTATTCGGTCTTGTGACGATGTTGCGGAATTGGCGGAGATTTTGGGTATTCCTGCTATGGCCTCTGAAGCACGCGAAATGGCCACCAAGGGCCGTGAAGCGTTGGAAAGCTTATGGAATGCAAATCTTGGACAATACACGTGTTACAATCGCGCCGCCGGGATTCTGCAAGACACGCCAACGGTCGGCGGGTTACTTGCGGCAATTGCTCAGGTGCCTCCCGAGCGCGCCGAAGCCCTGGTGCGAAGGATCGCCTTGCTGTCCGAGCGATGCGATTATCTGGTGCCAAGCCACGACCCGGCGGATGACGCCTTTGACAGTAAACGCTACTGGCGTGGACCGACATGGCTGGTCGTGAACTATATGATTGCCGAAGGGCTTATCCAATCAGGACAGGAAGCAATGGCACAACGTATCCTTGCTGGCAGCTTGCGCCTCATTGAGAAAAGCGGCTTTGCGGAATACTATGATCCCATCAGCGGTGAACCGTGTGGGGGTGGAGATTTCACTTGGACAGCTGCAATGGTGATTGAAATTCTCAAGATTCAAAAAGTGCCCGCATGAAACGTTCGCGCATCAACGAGATTATGGCTCAAGCAGATGAGTTAATACGCTTTCACGGTTTCACATTGCCGCCGTTTGCCTATTGGACGCCAGAAGAATTTAAGGCTCGTGAAAGCGATGCCCGTCACGTGATTGACGCGCGTTGCGGTTGGGATATCACTGATTACGGCGACGGTGATTTTGATCGGATGGGCCTGTTTCTTTTCACCCTGCGCAACGGTCTGCAGAACGACTTAGCGAAAGGCGGTGGCATGTGTTACGCTGAGAAGCTGTTGATTTCACGGCAGGATCAGCTTTCGCCGATGCACACGCATGTTCTGAAGGCAGAAGATATCATCAACCGTGGTGGCGCGACCCTAGTGGTCGAGCTTTTCGGCTCGGATGATACCGGTGGTTTTGCAGAGGATCGCGGCGGCGTAGTCTGGCTGGATGGTATCCGCCGCGACTACGGCCCGGGCGAGAAACTGCGCCTGGCCCCCGGTGAAAGCGTCACCCTTCGCCCTGGTGATTGGCACGCGTTTTGGGGCGAAGGTGGCGATGTGCTGATCGGCGAGGTCTCGACCGTAAATGACGACGAGACCGACAATGTTTTTCGCGACCCAATTGGCCGATTTGCCGAGGTTCAGGAGGACGTCGCGCCGACACATCTTCTGGTCAGCGACTACTCAAAATGGCTAGGCTGATTGATGAAGCCATTGGAGGAGTTCGTGGCGTCTTGGCGCGAACTTAACCTTCTCTATCCGAGTTTGGGCGGTCATCCTTCACCAAAAATTGGCAATATCTATAGGCTTCATTTGCCCGTTCGCTGCGTTGTGCTTCAACAGCTGGAAACGCGAACAACGCCACGGTTTTAGAATCACCACGATATTCAATTCGCCTGAAAATTAGACGTTACTTACGACGACAGTATCAAATCGAGCCTGAACGACTTGAAAATTCTGATTTGAGCGTGAAACTTAACACATGAGTGAGTATTTTGATGAAATGTTCAACGGCGATGGATCACTCAGAGGTCCATATGAAGAGATCGGCCGCTGGTTCAATGCTGAAGACGTATCACGGCTGAGGGCGAAACAGCGTGAAGCCGAAGAAGTTTTTAGGCTGACGGGCATCACCTTTAATGTTTACGGCAAAGCAGAGGCAGAAGAACGACTGATACCGTTTGATATCGTGCCGCGTGTCATTTCGGCACGAGAGTGGCAGCGGCTGGAACGAGGTATCGAACAGCGAGTTCGGGCAATCAACGCGTTTCTTCATGACATATACCACCGTCAGGAAATTGTTCGCGCTGGCCGTGTGCCGGCTGAGATGATCGCCGCAAACGAAGCGTTCCTGCCGCAGATGTTGGGCATCACGCCACCTGGTAAGGTCTATACGCACATAGTCGGTGTTGATTTGGTGCGAACCGGGCCGGACGAGTTTTTTGTGCTGGAAGACAATGCGCGTACACCGTCCGGTGTGAGCTATATGCTCGAGAACCGGGAAACGATGCTCAAAATGTTCCCGGAACTGTTTAGCGCCACAAATGTCCGGAATGTTTCCGATTACCCGCGTAGTTTAAGACGGTCCCTGGCTGCATGCGCGCCAGCTTGCGCCGAGGGAGAACCCACTGTCGCCGTGTTGACGCCTGGCATCTACAATTCAGCCTACTACGAGCACGCCTTCTTGGCAGATCAGATGGCCGTGGAATTGGTCGAAGGTCACGACTTGCGGGTTGTAAACGGGCGTGTCTGCATGCGCACCACCAGAGGTTATAAACCCATTGACGTTCTCTATCGCAGAGTGGATGACGACTTTCTGGACCCGTTGAATTTCAACCCCGACAGCGCATTGGGCGTGCCGGGTATTCTGGACGTTTATCGCGCTGGCGGTATCACGATTGCGAACGCCCCGGGAACAGGTATAGCCGATGACAAGGCGATCTATTCATACATGCCTGAAATCGTTGAATTCTACACGGGTGAGAAGCCCCTGCTTCAAAATGTTCCCACGTGGCGTTGCAGCGATCCCGAATCTCTGTCCTACGTACTGGACAATCTGTCCGAGCTTGTTGTGAAAGAAGTGCACGGGTCTGGCGGCTACGGGATGTTGATCGGCCCGACCGCCAGCAAGAAAGAGATTTCAGCTTTCCGCGACAAGCTCAAAGCGCGGCCGGCGAACTATATTGCTCAACCGACACTGTCGCTTTCAACCGTTCCGATCTTCGCGCGCTCGGGGCTGGCCCCCAGACATGTCGATCTGCGGCCTTTCGTATTAGTGTCGCCTGAGGGGATCAAGATCACTCCCGGCGGCCTGACCCGCGTGGCACTTAAAAAGGGGTCATTGGTCGTCAACTCGAGCCAGGGCGGTGGAACCAAAGACACCTGGGTTCTGGAGGACTGACCATGCTGGGAAAAACTGCTGGTGGGTTGTTCTGGATGTCCCGCTACCTGGAACGAGCGGAAAACACGGCCAGGCTGCTTGAAACAGGTCAGCGGATGGCGTTGACCCGCACCAAGAATTCGACCGAAGAATGGGGTTCTGTTCTGAAAACGGCCGGCGTTCTGGATGGGTACCACGCCAAATACGATGATGTTTCAAAAGACAACGCGGTGGATTGGATGCTGCGTGATGCGGATAATCCATCCTCGATCAAGTCAGTCATCAAGCAGGCAAGAGACAATGCGCGCCTTGTTCGAACCGCACTGACACACGATGTTTGGAGCGCAGTAAACTCTACCTGGATGCAGATTGATGATGTCATGAAGCGCCGCGTGAATGAGCGGGACCTGCCTGCGACGCTGGAGCTTATTCGCCAACAGGCGGCCCTGGTTCGTGGCGCTACATTGGGCACGATGCTACGCAATGACATTTTCGACTTCACCCGCATTGGTACCTTCGTCGAACGAGCCGACAATACCGGGCGCATTCTGGATGTGAAATACTACGTTCTTCTGCCCACAGCTTTCTCAGTTGGCTCATCACTGGACAACATCCAATGGGAAAGCATTCTCCGTTCCGTCGGCGCTGGCGGAGGATATCGAATGACCCACGGTGAGAAAACCCAGCCGTCTGATATCGCACAGTTTTTGATCTTGGATCAGCGAATGCCGCGCAGCCTTCACTTTTGCTGCAGAAAAATTCAAGAAAACCTTTCTTACCTAAAGAAAGACTATGGCTTTGCCGGGCCTTCCTGCGAGGCCTCGAATGGCCTCTACGAGAAATACCTGGATCAAAAAATCTCTGATATCTTCGAAATCGGTCTGCATGAGTACATTCAGGATTTTCTGACAGATCTCGGCAGCTTAAGTCGACAGATCGAGGTTGATTACAGGTTCTACGAGTAGCCAATGAAACTGCACATTCGACACGAGACACGATACGATTTCGATGCACCCGTTCCCTTCGGGCTGCAACAGCTGAGAAAGACACCAAAGTCATTCCGCAATCAGAACATTGTAAGTTGGAGCACCCAAATCACTGGCGGGCGCAAAGAACTGACTTTTGAAGACTACCACCGCAACACCGTGGAATTGATCAGTTTCGACGTAAACACCCAAAGCATCTCGTTGATTTCAGAAGGCGTTGTAGAAGTGGAAGACACACATGGCGTCCTCGGGCGTCACGAAGGGTCGACTCCATTATGGTTATTCAAAAGGAGCACCCCGCAGACAACGCCGGGGAAAGGGGTTGCCGAAGTTATAGGCGCGTTGCCCAAAGGCGAACCGCTGGAAAAGATGCATGCCCTTTCCGAAAGCATTCGCACTCAGGTCGCGTACGAGATTGGAAGTTCGCACCCGGGCTGGAGCGCAGAAGACGCACTCGAATCCGGGTGCGGCGTGTGTCAGGACCACGCGCATATTTTCATTGCCTGCGCACGACAGATCGGAGTTCCGGCACGCTATGTATCGGGTTACCTGATGATGAACGAAACGGAACTACAGGACGCGACCCATGCCTGGGCTGAAGTGTACTTGGACGGGCTTGGGTGGGTTGGGTTCGACGTTTCAAACGGGATTTCACCTGACGATCGATACGTACGCGTCGCGACCGGTCTGGACTATTCCCAAGCTGCCCCAGTAATAGGGAACAGAATTGGGGCAGCGGGTGAGCAATTGACAGTGCAGTTGCAGGTCGCACAGCAATAACGGAGAACTTGATGACCTATGCTGTGGGTATGCGGCTGAATCGCGGGTTGGTGTTCATGTCCGACACGCGCACGAATGCAGGCGTCGATAATGTTTCGACCTTCAACAAGATGTTCAATTGGACAGTTGATGGCGATCGGTCGATCACTATCCTAACGGCCGGAAACCTTGCGACTACTCAGGCCACCATAAGCCTTCTGGAAGAGCGGACCAAAGCGCCAGAAGATCGCTCGCCGTCCATACTGGAAGCACCGACAATGTTCCAAGTCGCGCAACTGGTCGCGGCTACGTTGAATGACGTCATACAGGAGCATTCCCGATCCGGTCAGCAAGCCGACAGCGCCTTTCATGCGACACTCATTTTAGGTGGCCAGATCAAAGGTGGCCCGTCTCGCCTGTTTCTGATCTACCCCGAAGGCAACTTTATCGAGGCTGGCGCTGACACTCCATTCTTTCAGATTGGAGAGACGAAATACGGTCGTCCAATTCTGGTGCGCGCCTATGATCCGGAGATGAGCTTTGCGGAAACTGTGAAACTCCTGCTTGTCAGCTTCGACTCCACGATCAAGGCCAATCTATCTGTCGGAGCTCCGCTTGACCTTCTTCTTTACGATGAAGACAGTCTTGAAGGCGGCACACGGTCCAGATTCGAACCCGACGATCAGTACTTTCGCACCATTTCCGAGGTGTGGGGCGACGCGTTGAAATCGGCCTTGTCCAAGCTTCCAGAATACAAACCAGAGCGAAAGCCAAACGATTGAGCGTCCGCTTTGTCCGCATCGCCGACTTTCGCTGAGCTTTGCTTGAGTGTCTACTTGGCGGGCTAGGCAGACGATGGTTTATACGATCGCACCCGTGTTTCCGCCGGCAATATAAGCGCGCCGTGTTTGCCAAATTCGGAAGAACAGTATTGAATCTGAAACGGATTAACCTGAGTTGTCGACGCGTGCTTGGATAGTAACACTGATTTCAAAACGCAATCTTCTTGTTGCTGGAGTGGAGGCCTGAAAGCTTTACTTCAGGCAACTCATGAAGCTTGCATTTCCCTCTCCGGCCAGAACTCGTCCACTATGACATAAGCGACAATCACGAAGAAAGCGGCCCCTGCAACTTGCAAAACGCGCGTGATACTTTTGACGTCAGCTTCATCCGAAAACGGTGCAACCGACCCACCGTAAACGATCAGAACCGTTGTCAACGCCGAACCGGCTGCTGCCGCGAGTGCGGCCTGAGACTTCCCAAGCGCTCCCAGGGTGAAGCAGAAGAACAGACATAACAAAATGGGCGTCAGAATAACCGGTGCGATCACGTTCACCTCGTAACAAATGATCGACACCGCTGCCCCAAGCAGGTTTGCCGTAAGCATAGCTTTGGCGACGGCTTTTCCCATCGACGGCATGGCGGCCAACTGCTGGCTCAAAAGAGCGACAAAGAACAGAACCAGCAAAGCAGATGCCCCGGACACAAAAAACACCATGGCAAATGGAAGCGTCACAAGCGACATTCTGACGATCCGCCGGTACCGGTCAAAATCTGGTGGCGCGTCGGCTTTTTTCTGGGCGACTGTTTGAGGTTCCGCTGGGATCATCACAAACATCAGCGTGGATACGAAACCTGCAAATAGCAGGTTAATCGGTATCCAAAATACAAGCACAAGCGCCAGATCCTGCGATTGCAAAACGAGGTTCGGGATCATCAACGCCCCCATGAGTGCTATGACACCGGGTAGAACTCCGGCCCCTGAAACTGACCACATGAAGGACAGGATGATCCCGATGGCAACCAGAATAAGGAATACCACGGGATAGGGAGCGAAAACGGACGACAACAGGAATGAGATGAACATCAATCCTATAGAGAAAACAAACAGCTTTGCGAATGCCGCCAACGGCAGCGCGGTGGGCGCTTGTAGGAACAGCGCGGTGAAAACTGCTCCCACAACCGCCAAAGGCCACCCAAGAAACAAGCCCAAGGCGAAAACGCCGGTCACACCCAGCGCAAGCCGGATAACGGATTTTCGATCCTCAATAGGCATAGGATAGTATTGAGACCAAACGGATATAGGTCCGGCCGACCACATTCAGCAGGGAATTGTCGCTCAAATACATGATCACGTCGGCCTGCCCGTTGAGTTGGAAGCGCAGTTCGTCTTCGGCGTTTCCGGCCTCGTATCCCGGCAGCACGATCCGAACGGGAAACCGTTCTGGTTCGCGCAGAAACCCCTTGGTACTTGGCGGGCTGGCCAACTGGCCAGGTTCATCGCCACCGCTCAAGGATACAGCCGCGCTGAAGCTCTCAATGACACCCGGGATAATTTGACCGGGGTGCATATCCAACACGACATCAACAGGAGAACCCACCCCAGCCCGGCCTAGGTTGTTTTCCGTAAAATACGCCTCTATCCATATGTCGGTTGCATCCAGGAACGTCAAAAGGTCCTGACCGGACCGTGCATACGTACCCGGGGCGATCAACAGATTGGATATGACACCCGTCGCCGGAGCACGCAGTTCAGTCCATTCCAGGTTTAGCTCTGCATCCGCCAAGGCAGCTAACGCGCGCTGAATTTTTGGATTTTCGATCCCGTCGTCACCCAGCCTCTGCTTTGCTTTTTCAAGATCCGCTTTGGCGTTCTCGTAATTTGCCTCGGACTCTGCCAGTTGACCTCGGGCATCGTCGGCTTTTGAGACGGCGATCAATCCCTTTCTTTCCAGCGCAAAAACACGCTCTGTTTGAATGCGTATTGTGTCCAGATCGCTCTGGGCCCGCGCCAGTTTGGCTTGCGCGGCTCTTACCTCTGCCGAGGATGCACCCACCTCCTGCGTTGCCGCTTCCAGATCAGCTTCCGCCTTGTTGCGTTGAATTTCGTAGGGCCTGGGGTCGATCCGAACCAGAATATCACCTGCCGAGACGATCTGTCCGTTTTCGACAAGAACTTCGGTCACTGTACCCGTGACCTGTGGAACGATCTGGGTCGCAATGGCCTTTACTCTGGCATTCCCGGTAAACGGCGTTTTTCGGTCAGCGACAAGATACCAGACAAGAAAAACAAGAATGACGGCCAAAGTGGTCCAAATCGTCTTTCTCATTTCGTGGCTCCTTCAGCCGCGCTTTCAGCTTCTGCAGGGGCGTCGATCCAGACCTTGAAAAGCTCATAAAACACGGCAAACAGAACAGGTCCCATAAAAATGCCGATCAAGCCATAGGCCATCATGCCGCCAAGAACACCAATGAGTATGACCAGCATTGGTGTTTCGAGGCCTTTTGAGATGAATACAGGCCTTAGGAAGCTGTCCATTATCGCAACGGGAATAGCCAGTATTGTGAAGATCAACGCAGCACCGCCGGACATGGTGCTCCAAGCGTAAATAATCACTGGCAAAAGAACCAAGCCGGGCCCGATCTGGATAATCGAGAGGATCAAACAGATAAACGCCAGCGTGGCGGCCGAGCCAATTCCGAACAGCGCCAACAATATCCAAACCACGACCGCCTGAATCGCAGCCACGCCAATCACACCTTTTGTCACGTTGCGGATCGTAGCGCCGGCAAGTGTAACGAACTCACCGCCACGGGGCGCAAAGACACGGTTGGCAAAGCGCTGCAGGCCTTGCACCAGACTTGGACCAGGGCTGAACAAAGCCCCCATGATCAAGACGGACAGGGCCAACGCCAAGAGCCCAAGCCCGATGCTTAGCACCTTTCCGAACAGTGATTTGGTGATCTCAAGAATCTGCGCGCCGTATTTGGCAAGCGCGCCGTCAAGGTTTCGTTCAAACAAGCCCCAGACTTCAGCAATTTTGTTTCCGACCAGCGGCAGCTCCTTTAAGCCATCGGGTGCCGGTGGGACTTTTAGCTCGCCGTTGTCAGCTTGTTCTGCAAATCCAGACCCAAGTTCGGCTGCTCCGGATACCGCTGTCGCGACCGGCCCCAAGGTCAGAACGAGGCCCAACAACACCAGTATCGTCGTCGCAAGCTTCTTTCTTCCGCCCAACCTGGACTGCAGCCAATCGAAAACCGGATAGAGTGCGACGCACAGGATCGTCGCCCAGATGACCACGCTTGCCAGCGGGGCGACCATTACCAAAGCGCTGTAAAGGAATAGCCCGAGAAACAGCAATCTAATCGCGAGATCGACAATCTTCGCGTCCTGAGTCTTTTCCATACCATCCCTCCAACATTTGTTTGTTCAAACTTTACACTCAAATAAATTAATATGTATATTTAAAATACCAAAAAACCTGTAACCATTTGAAGTAAATCGATAACCTGGATTTCAGAGGGGCTATTCGGTCGACGTATTGCCTGCGTATGAAATCGCATTGGCTCGGCGGGGCAAAACTAGTTGTCCTCTTGCTTGTCGTCCTGGGACAGGATTGTATCTGCCACCGTAGTCGCTGCGGTCACGAAGATACCGAGCCCAACGATGATGTAGAAAATTGTAAATATTTTCCCTGCCGCTGTTTCAGGGGAAAAGTCACCGAACCCAACGGTCGAAATTGTCACAACAGAAAAATAGATTGAGTCAAGCCAGCTCCAACCTTCGACATAACGGTAAAACACCGACGCCCAGAGGATCATGCCAGTAGTGAATGCTAGAAGGCCCTTCACCCTGCCATCTTTAAAGGCGACGCTTATACCTCGCGTAATTCTCGTTAGTGAATTCATAACGTAAGAATACCAAGGGATTTATATATACATAGAATTTTTTGAATTTTCTTGTATTTTTCCAAAACCCTGTTGCGCTCCCACCGTGTGTGTCCGGCAGGAATGTTAACCAATTTCTCGCTCAATCGCTTCAGGACTACTCAAGTCAATTCTGTTTTCAATCACCCGGCAAAGTCGGCAATGGGCTCGGCAGAGTCATTCGGTGCACTCGGCGTGAACGAATACTTCGCGGACAAAGCCGCCGTTCATTCTCTCCCTTGGACTGCGCCAATTTTCAGTCCAAGAGGATGATTCGCGCGTTGAAATTCGACAGAATGTTGTCTTTGAATTCAAGCTCACTGGCTTCCGTCAGAGCTATTGGTTGCCGGCACGGCTGGTGAGTTCCTCCATAACGTTGTCGAGGTTAAAGCTGCCGGGTTTTTGCCTTGGCGGAAACTCCTCGAAGCTTTGCAACCACTGCCCAACGTAGGCAGCAGCAGGAGCTATCGCGAACATATGTTCAAGGAACCAGCGCTGGTAACCCATAGCGTTCTCTTCCTCGGCTCTCTCGAACGGATCACTCCGTAAGTTTGAAAGCATCGGTGCGCGCAACACCTCGAAAGGTGAGAGCCAAACATCAAGTCCATGTGCGTTCTGTTTTAGGAATGTCACCTTGTACTGTTCATAGCGCAAGGCGGCTACGCTGCCATCGTCAGTCCAATAAATGAATTCACTGCGTGGCCAATCATCAGTTTCACCTGAGAGCGACGGAAGTAGATTGTAGCCGTCCAGATGTGCCTTGTATTGGCGACCGATCGCTTCAACGCCACCATCAAGTAGCCTTTCTTTGATGTCTGGCTCGCCGACAGAAGCCATAATGGTTGGCAACATGTCCGCATGTGAAGCTACGCCATTGATCTTCGATCCCGGCTCGATGACGCCCGGCCACTTGATGACAGTCGGGACACGATAGCCACCTTCCCATTGCGTATTTTTCTCGCCGCGGAAAGGGGTAGTACCACCGTCCGGCCACGTGAAGGTCTCGGCTCCGTTGTCTGTTGAATACATTACGACAGTGTTTTCGGCGATCCCAAGCTCCTCAAGTTTATCAAGTAGTACACCGACGTGCCCATCATGCTCGACCATACCGTCAGGATAAACACCAAGTCCCGTCACTCCGTCGGAGTCTTCCTTAAGATGCGTAAAAATGTGCATGCGAGTGGAATTCCACCAAAGGAAGAAAGGCTTGTCCTGTTCAACAGCTCTATCCATGAAATCCAACGCGCTTGCCGTGACTTCTTCGTCAACGGTTTCCATGCGTTTTTTCGTAAGCGGCCCGGTGTCCTCGATCGAGCCATCTGCGGTTGACTTGATCACCCCGCGCGGGCCGAAATTCTCCCTAAAGGTTTCATCCTTGGGATAATCTGGATTTTCAGGCTCTTCTTCTGCGTTGAGGTGGTAGAGGTTCCCGAAAAATTCATCGAAACCGTGATTGGTGGGGAGGTGCTCGTCACGGTCACCCAAATGGTTTTTGCCAAACTGGCCTGTCATATACCCGTGGTTTTTGAGTAGTCCAGCGATGGTGGGGTCTTCCACGGGCATGCCCTCAGGTGCGCCAGGAAGACCTACCTTTGTCAAACCTGTACGAATGGGAGATTGTCCAGTTATGAAAGCTGCTCGTCCTGCAGTACAGGACTGCTCTCCGTACCAGTCAGTAAATAGCGCGCCTTCTTTGGCTATACGGTCGATGTTGGGTGTCTGATAACCCATCATGCCATGGTTGTAGGCACTAATATTCCAAAACCCAATGTCATCTCCCCAAATAATCAGGAAGTTCATAGGAGGTTCATCTTGTGCGTAAACGGCCGTAGCGGTTGCGGCAAATAATGCCGCTACTATGGTGGATTTTGTTCTGTTTTTCATATTCGTCCTCCCAAAATTTCTTGCTAACACCGAATAACCTACCACAAATTCGAAGTTTTTTGTTGGGGCCCTTGTGGTTTCCAGGATTTCAGGCGGAAACGCGCAAGTGAAGTTTAAAACCCTGTCGACTTAAATGGCTTTACTAAACGAACTGGCCGATACCGTTTTCCAGCGCTTCAAACACGTAATTGGTCAAGACTGAATTCGCCGCATTTCGGAACCCCGCCAAAGCGTTTGCTGGACCACTTTTTCTTCTGCTTGAGAATCGATGCTGACATTCGCCTGAATATCGCGAACGATCGCTATGCGGACAATGCTGCCACTCGCAGTCGCTTAATGAAATTGAAAACAGACCTTTGTAACATCCGATCACTTGAGAATGGTTTATATAAAACACTGTGATGCAAAGATCATTTCAAAGGACGGAGCTGCACGAACTGGAGCTTCATGATTTTTGCGCGACAATATAACGACTCCGGAGCATCGAGGCTTGATCAGAAGTATAGAGGACTTCGAAGCCTGCGGACGCAATTTTCCTCTCAAGTGCCGATCCAGACACGAAACTCACAAATGGGGCTTTCCCAAAAGCCTGCATGATTGGGATTGCGATCCGACTGATCATCGCAAACTTGAAACCACCGCTCTCAGGCGCGCAAACGGTTTTGGATATGAAAAGCCCACCCGGTTTTGTCAGCGCAGCAATGTGCTCGAGCGCTTGGTCCAAATCGGGCAGAAGATGAAGCAAGTTATGCGCCAAGACGGCATCGTAAGAGCCTTCGTCAAGACTGTGCTCAAGAACGTCGGCCACCTTGAAAGTGACATTCTCCAGCCCTTCTTTATCAAGCTTCTCATCGGCAATTTCGATCATGCCCGGAGCGAGATCCGTGGCAGTGACATGGGCGACATTCGGTGCAAGCAGCAGCGCAGTTGAACCCGTCCCGCACCCGATTTCGAGTACGCTGTCCTCCGCTTTCAGGTACGACTTGGTACGTTCCAGTGTTTTCAGGTACCCTTCCATGTTGCGGATTGGGTCTGCCGCATATTTTCGCGAGATTTTGCTCCAGAACGCGGCATCCTTAGACAAAGCAGCCATTTCAATACTCTCTAACAAGGTTGTCGCCGTATCCTGTAATACCAAACATTCATTTATGGAATTGCCCCAATTTGCAGAAGTGTTATGCATAAATGCATGAACTGGAAAGCCATCAATTTCGACTGGAATCAGGTGCGGTCCTTTCTTGCCACCGCCGAAGAAGGCTCGTTTTCAGCAGCGGCGCGCGTTCTTGAGCAAACTCAACCCACTGTCGGCCGTCAAGTTGCTGCGCTGGAAACGGCGCTTGGCATCACCTTGTTTGAAAGAGTCGGAAAGTCGCTTAATTTGACGACTGCTGGCGCCGAGCTTTTGTTGCATGTCAGAGAAATGGCGGATGTGGCAAACAGGATTTCACTTACTGCGACAAGTCAGTCGCAAGCTGTTGAAGGTCAAGTCAGGATCACTGCGTCCGACGTGATGTCTGCCTATCAGATGCCGCCAATACTGAAAAAGATCCGACTTGCAGCACCGCGACTGGAGATAGACATCGTTGCTACAAATGACATACGAGACATACAGCGACGTGAGGCTGATATCGCCATCCGACATGTACGTCCGACGCAGCCGGATCTGACGGCAAAGCTTGTCGCCGAGGCCACGGCACATTTCTACGCGGCACCTTCGTACCTTGATCAGGTTGGACGGCCAAAAAATGAAGGCGAACTCGCTAAGTTGGACTTTGTCGGATTTGGTGACATTGACACGATGATCGGTTTTCTTGATCCGGCGGGCATTAAGGTCACCCGAAAAAGCTTCCGGGTCGGCTCACAAAGCGGGATCGTATCCTGGGAACTGGTGCGCCAAGGTTTTGGCATAAGTGTAATGTCGGATGATGTGGCTGCCTTAACACCAGGAGTGGAGCGCGTGTTTCCCGACCGCGAGCCGTTTAAGTTCCCGATTTGGCTGGCGACGCACTCCGAGCTACATACCGCTCGAAGGATCAGGTTGGTGTTTGATCAACTGGCAGACCAACTTAGCGCAGGGACCATCAGGTAATCCGGGAGTTCGCTCTATGTCACAGGCTATTCCAACGCTCCACTTGTTATGCGGCAAAGTTGCTTCTGGAAAATCAACTCTGGCAGCGAGACTTGCGAAAAGAGACGGGGCCGTGCTCATTTCAGAAGATGAATGGCTTGGCCCGCTGTTTGGGGATCAAATGAAGTCCCTGCAGGATTATGTAGACTGCGCTTTGAAACTGCGACTGCTCATGGGTCCTCACGTGGCTGCTCTGCTGAAGGCTGGCGTTTCGGTCGTTCTCGATTTTCCAGCGAACACAATTGAAAACAGGGCCTGGATGCGCGACCTGCTGGAAGACACTGCTGCGCAGCACCACCTTCACTTTTTGGATGTGTCAGATGAGGTTTGTCTGCACCGGCTGCACAAGCGCAACAGAGAAGGCGCACATGCATTTGCAGCGACGGAAGATCAATATCGGCGTATTGCGCGGCATTTTGTGCCACCATCACCCGAAGAGGGTTTTAGCATCATAACTCACCGTCAGTAGCACCAGACTTTCGAAATGTCGCGGCGGAGCTAAATGTTTCTCGGCCGCCTGCTCTGAGTCGACGATTGGCTAAATGTTTACAGTCAGCTTTCACTGGGCCGCAGGTACGGAGATTGCGTGACAAAAAAAGATGTATCCCGGTGCGTCCTCCTTTAGTCATGGCGACGGTAGTGTCGGCAGCGTCGTTCACGTCGATTATCGGTAGTGTACGTCGCTGGCGGGCATGGGCAACACATCGGCAAATGCCGGCTCCAACAACCATCTCCAGAATAGTTTTGCGCCGACAATACAGCACGGGCGATGGTAAAAGGCACCGGGTATTCTTCACATACGTTATCACTCCAGTCCCGGCTTGGTTTCACCTGATCCAATCATTCAGCGACTTCACGGATCTGGCGCATGGCCTCGTCCATACCCCCTGAAATAAGTCTGCAAAATGTGTTAGAAGACACTGTCATAAGATCGTTATGCAATACCGGCAACTATTCTCATTGCCAGCCAACTCGAAAGGTGACCCATGTCTTTTTCCAACCGCTCGTCAATTTCGCGTCGCCAATTTCTTGCAACAACAGCCGGTGCAGCGGCCATCACCTTGCATCCTTTTTCAGTTTTGGCATCCAACAATCAAGCGCATCTGCGCATCATGGAAACAACGGACATCCATGTTCATGTGTTCCCCTATGACTATTATGCTGACAAACCCCGTGACACGGTGGGCTTGTCCCGTACGGCCTCAATCATCAACGAAATTCGCGCTGAGGCGACAAATTCGATCTTGGTAGACAACGGTGACTTTCTTCAAGGGAACCCAATGGGCGACTACATCGCCTATGAGCGTGGCATGAAAGAAGGGGACGCGCACCCCATCATCACCGCGTTCAACACGGTTGGCTATGATGCTGCAACTCTGGGCAATCACGAATTCAACTACGGGCTGGATTTCCTGGAAAAATCACTCGCGGGCGCAGAGTTCCCGGTCGTTTTGGCCAATGTTGCAAAGGCACAAGGCGCAACTCCGCGCGACGACAAAACGCTCATCAAACCATATACAATCATCGACCGTGAAATCGAAATGGGTGATGGAACCAAGCACTCAATCAAAATCGGTGTCATAGGCTTTACGCCGCCGCAGATCATGAACTGGGACCGAAAGCATCTGGAAGGCAATGTTCAGGCCCGCGATATCGTTGAAACCGCGCGGGCATACGTGCCAGAGATGAAGGAACAAGGATGTGACCTAATCATCGCCCTTTCACATTCTGGGATCGGCGACGCCAATCATGTGGACGGTATGGAAAACGCCTCAGTCGTTTTGGCGGGTGTTGACGGTATCGACGCTCTGGTTGCGGGGCACAATCACCTTGTCTTTCCCTCGCCGACATTTGCGGACCGACCCGGCATCGACGTCGAAAAGGGAACCCTGATGGGTAAACCTGCTGTTATGGGCGGCTTCTGGGGCTCACATCTTGGGTTGTTGGACCTGCTGCTGGAACGGGAAGGAAATGAGTGGCGCGTGGTTACCACCACGTCCGAGGCCCGCGCGATTTCCAAACGCAATGAAGACCGCTCAATCACCGCTTTGGTCGGAGACGATCAGAAGGTTCTCTACTCGGTTGCGAAGGATCACGACGAAACGCTCGCCTATGTCCGTCGAGCCGTTGGCAAAACATCTGCCCCGTTGCACAGCTATTTTGCATTGGTTGCTGATGATCCGTCTGTACAGATCGTTTCGATCGCACAGAAATGGTATGTCGAAGAAATGCTGAAAGGCACCGAGCACGAAGGATTGCCGATCCTGTCAGCGGCGGCGCCGTTCAAGGCGGGTGGTCGCGGGGGCCCGGACTATTACACCGACGTCCCGGTCGGGGATGTTGCTATCAAAAATGTGGCTGATCTGTATCTCTATCCCAACACAGTGCGCGCGGTGCGAGTGAACGGTGTTCAACTGCGTGGTTGGCTGGAGCGTTCGGCCGGTATGTTCAACCAGATCGAGCGAGGCTCAGAGGATGCGGTTCTTCTGAATCCAGAGTTTCCATCCTACAATTTCGATGTGATGGATGGCGTAACATACCAGATCGACCTGTCGCAGCCGTCGCGCTTTGGGCCAAAGGGGGAAGAGGTGAATCCCGATGCGGCCCGAATTGTGAACTTGTCCTTCCAAGGCGAACCGGTCACCGATGACATGGAGTTCATCATCGCCACAAACAATTATCGTGCGTCGGGTGGCGGTTCATTCCCCGGCGCATTGGGTGATACAATCGTGTTCGAAGCCCCGGACACTAATCGCGACGTTATCGTGCGCTATATTGTCGAACAGGGAACGATCAACCCAAAAGCGGACGGCAACTGGTCATTTGCTCCTTTAGAGAACACAACCGTGCTATTCGAGACCGGCCCAAAGGCCCGAGACTACATCGCCGATGTCAAAGGCGTTTTAATCGAAGATGCCGGAGATGGTGCAGATGGCTTCGCGGCATTCCGCATCAAGCTATAGTGCAATCGCATGTGCGTACTTTGAGGAAGTCGGAAGTCAACGAAAGCAGCTACCATCAGGCTTACGCTGAACACCCGCATGCGACTTTCAAAGGCTATAAACGGTTAGAAATGAACGTTGATCTGGGCTCGGAGCAGTCCTCGTTGCGCAGTGCATCAGTGAATGCTCTGCGGACAAAGCCGCTGTTTGGTTCCGCAGTAAACGAGACTAAGACGCGGCGAGGGATTTGGGTAGTTACACACCAATTCAACCAAGTACAGACGCTCTTCGCGGAAACAAAAACGAGGTTGACAGCAAGCATATGAGAATGGTCGCATGAGTTATAATCTGATTAGCTGGGAATACAGCCATGAAAGTTCCTTTCAGTGCGACCTTTTTCTTTTGTCTCTGTTTGTCCTCGACCTCTGCTTGGGCACAGGAAACCGCCGAGGGTGGACAAGTTGGTGAAATGACCATCTCGGGGGCCGACATGCATGCCCCTGCATCAGATGCGTTTTCGCCTTATGCAGGACGTGACTTTCCAACTAGACCTCTTTGGGGCGACACCCACTTGCATACGTCGCTCTCACTCGACGCGCGTGCGTTTGGTGTACTTCTTTCGCCTTCAGACGCGTTTCGATTTGCGCGTGGAGAAGAAGTAACTACTTCTCACGGCCTACGGGCGAAGCTGTCTCGCCCGCTCGATTGGCTCGTTGTTTCAGACCATTCAGACGCGATGGGCGCGATGAACGAGATCGTCGCGGGGAACGCAACTTTGATGGGCGATCCAACGTTACGCGACTGGAACGACAGGTTGAACCAAGGAGGGAATGTTGCCCTTGGAGCGACAATGGAGGTTATCGAGACTTTCGCTGGAATTACCGGTGAAGCTTTGCCGGAGGCGATTGCTGACCGTCGTTTCGTACAGTCAGTTTGGGATGACTTTACGGAAACTGCAGATGCTTATGATCAACCGGGATCGTTTACCGCGTTTATCGGCTACGAATGGACCTCGACGGAAGGTGGCAACAACTTGCACCGCAATGTCATCTATAGGGACGACAGGATTCGGGCGCGGCAAATGTTGCCGTTTACGACTGCCGAGACATTCAATCCGGAAGATCTGTGGGATTGGATGGAAAGATACGAAGAAACGACAGGAGGGCGCGTCCTCGCATTGGCGCACAATGGCAATGTTTCCAATGGCTTGATGTTTCCTGTCGAGACAAACCCCGATACCGGCGAACCGCTCACAGGAGATTACGCGGACAGACGCGCAAAATGGGAGCCACTTTATGAGATCACTCAGATCAAAGGCGACGGCGAGGCCCACCCGTTCCTGAGCCCAAATGATGAGTTTGCAGATTACGAAACATGGGATGTCGCAAACCTTGGCCCTGTCCCCAAAGAAGACTGGATGTTGCAGTACGAGTATGCTCGCGAGGCTTTAAAAAATGGCCTGAAGCTCGAGGCGCAGCTTGGGACCAACCCTTACAAGTTTGGTGTCGTGGGATCCACAGACAGTCACACGGCTTTGGCGACAGCCCAGGAAGATAACTTTTTTGGTAAGCACTCGGGCGTGGAACCTGAGCCTGGGCGTTGGCAGCATGTTGTCGGCGAGTTTGAAGCGACCAAAATTCTGGGCTGGCAGATGGCTGCCTCTGGTTATGCGGCGGTTTGGGCCGAAGAAAATACACGAGCATCTATTTTCGACGCGATGGAACGTAAGGAAGTATATGGGACAACAGGTAGTCGGATCACGGTACGTTTCTTCGGGGGATGGGATTTCGAAGAAAACGACGCTCAATCGCGGCTTCCTGCGAAGATTGGTTATGACAAAGGCGTACCCATGGGGGCAGATCTACCGGAAGCGCCCGGTGATGCCTTAGCGCCAAATTTTCTCGTCGCTGCACTCAAAGATCCGTACTCGGGTAATCTGGATCGTATTCAGATAGTCAAGGGCTGGGTAACAGAAGACGGTGAGACACAAGAAAAGGTTTTTGATGTCGTCTGGTCCGGCGATCGGGATCTCGGCGCGGAAGGCAAGCTGCCGCCTGTCGGCAACACCGTGGACGTCGAAACCGGTACGTTCACGAACTCAATCGGATCGCCAGAATTGATAACCGTCTGGTCTGATCCCGAATTTGATCCGGAACAAAAGGCTTTTTACTACGCGCGCGTGCTGGAAATCCCCACGCCGCGATGGACGGTTTACGAAGCTATTAGGTTCGGCGACGAACTACCCGAAGAAGTACCGACATCCACACAAGAACGGGCTTATACTTCGCCCATTTGGTACACTCCGGAGGGATAGAACTTCACCAAAAACGCGCTCATGTTTCATGGCGAAAATGGGTTCGTTGTAATCGTTCGCCCAAATTCATTGAACGTCTACTTTCTGGACAAAGTAGACGCGTGAACTCAGCCCCGAGAAAACTCTGCACACAACTGGCAAACTGGCTCAATGCTGTGGTCAGAACCTGACTCTGAACGCCAGCCCAACCAATGGCGCTGTTTCATAGCTCTGACGACTAATTTCCAATCCATTCGCATCATCTAGCGTCAGGCGGCCGTCAAATTCTGCGCCAGCAAAGACACTTAATGAAACCCCAGGGTTCGGGTTATACCCAACAGAAAGAACTACAGGGATACTTTTATCCTCACCCACCCCATTCGGGGCAAGGCCATCCCCATCCAACCTGAATCGAATTTTTTCCGATCGCGCGGTCAACGAAATGTCCAAGGCGTCATTCAACGCGTAACTCAGTGTCAGTCCGGGACCTTGCGTCGCTCCGACACCAGAGCCAGTATTCAAGTTCCAGCGATCGTTTATGTCCCAGTCGATCAGCAGGGCTGGAAAAAAATCTGTACCGCTTTCGTCAAATTGAGAAAACGCGCCAAAGGCCGGACCTATCGTCAAGCGCTCGCTCAGTTGCCAAGCAATTCCTGCAAAAATACCATGGGTTCTTCCTTCAGATGAGGAGGCCCCGCTTTGATAGTCCCATCTGATCTGTGGCGACACAAAAACTGTTGCTGTATCACTCACTCGAAGCCGCACAGGAACGGCGACGCGGAGGTCACGGATGTTTTCCCATGGCTGGTTGTTCGATTGGCTGAAGCGATAATCCAGCTTGCCAAAGCTGGTGGAAAGCCCAACTGAATTTCCTCCGTCCAGATTGTATAGTGCGGTCGCACGAAGAAATGTTCGACTTGCAGAGAATTCGCCACCGCCGCTCAAATCCGCATCCCCTTGAAAAGCGGCAAGCCCATCAACCTGATACGCCCAACCTAGCCGCGGCTGTGCAGTCAACGGAAACGCTGTGAAACATAGGGAAATAGTTCCAAAGCAACACGTTAGAATAAGGTTTTTCATATTACGTTTCCTAAGTGACGCTGGTTCCCTTTCGGGTTGCCACTCCTGAACCAGCGGTTCAAGTGCTTTCAAGTCTGTTATGCGGACAAAGCTGCTGTTCGAAGAGCGTGCGTAATCGTCAAAGGTTCGAAAAAGTTAGCGGCGAACGGCTGATATGATGACAGACGGGGCCGGGACAAGAAAACCGCCATTGTGCATGTTGCCTAAAGAGCGAGTGCGTTCCGCCAGATCGGAGCGAATTGAATCTCGTTTCATAGCAGGTTGCGATCTTAATAGTGATGCCGCGCGAACGGCACCCTGGTCAAATGCATCAAACAAGTCCTCAGGGTGTTGTACGTGCAATTCAGAAGGCACATCGAACAACTGAAACTCTGCAAATCCCGCTTGAGTGACCATAGGCTCAGCAGAAGAACGGTCGGCAAGCATATGGGCATCCGGTCCTAAAGGCAGTTCTACAGACGGATCGCCCAGTCGCCCAACCGCATCGAACAACCAACCGAAAGCACCATCTGATCCTTTCCCCTTCCAGATTGAAAACGCGATTCGCCCTCCTGGTCTCAAAACCCTTGCCGCCTCCGCCAAACCGCGTCCAGGATCGGGAAAGTGCGGGACACCAAAACCAATAGTGACGGCGTCAAAGCTGCTATCAGCAAAGTCCATTGACATCGCATCTCCTTGAATGAAGGAAGCGTCTGGCACAGCTGATTGAGCAAGAGATATCATAACTCCCGAGAAGTCGAGCCCCGTTACGGATGCCCCTCTTGCCGACAGTTCTGCAGCAACAACACCATGCCCGGTGCATAAATCAAGAACCGTTGACTTGGGTCCTGCGGAAACCGCATCCGAGAGCCTCTGCGCAACGAGGCGCGTTGCATGGTGGAATCCATCAGCATAACCTTTGGCGATAGCTGGATTGGCCCAGCCTTCGCGCTCCAACTTTTCAAAATCACTTAGGCCGTTCATGCATCCTCCAAGCCGGGCCAGAGTAGCATCAACGTTTTTTTGACACCAACAGAAGCGTTCTTTGCGCCAAATGGTAGCCTCGCCAAAGCGTCCGCACTGATCTCGATGGCTGCGTTCGCCATAGTTTTGCGAACGACCGAAATACGGACAAAGCTGCCATTTGACCCGAGCGACTGACCCGTCAGGATAGAGCTATCTCCAAACGGTCCAACGCATTGGGCGGCCACACCTCATCGAATTTGTAAAATTCCTCAAAGATAGGAATGTCTTTGCTGAGTGGCACCCAGGCCTGCTTGCTTTTGGTGAAAATCTGTACATCCGGAGGACATTGATCCGGGTTGTTCAGTGTTCCGACACGCACGTACCTTAGCTTGCCAAGGCGGATCATATAGCTGCTAAAAACGGCGACGCCACAATCTCTACAGCGCGTAATGATCTGACCTTTCCCGCTTGGAGTAGAGAGCTCATATTCAGTGATTGGCCCCTCAAACTGCACGCGATCAGCCTCAATGATGGCGTTCAAGACGTAGGCCGCTCCGGTTTGTCGCTGACATTCGCTGCAGTGGCAGCAATGCACGAACATGGGTGGTGACGTCATCTGATACGTTACGGCTCCGCAACCGCATTTCCCCTTGATCATTGTTTCCCCCCGAATTGCTTCTTTGCATTCAAGCCATCGCTCTTATTGGACAAGTTCGTAGTGCTTGATAGAACGCGACTCGACCAATTCGGCCTCCGCCGGATCGATATGCGGACTCTGGTAGTTATCGCCGACAAAAGCCTTTAGTGACTCCAGGTTTTCCCAAATCATCACAAAGCTGAACTCTCGCGGTGTGTCAGCACGTGCGGCACCAGGAAACACTTGAACGATGCCCTTGGTACCTCTCATCAAGGGGATAGCTGTTTCATGGAAGAACTTGCTGAACTCTTCCTCTTTGCCCGGCCGTGTCACGACCTGAAAAATACGCATGATCATTCATCCGACCTCCGTAAAGCACGGTTCCTGAATGTATGAGCGCCTCTGGTTCCGCGACCATATCATTTCGTTCCGAGATTGTCTGCTTTGGGCTCGTTGTAGTCATCTGACCAATTCTGTTGGATGATTTCTTTCTGCCAAATTGCCGTCGTCGCGTGACCGCAACCACGCCAGTGATTCAGTCGGCGAATCTATTCTCAAAGACCAGATCACGCATTGTCACGACCCTTCGGTCACAACTACCCTATACCACTTCCTGATTTTCAATGACTTAACAACCATGAGAGTCACGTCTTCCCAGTGTCCGACTAGATGCTTTTGGTCTTCTGACACTCAGATTAATCGCCGGAAGCGGGACAGAGTGTCGGCACTATTGCTGCTGATTTACACTGGAAGTCGCATCAGCGAGATTCTGACGCTGCGCTGGGGCTATGTAACGTCGCACCATCTGGAATTGCAGGGCAGCAAGACCGGAAGCCGCCGCATTCCTCTACCGAGAGAAGCCTATGACATCCTGATGGAATTACCTCGTCAACCGGGAAATCCATGTATAAAATTAAGCGCTTCTGACAGTGGACCGCGAAATGACCTGTAAAAATCGCGGCGGCGCATACGTAAGTCGGCGGGCTTGGACGATGTCCGCATTTACACCCCCATTTGACCCTTCTGATGCGTCTCAAAGCTGCGTGTGGCGCGTTGCGGGGAATAGCTTGCCACAGATCGTTGGCAGATCAGGACGTGGTCCCAGTTCGATGCCTTGTTCGACGATGCCATTGCCGAGGCTTTAAAGAAGGTACGATACTGCGAGCCTGATCTTGACGATGGAAACCACGCGCGGTGGTCTAACCATACAATGTAGGGCTTGGTTGCTGGATCATCCGAGGATGACCTACTGGAAATGCGCGGCCACATCGACACCACAAGCGTTAAGCGCGCGCATCGCTATCAGCATATTAGGTTGATAACGACGAAATTTGCAGGCCTTGGAGTTACATTGGCCGCACTGGAAAACATTCAGGAAAATGAGCTTAGTGATTCTATCGACAGTGTTAGAGGCAAGCTCGCAGAGAGCATTAAGGCGGATCCTCAGCGAGCCGCAAAGAAACTGCATGAAGCCAAGAGTAGGTATCGGTTTACTGCGTAAACCACTGACGGTCGGCCGCATTCATTTGTGCCGTGTCCATCTGTGCAGTTTGAGTCCTATGCAGCGGTCGCCACGACAACAGGATGCTGCGAGTGCATTCGACAGCATCGAGCCCAGTTTCCGACTTAAAATCCAAGTCGTTTCGTTCACCGCTTCTTCGGATTTCGTTGATCGTATTCAAACTGTTCCCAGAGATACATCTTCCCTGTCTGACGCGCATTAGCCAACCACAACCTTTTGCGCACACCCGGAACCTCCAAATGCTTGTATTTACCTTCAGAAAATTTAGGCCAATCGATTGCCAATCCCATTTTCACAAGTTCAGCTGATAAATCTCGACCATCAGGTAAAGTACAACGCGCAACGGTACGGCCGTAATGATCCACGTCAGTTACTACCGCCTTTACTTCGTGACCTTTGCAAAGTTTCACCATCGCCCACTTTGCCTTCTGCCCAAAAGGATGATCGATCTCGGGTGCGTCAATACCGAACAATCGTATCTGCGTTTTGTTGATGACGATTGTATCGCCATCCGTAACCCATGCTTTCCCTTGCAAAACTATTCTTACCGGTAAATGATCTGCGGTTTTGACATCAAATGGTGTGGGTTGCCGTCTTGAAGACTGCGTAACAGCCTTTGGCTTTTCGGGAGTTTGGCGATACTGAGCGGAGTTCCCGAATTTAGCCCTGCTATTTGAGCGAGGCGCAAAGCGAAATGCCAAAAAAACGAGGCCAAAAAGGATTAAAGGGGCCAATACTGCCACGTCTTCCAATTCGGTTGTACTGAACAGAAAATCAAATTGATGCGTAGCTATTTCCGATGTTGCTTGATCGGCGCGCAATTTGGGCCGCAAAGAGCTGGTGAGAGGTGGAAGGGAATTGGACATGTCGGTCACGATGAAACTCAAGCAAAAAGGCTTTGGGCTAAAATAGAGAGTATAACCGACGAGCACTTTTTATTTTATGCCATTTTTCTTCGTGTATTAGACTTTATTGGCGAGTGGATTGTACCGAGGCTTGACAACGCCCCAATGAGCAACACCCAAGCTGCCGGACAGCAGAAACGTTCGGAACTTAAAATGGGCGTTCAGCACAAACAGCAGTTCCGTTGGATGAGTTGTGGATAGCCCGTCTCGGATTTCACAGGTGATCCAATGGGCTTCCAACCCTGCGCTTCTACTGTCGCTTAAATTCTATTGAGCCGTTCAAGTGTTGGTTGGTTCAATTATTCTCTCGATACTCGGCATCCGTCTATTTCCATTCCAATTTATGCGTTAGATATAGAGGACTTTCTCGAATTAGGCTTGCGAGGTACAGCAATAAGCACGTCCCTTTCTGCCAACGATGTAACGGGTGGCGCTCGCGGCGTCGGTGTCAATAGCTCAATTGTTTGAAAGTATCCTGAGCATGCAACCAACTACGGGAGTCAATTCGAGGGTTAGATTTTTTGCTGCGCCAAAGAAGTTGGACGACGCTCACGCAAAGTTCGCCACGGAAGCGATCTGCCCCTGTGCAGCCATTAGTGTAAGTTCGCGTTCGTCTAGTTCGGCTCTACTGGATAGCTGAATGAAAAGGCGCAGAGCTTCTTTTCGAGGTCAATTATGCAATATTAAAATAGAACAATGAAATACTTACTCCGAACCCCAACTGCCAAGGCTATCCTCATGGCACTCTTCGCAATCATTGTTTTCAAAGTGTGCAGCCATGACAGTTATGAAGGCGTTGGATACCAAGATCGTGATAAGGAGTATTGGGGTCGTGGAGGCAGGCCCTAACCCTACTATCGTCAAATCCTTGAGTGAGTGAATGCTTCTGGTTTTCTAATGACAAAACTAGCGTTAGGAGATCAATCAACACTTCTAAGTCAGGTTTCTCCGCATCACTGCTATTTCAAATGATCAACACTTTACCTGCAGCGAACGGCAGCTCTGTGGCCGACCCGCTCAAGTTCCGCTTGAGTTTGTCTGGGAGATTGCACACACGTGTCCAGAAGCTGCCGCCGCGATAAATTTTTATGACCCGATAGGCACACTTAATTCTTTGTCACAGTGCTTCCGTATTGCTTCCGGCAAGCCGAACGCCATGAAGCGCATTTTACACGACTCCGTGTAAATAATTGTTTTTACTGAAAAAAGTGGTGAGCCGTGCAGGATTCGAACCTGCGACCCACTGATTAAAAGTCAGTTGCTCTACCAACTGAGCTAACGGCCCACTCTTTTGTTGGATCTGTCGATCCGTGGCGCTCTTTATGGCAATTCCCCGACCGGGTTCAAGCCCTTATTTCGCGCCTCGTTTCACCGTAACAACGCGTGTTTCCGGCGACCCGATAGGCGGCTTAATTAGGCAGGTGGCGCTGGAGGGTCAACCCCTTTTTTGAGGAATCTTCTCGACAGGGTGGATTCATGTTCGGACCGACGTTATATGCCCGCCATGCAACAGAGACTCGACACCGGACTGCCGTTCATAAAGATGCACGGGCTGGGCAATGACTTTGTCATTGTTGACGCACGCGCGCAGGATGCCCCGATCACGCCGGCGCTGGCCCGGGGAATCGGGCATCGGCAATTTGGTGTGGGATTCGATCAGTTGGCCGTTATCGAAAAAGGTGAAGCCGACGCGCATCTGGTGTTCTACAATTCCGATGGATCAACCTCGGCCGCCTGCGGCAACGCCACCCGCTGTATTGCACGATTGCTTATGGATGAGACGGGTCGCTCTGCCCTGAAGCTCACCACGGAACGTGGAACCCTTCATGCGCGGGATGCCGGCGATGGGCTTACCTCAGTCAACATGGGGCACCCGCAGCTGGACTGGCGCGAAGTTCCTCTGGCAGAAGAGATGGACACGCTGGAATTGCCAATCGAAGGCACCCCGACGGCAACGGGAATGGGAAACCCGCATTGCACATTCTTCGTTGAAAACGCCGAAGCGATCCCGTTGGCAGAATTCGGCGCGCGTTACGAATACCACCCGCTTTATCCCGAACGCACTAATGTCCAGGTGGCCCAGGTCATTGGCCCGGATCACATCCGTATGCGCGTCTGGGAGCGCGGAGTAGGCATCACTTTGGCATCTGGGTCTTCATCCTGTGCAACAGCCGTGGCTGCCGCGCGACGGGGGCTGACCGGGCGCAAGGTGCGGATTGATTTGGATGGTGGCACGCTTTGGGTCGACTGGCGCGACGATGGTGTCTGGATGACCGGCCCGACATGTCACGTTTTCTCTGGCACTCTGACGCCTGAATTTCTGAGGTCGCTGGGATGAACCCGCCCAAGTTCACCACGTTGGGCTGCCGCCTGAACGCCTATGAAACCGAGGCGATGAAAGAGCTGTCGCAACAGGCCGGTCTGACAGACGCTGTGGTGGTGAATACATGCGCAGTGACGACTGAGGCCGTGCGCAAGGCCCGGCAGGAAATCCGCAAGCTACGGCGCGAGAATCCGAATGCCCGTCTGATCGTCACAGGCTGTGCCGCCCAGACCGAGCCCGAAACCTTTGCCCGGATGGACGAGGTCGATGCGGTCATCGGCAACACTGAAAAGATGCGCCCCCAGACCTGGCAAGGCATGGCTGCCGATTTCATCGGCCAGACTGAGGCGGTGCAGGTCGATGACATCATGTCGGTCACCGAAACCGCAGGCCACCTGATCGACGGGTTCGGCACCCGCTCGCGCGCCTATGTGCAGGTTCAGAACGGCTGTGACCACCGCTGTACCTTCTGCATCATTCCCTATGGCCGGGGCAACTCACGCAGCGTCCCGGCCGGTGTGGTGGTGGATCAGATCAAGCGGCTTGTCGACAAGGGGTATAACGAGGTCGTGCTGACCGGGGTCGATCTGACATCCTGGGGTGCCGACCTGCCCGCAAGCCCCAAGCTGGGCGATCTTGTGATGCGCATCCTCAAGCTGGTGCCGGATTTGCCACGCCTGCGCATCAGTTCGATCGATTCGATCGAGGTTGATGAGAATCTGATGCAGGCCATCGCAACCGAACCGCGCCTGATGCCGCACCTGCACCTGTCGCTTCAGCACGGCGACGATCTGATTCTAAAGCGCATGAAACGCCGCCATCTGCGCGACGACGCCATCCGCTTTACCCAAGAGGCACGCAAGCTGCGCCCCGACATGACCTTTGGCGCGGATATCATCGCAGGCTTCCCGACCGAGTCCGAAGCGCATTTCGAAAACTCGCTGAAGCTGATCACCGACTGCGACCTGACCTGGCTGCATGTCTTCCCCTATTCCAAGCGAGAAGGAACACCGGCAGCCCGCATACCGCAGCAGGTGAATGGAACGGTCATCAAGGATCGCGCCGCCCGCCTGCGCGCGGCAGGCGACGCTCAGGTCGCAAAGCACTTGTCACAACAAATCGGCAAAACCCATCACATCCTGATGGAAAACCCGCATATGGGCCGAACCGAACAGTTCACCGAGGTTTCGTTCAAAGCACCTCAACCCGAAGGCCAGATCGTGCGCGCTGCAATCACCGGGCAGACCATGACCCAACTCACGGCCTGATTCCCTTCATCAGTAAAGAAAGACCCCGGGAAGAAACTGGCCAATGGCCAAGAAGGGGGGGCAAGGCCCTGTGACCCCTTCTGGAAACAAAAACCCCCGCAACCGGATGGCGCGGGGGTTTCAATTTATGCTTACTGAAAAGGGTCTCAGTCTTCTTTACGAAGTTTGCCCTTATGCGGAGCCCACAGGCGCTTGTTGACCAGATAGAGAAGCACCGACAGAACGGTCAGGAAAATCACGCCAACAAAACCAGCGTTCTTGCGCTCCATCATCTTCGGCTCGGCCGCCCACATCAGGAACGCCGAGACGTCCTCTGACATGTGTTCGACAGAGTTCGAGTGCCCGTCAGCGAACTCGACCTGTTCATCCGCCAGCGGCGGTGCCATCGAAATCCAGCCGCCGGGGAAGGCCTTGTTTTCGTAGAGGACAGTTCCTGCCTCTTCCTTCTCTTCACCAGTATAGCCGTCCAGCAGTGAGGCGATGTACTCGGCTCCGCCCATGCCTTTGACCAACTGATTGATGCCCAGACCGTAAGGTCCGTGGAAGCCCGCGCGGGCCTTGGCCATCAGGCTCAGGTCCGGTGCGCCGACACCGTTGTTGGCCGGGAAGTGGTCAGTCGGAATCGCCGGGCGGAAATCGTCCAGCTCGGGATCGAACACTTCGAAGTTGTCAGCCGCATAGGCGATGACTTCTTCTTCCGAATAGCCCAGCGCTTCCAGATCGCGCAGAGGCACGTATTGCAGACCGTGGCAGGCTGCGCAGACCTCGGTATAGATCTGAAGGCCGCGCTGCAGCTGATGCTGGTCCCAGGTACCGAAGGGTCCTTCGAACGAGAAGTCGAAGTCTTCGATATGCTGCTCACCCCCACCTGCTGCAATGGATGCAACAGGGGTCAGGGCCAAGGCAAACGCGGCGCCGATTGCAAGTTTCTTGAACATGTTTCCGGTCCCTCTTCTTACTCGGCCGGCGTGGCGTCGGCATCAGCCTTGCCATAATGCGCGTTGAAGTCTTCTTCGATGGTCTCAGGCTGTGCCAGAGGCTTCTCGATCACTCCGAGGATCGGCAGGATCACGAAGAAATAGGCGAACCAGTAGGCGGACGCGATCAGCGAGAAGGTCGCATAGGGCTCTTCCGCGGGCATCGCACCCAGCCACATCAGGGCAAAGAAGTCGATGACCAGCAGGTAGAACCACCATTTGAACATCGGACGGTACTTACCTGAACGCACGTTAGACGTGTCCAGCCAGGGCGCCAGCGCCATGGCCAGGATCGCGCCGAACATCGCAAGAACACCGAAGAACTTGGCATCGATGATACCGCCGGTGATGAAGCTGGCGAATTGAACGACCCAGACCTCACCGGTGAACGCGCGCAGGATCGCGTAGAACGGCAGGAAGTACCATTCGGGAACGATGTGTGCAGGTGTCACCAGAGGGTTGGCTTCGATGTAGTTGTCGGGGTGGCCCAGGTAGTTCGGCATAAAGCCCACGACGGCCCAGAACACGACCAGGATCACGGCCAGGGCGAACAGGTCCTTGATCACGAAGTACGGCCAGAACGGCAGCGTGTCTTTCTCGGCCTCAGCTTTCGAGCCCCGGCGCACTTCAACACCTGTCGGGTTGTTGTTGCCGGTGGTGTGGAAGGCCCAGATATGCACCACAACCAATGCCGCAATGATAAACGGCAGCAGATAGTGCAACGAGAAGAAGCGGTTCAGCGTGGCGTTGTCCACGGCGGGCCCGCCCAGCAACCAGGTCTGAAGCGCGTCACCAACAAACGGGATCGCACCAAACAGGCCGGTGATCACGGTCGCACCCCAGAAGGACATCTGACCCCAGGGCAGAACATAGCCCATGAAGGCGGTGCCCATCATCATCAGGTAGATCAGCATACCAATGATCCACGTGATCTCACGCGGGGCTTTGTACGAGCCATAATACAGGCCGCGGAACATATGGATGTAAACCGCCACAAAGAACAGCGATGCGCCATTCATGTGCAGATAGCGGATAAAGTGACCGCCATTCACGTTGCGCATGATGTGCTCGATGCTGGCAAAGGCCAGATCAACATGCGGGGTATAGTGCATCACCAAAACGATACCGGTGATGATTTGCAGCGCCAGGCAGAATGCCAGAACGATGCCCCAGATCCACCACCAGTTCAGGTTCTTGGGGGTCGGGATCATAAGGGTATCGTACAGCAGGCCGACAATCGGCAGGCGGCTGTTCAGCCACTTCTCGCCGTTTGTCTTCGGCTCGTAATGATCGTGGGGAATTCCGGACATAAGTTTGGGTCTCCCTTAGCCGAGTTTGATTGTGCTGTTGTCCACCCATTCTGCGGGCGGGACAGGCAGGTTCTCAGGCGCGGGGCCTTTACGGATACGACCGGCGAGGTCGTAGTGCGAACCGTGGCACGGGCAGAACCAGCCACCGAAGTCGCCGGCATCCCCCAAAGGCACACAGCCGAGGTGCGTACAAACGCCCATCTGAACGATCCAGGCACCCGGCGCTTCGCCTTCCGGTGACGGCATGACGCGGTTTGCGTCAGTCGCAGGCGCATCTGCGCTCAGGTTGAAGTTGCGTGCAAGCGGATCTGGCAGCGCATCAACACCTTCGGCGTCCTGTTCCTGTGCTTCCTGAATCTCGGCACCGGTGCGGTGACGGACAAAAACGGGTTTTCCCAGCCATTTTACCGTCAGTTGCGTGCCCGGCTCGACGCCGCTCACATCCACACGGATCGAGGACAGCGCCTGAACGTCTGCCGACGGGTTCATTTGGTTGATCAGTGGCCATACGGCTGCACCCGTTGCAACGACACCTGCGCCGCCAGCGACGTAGTACAGGAAATCTCTGCGGGTGCCTTCGTGGTCTTCTGCGTGGGACACGAGGTTATCTCCGATTATCTGGCGCCCGAGGACGGGCAAATAGCTCGCGCACCGCACGAATGCGGTGTCTTAACCGCGCTTACTATCGGGGAGAATAGTGTTCGTCCAGCGTTCATAAACGCGCAATACGCCGCATGTGTCCCTTCGTGCACGTGACGAGGGGCTTTTTTTGGTGATTCTCGTCCGCAACTTTGCCTGCGGCTTCGAATCAAGTGGGGTTGATTCGAACCTCGAACTCCGTTTTGCAGGCGAAATCCAGCCCGATTCTGACCACCAGTCGGCCAGTCATTTGAGAGCGTATTCTTGACAATCAGCATCACGAAGCAACGATTGTCTGCTGAGTAAATCATATTCGCCAAATAGATGAATTAAATCGAAAATTGAGCGCAATTACACAGTTGCACTTTTTGCGCGAATACCGGACAGCGCGAAAATCGCGCGAACTCCTGCAAGGAGACCCCTATGTCAAAAATCACCCTGGCCACTGCGATGTTCACATTGGCCCTGTCCTCGCAAACACTTGCAGCAGGTGATCCTGCGAAAGGCGAGGCGATGTACAACCGCTGTTCCTCGTGTCATGCGATCATCAAGGACGGCGAAGTACTGGTCAAAGGCGGAATCACCGGCCCGAATCTCTATGGCGTCGTCGGACGTGTCGCCGGGTCCGAAAAAGACTATCGCTATGGCAGCGAGCGCCTGCCGGTCGGCATGTTCACCGATGACATGATCCGCGCCGGCGAAGAAGGTCTGATCTGGACCGAAGAAAACATCGCCGCCTATTCCAAAGACCCCATCGGTTTCATCAAAGAGTATCTGGATGACGAAACCGCCCGCCCGAACATGAGCGTCAAGCTCAGAAAAGGCGCGGAAGATATCGCCGCCTATCTGGCAACGTTCAGTTCCGAGTAATCCTGTTTCCCGGTGCTGGTTACGCCTTGTGCATCAAGGCGGCCAGCTGACCGGTTTCACTGCCAAATCCGCCGGGCACTTTGTCGGCGGCAGCGATTCTTGCCTCCTCAGGCTTGTTCTGGCCCAGTTTCCAGGTGCCCTGGATATCCTCTACCTGCATCCGGCATGGTACGATCATCCGCATCATTCTGGCCAACGCGTCATCCGACATTTTCCCGGTGACCCATGGCGCTTTGGGCAGCAGTCGATCTTCAAAGAATGCGGATTGTCGATCCAGCAAATCACGCAGCTCGTCCTGCGGGCGCAGTTCAAGCCGTCCGGTCAGGTGCACGGCGACATAGTTCCAAGTCGGAACCTGATCGGCGACACCGTACCAGTCGGGCGAGACATAGCCATCAGGCCCCTGCACCGCGATCCTGACCTCTTTCGGCCCGTGCAGCATACGGACAATCGGGTTTGATCGCACCAGATGAAGATCGACCACCGCACCGTCCTCTGACAGCAGAAAGGGCACGTGACTGATCAATGGCGCGCCGTCGCCCGAAATCGCCAGAACGCCAAAAGCCCGGTCACGGGCGAATTCAATATGACGCGCTCGATCCTCGACGCGGAAGGCTGGATTTGGGTGCATGGGCGACCTCCTGCCAAATCTCTTGCAGATGGGGTTGGTTCTTGGCAAGGTCTGCCTCGTTCTCAGGGCGGGGTGGAATTCCCCACCGGCGGTATGCGGGCCATGACCCGCAAGCCCGCGAGCGGCTCTGCCGTGACCACGATCCGAACGGCAGGGGCCGGTATTCGGACAAAGTGTGGAACCACGAAAGAGTGTCAGCAGATCTGGTGAGAGGCCAGAGCCGACGGTCAAAGTCCGGATGGAAGAGAACGTGCAAGCCGTGCCGGAGAACCGGCGCGCCTGCTCGTGATCGCCTTGGGTGACGTGTCATGCCGGGCTGGCAGCGAGGGTTTTCGCGACCGCCAGCAGGCCACCGAACTGAAAGGAGATCACGATGACACACACCCGCTATGCTTTTGTCAAAGCCAACTGGCATTCCGACATCGTCGACCGCGCGCTTGACGGTTTTCTTGAACGGATCCCGGCCGATCAGGTCGATGTTTTCGACGTTCCCGGCGCGTTCGAGATGCCGCTGCTGGCCCGCGATCTGGCCCAAACCGGCCGCTACGCGGCTGTCGCCTGCGCCGCATTTGTCGTGGATGGCGGCATTTACCGGCACGACTTCGTGGCGCAGGCCGTCGTGGACGGGTTGATGCGCGCCGGCATGGATACCGGCGTACCGGTCCTGTCCGTCTCCCTGACGCCGCACCAGTATCAGGAAACCGATCACCACAACGCCATCTACCGCACGCATTTTGTTGAGAAAGGCCGCGAAGCCGCACAAGCTGCGCTGAAAATCACAGCAACCCGAACGGCGCTGACGCAGGCCGCCTGATCTTCATCTTTTCAAAAATACTCATTCGCGCCACCGCAAGGTGGCGCCCACCAATTCGCAAATCCCCTTGAGGCTCAAGGCGCTCCCCGCTAATCACGATCCCAAAGGAGCCCGCCCCATGTCGATGAACAGTTTTGGCCATCTATTCCGTGTTACCACCTGGGGTGAAAGCCATGGACCCGCCTTGGGTGCCACCGTTGACGGCTGTCCGCCGGGTGTCACCATCCACGAGGCCATGATCCAGCACTGGCTGGACAAGCGCAAACCGGGACAGAACAAGTTCACCACCCAGCGGCGCGAACCCGATCAGGTGAAGATCCTGTCCGGTGTGTTCGAAGGGCAGACCACCGGAACGCCTGTGCAGCTGATGATCGAGAACACCGATCAGCGCTCGAAAGATTATGGCGATATCATGGAAAAGTTCCGCCCGGGGCACGCCGATATCACCTATTGGCAGAAATACGGGATCCGGGATTATCGCGGCGGCGGGCGGAGTTCTGCACGCGAAACAGCCGCGCGTGTGGCTGCGGGTGGATTGGCGCGTGAGGCGATCAAACAGATCGCACCCAACGTGCAGATCACCGGGTACATGACCCAGATCGGGCCGCACAAGATCGAGCGCGACAATTTCGACTGGTCCCAGATCGAACAGAACCCGTTCTGGACACCGGATGCGCAAGCCGCCGAGACGTGGGCCGCCTATCTGGACGATCTGCGCAAGTCCGGCAACTCGGTTGGCGCAATTGTCGAAGTTGTGGCGCGCGGCGTGCCCGCAGGGCTTGGCGCGCCGGTTTACGCCAAGTTAGACACTGATCTTGCTGCTGCGATGATGTCGATCAACGCGGTCAAAGGCGTCGAAATCGGCGAAGGCATGGCCGCGGCTGAACTGACGGGCGAGGCCAACGCCGACGAAATATTCATGGGACAGAACGGCCCGCAATACAGCTCGAACCATGCGGGCGGGATTCTGGGCGGTATCTCTACCGGGCAGGACATCGTCGTGCGCTTTGCGGTCAAGCCGACCTCGTCGATTCTGACCACACGCAAAACCATCACCAAATCAGGCGAAGAGACCGAGATCATCACCAAGGGCCGTCACGACCCGTGTGTAGGCATTCGCGCGGTCCCGGTAGGAGAGGCGATGATGGCCTGCGTGATCCTCGACCACCTGCTGTTGCATCGCGGCCAGATCGGAGAGAACCGTGGACGGATCGGCTGATCTGCGCACCCGCCTGCGGGCCGTGGTCGCACATCGCATGGAAACGGATCCGGCCCATGATCTGGCCCATCTGGATCGTGTTTGGACCAACGCCCGGGCCATCGCAGATGATCAAACCGATATGTCCGTGCTGCTGGCCGCAAGTTACCTGCACGATCTTGTGAATCTGCCCAAGGACGATCCCGACCGGCATCTTGCCTCGCGCAGATCCGCAACGGAATCAGAGCCTATTCTTGAAGAAATCGGGTTTGAGGCCGATCAGGTCCGTGCGATCCAGCACGCGATCGAAGCCCATAGTTTTTCGGCCGATATCCCCCCTGAAACAATCGAGGCACGCATTCTGCGCGATGCAGACCGCCTTGACGCCCTGGGCGCCATCGGTATCGCCCGCAACTTTTCCGTTTCCGGAGCCTTGGGGCGTACTCTTTACGATCCGGCTGACCCTTTTGCCCAAGCTCGGCCACTGGATGACCTTCATTTCTCGCTCGACCACTGGAAGGTGAAACTGCTGCGCCTGCCAGGTGACATGTTGACCGAGACCGGAAGGCGGATTGCAGAACAACGCACCGCGCGCATGATCCGCTTTCTTGAAGAATTCGCCGAAGAAATCGGCTGTTCCTTGCCGCAATCCTGGGTGAATTGCTGAATCCACCCGTTGATCTTTGCCCGTCAAAGACGCAGGTTCGCGCCGATGACAAAACCCTTAACTTCGCATCGACCTCTGCTTGCCGTAACGCTGAAGCTGTGCGCCTTGTTCCTGTTCACGTCGATGTCCGCGCTGGTCAAAGCACTTTCTGATGAATTCCCGCCGGGCCAATTGGTGTTTTTTCGGTCCCTGTTCGCAATCCCCGTGATCATTCTTTGGCTCATCGCGCGGGGGGAGTTGTCGAAAGGCTTTGTGGTCAAGAAACCCATGGGCCATTTCTGGCGCGGTGTTCTGGGAACAAGCGCCATGGGTCTTACCTTTACCGGCCTCAGCCTGTTGCCCCTGCCGGAAGTCACTGCCATCGGCTATGCGACACCGATCTTCACCCTGATTCTGGCCGCCGTCATGCTGGGCGAACGGATTCGGCTTATCCGTATCGGCGCCGTGGCTCTTGGTCTGTTGGGCGTTCTGATCATGATCTGGCCGCGCCTGGGCACCACCGAGATGGAGGTCGCCGCCACCATCGGCGCGTTATGCGTGCTGGGTGCAACCCTCGCCCGTGCCTTCGTTCAGATCCATATCCGGCAATTGGTCAAGGTCGATCACCCTGCGGCCATCGTGTTCTATTTCTCGATGACCGCGACGCTTCTGTCCGCTCTGACGGCATTCTGGGGATGGACGATGCCCACATGGAATCAGGCTCTGATCATGGTCATGATGGGCCTGATCGGCGGCGTCGCGCAGATTTTGGTCACATCTTCCTATCGGTTTGGCCAGGCCTCGATGCTGGCACCTTATGACTATGCAACGATGCTTTTTGCGATCGTGATCGGCTATGTCTGGTTCGATGAACTGCCAACGCTTGCAATCCTGATCGGGGCCGCGCTGGTGATTGCAGGCAATGTTGTCGTCATCTGGCGCGAACACCAGTTGGGGCTGGAGCGCGGCAAGGTCCGGTCGGTTACAGACCCCAAAGCATGACTTTACCTTTTGCAATCTTCCCCTAGGTTGGGCCGAACAGTCAAAGAGGTTCCCAAATGAGCGACGCGCAGGATCACAAGGAAAAGATGCAGAAGGTGCAGGCCCAGCACCGCAAGAAAGTGTCCGAGGCCGTGGATCCAGGCCGCGGTCTGGTCCTGATCAATACCGGCAAGGGCAAAGGTAAGTCCTCGGCCGCGTTCGGCGTGGTCATTCGCGCCCTGGGCTGGGGCCAGAAGGTTGCTGTGGTGCAGTTCATCAAGGGCAAGTGGAAAACCGGCGAGCGCCGTTTCTTCGAAGAGCGTGATCTGGTGACATGGCATACGATGGGCGAAGGTTTTACCTGGGACACACAGGACCGGGAGCGCGATATTGCAGCTGCCAATGCCGCCTTTGACAAGGCCTGCGCGCTGATGTCCAGCGGCGAATACGATCTGGTTGTTCTGGACGAGATCAACATCGCCCTGCGTTACGAATACCTGTCGGTCGAACAGGTCATCGAAGGTTTGAACGCGCGCTCGAAAAAGACCAGCGTATTCCTGACTGGCCGCGACGCGCCGAACGCGCTGCGTGACTATGCTGATCTGGTCACGGAAATGACCGAGGAGAAACACCCGTTCCAAGCGGGCATCAAAGCACAGCGCGGTGTGGATTTCTGAAGCAGCGTTGCTGCAAGGCTGGCGGTGCATGGCCGCCAGTTCCGATTATCGCCCTGCCGCGTTGACCGATTCTATAATGTCGCAGGTTCCGGGAAACGCTGGCGTGTTCGGTTGGCGAAAGCCACAAGCGACAGCATTACCGGTACTTCGACCAGGACCCCCACAACCGTCGCCAGTGCCGCGCCGGAATGAAGACCGAACAAGCTGATTGCGACGGCAACGGCCAGCTCGAAAAAGTTCGATGTCCCGATCATGGCACAGGGCGCTGCGATCCGGTGGGGAACCTTCAGCGCATAAGCGGCGCCATAGGCAATGGCAAAAATACCATAGCTTTGGATCAGAATGGGAACGGCGATCAGAACGATGACCGTCGGTTTCGCCAGAATGGTCTGACCTTGCAGGCCGAACAGGATGACCACGGTTGCAATCAATCCCATGACGGACCACGGTTTCACCCGCGAAGAAAAGGCTTCTATCGCCTGTTTAGAGCCTAACCTGCGGCGGGTGATCAACCCGGCGACAAGCGGCAGCGCCACATAAAGGACCGTGGCCAAAACCAAAGTCTGCCACGGCACTTCGATGTCGGTGACACCCAGCAAAAAGGCCACGATCGGCGCGAATGCCACGACCATGATCAGATCATTGACCGAGACCTGAACCAGCGTGTACGTCGCGTCGCCTCTGGTTAGCTGCGACCATACGAACACCATGGCGGTGCAAGGGGCGGCCCCCAGCAGGATCAGACCGGCAGTGTATTGCGCCGCATCTTCGGGCGCGATCCAGGGTGCGAAGACATAGTCGAAAAACAGGACGGCCAGCAGCGCCATGGTGAAAGGCTTTATCAGCCAGTTCACCACCAGCGTCACAATCAGACCACGTGGCTGGCGGGCGACTCCGGCGACTGCACCGAAATCGACATTGACCATCATCGGGTAAACCATTGCCCAGATCAGCACCGCCACCACCAGGTTGACGCTGGCAATTTCAGCGCTTGCCACCAGCTGCACCAGCCCCGGCGCGGCCAGTCCGATCAGGACGCCACCGATCATCGCAAGTGCAACCCAGATCGTGAGATACCGTTCAAAAATGCTCATGATAGCGCCTCAGCCGTTTGATCCGTAAGTTTGCCAGAGGTCAGCGCGGCAAGCCCGACCATCACGGCCGCCGTGCCCAGCACCATGGGCAGCCCCCCGACCTGATAGGTCAGGCCAGACAAGACGGTGCCGGCCAACCGCCCCGTCGCGTTTGCCATGTAGTAAAAGCCGACATCCATCGTCACACGCTCGGACCGGGTGAAGGCAAGAATCAGATAGGAATGCAGCGATGAGTTGACCGCGAAGATCGCACCAAAGACCAAAAGCCCGACGACCAGCGTCAGGGTCAGCCAGGTCTCGGGCCCATGTGACAGCAAAACAGCCAGTGTCAGAGCCGCAGGAACGCAGAACAGGATCGCCGCCCAGCTGCGTGCGGCACGGATCAGATCACCTTCGGTTCGATCTGACGCACGAAGGATCCTTGGGGCGTTGGCCTGCACGGCGCCATAGAGGATGATCCACACCGCCATGAATGTTCCGATCATGAAGAACGCGGCCCGATTGCCCTCTTCGGTGCCGTCTGAAAGAACAGCATAGAAATAGATCGGAATGCCGACCACGAACCAGACGTCCCGCGCGCCGAACAGGAAGACACGCGCCGCGGACAACCAGTTCACATTTGCGGATTTTGAAAAAACCTCAGAGAACTTTGCGCCCTTGCGCCCCTTCGGCAGGCCTGCTGGCATGAACAGCATCACCGCGACCAGGATCACCGCCAGAACGACGGCCATGGCAAGCACTGCCGGAATGAAGCCCAGCGTTGCAAGCATGGCGGCACCCAACAGGAATCCCAGCCCTTTGACCGCGTTTTTCGAACCCGTCAGAACCGCAACCCATCGAAACAACGCGCCTCCTTCGGAAGGAGCCAGCAATTTGACCGCCGATTTCGAAGACATCTTGGCCAGATCCTTGGCCACGCCGCTGGCCCCTTGCACGATCATGACAAAAGTGACCGAAGCCGCGACCGTCCAGTTCGGGTCAAGCTGCGTCATGGCGAGCAACGCGACAATCTGCACCCCCAACCCTGCATAGAGGGTCGAGGTCAACCCGAACCGTGCGGCGATCCAGCCGGCGGACAGGTTGGTGACGATCCCGGCGATTTCATAGAGCACAAACAGATAGGCAAGTTGAACCGGCGAGAAGCCCAGGGTATGAAAGTGCAACAGCACCAACATCCTGAGCGCCCCGTCGGTCAGCATGAAGGCCCAATAGGCAGCCGTGACCGCGAAATAGGCCGACAGTCCTTCGGGGCGTTGCGTCACAATGATGCCCCGACCATCAACGCGACATCCACCAGCCGATGCGCATAGCCCATCTCGTTGTCGTACCACGCATAGATTTTCACCTGCGTCCCGTTCACAACCATGGTCGAGGGCGCATCGACGATCGAAGAGCGTTCGTCATTGGTGTAATCGGTGGACACCAGCGGGCGCGTCTCATAGCCCAGAATGCCCTTCAGTTCACCCTCGGCAGCGGCTTTGAAGAAGGCGTTGACCTCTTCAACCGTGGTTTCACGCTCAACCTCGAACACGCAATCGGTCAGCGAGGCGTTCAGCAACGGCACCCGAACCGCATGGCCGTTCAGACGACCTTTGAGTTCCGGATAGATCAGAGTGATGGCCGTGGCCGAGCCGGTCGTGGTGGGGATCAAAGAGTTCAGGGCCGAGCGTGCGCGCCTGAGATCCTTGGCAGGCCGGTCCACGATTGTCTGCGTGTTGGTTGCGTCGTGAATCGTCGTCATCGATCCATGGCGGATGCCCAGGTTTTTGTGAATGACCTTCACGACAGGCGCAAGACAGTTTGTCGTGCACGAGGCCGCCGTCACGATCCTATGCGCCGCGGGGTCGTAGGTTCCGTCATTCACACCCATGACGATATTGGCCGTCGGCCCGTCCTTGACCGGAGCAGAGACAACAACCTTCTTCACCCCAGCGTCAAAATACGGTGCCAGCTTCGCTTCGGTCTTGAACACGCCGGTGCAGTCGATCACCACGTCAACACCGTCCAGCGGCAACGCGCTCAGGTCTTTTGTGCCAACGAACGGCAGGCGGGTACTGTTGACCGTGATGCTGTCTGCATTGAGGTCGAATTCCGCGTCCCAGCGCCCATGGACTGTGTCGAACTCCAGCAGATGCGCATGCATCTCGGGATCACCGACGGCATCGTTGATCCAGTCTATCTTTGCGCCTTTTTCAAGCAAGGGCTTCAGGGCCAGTTTTCCCATACGGCCAAGGCCGTTCAGTGCGTAGGTGGTCATTTCGTTTCCTCGGTAGGCGTGCGCCCGATTTCATCGACGGCGGATTGCAATGCGATCCGGTCAAGGCTTTCGACCGGCAATGACGAAAAGGCCTGAATCCGGCGCTTCAGTGCGCCGTAGGCGGTTTGAAAGGCCAGGCTTTTCTCGGCGTCGGTACCTTCGGCCTTGACCGGATCTTCCACGCCCCAATGGCCACTTATCGGTTGACCCTCCCAAGCCGGGCATTCCTCGTTGGCGGCCTGATTGCAGACAGTAAAGACAAAATCCATGACGGGCGCGTCCGGCGCCGAAAACTCGGACAGATTCTTCGGCCGCAGGACCGAGATATCGTGCCCCTTGTCGCGCAGAACCTGCACAGCAAAGGGATTGAGTTCTGAACTGGGCCGCGTCCCGGCTGAATAAACGTTGAACCGGTCGCCGCCGATCTGTCGCAGCAAGGATTCGGCAAAAATCGAACGGGCTGAGTTGCCGGAACAAATGAACAGCACATTGAACTTTCGGTTCGTCGCGGTGTCTTTGGGAAAGGGCATGCAGATATCCGGGCGGCCACGGCAGCAATCCACGATCAGGAAATCGAGCATTTGCTGCACAGTTTTCATTTCAATCGAATAGAGCAGAGACGTCCCGGATCGTTCCTGTTTCACCAGCCCCGACCGCTGCAAAGCATTCAGATAGTTCGACATGGTGCTGGGCTTGATATCCAGCTCCGCCGCCAGCTCGCCTGCGGGAACCCTGTCAGGAAACCGTCGCATCAACATGCGAAACACGGTGATGCGCTGCGGGTGGCCAAGGATGGTCAATTGATCGGTTATCTGTTCTATCATATTTCATGAAATATTGAAATATAGCGAGCGACTCAATTTCATTCCGCGTCGTCACAAAAAATTCACGGATCAGAGCGCCAATTTGAAAGATTGGCCGCAGGCTTTCGGTTCACAACTTAAGGCCCGGCCGTGCTGAGCAACGCCAAAACGGTTACAACCGGGCTTGCAGGCGCCAGACTGACAGTTTAAACGAAGCTTCGCATCCGGTCATAATGTGTTCGGTATGACCTACGGTGCCGCTGTAGCTCAGCTGGTAGAGCACGTCATTCGTAATGATGGGGTCGGGGGTTCGAGTCCCTTCAGCGGCACCAGATTTCATCGAAATCGTAAGGGAAATACTTCTGCTAAGAAAGAATTGTTCTTACTATGTTCTTGTGCCGGGATATGTTTTACGCGGTTAAAACGGACATCCGCTCGCTTTATAGCGAATGATCGCTTCGAGCCCATAGCGGATGTTTGAAAGGGCATCTTAATTGCCCCTCAGTGGCCGGTGGATGCAGATTCTGGTATTCAGGGCACTAGTTTGTCCTAGGAGGTCATAAATGCAGCGATCACTGGCGTTAGTCTCAACTCTCCTTCTATCAATTTCCACGACGGCAGCCAGTGCGACGGAAGACATCAGGCTTGTTGTACAAATTACAGTTGATGGACTACGCGGAGACTTGATCTCTCGCTATCAGGCCGCCTTCGGGGGATCAGGCTTCAATAGACTGATTGAAAACGGCGTCTGGTACACCGATGCTCATCATCGTCACGCCAACACCGAAACCATCGTTGGTCACGCGACCCTCGCTACTGGCGCCCATCCTTCCGAACATGGAATGATTGGTAATGCCTGGTTCAACAGGGCTGAAGAGCGATTGGGTTACAATATTGAAGATCCGGACTACCCGATGTTGCCAGTCCCTGGCTTCGGTGGAAACGTTGATCAAGTCGACCCGACGCAAGCCGCCGCTGCGACGTCGGGACGTTCTCCCGTTAACTTGTTGGCGACGACTTTCGGAGATGAACTGGTAAAAGCCAATGTTGGGCGATCAAAAGTTTTTTCCGTATCTGGTAAAGACCGTTCAGCGGTTGCAATGGCGGGACACTCTGGAAAGGCTTTTTGGTTGTCGACGGCCACAGGAGCGTTTGAAACAAGTGAATTTTACTACGACGCGTATCCTGATTGGGTTCTCGATTGGAACTCTAAGCGCCCCGCAGATGCGAAGATCGAAAGTGAGTGGTGGCCGGAGTGTTCAGACGCGCCTTACCTGATGGAAAGAAAGGAACGCTCCTTCGTAACGAACCTTGGCACGTTCGGTCGCACGTTCCCGCATTTCTATGGGAAGCCGGACGACGGGCTTTACTACACACAGGTCTTATTGTCGCCGCATGGGGACCGGATTACGGCCGACTTCGCAAAAACTATAGTCAAAGAGGAAGGGCTTGGTGTTGACGAATGGCCCGACTACCTAAGCGTCAGTTTTTCTGGTGTAGACGCAACCAACCATTTCTTCGGACCATCCAGCCTAGAAAATGAAGAAATGGTGCGCTGTTTGGATGAAACATTGGCAGATTTCTTTGAGTTCATGGATCGAGAGGTTGGACGTGCGAATGTGCTTTACGTGCTTTCCGCCGATCATGGCATGCCAGAGGCGCCAGAGGAGATGGCCGAAGCTGGTCTTTCTACATTCCGTAACTCAACCGAAGCATTGATGATGGACGTGAATTCGGTGATCGCCGATGAGTTTGGAGTCGAAGCCGCAATACAGTTTTTTTTCCGCCCTTACGTTTATCTGGACAATGGCGAGGTAGAAGCGTCAGGTGTTGAGCGGCGTGCAATCGAACGACGCATCGTCAATATCCTGATGGCTGCATCTGGCATTGAGCTGGCAATGCCGACCGAACCGCTTGCTGAACAGCGAGGGCATACTCTTCAAGAGCAGATACGGCGGAACTATCATCCAACACGCTCCGGCGATATTTATGTTGTACAGACACCCTATTCATTTCTCTTTGAGGATGGTCCAATTGCCGTGATGCACGGATCGCCGTGGCGCTATGACACACATGTTCCAATCATTTTTGCTGGTCCAGGTATCAAGCCAACTCGTGTAAACCGTCCTGTTTCCACGGTAGACGTGGCCGTCACTCTGAGCACTATTCTAGGTATCAGCCAACCGAGCAGTGCTGCGGGTCAAGCATTGAGCGAGATTGGCGTTACGAGTCCATAAGCGGTCTTGTCTTTTTGTCGGATGCCGGACTGTTAAGCGTGTTGCTATGGTTAGCTGCGACTTTTGGCTTAACCTCCCGAGTTTGAAGATATTCGGAGAACGACCTCAATAAACGTTAGCTTTGTCCCCAGAGCGGCCATTGATGCGCTGCGCAGCAAACGACTGCATTGAGCCTAATCTGCCTTATTCTTCGGAACAGCCGAAGTCCGCATGTCTTAGGCGACCATCACGGACCGCGCCTTCGCAATGACCCTAAGCCAACGTGGAATAAACCTCGGCAACTCGCTGAAAGGTCCAAAAGCAGGCGATAGCCGCGCATCCACCGGCTAAGCCCACTCGTAGGGACATCCACAAACTGGAGTTCACGCGCCGACACATTATCAAGGCAGGCCAGAGCGCAAGAATAATGGCGACTTGGCCAAGCTCGACGCCAAGATTGAAGGCAAGCAGGCTTTGCCAGATGTTTGGGGAGGTGACCTGCAAGATCTTGTGCAACACAAAGCTAAACCCGAGCCCATGCAGGAGGCCAATCAGTGTCGTCAGAAGCACCATCGTGACCTCAGAACGCGCGTTGTCCTTGAAACTCATAAACGCTGCTGCGGCTGCAAAAATAATAGAAATCGCGATCCCGGTTTCGACGGCAGGAACAAACCACGCGCCCGATGGCACAAACCCGAAGAACCCCAGCGACAGCGTCACGCTATGCCCAACGGTAAAACCGGTTGCACGCAGCAATAGTGCCCTGAGTGTCTGCGCTCCGATGACCAAACACACAACAAACAAAACATGATCCAACCCTTCGAGGATATGTCGTATGCCTTCCCAGACGAAACTGAGGAATCCTCCATACCCCTTCTTCTGAACCACCAATGGTTCAGTCATCAGGCCCCGAGATCGGAATATCTGAGGCGTGTCAGACGCGTAGTCGAGAATGAGGTTGGCCGTTTGGTGCTGATCCGGCAAGCCGGGGTCCAGCACGTTAGAAATGCTGTACGATTGGATCGGGCCGTCAGTCTCATAATACAGGACGAGATCGACAATCGTATCACCAACAAAAAGCGGTGGCGTTAAGGCCGTTTCGGTGTCCACGGCCTGTTGAGCTTCGGCCAAAGTTGCAAATCCGGGCTCATTTCCAACGCGATGCAAGCGAACGGACTTAACTGTTCCTCTCAAGCGCTGATTGTCGCCCAACAGATGCAACCCACCTTCCGCGAATTGCCCCAGCCCATTGGGATCGCTCATGACAGCCGGCAAGTCGACGAAGTGGACCACCTGACCATCGCTCATGGCATTGGTAGTGAATGGTGCAGCTTCCGGCAAGGCATCTCCATTCTGATCACCGACCTTGTCTGCAACCAGATAAGGCATGGGCGTACGCATGTAGACACGCAGACCGCCCTCGGAATGCTCGACATGCGAAATTCGAACGTTGAGGTTAAGCAAAAAATGCGCAGAGGCTGACAGCGTCAGTGATAAAAGCACACCGACAAACAGAGCGCCGAAAGTAAAAACCTTTGATCTTAAATACTTATGCATTTGGATCGCGAGCCTCGATTACAGTTAATCCATCCAGCTTCCATTGCCCTGACTCAGGTACGACCTCGGCTAGCACCCGAAACGCAACCGCGCGCATATGAGCGTGTCCCCAATGACCGCCTTGGGCTTTCACTGTCCATTTTGCCAGAGTGCTAAATCCACCCGGTTTGAGGGTCGGGTCAACGCGCTCTAATTTCAGGTCTCTAATATCAGTAACCGTAGCAAGACTGCCTCCTGGCGTTCGGATCACGAGACCACGCTCTACCTCCGTTGCGATGTCGCCCAGAGATGCCGCCGTTACAATGTGGGCCAGCTCTGCCTTTCTTGCTGCCGGCGAAGTTTCCAGGGTCACCGTGTTCAAGTTTTTGACCATCGAGCGCAGTATGTCTTCCGCAACCTGCTGCTCAGGGGGCTCGGGCTTGTTCCAAAGTAATTCCGGCAAATATCCCGAAAATACAAACGTTGCCGAAGCAGCGGCAATCATAGTCACGCAACTGGCACGCTTTGCGACTTTGTCCCTGGTTAGCAGGAGAAAACCGAGTGAAACGGCGCTGATAATCCCGGCGATCAACGCCATAGCCGGGTTCTGCCGTTTTTGCTGCTCAAATGGAATCTGAGTAACAGATGCTCTTTGGTATTGGAGCAGGTGGTTCTGCCAGTGAAACTGAGGGTCCGCAGGTGTCACAGCTCCAAAGAATGGCCCAGCGATATCGTTTGAAATGGTTGCAACGCGGGAAATTTCCTCGTCAAACATATCCCATGTGACTGTCACCTGATCGGGAAGCTCTACCGATGAGAAGGACAGGATAGCTCCGATAAACGCATTGTTCACGGACACTTCCTTTCCAGGCTCGACAACCTGATAACCCTGCGATGTCAGCTCCAGGAGCTTTGCTGTAGCGTTCGACGGTTGCACTAATTTGCCATCAATTGTCACCGGGTTACGAGAAGCCAGGAAGGACGCCGCTTGGTTTACGATCATGGCGCTACGCTGTGGCGAAAGTGTTTGACCGACTTCGGTAGTTTCACCAATCCAAGGCGCCAGTTCACGCAAGCGGATCAGCGTCTCATGCCGAACTTCACGAGGTTCGATGTAGAGAAAGGTGGATGTCCCGTCCTGCGCTTTTCGATTTAGGCTTTCAGCAGAAAAACGGCTATCCCACGGATCAGGCCAGTGAATCTTTAACTCTGCCGGCTTTGACAAGAAGCTAAAATCGGTGACCGGAACCTCTCGGTCAAAAACCTGCATCCCGATAGTCGCCAGTGGTTCACCATCCCGCGATGGAGGCACTATAGTCAGCTCGTTGGGAACTGTGTTTTGAAACGCAAAGAACACTTTGACGAACAGAACACGCGGATCTTTTGGCGGGCTGGGAACAATTTGACCCGAGAATGGATTCCGCTGACCTGCAAGTGGCGAGGCCCGGTCGATGCGTGTTCGGTATTCTAAATTTCTGATTTCAGCGTTTAGGGGCTGTTTGTCCCGTCCAACAATCGATAGCGCCCGACTTTCGGCTTGGGCAAAACCTTGATTGGTCTCTTGTTTAGCCTCCGGCTCACCCTCGACGAAATCCGATGACCAACCGATTGGCAACATATCAGTAAACAACGGAATATCTTCGACATAGATCTCAAGGTCGACGTAGACCCCATCGTCTTTGATATGAAGGACAGCGATGTTGGGGGCGACTTCTGATCCGTTAGTCAGAACGACATCCGCCGAAACGGCGCGCGCACCTGAGGCCATCAGGCTCAGCATCAGGATTAGTCGGTACAGATACTGCCAAATCGGAATTTTGTTCACCCCTGAACGTTAATTATCCGGCATTGGCGGTGGCGTGTAACCCTCCCATTTTCCCGCTTTGACTTTGTCGGACGGCTCTTTTTCTTTTGAACGTTGGGCAGTGATGTACTCGTCGCTCACAGCAGGTGGCAACGCATAGTCATCAACACTCGCTTCCCGAACAACGATCTGGTCTTTGGTTACGTTGATCACCTGAAGATCCCGCGCCAGCGTAAGCGGTCCATCGTAAGTCGAACGGACACCTTCCAAGATCGCCTGATAATTTTCGGGTGAAAGAACAGAGTGATACCCCAGCGCCATGCGCGGTTCGACCGCAGACATCACCTTGCCAAAGGCCGCAGGTTCGGTATGAACGCGCGTGGCTACATAGGTCGCCTGTTTCATGTCCCAGCCAAAATACGGGGCCAAAGCGTCAGGTGGCAGAAAAGCCTCGTGAGAAGCGATATCCGCCCCTTTGGCATATTCTACATACCATTTGTTTGGGTAAGTATCTCCGCCAAAGACGTATTTCAGTCCATTCCATTCCAGAGAATAACTCACCGAGCCATCTAAGCTGTGGATAGCAGGCCAGGAACGGATAGTTACGTCGTTCTCCTGATAAACGATCTCGTTTTCCTGCATGTAATCGAATTCGGTAACTTCAAGCTTGGCACCATCATCCGGCAGCGCCCCCGTACGTGTGGCCAGATCCCAAGCATAGGCTTTTGACATGCCTTCTACATAGGCTTTGGTGCCCAGTTCATCCTCTGATCCGGACGGGCCGAAGACGCGGAGCGGAGTATATCTGCCCGAAAGCCAACCCCCAACATGAAGACCCATGAAGTCTCCAACGTGGTCGACATGCAAATGACTGAAAAAGACCTTATCGACCTTCGCAAAATCCGGTCTCAATGAAAACAAGTTTCCAGTTGCACCCGTGCCCACGTCAAACAGGAAAACGTCTCCATTTCCTAGTTCAACATAAAATGAAATCGAAACGGCAGCTTTGGTTTGGTTGGGCATCCCCGTCCCCAATGCCGTGATACGCATTTCATCCGCGCCCAGGATTTCAGTGTTGGGAAAGTATGACGCGGGATAAACACCGTTTTCAATTGCAGAAGCAGTTCGACCAGTCGGCAGCGCGTTTTGCGCTGAAGCGGTGCCAGCCAACGACAAACCCAATGCCAATAGTGCGCCAGTCGTGGAATTCATAATGCTATTCATTGATCCCCCCCTTTTCTGCATGGCGTTTGGGAGAGCACGATGTCGTGAACTCCCAGTCAACCATAGACTTCTCTACGGTAAGTCCATAGACTGCTCTATGTCAAACAAAGAATGCTGTAATCTGAATGTCAGAAACTATCACCCGAGCCTCACCCAAAAACGCCGCGACCAAAGAAGACTGGATATTGCTGGCCTACAAAGTCCTGAACGAGGGCGGCGTTTCCGCGATAAAAGTCGTACCAATGGCAAAGCGACTGAACCTGACAAGCGGTAGCTTTTATTGGCATTTCAAAAACGTCCGTGAGCTTTTGGATGAGGTTCTCAGATATTGGGAGCAGGAACTGACTGACAAAGTGATCGCACAGGCAAAGACATTTGGCGGCCCCCCGGAAGACCGAATTCTTCTTCTTATGAAAAAGGTCATTGAAGAGGACGCCGCATTGCCAGATCACGCTGTCTCAGTCTGGGCGAATACCGATGAGAAGGTGAATGAATCGTATCAAAGAACCATCGGCAAACGCTTCCAATTTGCCGCCTGGATGTTTGAACAGGCCGGTTTCTCGAATGAGGAAGCGAAAGCGCGTGGAAGACTCATGGTCACGTCGCTAATGGGAGACTCTTCGACTGGTCTGAAGGCGCAAGGCGATTGGGAAAAGGTCATCGAACGGGAACACGCAATTCTTGTCGGAAAGTAGAAAAAAGTCAGGATAATAGCCAGATTAGGATGCTTGCTGGAAACGGAACACTATTTTTACCAGCCTCATGACCCATTGGATTAAGTTATGCGGCGTGATTCACGGTTCGAAAACGAGCGATTAACATGTCTGATCACTTCTGACTAACGGACACGCAGATGGCGCGTCTTGAGCCTTTCTTCCCGCAGTCCCACGGGAAACCTCGTGTCGATGACAAGCGTGTTTTGAGTGGGATTATATTCATTAATCGTAACGGGTTAAGATGGCGTGATGCACCCAAGGAATACGAGCCACACAAGACCTTGTACAACTGTTGGAAGCGGTGGAGTGATAAGGGCATCTTCGCGGAAATGATGATGGGCCTGTCCGCCGATCACGGCGAAGAAAAGACCGTGGTGATTGATGCGACCTATCTGACGGCGTACCGCATGGCATCCATTCTTGGGGTCAAAAAAGGGGCGAGGACGACCGATACACTGCCTGGCAGGCGCATCTACAGGATGCTGCCGAGAGGGGACGCACCAAAGGCGGCATGAACACGAAGCTAAATGCCATCTGTGACAGCCAGGGGCGCCCGTTGAACTTCTTTATGACCGCCGGTCAGGTCAGTGATGATACCGGTGCAAAGGCCCTGCTAAACGGTCTGCCGGACGTGGATTGGCTGCCTGGAGATCGTGGATATGATGCCGATTGGTTCAGAGAAGCGTTACAAGACAAAGGGATAAAGGCCTGCACACCTGGTCGAAGACAGCGAAAGAAGCCCATCCGATACGACAAGCGACGCTACAAACGTCGCAACCGTATTGAGATCATGTTCGGCAGGTTGAAAGATTGGCGGTGAGTTTCAACGCGATACGACCGCTGCCCGAAGACTTTCCTGTAAGCAATCGCACTCGCGGCTATCGTCATATACTGCTTATGAGCTCTGAGGCTAGCGCTTATAATTCCAACTCTCGAACCTTGCTAAGTTCCACCTCGCGTAACTTAGTCGTGCCGTGACTTTGTGCTAAACACCTCCAAGGCTTCTTGTGATGTTTCGACCAAAAGGTTTACCCGTCTCTGGATCAGTGGTGCCCTTTAAAATCTTGGGCGTAGACATCCTAACCCGCCAAGCTGTACCGGGTTCGCTTGGTTGCTCAAGATTCCTATCATTACTCATGGCCTGCTTTTCGTGTTTTAAATTCGTCGCGTAAGTCCACCACCCCCGTGACACCACGCACGCCAAATGATCACTAAAAAAAAGACTTACAAAAACTGGCGACCCCGGCAGGATTCGAACCTGCAACCTGCCCCTTAGGAGGGGGCTGCTCTATCCAGTTGAGCCACGGGGCCGCGCCCGCCTTCTGTAACCGGGAATTTCCGTGTTGTCATCGCCTTTGCACAATTGTTGTACACACCGACCTGTTCGCGCTAGCATCGGACAAAACAACTACGCAGGTGCCTCCCGTGAACAGTGAAACCAAACGCCCGCTTACCCTTCGTGATGTGTCCGAGGCTTCCGGTGTCTCAGAGATGACGGTGAGCCGGGTTCTGCGTAACAGGGGGGATGTGTCCGACGCCACCCGCACCCGCGTTCTGGCGGCCGCGAAAGAGCTGGGATATGTCCCCAACAAGATCGCGGGCGCGCTGGCATCCAGCCGGGTCAACCTGGTCGCGGTAATCATCCCCTCGCTTTCGAACATGGTATTTCCCGAGGTGATGACCGGCATCAATCAGGTGCTGGAAGATACCGAACTGCAACCCGTGGTTGGCGTGACAGATTACCTGCCCGAGAAAGAGGAAAAAGTGCTGTACGAGATGCTCTCGTGGCGACCCTCGGGCGTGATCATTGCCGGGCTGGAACACACCGACGCGGCCCGCGCCATGCTGGATTCGGCGGGCATTCCGGTGGTCGAGATCATGGATACCGACGGCAAACCTGTCGACGCGATGGTGGGCATCTCGCATCGCCGCGCCGGGCGCGAGATGGCGCAGGCGATTCTGAAGGCCGGGTATCAACATATCGGCTTCATGGGCACCAAGATGCCATTGGATCACCGTGCCCGAAAACGCTTTGAAGGGTTTACCGAAGTGCTGGGCAAACACGGGATCGAGATCGAAGATCGCGAGTTCTACTCCGGTGGCTCTGCCCTGGCCAAGGGGCGCGAGATGACACAGGCCATGCTTGATCGGTCGCCTGATCTGGATTTTCTTTATTATTCCAACGACATGATCGGCGCCGGTGGTCTGTTGTACCTGCTGGAGCAAGGCGTGGATATTCCGGGGCAGATCGGTCTGGCCGGGTTCAACAACGTGGAACTTTTGCAGGGTCTTCCGCGCAAATTGGCGACGATGGATGCCTGTCGTCTGGACATAGGACGTCAGGCCGCACAGATCATCGCTGAACGCCTGAAGGACCCGGAGTCCGAAATCGAGACACGGGTCACGCTGACCCCCAAGATCAGCTATGGCGATACCCTGAAACGACGATGAATGCGCCCCTGAAGCGGTTCGACAACCGAACGGCCCGCGCCATTTTTCTGGATCGCCATGCTTTGGCCGAACAGCCCACGGGCGCGGCCAAGGGCGCCGGGCTTCTGGACCTTGTCCAGCGGTTGGGGTTCGTGCAGCTCGACAGCATCAACACGGTTGCCCGCGCTCATGACATGATCCTGTTTTCCCGACGGCCTGCGTATCGAAGCGCCAACCTGAAAAGGCTCTATGAAAGGGAAAAAGCGCTGTTCGAACACTGGACACATGATGCGGCCGTGATCCCGATGTCGTTCTATCCGCACTGGCATCTGCGCTTTCAGCGTGATGCGGATCTCTTGAAGGCGCGCTGGAAGAACTGGCGGCGGGATGGGTTCGAGCAACAGTTCGAGACTGTCTTGCAACACATCCGCGACCACGGGCCCGTGTGTTCGTCAGACGTTGGCAAGGATGAAAAGAAAGGCTCGGGCGGTTGGTGGGACTGGCACCCGTCAAAAACCGCATTGGAGTTTCTGTGGCGTTCCGGGGCCCTGACCGTTGTGGGCCGCGACGGGTTTCAGAAACGGTATGATCTGACCGAACGTGTGATCGAAACCCACCTGTGCCCCGGGAACATGGCCTGTGATGCGACGGCGACCGTGGATTGGCTGTGCAACGCAGCGCTGGACCGGTTGGGGTTTGCCACGTCCGGAGAGCTGGCCGCGTTCTGGGGCACGGTCACCGCCGCCGAAGCCAAAGACTGGTGTGCCACGGCGTTGGCTCAAGGAAATATCGAAGAGATCGAGGTCACTTGCGCCGATGGACGCCTGCGCAAAACCTTTGCCCGCCCTGATTTGATGGATCGAGAAACCGACTTGCCGCAACCGCCCGGTCGGATCCGTGTGCTCAGCCCGTTTGATCCCATGCTTCGGGACAGAAACCGGGCCGAGCGGCTGTTTGGCTTTCACTATCGCATCGAAGTTTTCGTTCCCGAAGCCAGGCGCACATATGGGTATTACGTCTTCCCCTTGCTTGAAGGCGATCGATTGATCGGCCGGATCGACATGAAGGCGCATCGCGATCGCGACCTGCTGCATGTCAAAGCGCTCTGGCCCGAACGCGGGGTGCGCTGGTCTGACGCCCGCAGCCGACGCCTGAACGCCGAGCTGGACCGGGTGCGCCGGCTGGCATGCGTTACCCAAGTGGAATTTGCAAGGGGCTGGCTGAAAGACCCTAAATAGGGGCTATTCCGCGTCCGTCAGGATCAGTTTGATCGGCTCCAGCCCGTCAATCTCTCCTGTTATGATGTCGCCGGCCACAACCGGGCCTACGCCGGCCGGTGTACCTGTCAGGATCAGATCGCCTGGGCGCAGATGGTAGAAACCGGACAGATGGCTGACGATTTCATCGATCTTCCAGATAAGCTCTTCCAGGGTAGCGTCCTGACGCAATTCGCCGTTCACGCTCAACCGGATGCGTTTGCCATCGTCCGGCGACCAGTCCGCGGCAGGGGTCAGCGGCGCGAAGACTGCTCCGTTTTCGACATCTTTACCCAGATCCCAAGGCCGCTGTTTGTCCCGCTCGCGGAGTTGTAGATCGCGACGTGTCATGTCGAGCGCACAGCCATAGGCATAAACCGCATCCCAAGCCTGCGCACTCGAGGCACGAAACACCGGTTTTCCGATTGCCAGCGCCAGCTCCATTTCGTGATGGTAGTTCTTCGTCCCCGCCGGATACGGAACCGTCGCGCCGGACAGGATCGCGTTTGGCGCGGATTTGGTGAAATAGAAGGGCGCATCGCGATCCACCTCGTTGCCCATCTCTGCTGCGTGCGCGGCATAGTTTCGCCCGACGCAGAAAATGCGTCCGACAGGGTACCCGGCCGTCTCGCCAACAACAGGAATGGTTATGGGATCGGGAAGGGAAAACAGGTTGTCTGACATCGTGGTTCCTGAATTTTTCATCGCTGCCATCTTACGCCTGCCAGAGCTGCCAGCAAGCCGGGAATGCACGCTGGATTTCGCCAATATCCAAGAGTTGTTTCAGCGCGAACCTGCTCAATTCTGACCTGAACGCCCAGTGCCGTTCCAAAGCAGCTTCACATCCGTCTTTATTGATGCACCGGAACTTGGGCAGATCGGAATTTAACTTGGCTCTGGCGCAAGTCGGGCTAGGTCTTGAATAGGAAATGCGGGGCGCATCCATCTTGAGGAATGCGATGGCAGCACATCACCGCGCATGCGCAAACAATTGGCCAGAATGACGCCAAGTCATGCCTTGCGGGCCAGGTTTTCCTTCGGCAATTGCCCAAGACTGTTTCGGAGAGCATAGGTGCACGGCCTTTCCCCCAAAGGCCAAAAGGCCCTAATCAGAGCCACATTTCCGGCTCGCCATATACTCCGATGCGCAGGCCGGACCGTCAGGCAAGGCGTGACGCAACCGGCCTCAGGCCAGGCCTAACCCAAATCCAAGTCTGGCCACCCCGTCGGAGATCGCCCCTAAAATCTCCGGCGGGGTCCTTGCAGATGACACCCATGTTCGGCGACCGGCATCAGGTATCCAGGTCGTTCAACTCGTTCAGAAGATCCAGCAGCAATTCGTGTTTTTCCGGCCCCAGGCGGGAACGAATGCGTTCCGCCTGCGCCATGCTGGCGGGCTGATTGGCGTGAATGATCTGAACGCCACGCTCGCCGATCTCGACAATCTGGCGACGCCGGTCCGCCGGATGGCACCGTCGGGAGATCAGGCCGCGATGCTCCAGTTTCTGCAATATCCGTGTCAGGCTTGGCAACAACAGACAGGCGCGTTCGGCAATATGCGTGGGTTCCTGTGGGCCTTCTTCGTTCAACACGCGCAACACGCGCCACTGCTGTTCGGTGACACCGGCGTCGGCCAGCATTGCTCGGATGGGTCCCATAACCTTTTCCCGCGCCCGCAAAAGCGCAATGGGCAAAGATCGCGACGTCAGAGGGAGGTCGTCGGTCATGCCAAAATTATCGCCGAAATCCGTGATTTACGCAAGGGAACCCTCGGTCTTCGGTTTGAAGCACAAGAACCGCCGGGACGCCGCCGCCCTTGCGAGACACGCCTTTGCCGACATCAATCCGATGACGCCAAATTGCATTAAAACTGGACAATTTCGCGCCACGGAAGAAGATGAGAAAATGGCCACTTTCGCGACCACGTCGCGCCGAAGGTTTTGCAACAAAAGGAAACAGTATGGCTGCGCAGCAGAACGCGTTCAAACAGGCTCTGAAAAAGGGAAAAACGCAGATCGGGTGCTGGATGAGCTTTGCCGAGCCCGCAGCGGCCGAGATGATGGGAACCGCGGGTTTCGATTGGCTGGTAATCGATGGAGAGCATGCCCCCAACGATATCCGGTCGATCCGGGACCAGCTTGTGGCGCTTGCGGCAAGCGACTCTCATGCGGTTGTGCGGGTTCCCGTGGGTGAGACCTGGCTGATCAAGATGGTTCTGGATGCGGGTGCTCAGACCATTCTGGTTCCGATCGTGGAAAGCGCCGAGCAGGCGCAAGAGCTGGTTCGGGCCTGCCGTTACCCCCCTGCCGGTGTCCGCGGCGTGGGCGCGATGGCATCGCGGGCGACGATGTACGGATCGGTCGGAGATTATATTCAGACCGCCGATCAGGAGATTTGCCTGTTGTTGCAGGTGGAAACCCGCGCCGGAATTGCTGCTCTGGACGACATTCTGGATGTTGAAGGTGTGGATGGCGTATTCATAGGCCCTGCTGATCTGTCGACCGATATGGGCCATCAGGGCAACAGCGCGGCACCCGAGGTGCGAGCGGTTATCCGGGATGCACTGGCCCGGATCAAGGCCGCAGGCAAAGCGCCGGGCATTCTGGCCACAAATGACGAGGCCCGTCAGGCATATCTGGATATGGGCGCACAGTTCTTGGCGGTTGGCATTGATGTGATGCTGCTGACGCAAACGGCACGTGATCTCGCCGCACGATGGAAAGCCAACTAACCGCTCAACGGACCATGGCCGCTGCGGCCTGGGCGTAGCCGCCCGAGGCACCGTCAACGAAATGCACATGATCGTCCCGTGTGGCCGACGGGACGAAACAGGTCATCATCGCCTCGTCCTGCACGTGCAGACCGTATCGGATTTTGCCGCGCCCGCGTGCTTCTTTCAGCAAGTGTTCGATCTGTCGCAAAGTGGCCGGGTCACAATCCAACGTCATCTTCAGGCCGTCATCGAACTTGCGGAAATCGGCATTGCTGCTGACCATCGTCCTGTAATGTTCGGGTTCAAACTGCCCCAGCTTCTTGCTTGTTTTGAACAATATCGCGATCAGCAGGTTCTGAAACAGAAGAACGAGCTTGTGCAGAAACAAATTCCGCCCGTTGCGCGAAACATGCGCGTCAATGTCGAGGCCGGGGGGCGGCCAACTCATGGGCGGACCATTCATCGGCACCGGATGACCTGCGCGCTCCAGCTCTTCTGACGCGGACAGAACCGATTGCGCAAGGTCGGCAAAGTCGCGTTCAGTTGCCGACGCAGTGGGTTCAACGACCAGTGACACGATCTGACCGTGCCGCGCCGGGCTGTTGGACCATCTGCATGACAGGCCTGTCAGGTCCGGTTGCGCACCCGGTTCGGCAGGCGCGATCATATGATGACCCGCTTTCATCTCTGCCTCGGCCCAGGCCAAGCCTCCGCCAGAGAACATGGCATAATCCACCCCGGAAGAGGGCGCAAAACGAGCGACGCGCAAGTCCCTGCCGGCTTTTCGGATATCCGCCACCGACACCAGCGCCGCACGCAACGGCATGGAAAACTCTTCTTCCGCCCAGCGCCGCATGGCTGACAGAGTATCCCGCGCTGCTTCAACTTCGCTGGGGGGGATCGCAAACGCCGCCCCGTCGCCGCCAAAGACATAGGGAAACAACTTGCCGTCCATCGCGTTTATCATCGCCGAGATAACGGCAGCCCCCACGGTGTTGACGGTTTTGTATCGTCCCCGCGCGATCTCGCCGGTTGAATCGACAATGTCGGCGACCCCCAGAAACCAGTCGTCGGGCATCGGCGAAAACTGTGCCGGGTCCGCCAGACGGGTGAAATCCCTCAGCAGGGGCAGGTTTTCGTAAAATGCGGAATGGAGGTCTTTCATTTTCCCCCTCGAAATCAAACTTCTGGCAATGATAGCCGGAATGCGGCCCGAGTCCTCGTTTTGAAACATAGTACACATGCTTGTGCGTTGCATCATTGCGTGCCAAGCATTCCTTTCGGATGAGCGGAAAAGAGGCGGGATATGCAGGCGGGTTTGGTGGTTTTGTGCCTGGGCTATGTGCTCAGCCAGTTTTTCCGTGCCTTTCTGGCTGTGCTCAGCCTGGATCTTGAACGCGATATCGGTGCTACACCCGAAGATCTGGCCTTTGCATCCGGCCTTTGGTTTCTGGTGTTCGCTGCAATGCAAATCCCGGTCGGCTGGGCGCTGGACAAGGTTGGGCCCAGGCTGACCGCAGCCGCGCTTCTTCTGGTTGGCGGCGCAGGAGGATCCGCAATTTTTGCGGTCGCGACCTCACCGTTGCATGTCAGTGTTGCCATGGGCCTGATCGGGGTTGGGTGCTCTCCGGTTCTGATGGCTTCCTATTTCATCTTTGCCCGCGAATACCCGCCTGCGAAATTCGCGACCCTGGCCGCCGTCATGCTGGGTGTTGGCTCGGTGGGCAATCTCGTGGCCTCTTATCCGACTGCGCTGGCTGTCGAATGGATGGGATGGCGCGCCACCATGGTTGGGCTGGCCGTGATATCTGCTGCGATTGCTTTGGGTATTTGGCTGAGCCTGCGTGACCCAGCAAAGGTTGATACGGAACACAAGGGTTCACTTCTGGACCTGCTGAAAGAGCCTGCACTGTGGCTGATCATGCCTTTGATGCTGGTGGCCTATGCGCCCTCTGCCGCGCTGCGCGGGCTATGGGCCGGGCCGTATCTGAACGATGTCTTCGGGCTCAGCACCACCCAGATCGGCACCGCGACTCTGGTCATGGGGTCTGCGATGATCGTCGGTACATTTGTCTACGGACCGCTGGATCGCGTCTTCGGCACTCGGAAATGGGTTATCTTCACGGGCAACGCGCTGGGTGTCGTGGCACTGACCCTGCTTTGCGTTTGGATCGACCATGCCACATGGCTGTCCGTTCTGCTGTTGGCCATCATAGGGTTCACCGGGGCCAGTTTTCCGGTCATCATGGCCCATGGTCGGGCCTTCGTTCCCCCCAATCTGGTGGGCCGAGGCGTAACCCTGTTGAACCTTTTCGGAATCGGAGGGGTCGGCATCGCCCAATTCGTCACCGGGCGCATTCATGCCGCCACTACCCAGGCCGGAACGACCGCGCCCTACACCGCGATTTTCGGGTTTTTTGCCGTAACCCTTGCCTTCGGTTGCGTGATATATCTATTCAGCCGGGATAATGTGGATTGAAGCAATTGCGGAGCAAGCCGTGCAGGAAATCGAGGTTATAGCGCCGAACCTGAAACACAGCCTCTCCGGCGTCACCACAACCGTCATCCGCCTGCTGCCGATCCAGAAGCATATGATCGGGATCGTTGCCACGGGACCCGGCCTGCCGGATGATCTGCCCCACATCCGATTGATCAAAATTCCGTTCCTTTCGAACAGAACGCTTCGGGTGTGGCATGCACGGCGCAACACCGAGATGCTGATGGGTTTGTTTCTGAAACATGTGCTGCGACGCAATCTGAAACTTCTGTTCACCTCGGCTGCGCAACGAAATCATTCGGGGTTCACTAAATGGCTGATTTCGAAAATGGATGCGCTGATCGCCACAACGCCGCAAGCGGCGTCGTTTCTGGAACATCCCGCAACCGTCATCATGCACGGTGTGAACACCGAACTGTTTCACCCGGCCGAGGACAAAACCGCCCTGCGGCAGAAACTGGGGCTGCCAGAAGGGACCTTGATCGGGTGTTTCGGGCGCATTCGACCTCAGAAAGGCGTCGATCTGCTGGTGGATGCGGCGATCGAGGTTCTGCCGAACCATCCCGACGCCAGCATCGTATTCACCGGGCGCGCCACCAAAGAATTTGAAGCGTTCCAACGGGAACAGGAGGCCAAACTCAAAGCTGCCGGTCTGTCGGACCGGGTGCACTTCCTGGGCGAGCGTCCTTGGGAGGAAATCGTTGAAACCTACCGCGCCCTTGACCTGTTCGTGGCCCCGGCCCGACACGAAGGGTTCGGCCTTACACCGCTTGAGGCGATGGCCTCCGGCGTGCCTGCAATCGCCTGCCACGGGGTCGGAGCCTTCAGCGCCCAGATCGAGGACGGGAAAACCGGCCGCTTGATCGAAAAGGACAACGCCGGGGCGCTGGCCGAAGCACTGGAACAGATGTTGAGCGATCCGGACAAGCTGGTGCAATCCGGTCAGGCCGCAAGACAGCGTGTCGAGCAGCATTTTCGAATCGAAGGTGAGGCCGAGGCCATCGTGCGGGTCTATCGGTCTTTGCTGAACACGGGTGAAAACGCGCATTCGGGTTAAAATCGACGTCAATTCGGCCAATTCACCCGTGATAGCCCTTTTTTCTTTGCTGCAACGCGGCTATGAACGCGCGTCCTTAACTTTGGAGACATGAAATGGGCTATCGCGTCGTTGTCGCCGGCGCCACGGGTAACGTGGGCCGCGAAATGCTGAACATTCTGGCGGAACGCCAGTTCCCGGTCGATGAACTTGCCGTGCTGGCAAGCCGTCGTTCGCTGGGTACGGAAGTAAGCTTTGGCGACAAGACACTGACCACCCAGGACATCGACACCTTCGATTTCACCGGCTGGGACATGGCCCTGTTCGCCATCGGCTCGGACGCAACCAAGACCTATGCCCCCAAGGCGGCTGCGGCCGGCTGTGTGGTGATCGACAACTCGTCGCTGTATCGCTATGACCCCGAGATCCCTCTGATCGTGCCGGAATGTAACCCGCAGGCGATCCACGACTACAAGAACAAGAACATCATCGCCAACCCGAACTGTTCGACCGCGCAGATGGTGGTGGCACTCAAGCCGCTGCATGATCGCGCCAGGATCAAGCGCGTCGTGGTGTCGACCTATCAGTCGGTGTCGGGCGCGGGCAAGGAAGGCATGGATGAACTTTGGGATCAGACCAAGGCGGTTTACAACCCCACCACGGACGTGCCGCCGAAGAAATTCCAGAAGCAGATCGCCTTCAACGTCATCCCGCAGATCGACGTCTTCATGGAAGACGGCTCGACCAAGGAAGAATGGAAGATGGTTGTCGAGACCAAGAAGATCGTCGACCCGTCGATCAAGGTCACCGCGACCTGCGTCCGCGTGCCGGTTTTCGTCGGCCATTCCGAGGCCGTGAACATCGAGTTCGAGGAATTCCTGGACGAAGACGAAGCCCGCGACATCCTGCGCGAAGCACCGGGCATCATGGTGATCGACAAGCGCGAAGCGGGTGGCTACGTCTCGCCGGTCGAATGCGCGGGCGATTTCGCCACGTTCATCAGCCGTATCCGTCAGGACTCGACCGTGGAAAACGGCATCAACCTGTGGTGCGTCAGCGACAACCTGCGCAAGGGCGCCGCGCTGAACGCCGTGCAGATCGCTGAACTGCTGGGCCGTGAGGTTCTGAAAAAGGGCTGACATCCCGATTTTCGTCAAAGCTTGAAAACCAGGAAACCCGCTGACTGTTCGGCGGGTTTTTTTTTCGTTTCCCAATAGCCGGTTTGCAGACGATGTGACGGTTCGTTCAGGTTGCTGATGCCAACGGAAATACTGCATGGTAGGTGTCAAAGATGGGCCGGCCAACATCAACCAAGCACGATCCAATACCCTACGCCCTTGCCGGGGCGGGAGTGTTCTTTGCATCCATCTGTTTTGGCTTTGTACCCTATTTCAGCCGTGGACTCACTGACCAGGGACTCGCGCCTTACGCAGTTGCGTTTTATCGGTACATCTTGACGGCGATCCTATTGTTGCCCGCCCTTTTGAAGCATCGCTCAAACCGGCGGGAAATAGCATGGGGTATGGCTGCGGGGGCGGTCATGGGGCTTGGGTGGGTCGGATATGTAACCGCACTTGAAACAGTGCCAGCATCAACGCTGGGTGTTCTTTACATGACCTACCCGGTGTTTACGATCATCATCGCCTGGGCGATATTCGCCGATCCGCCGACGCGGCGCAGCCTTGTTGCGGCCGGTTTGATTGTTCTTGCGGCAGTCATTGCAGGGTCTCCGGCATCTGTACCGATTGACCAAATTCCAACGCTGCTTGTCTCTTTGGCTGCACCTTTCGGATTTGGCTTCGGCATATGCGTGCTTGTACACCGTCTTTCACGAATTGCTCCTTTGGCCAGGATAGCGTCGGTGTCGCTGGGGTCGGTCGTCGGGCTAACCCCTTTGATTATCTCTTCGGAAATTGGCGAAGTCCTGCCAGCAGGCGGCAGTGACTGGTTTCTGATCGTCGGGATCGGTCTTATGACGGCACTGGTTCCCCAGTTGATTTACACCGTCTGTTCCCCTGTCATCGGAGCATCGCGCACGGCCGTTATCGGCAGCATTGAACTGCCGACAATGTTTGCCGTGGGCGTTTTTGCCTTCGGTGAAACAATCACAGGTGCGCAAGCAGTGGCCTGCGCCTTGGTTTTGAGCGCCATTGCACTTGCACAAAGTCGCGCAACACGAACCGTTACGACCGTGATCAGCAGTAAACGTCACAGGTGAGCCGCGTCCGGAGCGGCCCTTACGTGCGCTCAGCAGAACCGCCTCGGATCACCTCTCCCACCAAACCGGCACCTTCAGGTCCATCACCCACATCCATCATGGCTGCGCTATGAACCTCGGTTGGGGTACAGTCTTGCGCGCGGTGAAAGTCGCCGAACTGTTGACAAAACCGAACGCGCTTGCCACCTAAAATTGAACCTTGTTCGTGGCGGATGTCAGAAGTCCGAATAATAGTGTCTCGTGCAAGGTAGATGAGGCAGGGCATGCACATTTCGACCAGACGCAGGATTGCCAGAACCCTGACCATCGGATGCACATGCATTCTGATGATACTGGTCGTCATTGGCTTTACGGGGCAGGTTTTTGCCGTAGGAGATTCAATCGCTCTGCTCCGGCCTCAGGCTGGTGTTTTGCTTCTCCTCTGCGCGGTAATTCTGCTTTTTATGCGCGCCAGATATCTTGCATTGGCCACCTTGGTCTTTTCCGGGGTGGCCATCGGATCCATCGCGGCCAGCGTTGCCGCGCCCTCGGACGATTGCGACGACTCCTGCCTGACGCTGTACCAGAAGAACCTCATGAGCAAAGCCTGGCCCCGGTATTCGCTGGCCGATGATATCCTTGAATCAGGCGCGCAGATCGTGACCTTGCAGGAAGTCTCCAGCCACAACCGCAAGTACATGAGCAATCTGTTCGAGCATTACCCCGAACAGGCGATCTGTGAATTCCGTCCTGAACAAAACGTCGCCATCCTGACGACCTTGCCGATCGTCGAGAATTCCGAGTTCTGTCTGCAAGGTTATGGGCTTGTGGGGTTACAGGTCAAAGCGCCCGGCGGTGACTTGGTCTGGGTTGTTTCAGTTCATCTGAACTGGCCATTTCCTTACGACCAGTCCAGGCAAAGCCAGGTGATTGCCGACCGCATCAGCCAACTTGAAGGACCGGTTCTGATTGCCGGGGATTTCAATATGGTGCCCTGGGGCGAAAGCGTCAGACGGATCGGAGCAGCCGCAAATAACCAAAGCTTTGGAACCGTCCTGAACACCCACAACCTCGGCAGTTGGAAAATCCCATTGCCGATAGACAACCTTTTGTTCCCCAAAGGCACAACCGGAACGGTTGAACTGCGCCCCTTCATGGGATCCGATCACCTGGGAAAGCTTGCCCGGTTTCGACTGGGCTAGGACTTCGGTCAAGCACGCCGACGCATGCTTCCATACAAACAAGCGGCCTAGCTTTGGTTTTCAACCAGTGCTTTCAGATTGGTCAGACCACGGTCATAATCCTCGCCCACCCACGTATCCATCATCAACCCCATCCAGCGGGACATGGGGTTCAGGCCCAGATCCGAGTCAAACCCCCAGGTCACTCTGGTTCCCGCCCCGTCAGGCTCAAGGATGAAGGACGCTGTGGCAGTACCCATCGGGCCGAAATCCAGCGCCGTTTTGACCCGTTGGTTTTCCACGCTCTCGACGATTTCCTGGGATCCCGTGCCGACCTGCGGGTGATCCGACGCCCAGTTCAGAGTGTTCCCGACCCCGGCGGCAGGGCCGGAATAAGTCAATTTGGTTTCGGGGTCCCGGTGCAGCCACGGAGACCACTTTTCGGTTTCCTGCATCGAATTCACGTAAGGAAAGATGGCGCTTGGCGGCGCGTCGATCGCGATGCTACGCGAAACTTCCGCCTTTCCCGGCAACAGATAGGAAACCGCGACCAGAACCAGAATACAAACGACCAATCCAGCGAAGATGCGCTTGATGACTTTCATGGCAGGCTCCGATTTTCATTTGTAATGGGTGGAAAATACCAAAAACAGCCCTGAATCAGAGCCACCATTGCTGTTTCGGATCTCCAGCTCTGCCGCTATCAAACTGGGACGAACTTTTTTTGGTAAGGGTCATAGCTTTCAAGCCCGCCTGCGCCGATATCCGTCCACAAGCCGTGCAAGCTCAGCGCGCCTTGATCAACGGCTGACGAGACGAAGGGGAAGGTCATCAGGTTTTCCAGCGAAGCGACAACCGATTGACGTTCGAACTGCCGGGCCTGTTCGACACCGTCCTCGATATCCGCGACCAGTTCGAATTTCGGCTTCAGAATATCCATCCAGCGGCCAACAAAGCTGTCCTTGGCATCCAGCTGCGGCGCCTGCCCCTTGCACATGTCGATGCAGCCCTGCACGCCGCCGCATTGCGAATGCCCCAGCACGATCAAATGAGCGACCTTGAGCGCCGTTACGGCATATTCGATGGCGGCGCTGGTGCCGTGGTGGTCCCCGTCCGGAGCATAGGGCGGCACCAAGTTGGCGATATTGCGGTGAATAAAGAAATCGCCCTGGTCAGCGCCGAACATAGACGTGACGTGAACCCGGCTGTCGCAGCAGGATATGACCATGGCGCGGGGGCGTTGCCCTTCATCGGCGAGACGGCGATACCAAACCTGGTTTTCCGAATATGTTGTGGCCTTCCATCCGTGATACCGTTTTACAAGGTAGCTCGGCAGAGGTTTGGCAAATTCCATTTCAATGTCCCCGTTCTTGTCGCTGACGGATGATCTAAACCGAATTCAAAGAAAATTCGAGCCATTATCCAGTTTCCCTGCAAGGTTTTGCAAAGGAATTTTCTGCCAGGATCAACACCGCGCCGTGGGGGCGTTTGAACTAGGGTGAATGTGGTGGAAAAGATTATCACGCTTGAACACAAGGAATCCGTCCGTCTGGACTCGGATCAACTGAGCGGACTGTACCGGCAACTTGGCGACAAGAATGCGCTGGATGTTCTGTGTCGCACGGTCGAAGAGCTTGCCGTGCGCCTGTCAAACTGCGAACGCTACTGGCGTCGGCGCGAATGGGCGGACCTGCGCAAATGCGCCAGGTCACTGGTCGCTATATCCGAACAGATCGGGATGACGGCCCTGGCCCAGGTGGCGAGTGACGTGGCCCACACCGTCGATGCCGGTGACGCAGTTGCGGCGGGCGCGACGCTTGGGCGTTTGATCCGCGTGGGCGAACGATCGCTGACCGCCGTCTGGGACCAGCAGGACCTTTCCGTCTGACAGGGGTTGCGGGCAGATCATGCGCGGCTAGTCTGTGCGCAGAAACCATCAGCCGAGACGCCCATGACCCTGTCCTTCGCCCCATCCTCTGACCCGTCCATACCGCTTCATGTGCTTGCACAGCCGGATTTGGACAGTTGGTTGCAGGACCAGCCGGATACCGTCCGGGCCTGGGTTGCCGCAAACGGGTTTACAGGTGCGATGGGTCAGACCCTGCTGGCGCCCGGCGCGCATGGCGCGGTTGATTTTGTGCTGGCCGGGTATGGAACAGAAGACAAGCGCGCGCGAAAAAGGTTCCCATTGGCCGCCGCAGCCACGGCTTTGCCCGAAGGAACCTATCATATCGCGTCCGGCGTTCCCGCTGACCGTCTGGAGACGGAATGCTTTGGCTGGTTGATGACAGGCTACGCCTTCGACCGCTACGCGTCTCAGTCCGCTGGAACCGCGGCGCTGGTTGCGCCCGAAGGTGTCGACGCCACCCGTATCGAAGCGATGGCCAATGCCGAAGCTCTGACCCGCGATCTGGTGAATACGCCAGCCTCGGATATGGGTCCTGAGCAGTTGCAGCAAGCGGCCGAGGCTCTGGCCGGCGAATTCGGTGCCGCGTGCAGCGTGATCAGCGGCGCGGCCTTGCTGGAACATAATTTTCCCATGATCCACACCGTAGGGCGCGCCGCCGAACAGGCCCCCCGGCTGATCGAGCTGAATTGGGGCAGCAGCGGCCCCAAGCTGACTCTGGTTGGCAAGGGGGTGTGTTTCGATACGGGTGGATTGAACCTGAAACCGGGCGCATCCATGGGTCTGATGAAGAAAGACATGGGTGGCGCGGCCAATGTGTTGGGGTTGGCGCGGATGATCATGCAGCTGGGTTTTCCCCTGCAATTGAGGGTCCTGATACCGGCGGTCGAAAACGCGCTTGCGGGAAATGCCTTTCGCCCAGGCGACATCCTGACCTCTCGCAAGGGGCTGACGGTCGAGATCAACAATACGGATGCCGAAGGACGTCTGGTGCTTGCTGATGCGTTGGCGCTTGCTGAAGAAGGTGAGCCCGATCTGGTGATCTCGATGGCGACGCTGACCGGGGCCGCCCGTGTGGCTGTGGGCCCAGATCTGGCACCGTTCTACACCGATGATCAGCGCTGCGCGTCTGCCCTGCTGCATGCCGCAGAGGCTTCGGCTGATCCGGTCTGGCGCATGCCGTTCCACACGCCCTATGAAACGATGATTGAACCCGGCATCGCCGATCTGGACAACGCGCCGTCGGGCGGGTTTGCAGGGTCGATCACAGCCGCCCTGTTTCTGCGCAGATTCGTGGGCGCATGCCGCTACATCCATTTCGACATCTATTCCTGGCAGCCCAGCAAAGAACCGGGGCGCACCAAGGGCGGTCTGGGTCAGGGGCCACGTGCCGTGCTGACGGCGTTGCCGGAGATATTGGGACTGTGACACGCCATCGAGTTTCCGCACCCGTTGTCGATTTGCTGCGCAGCCCAGACGGGCCACGTGACCGGCAATTGTTGTTCGGTGATACGGTTCGGATCGAGGAAACAAAAAGCGGGTGGAACAGGGTCATCGCAGACAAAGATGGGTATACCGGCTGGTTGCGAACAGATCAGCTGACGGCGGATGCGCCTGCGACGCATTGGATCACGGCGCCTGCAACGCACGCCTACCAGGAAGCGGATTTCAAAAGCCGCGATCTGGTGTCGCTGAGTTTCGCAAGCAAAATCCAAGCCAGCACCGAGACGGACCGGTTTGTTGAAACCGAACTGGGTTATATCCCAAAAGTACACACGGCGCCGATAACCGAAAAGCCTGACGACCCGGTCGAAGTGGCCCAGCTGTTTCTGGGCACACCCTATTTGTGGGGTGGCAACAGCCGGTTCGGCATCGATTGTTCCGGGTTGGTGCAGGTGGCGCTTTTGGCTTGTGGCCTGCCGTGCCCCGGCGACAGCGGCGATCAGGAACGCGCTTTGGGCAAAACCGTGATCGAAGGGACCCCTGCGCAACGGGGTGATCTGTTGTTCTGGAAAGGGCACGTGGCCTGGGTTTCGGGCCAAAACATGCTTTTGCATGCGAACGCCAGCCATATGGCGGTGGTTTTTGAACCAATGGATCAGGCGATCCACCGCATAATGGATCAGGGTGACGGGCCCGTCACGGCCCACAAAAGGCTCTAATCCGGGTTTACGGCCCGGATCAGCTTGCGTTCCAGCACCCGCAGGACTGCCCGCAGATCGTGGCCGCGTTTCAGGATGCGGCCATCCATACCTATGACGGAATACATTCCCTGCCGGGACCTCAGGCGCGGGTGTTTTTCGACGCGGTAGATCGGATGTTCTGCGGTGCGCCGAAAGATCGAGAACACCGCCATGTCGCGCAGGTTGGAAATACCGTAGTCGCGCCATTCTCCGGCGGCGACCATCCGACCATAAACGGATAGGATTTGAGACATCTCATGCCGGTCGAAAGCCACGGGCATCTGCGCTGCGCTTGCCGAGAACCGGCTGGGAGGCTGCATATTCATACCTCCAGCCTTGCCGGAAATCGTGTTTGAATCAAGCCTGATGCGCAGTTGTCCTACAATTGCGACACAAGTGTTACCGTCGGCCGACCTGACGGCAGATCAGGATTACAGGCAACATACCTACCGCCAGAATGACCAGCGAAGGCACGGCGGCGCCCTCCAGCCTCTCGTCCGAGGCCAGCCGATACGCCTGCACCGCCAATGTGTCGAAATTGAACGGTCGCATGATCAGCGTGGCGGGAAGCTCTTTCATCACGTCTACGAACACGATCAGCAGGGCCGTCAGCAGCGAGGGGGTCAGAATCGGCAGGTGAACCCGTCGCAATGTTCCCAACGGCGTCTGACCCAGCGAACGGGCTGCGGCGTCCATATTCGCATGTACAGTGCTTTGGCCCCCCTCATAGGCGCTGAGCGCGGCAGCCAGGAAGCGCACCATGTAGGCAGCGACCAGCAGCCAGATCGAACCTGTCACCAACAGCCCCGTGGATACGTCGAAGGTCTGTCGCATCCAGACGTCCAGCGCGTTGTCAAAACTCGCAAAGGGGACGATCAAACCAACCGCAATGACGCCACCGGGAACGGCATATCCCAAACGCGCCATATATGCGGTCGCAGACGAGGCGCGCCCGGGCCTCAGTCGTTGAAAGAACCCGACACTGATCGCCGCAAAGACGGTGATGACCGCCGCCGTACCAGCAAGTATCAACGAATTCTGGATGAAACCGATGTAACGCTGCGACAGCAGGTTCTGTTCGGAGTCCAGGCCCATCTCGACCAGAATGATGACAGGCAGCAAAAACCCGAAAAGAACGGGTATTGCACACAGCAGAAATGCCCCGCAGGCGCGCAGACCCGTCAGATTTGCCGCCGGTTGCGCCACATGCTGTTTCCCGGCCTGATAGTATTTTGCCTTGCCACGTTGGGTGCGCTCGGCCACGGCCATGATCAGGGCAAAGACCAGCAGGCACAGGGCCAGTTGTGCCGCTGCCGCACGATCGGCCATGGAAAACCAGCTTGTGTAGATCCCGGTGGCAAAGGTCTGTACGCCGAAATACGAGACGGTTCCGAAATCTGCGATGGTCTCCATGACGGCCAGCAGAACGCCGCCTGCAATGGCGGGTCGCGCCATCGGCAGTGACACGCGCCGAAAAGCCAGCCATGGATTGTTGCCCAGCGCCCGCGCCGCCAGAAACGCGGTCGCGCTTTGTTGCAGGAACGCAGCCCGCGCAAGCAGATAGACATAAGGGTAAAGCACCAGGATCAACATGACCGCCGCACCCTCGGTCGAGCGGATTTCCGGGAACCAATAGTCGCGCGGGCCCCACCCCGTTACATCACGCAGCGTGCTTTGAACGATGCCCGGGTGATCCAGAATGAAAGTGTAGGCATAGGCCAGAACATAAGCCGGAAAGGCCAGCGGAAGGACCAGTGCGATCTCTAGAAACCGCACGCCGGGAAAACGGGTCATCGTTACCAGCCAGGCCGCCCCGGTGCCGATGCTGAACGTGCCGGCCGCGACCAGGACCACAAGAATCAGGGTCGTCGCGATATAGCGAGGCAGCACCGTCTCCATCAGGTGCGAGATCGTGTCCGTTCCCCCGGTTACAGCCGCCAGGACCACGGCGATCATCGGCAAAAGGCATGCGGCAGCCACGACATAGGCGATCCCCGCCAGCAGTCGGGTACCGCGTACACCGCGATTGCGCGATCCGTTCTGTGAAAACTCGATTTCGGCCATGATCCCGGCTTGTGATTGGCAAAGGCGAAGGGTTCGCCTTTAATCGACCAAAAAGCTCGGAAACACCAGTGCATCGGTCAACAAATCTGCGGCACAAACTGCCGCAGATCTGAAAAACACCGCTATTCGTAGACGCGCTGATCCTCGATCACCACCCCGTCCTTGGGAAGGGATCCGGGTGCCACGACCTCGATCGCACCTTTCAGTTTCAACACTTCGGCCACTGACTTGGCGTATGCCGGGTCGTCACCGCGTGGGCTTTCGATCCGGACCGTCATCGTGTCCATCTCACCCTGGCGGGCTGCGATGACGCGGGCCTTGACGATTTCCTCATGCTTGTCGACCAGGGCCGCAACCTGCTCCGGGCGTACGAACATTCCCTTGATCTTGGTGGTCTGATCGGCGCGGCCCATCCAGCCTTTGACCCGGGTGTTGGTCCGGCCACAGGGCGAGACACCCGGCATGACGGCAGAAAGATCCCCTGTCGCAAAGCGGATCAGCGGGTAATCGGGGTTGAGAGAAGTCACGACAACCTCGCCCACCTCGCCCGGCTCGACCGGCGTTCCGGTTCCGGGCGTCACGATTTCGACGATCACGTGTTCGTCGATGATCATCCCTTCCATCGCGGCGCTTTCATAGGCAATGTTACCCAGATCCGCCGTCGCATAGCATTGCAGGCACGAAATACCGCGATCCGCATATTCCTGCCGCAGGGACGGGAACAGCGCGCCACCCCCCACGGCGGCCTTGGAGAAATTCAGCGAAACGCCCATCTCGTCGGCCTTGTCCAGGATGACTTTCAGATAATCAGGAGTGCCCGCATAGGCGGTGCAACCAACGTCACGCGCGGCTGTCACCTGCAATTCGGTCTGCCCGGTTCCCGCCGGCAGAACGGCAGCACCAACCGCGCGGGCACCGTTTTCAAAGATCATGCCGGCCGGCGTCAGGTGATAGCCAAAGCAGTTCTGAACAATATCGCCAGCTGCAACACCAGCGGCATGCAGGAACCGGCCCATACGCCACCAGTCGTGATCGGTACTGCCCGGTTCATAGATCGGCCCGGGGGACTGGAACACGTGATGAAAGTGGCGCGCGGGCTTCACGGTGAACCCGCCAAATGGGGGACGTTCCGCCTGCGCGCGGATCAGGTCCGACTTGCGCAGCACCGGCAGCATCTGCAAATCATCTGCCGAAATCACCTTGTTAGTGTCTGAATCAGAAAAATGTGCAGCAAACCCGGGTGCAGATGCAGCACGCTTGATCTGCTCTACCAGAGCTGCGGCCTGATCCGAAGCGCGTTCGTCCGCCGAGCGTGTTTCGAGTGCGTCGAAATAGGTCATCGCGATATCCTCCATCCGCTCACAGCCACCTCTTGCGGCGACGATAGGACCGCACATCGCGAAAACTCTTGCGGCCTTCGTCAGACATGCCGAGGTAGAATTCTTTGACATCCGGATTCTCGCGCAGTTCTGCGGCCGGGCCATCCATCACAACGCGCCCGGATTCCAAAATGTATCCGTAATGCGCGAACCGAAGGGCAACATTTGTGTTCTGCTCGGCCAACAGGAAGGAAACGCCCTCTTTCTCGTTGAGATCCTTCACGATACCGAAAATTTCTTCGACCAACTGCGGCGCCAGTCCCATCGAAGGTTCGTCCAGCAGGATTGTCTCGGGGCGCGACATCAGTGCCCGGCCCATGGCGACCATCTGCTGTTCACCACCCGACGTATAACCTGCCTGCGAGCGGCGGCGCTCTTTCAGGCGGGGAAAGTAATTGTAGACCAGCTCCAGATCCTGCTGGATCGCTGCGCTGCCGTCCTTGCGGGTGTACGCGCCCGTCAGCAGGTTTTCTTCAACCGTCAGGTGTTCGAAACAGTGACGGCCTTCCATCACCTGAATCACGCCTTTTTCAACCAATACGGCGGGATCGCTTTCGTGTACGTTCTGGCCACGATATTTGATCGTGCCTTTCGTGACCTCGCCGCGTTCTGAATGCAGCAGGTTCGACACCGCCTTGAGCGTGGTCGTCTTGCCCGCGCCATTGCCCCCCAGCAAGGCCGTGATACCGCCTTTGGGCACATTCAGGCTTACGCCCTTCAGCACGAGGATCACGTGGTTGTAGATCACCTCGATATTGTTGACCTCAAGCAGGGTTTCCGCCTGCACGTCAGTGGTTTGTGCCGCATCAAGCATCAGCGCGTGTCCTCTTGCGAGTGTTGGGGTCGGGACGGCGGCAACCGCCGCCCCGGTTTTCAATTGTTTTAGTTGCAGCGATCTATTGGGAGATTGTTTTCAGCGGCAAATGCTTCGGAGTCCGCTTTAATCAACGGGTTCACAACTTCAGCGTCAGATGGTGCGAAGTCCGTGATCAAGTTCCATTGCTTCGTACTGGAATCCCATTGACTAACGGCCGCCATCCCGTCCCCTCCATGATTAGAACAAGACACCTTAAATACTGGCCCAAAGTTCGGCAGTCCTGCCGCTTCCATTTTTTCCGCTGTGATCTCAAGATTTTCCATTGCATCTCGCATCATCGCAGGCGTGATACTTGAAGTTCCGTTGGCTTCCTGAGCGGCTTTGGCGGCCTCAGCAGCAAGGAATGCGGCATAAACACCGCGATTGTATAGTACTGTCCCAATTTGATCACCGGCTCCTGCGGCTTTACCAGAGTCGACTACGTATTTCTGGAGGTCATCAAAAACCGGGAAGTCGCTCCCCACATTATGGAATTGGAGGGCTTTGTAGCCGTTTGCGCCATCACCAGCTGGGAGAACATCATTTTCAGCGCCGGACCACCAAATCCCCATGAAGTTTTCCATAGGGAAGCGAATATTGGCTGCCTCTTGCACGGCAACTTGGTTCATTACGCCCCATCCCCAGAACAGAACGAAATCAGGACGCTCTCTTCGTACCTGCAACCACTGTGATTTTTGCTCCTGACCAGGATAGTCGATTCCCAGTGCAGAAAACTCAAATCCTTCTATTTCAGCTAGTTTTTCCAGAGTCGGTATCGGTTCTTTTCCATATGCTCCATTGAAGTAGAGCAGCATGATTTTCTTACCTTCGAGAGAACCGCCTGATACTTCTTTGAAGTGATTTACCCCTACCGATGCCCCATCCCAGTAGTTCACCGGGTAGTTGAAAACGTGGCTAAATACATTCCCGTTCTTAGCTGATGTTCTACCGTATCCCATAGTATGGATGGGAATGCCGTCTGCAGTTGCCTTCGGAATGATCTGGTAAGTTATGCCAGTCGAAAGCGGTTGAAGCACAAGAGGTGCCTGACCTTTCAAACTCTCATAACACTCTACACCTTTTTCGGTGTTATAAGCAGTTTCGCATTCTGGAACGGATATTCTCTCCCCGCCAATTCCTCCATCCCTTTCATTGAGCAAGGTGAAGTAGTCTTCATAGCCATCAGCAAAAGGGATGCCTCCAGCCGCGAATGGACCAGTTCGATACGACATTGAGGGAAATACAAGCTCAGCCACAGCCGGACCTGCGGCCATCACAGCGCCCAGCGCTAGGGTTGCCAGTTTCTTGTTCATCGGGTGTGTCCTCCCTTGATTGATCCGATGTTGGGTTTCGGGCTTCGCACCCGTCTTTTCCTTGGGCCTGCCCCTTAGTGAGGGAACGGCCAGAGTCTGAGTTTCTCCTTCGCCACGCGCCAAAGCTGCGCCAGCCCGTGTGGTTCGAGGATTAGGAACAGAATGATCAGCGCACCAACAATCACCAGTTGGAGGTGGGCAACAATATCGGTTGGCCAGCCCAGAACGTCGACGCCAACAACTTTAAGGACAACCGGCAGCAAAACCAGGAAAGCGGCCCCGGCAAAGGATCCGAAAATAGACCCTAATCCGCCGATAATGACCATGAACAGTACTAAGAACGACTTTGTAATCCCGAAAGCTTCGCCCGCTTCAACTGCACCGAGGTAAACTGCAAAAAGCAATGCACCCGAAATACCCACGAAGAACGAGCTTACGGCAAAGGCGGTCAGTTTCGCCTTGAGAGGGTTCACCCCGATGATCTCGGCGGCGATGTCCATGTCGCGGATCGCCATCCATGTCCGCCCTGTCGTACCGCGTGTCAGGTTGCGCGCAACGATGGCGCAGACGGTCAGGAAAATCAGACAGAACATATACGTCGCCCAGGCCGATGCATTCGGACCGGTGATGATGATGCCGAACACATCCCGTTCCGGCGCGTTGATCTGCCCCGAAGCCGAGTAGTTGTAGAACCACGGCACCCGGTTGAACAGCCAGACCAGAAAGAACTGCGCCGCCAGCGTCGCCACCGCAAGATAAAACCCCTTGATCCGCAAGGATGGCAAGCCGAACAGCACGCCCACGATGGCAGTGATGCCACCGGCCATGATCACGTGGATGAACATCGACACGTCTGGAAAGGCGGTCATCAGCTTGTAGCAGGCATAGGCCCCAACGGCCATGAACCCCCCGGTACCCAGGCTGACCTGCCCGCAATACCCCACAAGAATGTTCAGCCCAATGGCCGCGATCGCATAGATCAGGAAGGGCAGCAGAAGTGCATTGGCCCAATAGTCGTTGATGATGAACGGAATGATCCCGAAGGCCACCGCCAGCACCACATAGTACCGATACCGATCGAACTTGATCGGGAAAGTCTGGCTGTCATCCACGTAGGAGGTTTTGAAATCTCCGGCCTCACGATAGAACATGTCTTACTTTCCCCATTGTTCCTGCGCCCGATTCCGGGCTGCGGCGTCCAATTGATTGGACCCTTTGGCATATCCGCTCGCCTCTGAGGCGCGCACCAGCTTCAAGTAGGCCAGAACCCCCATGATCAGCCCTGCAAAGGCCAGGATCGCTGCAATCGTCAGTTGGCCTTCGGTCAGATCGTCTGATGTGAGAGCGATGTAGCCAAAGGCCCAGAAACCCGCCCATGCGATCACGTTGATGATGGCGATCAGCTTGGTCATGCCCTACACCCTCTCGATGATCTTTTCTCCGAACAGGCCCTGCGGCCTGAACACAAGGAAGATCAGCGCCAGCACATAGGCAAACCAGTTCTCGGTTGCGCCACCGACCATCGGTCCGATTGCGAATTCGAACAGCTTTTCACCCACGCCGATGATCAGACCGCCCACGATTGCACCGGGGATCGAGGTGAACCCGCCCAGCATCAGCACCGGCAGCGCCTTGAGTGCGATCAGCGACAGTGAAAACTGGACGCCTGATTTGGTGCCCCACATGATGCCCGCTACCAGAGCGACGAACCCGGCCACCGACCAGACCATGACCCAGATGAAGTTCAGCGATATGCCCACCGACAGCGCCGCCTGATGGTCATCCGCCACCGCGCGCATGGCCCGGCCCTGCTTGGTGTACTGGCTAAACGCCACCAGAGCGGCCACCAACAGCGCCGCAATGATCGTTGCCACGATGTCCAGATTGTCGATGAAGAAGCCGTAGTCGAAGATGTTATAGGTGGTCTCGTCAATCCACAGATTGATGCCCTGCGGCAGACCCACATCCAGCGTCTTGATTTCAGACCCCCACATCAGGTCGGCCACGCCTTCAAGGAAGTACGCCAGACCAATGGTCGCCATAAACAGAATGATCGGTTCCTGCCCCACCAGATGGCGCATGACGAACCGCTGCACGGCCCAGGCCAGCAACACCATCACACCCATCGTCAGAATGATCGCGAACAGCGCGGGCACATTCCACCCGAAATAATGGATATGGGTGCCGAAAGTCGCGTTGATCAGATGGGCAAACGGCACTTGCCCATTCATGATCCCGACCAGCGTCATCGCCGCAAACAGGGCCATAACCCCTTGCGCATAATTGAAAATACCGGACGCCTTGTAGATCAGCACAAAGCCCAGCGCGACCAGCGCATAGAGCACCCCGGCCATCAGACCATTGAGGATGACCTCCATCGCGAAGATAAGTTGTTCAGGCATCCCAGCCCCTCCCCAATTCTGCCCAGAGCTTAATCATGGCTGACCCCCAGATAGGCGTCGATGACTTCCTGGTTGTTGCGCACCTCATCGGGTGTGCCGTCGCCGATCTTCTTGCCGTAATCCATCACGACCACCCGGTCGCTGAGATCCATCACAACGCCCATATCGTGCTCGATCAGGGCAATCGTGGTCCCGAACTCATCATTCACGTCCAGGATAAAGCGGCTCATGTCCTCTTTCTCTTCGACGTTCATGCCCGCCATCGGTTCATCCAACAGCAGCAGCTTGGGCTCCGCCGCCAGCGCCCGCGCCAGTTCGACCCGCTTTTTCAGGCCATACGGCAAGCGCGACACAGGCGTCTTGCGAATGTGCTGGATTTCAAGAAAGTCGATGATCTTCTCGACCGCCTCGCGGTTTTGCACCTCTTCCGCTTCGGCCTTGCCGCGCCAGATCGCCTGCTGGAGGATGTTGGTCTTCATAAAGTTCAGACGACCCGTCATCACGTTGTCCAGAACGCTCATACCCTCGAACAGGGCGATGTTCTGAAACGTCCGCGCGATTCCCTGCTGGGCGACTTCAAAAGGCCGCATCGGCGGGCGCCTGGACCCATGGAACCAGACCTCGCCTTCCTGCGGAACATAGAAGCCCGAGATCACGTTCAGCATCGAGGATTTCCCGGCGCCGTTCGGCCCGATGATGGCGCGGATCTCGCCCTCGCGGATATCGAACGAGATATCCTTGATCGCCACCACACCGCCAAAGCGCAGAGTGATGTTCTTCATTTCCATCACCACACCGCCGATCTTGCGACCGTCTTCGGTGACATATCCTTCGGAATTATCCAGCATCGGTCACTCCCTGACTTGCGCGAAAACGGGACGGCGGGCGGGGCGATGACCGCAGGTCGAGCGGCGCTCGTACGGCCCTCATTCTGCGGCAACCTTGTGTTGGGCGACGGGAACAACCGGCGCATCGACAATTTCCAGCGTCGCCGAAATCGATCCCTTGCGACCATCCTCATAGGTCACTTCGGTCGTGGTCGAAACCGTCTTGGACCCGTCATAAAGCGCGGCAATGATGTCGCTGAACTTGTCCTCGACAAACCCGCGCCGCACCTTGCGGGTCCGGGTCATCTCGCCATCATCGGCATCCAGTTCCTTGTGCAGCACCACAAATCGGTGCACCTGACAGCCCGACAGCATCTCGTCAGCGGCGACCGACTTGTTCACCTCTTCCACATGGGCCTTGATCGTCTCTAACACACGCGGATGCCCCGCCAGTTCCTGATACGAGGCATAGGCCACGTTGTTGCGTTCGGCCCAGTTGCCGACCGCGGTCAGATCGATATTGATGAAGGCCACGCAGCGATCCTTGCCATTGCCGAACAGCACCGCCTCCAGAATATCGGGATAGAACTTCAGCTTGTTCTCGACATATTTCGGCGCGAACATCGACCCGTCGGACATCTTGCCCACGTCCTTGGCGCGGTCGATGATCCGCAGATGACCCGAGCTTTCCTCGATGAACCCTGCGTCGCCCGTGGCCACCCAGCCTTCAGGGTCCTTGGTCGATGCGGTCGAGTCCGGATTCTTGAAATATTCGACGAAAACGCCGGGCGAGCGGTAGTGGATTTCGCCCTTGTCGTCGATCCTGATCTCGACATCGGGGGCCGGGACGCCAACGGTGTCGGCGCGCACCTCGCCGTCGGGCTGGACGGTGATGAACACGGTCGCCTCGGTTTGGCCGTACAACTGTTTCAGGTTGATGCCTAAAGAGCGATAGAAATCAAAGATCTCCGGCCCGATCGCCTCACCCGCCGTATAGCCCACCCGAAAGCGCCCATATCCCAGCGTGTCTTTGAGCGGCCCGTAAACCAACAGATTGCCCAGCGCATATTTCACCTTGTCACCCAAGCTCACCGGCTTGCCATCCAGCAACCGACCGCCGACCTTCTTGGCATGCGCCATGAAGTAGTGGAACATGCGCTGCTTGAGCTTGCTGGCATCCTCCATTCGGATCATCACATTGGTCAGCTGGGTTTCGAACACGCGCGGCGGGGCGAAGAAATAGGTCGGCCCGATCTCGCGCAGGTCGGTCATCATCGTGTCGGCGCTTTCGGGGCAGTTCACGCAGAACCCGCACCAATAAGCCTGACCGATGGAAAAGATGAAATCCCCCACCCAGGCCATCGGCAGATAGGACAGGATATCTTCGTTGCGGGTCAGGTGGTCGAATTCGGCCGAATTCCTGGCGCTTTCGATCACGTTGCGGTTCGACAGCACCACGCCCTTGGGCTTGCCCGTGGTACCCGAGGTATAAAGCATCACGCAGGTGTCGTCATAGGTGATCTCGCCGATGCGCCTGTCCAGTTCGGCGTCGAAACGCGCATGACCGGCACTGCCCTCGGCCTTGATGTCGTCAAGGGCATTCATCTGGCTGTGGTCGTATTTCCGCATACCGCGCTTGTCGGTATAGAGGATGTGTTTGACCTGATGCAGGTTTTCCTGAATCTCGATGACCTTGTCGACCTGCTCCTGATCGCCGCAGACGACATATTTCGCCCCGCAATGTTCCAGCACATAGGCCATCTCTTCGGCAACCGCGTCTTGATAGAGAGGGACCGGAATGGCACCGACCATCTGCGCCGCGACCATTGACCAGTAATGTGCCGGACGGTTGCGCCCGATTACGGCGATGTGGTCACCCTTTTCAACGCCAAGCTCCAGGAACCCCAGCGCCAGCGCGCGGATCTCGGCGGCCGTTTCCGCCCAGGTCCAGCATTGCCAGATCCCGAATTCCTTTTCGCGGTAAGCCGGGGCATCCCCGAACTGCGTCGCATTGCGATGTAGCAGCGCCGGAAGGGAGTGCATCCCCTCGGCGCCCGACTGCGTCTGAGCCAATTCTATCTCTCCTCCCCATCCGGCCCCGGGTCGGGCCGGAACGGCGTCGCCGGGTCAGACCGGAACGCTGCTGCCCCGATTAAGGACAAGGAGAACGATCAGCGTCAACTTTTTCGTGATGTTTTCTCAATTCTTACGAATTGTTACAACCAATCCCGCAAAATCGGAATCAGCGGCACATCCGCCGCCGGCATCGGATAGTTCCGCAAGTCATTCGCCCGCACCCATTTCAACGCCTGACCTTCTTTGGACTGCGGAATGCCCTGCCATTTGCGGCAGGCAAACAGCGGCATCAGCAGGTGGAAATCGTCATAGCTGTGACTGGCAAAGGTCAGCGGTGCAAGGCACGAGGCCCAGGTGTCGATGCCCAGTTCCTCGTGCAACTCGCGGATCAGGGCGGCCTCGGGGGTTTCGCCGGGCTCGATCTTGCCACCGGGGAATTCCCAGAGACCCGCCATGGATTTACCTTCGGGGCGTTGGGCCAGCAGCACACGGCCCTCTATGTCGATCAGGGCGACAGCAGAGACTAACACGGTTCTCACGAGCGATAATCCGCGTTGATCTCGATATAGCCGTGGGTCAGATCACAGGTCCAGACGGTGGATTTCCCCTCGCCCAGCCCCAGATCGACCGCAATCACGAGGTCCTGACCTTTCATATAGGCGGCGGCGTCTTCCTCGCGATAATCCGGGCTGACCCAGCCGTTCTCGGCCACAAGAATATCACCGAAGGAAATGCTGAGCTTGTCGCGATCGGCCGCCGCGCCCGACTTGCCGATGGCCATGACGATGCGGCCCCAGTTCGGATCCTCACCGGCAATGGCAGTTTTCACCAGAGGAGAGTTGGCGATGGCCAGACCGTGGGTCTTGGCATCAGCGTCCGAGGCGGCTCCGGTCACGCGGATTTCCACGAATTTCGTGGCGCCTTCCCCGTCACGCACCACTTGTTGCGCAAGGTCCAGCATCACCGTTTCCAAAGCCCGTGCAAAAGCGGCATCGCCGGTGGCATCAACGCCCGAAGACCCCGTCGCACACAGCAGCAGACTGTCCGAGGTCGAGGTATCGCTGTCCACAGTGATGCAGTTGAAGGTGCGATCTGTCTGCGCGCTCAGCATTTCCTGCAACGCCGATTGCTCAACCCGTGCGTCGGTGAAGATATAGACCAGCATCGTCGCCATGTCTGGCGCGATCATCCCGGAACCCTTCGCAATCCCTGCAATAGAGACTGTTTTGCCGCCGATTTCGACCTGTGCGCTCGCCCCTTTGGGAAACGTGTCCGTCGTCATGATCGCCCGCGCGGCGTCTTCGATGGCATGGCGACTGAGGCCGGATTTCAACGCGTCAAGCTGCGAGATGATGCGATCATGCGGCAGCGGTTCACCGATGACACCGGTGGACGAGGTAAAGACCCGTTCGACCGGGACACCGGTCGATTTGGAAACGGCCTGCGTCACCTCGGCAACCGATGTCTGGCCGTAATGGCCGGTGAACGCGTTGGCGTTGCCCGAGTTCACAAGGATCGCCGCAGGTCCCTCGCTGGGGCCACCGATTTTCTCCTGACAATCCAGAACCGGTGCCGCACGGGTGGCCGAGCGGGTGAAGACACCCGCCACCGACGTGCCCGGATCAAGAACAGCCAGCATGACATCCGTGCGACCCTGATAGCGCACACCCGCTTCGACGGTGGCAAAACGCACACCGTCAATCGCAGGCAGTTCAGGGAAAGACGCCGGCGCCAGCGGCGATACCTTCGTGATCGTGGCCACTGGTCTTTACTCCTGAATCAGGTCCAGCTGGCGCATGATCTCGGGGCCTGCGCCTTCCAGCGCGGGGCGTTCGATCTGTGCCTGCTGCGTCAATTCGTCGATCCGCGCCTGGATGGCCTCTTGCTGGATCGTTTGGGCCAGCTCATCGCGCACCGCGTCCAGTTCGGGGGCTTCGGTTTTGCGCTTGTCGTTCAGCTTGACCAGATGCCAGCCAAACTGAGTTTGCACCGGATCCGACACCTGCCCTTTTTCCAGCGCGATCACTGCTGCCTCGAATTCAGGTACCATCTGGCCTTTTCCGAACCATCCCAGCGCGCCACCATTCGGGCCGGACGGACCGGTCGAGTTCTCTCGGGCAAGTTCCGCAAAGTCGGCGCCATCATCAAGCTGTGCCTTGAGCGCTTTGGCTTCTTCTTCCGATTCCACCAGAATATGGCTGGCGTCGAATTCGTCTTCACCCGCAAAATCATTGAAACGCGCATCGTAAGCGGCCTGAATGGCTTCCTCCGTGACGACATCGTTGGTCAGGGCCGCGACCGTCTGAACCGCCTGAAGCGACCGCTTTTCATTGTCGAGTGTCAGCGCGTTTTGCTTGTTCAGGCCATCCTGTTGCTGTCCCAGCAATTGCTGCTGGATCAGCTGTTCCAGAACGAAATCGAACAGCACGTCGTCTTCCGCCTGCTGATATTGCGGTGGCAGAGAAGCGACGGTGGCGATCACGTGACCCAATGTGATCTCATCCCCGTTTACCCGAGCGACCACGGTCGACGCATCCGGCTGGGTTTCGGCGGCCAGCGGCAGGGCCATCACGGCGGCCAGGGCCAGCGATGGCAGAAAAGTGAGACCTTTGGGCATTGAATCATCCTATTTTCTTGCCGCGACAGGGCGCGGCGTTGACACTCTGGAACCTGCCGCTTACATCGCTTTGAAGCCTTGGACAGGGCCGCCTTTCACCCCCCGTATCTATGGGTTGCGCGCAAGGTGGGCAAGCCTGTCGCAACCACGAAAAGAACAGATCCTCTGGAGTGAACATGCTGGGACTCGGAACGCTCGCCAAAAAGGTGTTCGGAACACCGAACGACCGCAAGATCAAGGCGACCCGCCCTCTGGTCGAAAAGATCAATGCGCTGGAGCCAGAGTTTGAAAAGCTTTCAGATCAAGGTCTGATCGACAAGACCGAAGACCTGCGCAAGCGCGCACTGGATGGCGAAAGCCTGGACGACCTGCTACCCGAGGCCTTTGCCAACGTACGCGAAGGCGCCAAGCGCGCACTTGGCCTGCGGGCCTTTGACGTGCAGCTGATGGGCGGCATTTTCCTGCATCAGGGCAACATCTCGGAAATGAAGACGGGCGAAGGCAAGACTCTGGTCGCCACCTTCCCGGCCTATTTGAACGCGCTGACCGGCAAGGGCGTGCATGTCGTCACGGTGAACGAATACCTGGCCAAACGTGACGCGGAATGGATGGGCAAGGTGTTTGCGGCCGTAGGCATGACCACTGGTGTGATCTGGTCCGGCCAGCCCGACGCGGAAAAACTGGCAGCGTATTCCTGTGACATCACGTATGCCACCAACAATGAGCTGGGCTTTGACTATCTGCGCGACAACATGAAGGCGGATCTGGAGCAGGTTTACCAGAAGCATCACAACTTTGCGATTGTGGACGAGGTCGACTCGATCCTGATCGATGAAGCGCGGACGCCGCTGATCATCTCGGGTCCTGCGCAGGACCGGTCGGATCTGTACACCGCCATTGATGCCCTGATCCCGACGCTGAGCGATGATCATTACACCCTGGACGAAAAATCGCGCAATGTGACCTTTACCGATGAAGGCAACGAATTTCTTGAGGCACAGCTGCTTCAGGCCGGCCTGATTCCCGAAGGCCATTCCCTGTATGATCCGGAAAGCACCACCGTCGTGCATCACGTCAACCAGGCGCTGCGTGCACACAAGCTGTTCCAGCGCGACAAGGATTACATCGTGCGCGACGGCAACGTCGTTCTGATCGATGAATTCACCGGCCGCATGATGCCGGGGCGTCGCCTGTCCGAAGGTCTGCATCAGGCGATCGAAGCCAAGGAAAAGGTTCAGATCCAGCCGGAAAACGTCACATTGGCAAGCGTGACATTCCAGAACTATTTCCGCCTGTACGACAAACTGAGCGGCATGACCGGCACCGCGTTGACCGAAGCCGAAGAATTTGCCGAGATCTACGGTCTGGGCGTGGTCGAAGTTCCGACCAACCTGCCGATTGCCCGTATCGACGAAGATGATCAGGTCTATCGTACGGCCGCCGAAAAATACAATGCGATGATCGCCGAGACGAAAAAGGCGCAGGAAAAGGGCCAGCCGGTTCTGCTGGGGACCACGTCGATCGAAAAATCCGAACTGCTCAGCCAGATGCTGACGAAGGAAGGTATCAAGCACAACGTTCTGAACGCTCGCCAGCACGAACAAGAGGCTCAGATCGTTGCCGATGCCGGTCGTCTGGGTGCGGTAACCATCGCCACCAACATGGCCGGTCGCGGCACCGACATTCAGCTTGGCGGCAATGTCGAGATGAAGGTGCTGAAAGCGATTGCCGAGAATCCAGACGCGGATCCGTCCGAGCTGCGGGCCGCCGAAGAAGCACGCCACGCCGAAGAAAAAGAAAAGGTTCTGGCTGCTGGCGGCCTTTACGTCATGGCCTCGGAACGCCACGAAAGCCGCCGGATCGACAACCAGCTGCGCGGTCGTTCCGGCCGTCAGGGCGACCCGGGCCGAACGGTATTTTACCTGAGCCTCGAGGATGACCTGATGCGCATCTTCGGCTCGGAACGGCTGGACAAGGTATTGACCACGCTGGGCATGAAAGAAGGCGAGGCGATCATTCACCCCTGGGTGAACAAGTCGCTGGAACGCGCGCAGTCCAAGGTCGAAGGACGTAACTTTGACATGCGCAAGAACGTTCTGAAGTTCGACGACGTGATGAACGACCAGCGGAAGGTGATCTTCAGCCAGCGCCGCGAAATCATGTCTGCGAACGACCTGTCCGAGATCGTCTCGGATATGCGCGAACAGGTGATTGACGACCTGATTGACGAATACATGCCGCCGAAATCCTATGCTGATCAGTGGGATACTGAGGGTCTGCACGAGGCGATAAAGGACAAGCTGAACATGGACGTCTCGGTTCAGGACTGGGCCGCCGAAGAAGGCGTGGATGACGAGCAGGTGCGCGAACGTCTGATCAAGGCCGCGGATGAGATGATGGCCCAGAAGGCCGTCGCCTTTGGCCCTGAAAACATGCGCAACATCGAAAAACAGGTTCTGCTTCAGACCATCGACAGCAAATGGCGCGAGCATCTGCTGACCCTGGAACATCTGCGCTCGGTCGTTGGGTTCCGCGGTTATGCCCAGCGCGATCCTCTGAACGAATACAAGACCGAAAGCTTTCAGCTGTTCGAAAGCATGCTGGATTCCCTGCGCGAGACCGTGACACAGCAATTGTCGCGCGTACGCCCGCTGACCGAAGAAGAACAGAAAGAAATGCTGGCGCAGATGGCAGGGCAGCAGGCTCAGGCGCAGGAGGCCGTGGACAAGGCCGCGAAACAGGCCGAAGCCAAGGCCGAGGCTGCGGCTTCGGGTGATGCGCTTCCGGGGTTCGACGAAAGCGACCCATCGACCTGGGGCAACCCGTCGCGAAATGATCCGTGCCCGTGTGGTTCGGGCAAGAAGTTCAAACACTGCCATGGCCGACTGACCTAACGTCACCCGCCGAATCCACAATGTGTTCGTCTCGCGGCCACAAATTGGCCGCGATTCGTGGCGAATGTGCGATTTGCTCCTTCAACTGGGGAGGGTGTCTTGTTTGTAGTTCGAAACTACGTGACCATGTGCGGCACGGTCGCTTGTGCTTTGGGCATAGGCTACCTGATGCAGAACGGACCAACCGCGCAGCCGGCGAACGCGGGGGATAGTGTTGATGTTGCCTCGGCATCTCAGCAATCTTCGGTTTTGTCGGGGTTGGATGCTATCGTACTGACTTCGGCTCCGGCGTCTGACGCAGATTCCGGGGCGGCAGCGCACGAACCCCGCGCAGTTCCGTCAGCACCGAAAACGACGGATTGCAACATCAGCGCGCGCGCCGTCGCCGTCCCCGGCGCCATGGCACAGCTGTCGCTTCGGGCACCCTGCCACCGAAACGAACGCGTTGAAATTCATCACAGCGGCCTGACGGTCAGCCAGAACACCGACGATTCCGGCGCCTTGGACATGACCATCCCGGCACTGTCGGAATACGCGATTTTCCTGATTTCGTTCGAAGATGAAACGGGTACGGTCGCCACCACTCACGTGACCGACATTGCCGAATATGACCGCGTCGTCCTGCAATGGCAGGGTGATACCGAGTTGCAGATTCACGCGCTGGAATTCGGGGCAAGCTATGGCAGCAGCGGCCACGTGTGGGATGATTCCTCGGCAAATGGTGCAGGAGAGGTTCTGCGCCTGGGCCAGACGGGTCTGGGTCGTGCCAAGAATATCGAAGTATATTCCTTTCCGACAGGCGCGTCGGATCGGTCCGGCAGCATCGACCTGACGGTCGAAGCCGAAGTGACCGAATCCAACTGCGGGCAAACGCTGAATGTGCAGGCGCTGGAACTTCTGTCAGATAGCCGCCTGCGGTCGCGCGACATGTCCCTGACCCTGCCGGATTGTTCACAGGCCGGTGAGTTTCTGGTGTTGAATAATCTGCTCTCAGACCTGACAATTGCGGCAAAGTAATCCGCAGGCAGGCTCGACTCTCTTATGACTTTCTTTCGTGCGGCTGTGACCGCGCTGTTTACCGTTGCAGGTGCGACCTGTGCAATGGCGCAGGACATCACGCTGACGTCTCATGACGGCAAGGTCGAAGTAACAGGCAACCTGCTGGGCTTTGACGGCGAATTCTACCGCGTCGATACGCAGTTCGGTGAGTTGACCGTTGATGGCTCGGGCGTCACCTGCGACGGACCTGCGTGCCCCAGCCTGACGGATTTCGTGGCCGAGTTGCGGTTTTCCGGATCGTCTGTCATGGCCGAGACGGTCCTGCCCGCCCTGATCATCGGGTTTGCGCGGCAGGAAGGCCTGACCGCAACGCCTGCCCGCGTGGATGCGGACACCTTCGTCTATGAGCTTTTTCAGTCAGGCCGTGACGCCCCGTTGGCGCGGTTCTATTTTGACGTCGGGACCACGGATCGTGGTTTCACCAAGCTGATCGAGGATCAGACAGATATCGTGATGGCCCTGCGCGAAGTACGCGGGGCAGAGCGGGATGCAGCCGAAGCCGCGGGGCTGGGTGATCTGAAACGGGCCCGGCGATCCAGGGTTGTTGCATTGGACGCCATGGTTCCGGTGGTGGCACCCGATAGTGTGATGCGTCAGATTTCGCTGGCCGATTTGGCGCGCATTCTGTCAGGCGAAGTAAAGAACTGGGTGGACCTGGGCGGGCCGGATGCTCCGATCGCATTGCATGTGCCGGATCCGGGATCGGGGCTGGCGCAGGCTGTCGAGGATCAGGTATTGAAGACCGCTGGTGTGGAACTGACCGATACCGCAAACCGCCACATTCGAACGAGCGATCTGACCAAGGCCGTGGCCAAGGACCCGTTTTCCATCGGAATCGCCAGCAAGGCGACAGCCGGCGATACCCGGGCCCTGCCGTTGACCGGAGGGTGTGGGCATCCGCTGGCCGCCTCCCGTCAATCGATCAAGACCGAAGATTATCCGCTGAACCTGCCGATGTTCCTGTATCTGCCCGAACGCCGCCTGCCACGGATCGCACGGCAGTTTCTGGCCTTTAGCCTAAGCCCCGGGGCCCAGATGGCCATTCGTGACGCAGGTTACGTGGATCAATCGCCCGAAACCTTGCCGGTTGGCGTGCAGGGCGACCGGCTTGCCAATGCCATCGCCACCGGAGGGCCCGAAGTTGGGCTGGACGAGCTTCAGCGCATGATCGAAACCCTGCGCCCGCTGTCGCGCCTGTCCCTGTCGGTTCGGTTCGAACCCGGATCATCCCGCCCGGATGCGCAGTCACGTTCCAATATTCAGCAACTGGCACATATGCTTGACGCCGGCATATTGAAGGCGCGCAAGCTGGTGTTTGCCGGTTTCAGCGACGGGGATGGCGGGGCCGCCGCCAACGCCCGCATTGCCCTGCGACGTGCACAGACGGTACGAAACGCGGTTCTGGCCGCGGCCGAGACATCGATATCAGACAGTATCGAGGTGGTCGCGGAAGGGTTTGGCGAAGCAATGCCGATGGCCTGTGACGACACCGAGTGGGGCCGCAAGGTCAACCGCCGGGTTGAAATCTGGGTGCAGTGAATCTCACAGATACCCTTCGGACCGAAAGCTCAACTCGGTCGATTTTCCAATGATCAGGTGGTCGTGCAGGGTCAGGCCCAAGGCCGAACAGGCATCCTGAATACGGTTGGTCATGTCGATATCCGACTGCGAGGGCGTCGGATCACCCGACGGGTGGTTGTGCACCAGAATCAGGGCCGAGGCATTCAGTTCCAGCGCTCGTTTGGCAACCTCGCGCGGGTAAACCGGCACGTGATCCACGGTGCCTTTGGCCTGTTCCTCATCCGCGATCATTACGTTCTTGCGATCCAGATAGAACACGCGAAACTGTTCGATTTCACGATGCGCCATGGTGGTGTGGCAATAATCCAGCAGCGCATCCCAGCCCGAGATCACATGCCGCTGCATCACCCGGGCGCGGGCCATCCTGTGGGCGCAGGCCTCAAGAATTTTCAGGTCGGTAACCACGGTATCGCCAACGCCCTTGATCTTGCGCAGCCGTTCCTCGGGCGCGGTCAGGACACGATTGAAATCACCAAAAGTGTCCATCAACGCCCGCGCCAGTGGCTTCACATCCTGCCGGGGAATGGACCGAAACAGGACCAGTTCAAGCAGTTCATAATCCGGCATCGCCGCCGATCCGCCGGTCATGAACCGTTCGCGCAGCCGCTTGCGGTGGTCTTTTATATAGGAGGGTAGCCGACCAGAGGTCAGCGGCTGCGCCGGGGCTTCGTCCGTATCAAACAGCATCGGGGCTTCGGCAAAGGCGTCCTGTGTCATGAGCGCACCCTGACCCAGAATCGGTTTCTGATTGGTTAACGCACCTCACCCGCCATGCGTGCCGTGGCCCGGCGGACAATCATGTGCAGAAGAATCGAGAATACGCCCAGGGTCAGCATCGCGGCAAACATGAGATCGGTCTTGGCACGTCCATTGGCCAGCAGCATCAGGTATCCCAACCCCTGCGACGAGCCGACCCATTCGCCGATCACCGCTCCAATCGGGGCATAGACCGCCGCCAGCCGCATCCCCGACGCCAGCGACGGAAGAGCGGCCGGAATACGGATATGCCACAATACGGCGCGCCTGCTGGCCTGCATCGTTCGGGACAGATCCAGATACCCCGAAGGGGTGCGCATAAGCCCGTCAAAAAAGGATGAGGTGATCGGGAAATAGATGATCAACACCGCCATGGCGACCTTGGACCATAGCCCATAGCCCAGCCACAGCGTCAGCAACGGCGCCAATGCGAAAACCGGCAGAGCCTGCGTAAACACGAGCATCGGCTGCACCAGCACCCGCGCCGCCCGCGAATTCGCCAGTTGCAACGCAGTAACGACACCTAGCAGCGTTCCGCATGCCAGACCGATCACCACTTCGATCGCGGTGATCCAGGTATGCTCTGCGATCACCCAGCGGTTCTGCCACCAGGTCTCGGCCACGACGGCGGGTCCGGGCAGGATGAACTTCGGCAACCCGGTCAGGGTCACGATGCCCTGCCAGATCAGCAAGGCAAACAAAGTTGCGGCCAATGCAGAAAAATACTTCATGCCACGCCCTCGCGGAGAAGACGCAGCAAGGCACCCTGGGTTTCCAAAGTCTCCAGATCATCCACGCGGCGCGGGGCCGGGGCCCGGGGCGGTTCGCACTGCGTCAATCCGTGTTCCGTCATCACCACGATGGATTGCCCCAGACGCGCGGCCTCTGCGGGATCATGGGTCACAAGAAGGACGGTTCGACCGTGCAATGCTTCGGCGGCCAGATCCTGCATGTCAGCGCGTGTGCGGGCATCAAGGGCCGAAAAGGGCTCGTCCAGCAAAACAACGGGGCGATCTTCCATCAGTGTCCGGGCCAAGGCGACACGCTGACGTTGCCCGCCGGACAACGCGCTGGGCTTCTTGTTCATGTGATCCTGCAACCGCATACGCTTGATCAGGCGGTCACGTCGATCAAGATCAACGGTTTCACCGCGCAGACGCGCACCCAGCGAGACATTCTGCGCGACGGTTGCCCAAGGCAAAAGAAGATCATCCTGGGCCATGTACGCGACACGCTCAGCCACAGGCAAGCCATCACTGGCCGTGATCCGCCCAGCGAAGACAGCCCCGGTCTCGAGCCCCGCAATCAACCTCAGAACCGTGGTTTTTCCCACGCCCGAACCGCCCAGCAGGCATGTCCACGCCCCGGCCCCTAGGGTCAGGGACAACGGCGCAAACAGGGTCGCGCCGTCGATCGTGGCAGTGCCGTTGATGGTCAGTTCGGGCGCAGGTGTCATGGCGTCAAACCCATCTGCCAGAAGTCGACTTCAAGCTCTGTCGCCTTGCGGAAGGTCTTGCACAGTCTATCCCAGCGTGGCGACCCTTGAAAATCAGCCCCGATACGTCTTGTTAGAGCCTGATCCAGCAACTCGCCAACCGCCACACATGCGCCTTGGTAATCCTCGCCGGCATAAGTGTCGATCCAGCCGCGATAGGTCTCGGACGTTGCCTCGGCGGACAGGCGCGTACCGATCTCACCATACCCCATGACGCAAGGAACAAGGGCCGCCAGCAGGTCCAGAAGATCTCCGCTGTAGCCTGCTTCCAGGACAAACCGGGTATAGGCCAGATTCTCGTGCCTCTCTGGCGTGGCAAACAACTCTGCCTGCGAGATACCTTCTGCCGCGCAGATACCGATATGCAGTTTCATCTCTTCGCTGATCAAACCGTTCACAGTTCGCGATGCAGCAAGCATTTCTTCATGCGTTTCTGATTTCACCACGGCCAGCGCCCAGGCACGTGAGAAGTGGATCAGAAACACATAATCCTGCCGCAGATAGTGCAGAAACGCCTCGCGTGGCAGCGTTCCGTCTTTCATGCCCTCTACGAAGGCGTGGCGGGTATAATCCCGCCACGGCCCCGCCGCAGCATCGCGCATCAGCGCAAAGGCTTTGCCATAGTTGCTCATTGCGCGGTCACGTCGATGGTGATGTCACTAACTGGAAGGACGCTGTCGATCATCCCGCTTTCGTTCAGGAAGGTTTCGAACCGGGCATAACGACCGGCATCAAAACCTGCCGGACGCAGCGCAAAGCGCGGCAGTGTATCGACCCAGGCGCGGGCATTCAGCTCGTCCTGAAGTTCGGGCGAGGTGGCCGCGAAGATTTCCCAGCTTTTTTCCGGGTTGTTGACGATATATTGGGTCGCTTTTTCAGTCGCGGCGAGGAACCGGGCGATCTTGTCCTTGTCCATCGTTTCAGGATTGGCGACATAGATCAGTTCATCATAAGACGGAACGCCCTCTTCCTCGATATAGAAGCAAGTGCCGGGACGACCTTCGATATCCATCTGGTTCAGTTCGAAGTTGCGATATGCGCCAATCACCGCATCCACCTGACCGGTCATCAGCGACGGCGAGAGGGAAAAGTTGACATTGATCAGCTCGACATCGCCCAGCGCAACATCGTATTTGCCCAGAACGGTGCCAAGGATGGCTTCTTCGACCCCAGCGACCGAGAAGCCGATTTTTTTACCCTTGAGGTCAGCAGGCGACTTGATCGGTCCGTCTTCCAGCACCAGAAGGCAGTTCAGCGGCGTCGCAACCAATGTGCCGACACGCTTCAGCGGCAGGCCCTCGTGAATTTGCAAGTGCAATTGCGGCTGGTAAGACACCGCCAGGTCGGCTTGGCCGGCAGCCACCAAACGGGGCGGGGCGGACGGGTCGGCGGGCGGAACGATCTCGACCTCAAGCCCTTGTTCGGCAAAATAGCCGTTTTCCTGCGCCACGATGATGGGACCATGGTCAGGGTTGATGAACCAGTCCAGCAGGACGGTCATTTTGTCTTCGGCCCATGCCGGCCCGGCGGCCAGAAGGGCGATGGCTGTCATCAGCTTTTTCATGTCTCGCGTTTCCCTTTTCTTCACGAGGTTGAGGCCGCGACGAGGACAATCTCGCCCGGCCAATCTGGTTGAATCTGTTCGGCGGCACGCCATGCCCGCAAACCGGTGGCACAGCAAAGAGCCAGCCTTTTTCCCCTGTTAGGGTCTATTTCCTGCAAATTATCCGGCGAAATGCGCGTCGCGTTCGAATGGATGGGAACAGGGGCTTCCTGCGAACTGCGCAGCTCGATGATCTGATCCGTGTCCTTCAGCTGGCTTGCGGATAGAAAGCGAAAGCAGTTGCCGGGCTCGGGTGCGTCATCAAAGCGAAACCCGGTGCTGCGCAGGGTTCTTGCGTCATATTGAACCAACTGCCCAAGGGGCGAGGGATCAAGTCCAAGGATCAAGCTGAGCGCCATCTGCGCCTGCATCGCCCCCATCACGCCAACCACGGGGCCCAGAACCCCCGCAGTGGCGCAGCTGGCGCCACTGTCCGGTGCATCGGGAAACACAGCGCGCAGCGACGGGCCCCCGCCGCAGAACCCGCCCACATAACCCGAAAGCCCCAGCACCGAGGCGCTGATCAAAGGCTTGCCCTGCGCCAGACACGTGTCCGACAGGATGTAGCTGGCTGCGTAGCTGTCGGCACAATCCAGAATGATATCGGCTTGCGACACCGAGCCAGGCGCATTTTCACTGGTCAGAGCCTGATTCAGACCGATGACATCAGTTTCACCATTCAGCGCGCGGCAGCGCGCCTCGGCGGTTTCCGCCTTGGAGTGCCCGCAATCGGCCTCGGAGAAAAACGTTTGACGGTGCAGGTTGGACAGATCGACGGTATCACCGTCCATGACCGTAATCCGCCCCACCCCGGCCCCTGTCAAAAGTGGCAGAACCGGTGCAGCCAGACCGCCCGCACCGACGACCAGAACACGGGCCGCCGACAGGCGTGCCTGCCCCTGCGCCCCGACTTCGGGCAGAAGCGTCTGTCGGGCATATCGGCTCATCGTGTGACCTCGATCCACGCGCGTACCCGTGCTTCGGGGTCGGGGTTCAGTGTGATATCCGTTACCGCCGAGACGATGTCCGCCCCGGCCTTCAGCACACCGGTCGCGCGCTCGACACTCATCCCGCCAATACCGACCAAGGGAATATCACCAACCCGCGTCTTCCATTCCGTTACGCAGTGCAGGCCCTGCTGATGCCATTTCATCTTTTTCAGAATGGTGGGGTAGACCGGGCCCAATGCCACGTAATCGGGATCCATGGCCAGCACACGCTCAAGCTCATCATCGTCATGGGTGGAAACGCCCAGTTTCAGACCCGCTTTTCCGATGGCTTTCAGGTCGGCGTCGTCCAGATCTTCCTGCCCCAGATGGATCCAGTCGCAGCCCAGATCGATCGCGTGTTGCCAATAGTCATTGATCACCAGAACCGCGCCATGGTCGCGGCACAATTCGCGTGAAACGGCAATCTGGTCGCGCACCGCATCGTCTGGCTGATCCTTGATGCGCAGCTGCACCAGTTTGACACCCAGCGGCAACATCCGCCGCAGCCAGTCCGAGTGATCAAAGATCGGATAGAAACGGTCCAGCGTCATGACAGGAAGGCCTTTCCAACAACAGGAGTAGAAGGTTCCGCCATATCGCGCGGCTCGATCGGGTCGGCCTGATGGGCCAATTGCCCGGCAAGGGTTGCCTGCGCCATCGCCTTGGCCATCAAAACCGGATCTCCGGCACGGGCCACAGCGGTGTTGAGCAGAACCGCGTCATAGCCCAGCTCCATCCCGCGGGCCGCGTGGCTGGGCAAGCCGATACCGGCATCCACCACCAGGGGAATGTCAGAAAATTCGGCCCGCATCGCACGCAGAGCGTATTCGTTGTTCAGCCCGCGTCCTGACCCGATCGGTGCGCCCCAGGGCATGAGCACCTCGCATCCCGCTTCCAACAGGCGTTCGCCCACGATCAGATCATCGGTGGTGTAGGGAAACACCTCGAACCCATCCTCGGTCAGAATGCGGGCGGCTTCGACCAGTTGGAAAACGTCCGGTTGCAGACTGTCCGTATGTCCGATGAGTTCCAGCTTGATCCATCGGGTCTCGAACACTTCACGGGCCATATGGGCGGTCGTCACGGCCTCTTTCACCGTATGGCAACCGGCCGTATTGGGCAGGATCAGAACTCCCAATTCGCGGATCATGTTCCAAAAGGTCTGGCCTGCACCCGCTTCGCGCCGCAAGGATACAGTGGCGACGCCTGCACCGCTTTCGCGAAACGCCTGTTCCAGAATGGCCGGGCTTGGATATTGCGCCGTGCCCAGCATCAGCGGGTTGGGCAGTTCAGTGCCGTAAAACGTCTTCATCTTCAGCCCCCCTGCATCGGTGCGACGACCTCAACCCGGTCGCCTTCGGCCAGCTTGTGAGCGACGCGCAGGCTTGAGGGCACGAAATCTTCGTTCACGGCGGTGGCCACACGGCCCGAGAAACCGCATTCATCCAACAATTCCGACAGGGTTTCGGCGCGCACCTCGCGCGTCTCGCCGTTAAGCACGATCTTCATCGACCATCTCCGAATGTGTGTTGTTCAGCGCCAAATCTGCAACACCCCGCGCCAGCGCCGGTGCCAGCAGATATCCGTGGCGATAAAGCCCGTTGGCATAGATCGTCCGGCCCAAACGCCGGATGCGCGGTAAGTTGTCGGGAAAGGCGGGGCGCAGATCGACGCCTATCTCCAACACTTCGGCTTCGCCAAAAGCCGGGTTCACGGCATAGGCCGCGCTGAGCAATTCCAGCATCGAACGGGCGGTAATGCGGCTGCTGTCCTCGGATTCGATCATGGTCGCACCCAACATGTAGACGCCGCCTCCGCGCGGAACGATATAAAGCGGCATCCGCGGGTGCAGCAAACGAACCGGGCGCGTCAGTTCCACGTCAGGGCATCGTATGACAAGCATCTCACCCTTCACGCCGCGCAGATCATGCAGGTATTCGCGGGCGAGAAGGCCACGGCAGTCAATTGCATTCTCCAACTGGGCGGGCGCCAGCTTCCGGTGGAACGCGACACCCTGGCTTTGCAATTGACGATACAGATCTTGCAGCGCCTGGCGTGGATCGACATGGGCTTCGCGTTCGAAGAACAGGCCTTGACCAAACCCCGCCAGATCAGGCTCTAATTCGGATATTTCTGCCCGTTCGACTTTGGTGAACTCTTTTGTTCGACGCGCAAATCGGCGCAGGTCCGGCACATCACGGGCACTTGCGACAACAAGCGTTCCCCGACGGGTCACGTTGGTGCGTTGAGCCCACCATTCGATCGCCGCCTGACCCAGGCGCAGCACCGGTTCTTCTGCGTTTTCATATTCGCACCACGGCGCCAGCATTCCCCCGGCCCACCATGAACACCCATGCGGGCCCGGTGGCCCGCCGGGGTCGTATATCTGCACCTTCGCACCGCGCGACACCAGTTCGCTGGCAACGGCAAGACCGGCAACCCCTGCCCCTATGACAGACCAAAGCGTCACGAGGGCCAAACCCGGTGGAAATGATGCACCGGGCCGTGCCCAGCGCCGACATTCAGCTCATCCGCGCGCGCGATGGCCCCTTGCAGATAGTCATGCGCCTGCGCAACCGCGTCAATCAGGGTCAGCCCATTGGCCAAACCGGCGGTGATGGATGACGACAGGGTGCATCCTGTTCCATGGGTGTTTTTCGTATCCTGACGCGGGGCCTGAAACTCGGCCATGACACCCGACGGATCGATCAGCAAATCGTGGCAGATGTCACCTGACCCGTGTCCGCCCTTCATCACGACTGCTCCCGCACCCAAAGCGCACAATGCCCGGCCCTGTTCAGCCATCTGCTCACGCGTTTCTGCCGCTGGCATGTTCAGCAGGCACGCCGCCTCAGGCAGATTCGGCGTAAGAACCGTCGCCGTTGGCAACAACACATCGTGCAGCGTCCGGACCGCCTCTTGCGCCAACAGAGCGTCGCCGGATTTGGCGATCATGACCGGATCAAGAACCACGGGACCCTCGAACGCCGCCAGCCCCCTGGCAACCGTATGAATGATCTCAGGTGTGCCAAGCATGCCGATTTTGACGGCCTTGACGTCCAGATCGCTCAGAACCGCGTCAATTTGGGCGGAAATCACATCCAGGGGAATCCCATGCACCGCAGTAACAGCTTGCGTGTTCTGCGCGGTAACGGCGGTGACGACGCTTGCGCCAAAAACACCCAACGCCGACATTGCCTTCAGGTCAGCCTGAATGCCCGCGCCGCCGCCACTGTCGGATCCTGCTATGGTCAGGGCAATTGCCGCCATGTCGTTGCTCCATCTTCTATGGGCAACGGAGTAGAGAAAACGTCTGTATTCAAGAGACCGTTCCCTACGCCGGAATTGCCCGGATCAGGTTCGATGGGTTAACGCGGTTGCGTCTCTCAGCCCTGTCAAAGGGCACCCCAACGGTTGAGGCGGACAATCTCAGGGTCGAGGGCCGGAATCAAGACTCAATTTTCCAGATATATTGCCACTTTCAGCTTTCTGCTAAGGCCAAAACAGCATGTAAATGACAGAGGCATGCGAGGCTCTGCCTCGCGCTCCGGGATATTTTGGGCCAGATGAAGAACGGGTCCCATGATTCATCTGGCTGCAAATATCCCGGGGGAGTCGCCCGAAGGGCGGCGGGGGAAGAGCCCCCGTTCCTGGTCATTCAGCCTTTCATACCGTCCCAGAAAGACTTGACGGACGAGAAAAAGCTTTTTGATTCCGGGTGGTTGTCTTCACCCAGATCATCAAACTCGCGCAGCAGTTCTTTCTGGCGGCTGGTCAGGTTGACCGGGGTTTCCACGGCCAGTTCAATGAACATGTCACCCACACCACCGCCGCGCAACGCAGGCATGCCTTTTCCGCGCAGGCGCATTTGCCGACCCGACTGACTTCCGGCCGGAATCTGAACGCGGCCGCGACCGCCATCAATGGTCGGAACCTCGATCGATCCGCCCAGCGCCGCCTTGGCCATGCTGACCGGCACGCGGCAGTAGAGGTTCACGCTGTCGCGTTCGAACAGTTTGTGCTCGGCCACTTCGACGAAAATATACAGATCGCCCGGAGGTCCGCCGCGCATTCCCGCCTCACCTTCGCCTGCCAGACGAATTCGCGTACCGGTTTCGACACCGGCAGGAATGTTCACCGACAAAGCGCGGTCCTTTTCGACCCTGCCGGCCCCCTGACAGGATTTACAGGGGTTCTTGATGATCTGCCCCAATCCCGAACAGGTGGGGCAAGTCCGTTCCACCGTAAAAAAGCCCTGTTGTGCCCGCACTTTCCCCATGCCCGAACAGGTGGGGCAGGATGTGGGTTCAACGCCACCTTCAGCCCCGGTACCTTCGCAGGACGAACACGCCACGGCCGTTGGCACATTGATGGTTTTTTGTAGGCCCGAGTAGGCTTCTTCCAGCGTCACACGCAGGTTGTAGCGCAGGTCCGAGCCGCGCGCGGCGCGACGCCCGCCGCCGCCCCTTTGACCACCCATGAAATCACCGAACAGGTCGTCGAATACATCCGAAAATGCGCTGGAGAAGTCGCCTTGACCGCCAAAACCGCCGCCGGGGCGGCCACCGCCCCCCATACCGTTTTCAAATGCGGCATGGCCAAAGCGATCATAAGCTGCCTTCTTTTCGGCATCACGCAGAACGTCGTAAGCCTCGTTGGCTTCCTTGAACTGCGCCTCGGCATCCGGGTTGTCCTTGTTGCGGTCAGGGTGCAGCTCTTTGGCTTTCCTGCGAAAACCCTTCTTGATCTCATCCGCCGAAGCGCCCTTGGACACGCCGAGCACTTCGTAATAGTCGCGCTTTGACATTTGTTATTCCTTCGTGCCGCCGGACGCGGTGCTTTCATTGAGCCTGTACACGCCGTTGGTGTTGTTTGCAAAACTGGCCACGTAACCTGCCTTATTCAAGACCTCGTCAAGCCCGTCATCCGAATGCTTGATTTCTATCAGCAGCACTTCGGGCCAAATCTCCCGCGGTGCGTCTTCGAAAAAAGCGCGCAATACGCGGGTTTCCTGACCTTCGATATCCATTTTCATTGCATCAACCTTGGTCAGCCCGGCATCGCGTATAGCGTCCAACAACGGAATCGCCTGAACGCACAGATCGCCCGACTCGGCAACTTTGGCATGACCCCGATCGCCAAGGTTCGCGGATTCGAACCACACCTCACCCGGTTTGTCAGACAAGGCCTTGTCGCAATGGATGACTTCACTGGCTTGATTGGCAGCCAGATTGGTACCAAGGCGAGCCTTGTTGACCGGATCCGGTTCAACAGTCAGGGCTTTCAGGTTGCGCCCCAACTTCTGCGCAACTGATCTGACCCACAGGGTGTACAGCCCGACATTTGCACCGGCGTCGACAAAGACATAATCGCCAGAGCCCTGCGAAATATGGTTGGCCAGCGATTGACGCTCATCCAGATCAAAGAACTGCGAGCCGGTTATGACGCGACGTTCGGCCCAGTTGTCAGATGGGTGCAATCGGCATTTCTGTCCGCCAAACACCTCAACATCGTAAGGCTCTCGCTGAGAGGCCATTACTATCCTGCGAATTCCGGACGACATCCATTGACGCGGCATGCCCTCAGACCACCGGCGCAATATTTCCATCCGATGTGAGAGAGCGTAGGTGCCAAAAGAAGGTTTCGGAGACGCGTGCTGCATGGTGAAGACCGTTCCGGCAGGCCCGAACCAGGCCTGCCGGAACCGATTAACGCGTTAGGCGCGCTTGTCGTCGTCGAGGTCTTCGAACTCGGCGTCGACGATGTCATCGTCGCCTGGTGCAGCGTCTGCGGCAGCAGGTTCCTCTTCGCCTTCTTCGGCTTGCGCCTTATAGATGGCTTCGCCCAACTTCATCGCGGCTTCGGTGACGTTCTGGATGCCCGACTTGATCTTGTCGGCATTTTCGGTTTCCAGCTCGTCCTTCAGCGCGGCGATCGCCAACTCGATGGCTTCGATCGTGGTCGGGTCGACCTTGTCGGAATGCTCTTCCATCGACTTTTCGGTCGAATGGATGAGGCTTTCCGCCTGGTTCTTCGCCTCGATCAGCTCGCGGCGTTCCTTGTCGGCTTCCGCGTTCTCTTCGGCGTCCTTGACCATCTTTTCGATATCCTCGTCGGACAGTCCGCCCGATGCCTGGATGGTGATCTTCTGTTCTTTGCCAGTGCCTTTGTCTTTGGCCGAAACCGAGACGATGCCGTTGGCGTCGATGTCAAAAGTCACCTCGATCTGAGGCATGCCGCGCGGTGCCGGCGGGATGTCTTCAAGGTTGAACTGACCCAGGATCTTGTTGTCCGCAGCCATTTCACGCTCACCCTGGAACACGCGGATGGTCACGGCGTTCTGGTTGTCCTCGGCGGTCGAGAAGACCTGAGACTTCTTGGTCGGGATCGTGGTGTTGCGGTCGATCAGGCGGGTGAACACGCCACCCAGCGTTTCGATACCCAGCGAAAGCGGGGTCACGTCCAGCAGAACAACGTCTTTGACGTCGCCCTGAAGAACACCGGCCTGGATGGCGGCGCCCATGGCAACCACTTCGTCCGGGTTCACGCCCTTGTGCGGCTCTTTGCCGAAGAATTTGGTGACCTCTTCGATCACTTTCGGCATCCGGGTCATACCACCGACCAGAACAACCTCGTCCACGTCAGCAGCCGACAGACCCGCGTCTTTCAGAGCGGCCTGGCAGGGCTTCAACGACTTCTTGATCAGGTCCGACACCAGCGATTCCAGCTTGGCACGGGTCAGTTTCATGACCATGTGCAGCGGCTGACCGTTGGCGCCCATCGAGATGAAGGGTTGGTTGATCTCGGTCTGCGAGGTCGAAGACAGTTCGATCTTGGCTTTTTCAGCGGCTTCTTTCAGACGCTGCAGGGCCATCTTGTCCTGAGACAGATCGACACCGTGTTCTTTTTTGAACTCGTCCGCCAGGTAGTTGACGATGCGCATGTCAAAGTCTTCACCACCCAGGAAGGTGTCACCATTGGTCGACTTGACCTCGAACAGGCCATCGTCGATTTCCAGGATTGTCACGTCGAAAGTACCACCACCAAGGTCATAGACCGCGATGGTTTGGGTTTCTTCCTTGTCCAGACCATAGGCCAGCGCAGCAGCTGTCGGTTCGTTGATGATCCGCAGAACTTCCAGACCGGCGATTTTACCGGCATCTTTGGTGGCCTGACGCTGGGCGTCGTTGAAATATGCCGGAACGGTGATGACCGCCTGGGTGACATCTTCTCCCAGATAGCTCTCGGCGGTTTCCTTCATCTTGCCCAGAATGAAAGCGGAAATCTGGCTGGGGGAGTATTTTTCACCGCGGGCTTCAACCCACGCGTCACCATTGCCGCCATTCACGATGGAATACGGCACCATTTTCTTGTCTTTTTCTACTTCGGCATCATCCACGCGACGACCGATCAGACGTTTGACGCCAAAGATCGTGTTGTCGGGGTTGGTGACCGCCTGACGTTTTGCAGGCTGACCGACCAGTCGCTCATCTTCGGTGAAGGCGACGATCGAAGGCGTGGTCCGCGCCCCTTCAGCGTTTTCGATGACCTTCGGCTGCGAGCCTTCCATGATGGCTACGCAGGAGTTCGTGGTTCCGAGGTCAATCCCGATTACTTTTCCCATTTTTGCAATCCCTTTCTCTTCAAGGCGATGTCCCGAGGGTCGGACCCTTTATGGCATCCCACTCCCGATCTGATGTGCGCGACAGCACTACCATCGCGCGTCCCGGCGTATATAAGGGCGAGGCAAGAGGCCTGCAAGCACCGTAGAGTGCAGGTTTTCGGGAATTTGAGGTCTTTTTTGGCAAGAAATTGGAAAGGTTTGGGGTTTCCGGAATGACGCGGGTGGTCTTGCGAGGGTTCGAAATCAGAAAAGGCTATATTGACCCTGCTGCCCAGGCACGGCTGATCGCGGCCCTTCGACCGATTCTGAAAGCGGCACCCTTGTTTCGACCCGTCACGCCTTCGGGCAAAGAGATGTCGGTAAGAATGACCTCGGCCGGGGATCTGGGATGGGTGACCGACAAGGCAGGCTATCGCTATCAGGATAAGCACCCGAAAGGCGGGGTCTGGCCTGAAATCCCCCCGGTCATTCTTGATATCTGGCACGATCTGGTCAGCACCGAGCGCGCGCCGGATTGCTGTTTGATCAACTACTACGGGGAAGGCGCCAAGATGGGCCTGCATCAGGACAAGGACGAGGCAGATTTTTCCTGGCCCGTTCTGTCGGTTTCCCTGGGCGATGACGCCCTGTTCCGAATTGGCAACACGACCCGTGGCGGCAAGACCGAGTCGATCTGGCTCGGCTCGGGCGACGTGGTGATCATGGGCGGTCCGGCACGATTGGCCTATCACGGAATCGACCGGATCAGATACGGATCATCCCGGCTGTTGCCAAAAGGTGGACGGATCAACTTGACGCTGCGGGTCGCATGTTAGCGGCGCGCGTTCCAGCTTTGCGAAACATGCTGGCGCGTGAAAAACTCAGCCATCAAACCGATCATCAACAAAGCTATCCCGACCCATAGCGCGTATTCCCAACTTGTGTTTCGCGGAAAGTAGTTTCGGAAGATGAAGCCCCGGCACTGGTCGATAATATGAAACAGCGGGTTCCAGGCGAACATCATCAGCAATCCGCCGCCCAGTGTGTTTGCGACGAACATCTTTCCCGAAAACACCATGTTCAGGCGACGATAGATATTGGTAAGCATTCCCACGGTCGTCGGAAACCAGGGTTTCATCGCCATGAACACCAAACCCACCGCGCATCCGGTAAACCAGGCCATTATCAGCATCGCGAAAGCACCGCCGGGATCCTGCACCTCGATCGGGGCGACCGCGACACTGTAGATGAACAGGATCACGAACATGGCCAGCAGTTGCTTGTAAAGAATACCGAGCGCCGCAGACAGGATCGTCACCATCACATTCATCGGCGAATGGAGCATCATCGGATTGTTCGCGGACCCAACCCCTGAAATCGCGCCTATCGACTGGATGTGCAGCATGAAGGGGAACACGCCGGACAGAACATACAGCAGAAATTCGCCCCTGATCTTCGGTATTCCACCCCGGCCCATCAGTGACATGAGCAGGTAGAAAGTGGTTCCCATCACCACAAGCTGCAAAACATTGATCAGGATGGCGACTATTGCATTCGGATGTTGCGAGCGCACCTTTCGCACGGTGGCATGGAATACCAGCTCAGCCGTCGTGAAAGCGCCGCCCAGCAGCGTTTGGTTGCGCTTGAAATAGAACATTCAAAGGGTCTTTTCTGCTTCGTCGCCTCTAAATTGGCATGAATATCTTGCCGTTCCGTAACCGCCGCATCATAAGTCGATCGCGATTTTGGATCAACAAACCACAGGAACGGAGCTTTTTTGTGACCTACGACGCGCTTATTCCCGTCATCCGGCGACTGGCTCTGGAGGCAGGCGACAAGATCATGGAAATCTACGAGGCGGATGATTTCGATGTCAAAGTCAAATCCGACTCCAGCCCTGTGACCGAGGCAGACGAAGCCGCTGATGCATTGATTTCGGCAGGCTTGCGTGCGGCATTCCCGGATATTCTTCTGGTCACCGAAGAACAGGCCGCTTCCCATTCTGAAAAAGGCGACACTTTCCTCATTGTTGATCCGCTGGACGGCACCAAGGAGTTCATCAACCGTCGCGGCGACTTTACCGTCAACATCGCACTTGTCGAAAACGGAGTGCCAACCCGGGGAGTGGTCTATGCCCCGGCGCGGGGTCGTATGTTCTTCACGCTGGCTGATGGCCGCGCGGTCGAGGAAACAGGCGCTTTCGACAAAAACGAGACCGGTCCTTTGACACCCGTATCAGTCTCTGAACCGGATAATTCCGGGCTTTTGGTCGTGGCGTCGAAGTCCCACAGGGATCAGGCCACCGAGGACTACATCAACAAATATCACGTGAAGGACAGCAAAAGCGCGGGGTCGTCACTCAAGTTCTGTCTGGTTGCCACGGGCGAGGCGGACATCTATCCGCGCGTCGGGCGCACGATGGAATGGGATACGGCGGCAGGCCATGCGGTACTGGCCGGAGCCGGTGGCCGGGTTGTGCGTTTTGACGACCATACTCCGTTGCTTTATGGCAAGGATGGCTATGCTAATCCGTTCTTTATTGCCTACGCTCCGGGTGTTGAGTTGAAGGAAGCCTGATGTCTGTACTGATTGCCATTCCCGCCCGTTACGCTTCGACCCGCTATCCCGGCAAGCCGCTGGTTCCCCTGACCGGCGCAAAAGGCGCGTCCATGACACTGATCGAACGGTCCTGGCGCGCAGCCAGGTCAGTCTCGGGTGTCGACCGTGTTGTTGTTGCGACGGATGATGAGCGCATTCGCGACGTGTCCGAGGGCTTTGGGGCCGAGGTCGTGATGACCTCGGAAACCTGTCAGAACGGCACCGAACGATGCGCCGAAGCGCATGAGGTTCTGGGAGGCGGGTATGACATCATCGTCAACCTGCAAGGCGATGCTCCGCTGACCCCGCATTGGTTTGTCGAAGATCTGGTTTCCGGCCTGCGCGCCGCGCCGGATGCCGGTGTTGCGACCCCTGTCCTGCGCTGCGACGGCAGTGCGTTGAACAGTCTGCTGAACGACCGCAAGCATGGCCGTGTCGGTGGCACGACGGCAGTGTTCGGACGCGATCACAGTGCGATGTACTTCTCGAAAGAGGTCGTCCCCTTCACGTCCCGGACATACGCTGGCGATGAAGCGACACCCGTGTTTCACCATGTCGGCGTTTACGCCTATCGGCCCGACGCCCTTGCGGCGTATCCGGGATGGCCAGCCGGGCCTCTGGAACAGCTGGAAGGCCTGGAACAGCTCAGGTTCATGGAAAACGGGCGCAAGGTTCTGTGCGTCGAGGTCGAGGCAAGGGGCCGTCAGTTCTGGGAGCTGAACAACCCGCAGGACGTGCCCAAGATCGAAGAGATGATGGCAGCCATGGGGCTGGAGTGACGTCTTTTCCCCATGACACTGACGGCGCCCCTGTAGAAACTGTGCCTCAACCAGCCCCGATGGATATGCCATGAAGACAATTCTTGTCACCGGTGGTGCCGGGTATATCGGCTCACATGCCTGCAAGGCGCTTGCGCAGGCAGGTTACCTTCCCGTGACCTACGACAACCTGATCACGGGTTGGCAGGATGCGGTGCAATTTGGCCCTTTTGAACAGGGCGACCTTTTGGATCGGGACCGCCTGGATGAGGTGTTCGCGAAACACAAACCAGATGCGGTTATGCATTTCGCGGCGCTCAGCCAGGTTGGCGATGCCATGCGTCAACCCGGCGTGTATTGGTCGAACAATGTCACGGGCTCGCTGACTCTGATTGAAGCAGCCGTTGCGGCCGGCTGTCTGGATTTCGTCTTTTCGTCCACATGTGCCACATATGGCGAGCACGACAATGTGGTTCTTGATGAATACACGGCACAGTATCCCCTGAACGCCTACGGGGCATCAAAACGCGCGATCGAAGATATCCTCAAGGATTTCGAGGCGGCTCATGGGCTGCGCCATGTCATCTTCCGGTATTTCAACGTTGCAGGTGCAGACCCCGAAGGCGAGGTGGGCGAGTTTCACCGCCCCGAAACCCATCTGATCCCACTGATGTTGGACGCGATTGACGGCAAGCGGGACGGTCTGACCGTCTTTGGCACGGATTATGATACGCCCGACGGCACCTGTATCCGCGATTATGTACATGTTTGCGATCTGGTAGACGCGCATATTCTGGGGCTGGGCTGGCTGGAACAGGGCAAAGGCAGCCGTGTCTTCAATCTTGGCACCGGGTCCGGGTTTTCCGTTCTTGAGGTGATCGAGCAATCCAGGTCCGTCACCAACCGTCCCGTGCCGTATACTGTGGGCCCTCGTCGGGCAGGAGATTGCACCAAGCTGGTCTCCGGCTCTGTACGGGCTGAAAACGAGCTGGGATGGAAGCCAAAAAGATCCACATTAGAGACGATGATCGCAGATGCCTGGCGCTGGCACCAGAACGGTCACTACGAAAAATGAGGACCCGGTGACATCCAGTACTGCTTTGACACTTCCCCGGATCGGATGGGATCGGAAGTACAGGTTGCGCTGGAAACGCCGGCGGCTGCTCTGGAGGTCGCTGCGCAGCCGACATCAGTTGACCTGCCAGAAGGATCAGACATTCCAAATCCAGCGGAGTGACATTTTGGCCTTTGTCACCTTGCGCAATGAAATCATCCGCCTGCCGTGGTTCTTTCGTCACTATCGCGCTTTGGGTGTCGATCATTTTCTGATCGTCGACAACGGCAGCGACGATGGATCATCCGAGTATCTGCAAGATCAACCGGATATCTCGGTGTGGAGAACCCATTCCAGCTATCGTGGATCGCGGTTTGGCCTGGACTGGCTGACCTGGTTGCAGATGCGCTATGGCCACCGCCACTGGTGCCTGATGGTGGATGCGGATGAACTGCTGGTCTATGCTCATTGCGACACCCGGTCCCTGCATGACCTGACAACCTGGCTGGACCGGCAAGGGAAGATTGGGTTCGGGACGCTGATGCTGGACCTCTATCCCAAGGGCCCCTTGGGTGATGCGGCGTATGACCCGGACACCGACCCCACAAATCTGCTGTGCTGGTTTGATGCAGGACCGTATCGCGCGCAGCGGCAAAGCCCGATGGGCAATCTTTGGGTGCAGGGTGGCGCGCGGGAACGGATGTTCTTTACGCAAACGCGGCAAAGATCACCCACGCTGAACAAGATCCCGCTGATGCGCTGGTCGCGGCGCTATGCCTACGTGAACTCATGCCATTCCGCACTGCCGCGCCGTCTGAACGAAACCTATGATGGACCGGGCGGCGATACCCCGTCGGGCGTGTTGCTGCACACGAAGTTCCTGCCGGACGTTATCGAGAAATCCAACACCGAAAAGCAGCGACGCCAACATTTTCATGATCCGGACCAATTCGGGCCATACTACGATGGGATAATCAACCAGCCGGACATGTGGACCCCACAGTCGGTGCGCTACACCGGGTGGAGCCAGCTGGAACGGTTGGGTCTGATGAACGGCGGAGGCTGGGATTGAAAATGAAAACAAGGGCATCAACCGCACGTTTACAGTTTGCGGGTTTTAAAGACGTTGCGTCAGAAGATGCAAAGATGGCATAAACCGGTAATGCCATATCGTGCCATCGGTCACGACTGGTTCGGGGAAAGCTCGCGTTATAAAAAGGTTGGGCAGTCACGTGAGCCTGTTTGAGTCCTACAAAATGAGATTGCGGCGCAAGCGCCGTATTCTGCGCTGCCTCAAACGACGCCGCGAGCTCAAGCCGGTCAGCAACAACACACAGGCCATACGGCGTGATGATATCCTGCTGATGAGCGTTGTGCGGAACGAGAAAATTCGCCTGCCCTTCTTTCTTGAATATTATCGCAAACTGGGCATCAACCATTTTCTGTTTGTCGACAACAACAGCGATGATGGCAGTTTTGAATTTTTGAAAGAACAGGCTGACGTTTCGGTCTGGCGGACGACGACCAGTTACAAACGGGCAAGCTATGGTCTGGACTGGTCGAACTACCTGCTGCGCAAATACGCGCACGGTCACTGGGTGCTGAGCGTCGATCCGGACGAATTCTTCATCTATCCGTTCTGCGACACCCGTCCAATCCGAGCCTTGACGGACTGGCTGGATGGCAGTGCCGTGCGCAGTTTTGGCACGATGCTGATCGACATGTACCCTGAAGGTCCGGTGGACGCCGAACCCTATGCCGAAGGTCAGGACCCGTTCGAGATCGCATGCTGGTTCGATCCCGGAAATTACATGATCACCAAGAACCCCGAGTACAAGAACCTCTGGATTCAAGGGGGTCCACGGGCGCGCGTGTTCTTTCAGGACAACCCCTCCAAAGCACCGGCGCTGAACAAGATTCCGCTGGTAAAATGGAACCGGCGCTATGTCTATGTCAGCTCGACCCATTCGCTTTTGCCGCGCGGGCTCAACCAGGTTTACGACGAATGGGGCGGCGAAAAGGCCAGCGGGTCACTGCTTCATGCCAAGTTGATCAATACTCTGGGGGAAAAGGCCCGCGAAGAATTGCAGCGTGGCCAGCATTACCGGGGCTCGGGCGAATACAAGGCCTATGCCACTCAGCTTGAGGACAAGCCTGTTTTCTGGTGCGAATGGTCCGAGGCCTATATAAACTGGCGACAGCTTGAGATCCTGGGCCTCATGTCGAAAGGAAACTGGGCATGAGCGGTCTGGGTATTGTCATATTGGTTCATACCTCGCTGGACCGCGCCGAGCAGGTCGCGCGCCACTGGACGGCAGCGGGGTGCCCGGTGGTCATCCATGTGGACCGCAAGGTGCCAGACACTGTTTATTCCCGGTTTGTTGCGTCCTGTTCGAACGATCCATCGATCGTGTTTTCTGACCGACATCGGTGCGATTGGGGTGGCTGGGGTATCGTTGCCGCCTCGCAAAGCGCGTCTGAGTTGATGCTGGAGCGTTTCCCCGAAGTTCGGCATGTGTTTCTTGCATCGGGGGCCTGCCTGCCTTTGCGACCGGTTCAGGAACTGATCGATTACCTGTCAGACCGGCCGCGTGTCGATTTCATCGAAAGCGCAACGACATCCGATGTCAGCTGGACCATCGGCGGGCTGGATCATGAACGGTTCACCCTGCGGTTTCCGTTTTCGTGGCGCAAGCATCGCAAACTATTCGACGCATATGTAAAACTTCAGCGTCTGATGGGGTTTCGCAGGAAAATCCCCGACGGACTGGTTCCGCATATGGGAAGCCAGTGGTGGTGCCTGACCCGCCAAACGCTGTCGGCAATCCTTCAGGACCCCAGGCGCAAGCTGTATGACAAGTATTTCCGTCATGTCTGGATTCCGGATGAAAGCTATTTCCAGACGCTGGCGCGGTTGTATTCCACGCATATTGAAAGCAGGTCCCTGACCCTGTCCAAATTCGATTACCAGGGCCGCCCGCACATCTTCTATGACGATCATCTGCAATTGCTGCGCCGGTCGGATTGTTTTGTCGCCCGAAAAATCTGGCCCCGCGCCGAGCGATTGTACCAGGCATTCCTGACAGATCAGGCCGGGGCGATGAAACCGGCAGAACCCAATCCGGGCAAGATCGATCGCGTATTTTCCAAAGCGGTGGAACGGCGAACTCGCGGGCGCGACGGGCTGTATATGCAAAGCCGGTTTCCCCGCCATGGCAGTGAAAACGGTCTGACATCGTCACAATATGCCGTATTCCAAGGCTTTTCGGAACTGTTCGAGGATTTCGAACCTTGGTTGGCCGCAACCACCGGGGCCAGAGTCCACGGGCATCTATTCGGGCCGGAACGCGCCGAGTTTTCGCAAGGAGAAGCCATAACACATGGCGCCCTCAGCGACAGTGCGGCGCTGCGGGATTACAACCCGACCGCCTTTTTGTCGAACCTGATCTGGAATACGCGCGGTGAACGCCAGTGTTTTCAGTTCAGCCCGCGGGACACTCAGGAAATCAACTGGTTTCTGGCGCGGGACAAAAACGCTCAGATTTCGGTCATCACCGGCGCTTGGGCGATCCCATTGTTCCGGTCCAATATGAACTTCTCGGAAATCCGGAGCGAGGCGGCGCGCCTGCAACAAATTGAAACCAAGCAGCTGGAAGTGCTGACATCGGTCTGGACCAAGGCGCGGATGCGCAGTTGGACGCTGGCCGACTTCATTGAATCTCCGATGGATGCCTTGCAGGGTATTCTGGAAGAAATCGGCATGCAGCAGACCAGCCATCTGACCGAAGTGCCAACCATGGTCGATCTGTCCGGATTCGGGAAGTTCCTGCAAAACCTCAAGAATCAGGGAATGCACCCATATCTGATGGGCGATTTCCCGGCGGACGATGTGTTCGGTCGCCAGGAAAAGCCATACCGAAAACCGTATCTGGTGCAGTGATTGCCCATGTCAGCCCAATTTGACTACTTCGTGATTCTGGCCGCCATGCGCACAGGTTCGAACCTGCTTGAGGCCAACCTGAACGCGCTGGACGGGGTCACCTGTCACGGAGAGGCGTTCAATCCGCATTTTGCGGGCAGCCTGAAATCCGATCATCTGCTTGGCCTTTCGCTGGAAGACCGGGATGCGGACCCCATGCGAATGCTCAAGGCGATCAAATCAGCACCGGGTGACATCAATGGCTTCCGATATTTCGAAGACCATGACCCACGTATCCTGAAACCCATGCTGAACGATCCGCGCTGTGCCAAGATCATTCTGACCCGCAACCCATTGGACAGTTACCTGTCGCTGAAAATAGCGCGGAAAACGCAGCAGTGGCTGCTGAAGAATGTGAAACGCCGCGTCGACGCGCAGGTTGACTTCGACGCCGACGAATTTTCGGATTACCTGAACCAGCTGCAAGACCATCAGCTTATGGTGCAACGGCACCTGCAAAAGACAGGCCAAACCGGGTTCTTCATTCACTATAACGACCTGACCGAGCTGGAGGTCATAAACGGGCTGGCTGCATGGCTGGGGGTTGAGGGTCGGCTGACCCGACTGGATGATACCCTGAAACCGCAAAACCCGGCGCCGGCTTTGTCGAAGGTCACCAATCCTGATGAAATGAAACAAGCCCTGTGCGATCAGGATCGGTTCGGATTGCATCGGTCAACAAGCTTTGAGCCGCAGCGCGGCGCGGCTGTACCGCTTTATGTTGCCGCTGCAAGGTCTCCTTTGATGTATTTGCCCATTCGCGGCGGAATAGAGCCTGTTATCGTGCAATGGCTCGCTGATCTGGACGGATGTCAGACCGACAAGCTGATCACGGATCGAAACCGCAAACAGGTCCGCTCATGGAAACAGGGCCATCCCGGACATCGGCAATTCACTGTTCTGCGTCACCCTCTGGCCCGGGCACATACGGCGTTTTGCAGTCATATTCTGAATACGGGGCCGGGCAGCTATAAGATGGTGCGGAATTACCTTCGCAACCGGCTCAAGCTGCCGATCCCGGGGCAAGTGCGGGACAACAATTATTCTGTCGAACAACACCGCGAAGCTTTTTCGGGCTTTCTGGACTTTCTGCGCCTCAACCTCAACGGGCAGACACCGGTCCGTGTGGACGGCACGTGGTGCAGCCAGTCCAGGACGTTGGAGGGAATCGCATCCTTCACTATGCCAGATCTGATTCTGAGAGAAGAGGATCTGATGACGGCCTTGCCGGATCTGGCGCGCAGCATGGGGCATTCAAACCCGCCTCAGCCTGGCTCCTGCGCACCGGATGAACCATACGCTTTGGACCAGATCTACGACGAAAACCTCAAAGCGCTGGCGGTTGACGCCTATCAGCGCGACTATGAAGCATTCGGATTCAGTGACTGGCGCTAAAAACGTCCTAAGGGCGCAGGGTTATCAGCGTACCTTTGTTAACCATCGCATAAATCTCTTCGATTTCGTCATTCTTGACCGCGATGCATCCAGCTGTCCAATCCCGCTTCTTTTTTGCGCGTCTCCGCTCAGAACGCAGATTGGGTTCACCGTGGATGAAGATATCCCCACCCGGATCAACGCCCGCAGCCTTGGCTTTGGCGACATCCTGCGAGTTGGGATAAGAAATGCCCAGGGATAGGTGATACCGGCTTCTGGGGTTGCGACGGTCAATCAGATAGGTGCCCTCGGGCGTTCTACCGTCACCGCGCTGGTTCTTTGTTCCATTCGGGGCAAACCCCAAATCGACGTCATATTCCCTGAGGATCTTTTCGTTGTGCAACAAGTAAAGTTTGCGCGTGCCCTTGTTGACCACCAAAGAGGTCACCTCGGGTCCGTTATAAGTCAGAAATCTTGGGCCGCTAGAGGCACAAGCCGAAAGGCTCAGCGTTGCCAACGCGCCTAAACCGAATACTCGACGATCCATGTTTCACTGCCTGCTCTGCTTTTTTTCGATCATTATGCCAAAAGTGGGAAAAACTGAAATCACTTTTTGATGTTCGACTGCTCGGCCAGTCGACGTTCGATGCTTTCCAGCCGTTCCAGAACCTCATCGCGATAGGCATCGGTTTTAACCTCATCCTCGGCATGATGGGCATCCTGCATCGAATTGACAATCAGACCCACCAACAGGTTCACCACCGCAAAGGTCGTGACCATGATGAAGGGAACAAAAAAGACCCAGGCATAGGGATAGACCTCCATCACCGGGCGCACGATGCCCATCGACCAGCTTTCCAACGTCATGATCTGGAACAGCGTATAAGCAGACAGGCCCAGATCGCCGAACCAATCCGGGAACGATGCCGAAAACAGCTTGGTCGAGATAACCGCCCCGATATAGAACAGAATTGCCATCAGCAGAAACACGCTGGCCATGCCCGGAAGGGCCGAGATGAACCCTTCGACCACGCGACGCAGACGAGGCGCCACGGAAATCACGCGCAGCACCCGCAGAATTCGCAGGGCGCGCAGCACCGACAGACCTCCGGCGCTGGGAACCAGGGCAATTCCGACGATCAGGAAATCGAATATGTTCCAGCCATTTGTGAAGAACCTGCGCCCGGTGGCAATCAACTTCATGGAAATTTCAGCCACAAAGATCGCCAGGCAAAGCCTGTCGAGCACCACGATCAAGGGGCCGGCCAGTTCCATCAGGGTCGGCGATGTCTCCATCCCTAAAAGAATGGCATTGAAGATGATCACGGCCGTAATGAACCGCCCGAAAACGGGCGCTTCGATAATATTCAGCAAACGCTGTTTGGACCCCATGTGTCAGTTTCCCCGGTAAGATCAAGATGCTGCGTTCAGAACAAACCGCGCAGCAAGTTCCGTGTGTGTTGACCATCGAAATTGGTCAACGACCTGTACCCATTCAAGGGTGTAACCCGCGTTAACCAGCGTTTTCGCATCGCGCGCAAAGGTGACGGGATTGCACGAGACATAGGCGATCACCGGGCGTTGCGCCTGTGCAATCTCGTCTACCTGCGCTTCGGCACCGGCACGAGGCGGATCCAGGACAATGGCGTCGAAAGACTTCAGCTCGTCCGGCATCAGCGGGCGGTGGAACAGGTCGCGGGCCTCGGTTGTTACGCGTTTCAGCCCCTGTGCCTTGCGCCAGCCCTGATCCAGCGCCTCGATCATGGCGGCTTCGCCTTCAACCGCGTGAACTTCGGCGCTTTCCGCCAACGGCAGAGAGAACGTTCCGCTGCCTGCAAACAGGTCTACGATACGTTTCGCACCCCGTGTAGCCTCGGAAACTGCCTTTGACAGAGCCATTTCTCCGTCCTTTGTTGCTTGCAAGAAAGCCCCGGGGGGTGGAGTGACTCCGGCTGCCCCAAAGCGCTGAACCGGCGCATGCCGCATGGCAATAACCTCATCATCCCAGCTGAGCCGGGCCAGCCCATGTTTCTCGGTCGCCTGCGCCAACGCCAGTTCCAAGGGGCCGTCCAGCGGTTTGCCACCTGTTACGGCCACATCCAGACCAGCTTCGGACAGTGTGAGCGTGACAGCCAGAACGCCCTTGCGGCTTGCGCCCAGGGTGGCCAGCGCCTCGGCCACCGGAATGGCCGCGATCAAGGCCGGGTCAAGCAACCGGCAATCGGGTATCTCGGTGATCGTGTCGGATGCACGACCGTGAAACCCCGCCAACGTGCCCTTTTTCGTGCGCCTTACGGCAATCGTAGCCCGCCGACGTGACTGTTCGGGCGATGTGTGTATCGGGCGCAGTGGAGCTTTGAGATCCTGCGCCATCAGCGCCTTGCGGACGACTTGCAATTTCCAGTCGGTCACAAATGCATCGGATGCGTGCTGCAACTGGCAGCCACCGCACGCTTTGTAGTGGCGGCAAGGCGCTTTGACACGGTGTTCGGACGGTGTCTCGACCCGGATATCGGTCAATTGCTGACCGACAAGGGTGCCGCTGACGATTTCGCCGGGAAGTGTACGAGGGGCGTAAACAGGGCCATCGGCAATACCGTCGCCCTGATGTCCAAGCCTTGTGATTGTGAATTGCTGCGTCATGAGAGGCCTGATAGCCGGGCTTTCGCAGCAAAAAAACCCTTATTCCGCAGCTTCCGCCTGAATGAACCCGCCCGACTGGCGGTGCCAGAACCGCGCATACAGCCCACCCAGGTCCAGCAGCGCCTCATGCGTTCCGGTTTCAGCGATCCTGCCCTCGTCCAAAACAACAATCCGGTCCATTTCGCTGAGTGTAGACAGCCGGTGCGCAATGGCCAGAACCGTTTTGCCCTGCATCACCCGATGCAGCGCGGTCTGAATCGAAGCTTCAACCTCGGAATCCAGCGCCGATGTCGCTTCGTCGAGAACCAGAATCGGCGCATCTTTCAAAATGGCGCGCGCCAGAGCGATCCTTTGTCGTTGCCCGCCGCTGAGTTTCACGCCCCGTTCACCCAGATGAGCATCATAGCCTTTACGACCATGAGCATCTTCAAGACTCAGGATGAAATCATGCGCTTCGGCCTTTTTTGCGGCCTCGATCATCTCGGCCTCTGAGGCGTCCGGCCGGCCATACAGAATGTTCTCACGAGCAGACCGGTTGAACATCGCCGTTTCCTGCGTGACCATACCTATCTGTCGGCGCAGGCTGTCTTGCGTTACCTGTGACACGTCCTGGCCGTCGATACAAATGGCGCCACTTTCCCTGTCATAGAGCCTGAGCAACAGTGAGACGAGCGTGGATTTCCCCGCCCCGGATGCTCCGACAATGCCCAGTTTTTCGCTCGGGTTGACGGTTAGGCTCAAATCCGTAACGCCACCGATATCGCGACCGTAAGCAAAGCTGACGCCTTCGAAAGAAATCGACCCTTCGGTCACGTCAAGGTCCTTCGCCCCGCGCATATCTTCGACCCGGTCGCGCTTGGCAAGCGTTTTCATCCCGTTTTCGATTTCACCGACATTGGCATACAGCCCCATCAAGGTGAAACTGACCCAACCGGTCATCTGAGCAATACGGATCGAAACGGCCCCGGCAGCCACGATATCCCCGGCGGTCGCCATGCCGCCCTGCCACAGCCACAAGGTCGCGCCCAGCAGCAAGACAGGCAGGACACCGGCCAGCGTCATGAGGATGAACCGGAAACTTGCCGACAACTTGCCGAAATCCAGCGATTTTTCACGCAGATCCACCATCGATTCACGCGCCGCCTGATCTTCGAACTCCGAGTGGGCGAACAGCTTCACGGTTTTGATGTTGGTGATCGTATCGACCACCTGCCCGGACACCATCGCCCGCGCCCCGGCCCGCGCGGCGGAACGTTTGCGGATGCGCGGCAGATACCAGCGCACCAGCATGAAATACACCGCCAGCCATGCCGCGAAGGGCAGCATCACCAAAGGGTGAATAGACCCTAACAAAAGCAATGACCCCACCAGAGACGCCAGGGCAAACACAATCGCGCTGATCGTTTCCGACACGACCGAAGCCATGGCGTTCGATGTCTGCATCTGCTTTTGCGCGATCCGACCGGCAAAATCATCGTCGAAATAGGTCACCGACTGACCCAGGGTCCAACGGTTCAGCTTGGCCAGAACCAAAGGTGTGATGTTTGGCATGACAATGTAGTTGTTCGACAAGGATGACAGGCCAAACAGGATCGGGCGAAGCAACATGAAGAAGGCGACCGCACCGAGGATCATCCACATATTGGCAGCGGTCAGAAAATTCTCGGGCCCGCTGGCGGTCGCCACATCAATCACGCGGCCCAGTATCCAAGCCGTGACCGCCTCCATCGCGCCTGCAATGGCCGAGAAGAACGCCGCAACAAACAGCATTGGCCACGCCCCGGACAGGCTCCAGCGGATGAACGCCCCCAACGTCTGCGGTGGGGGCGTTTCGATGTTCCTGAACGGATAGATGAGGTCGGCAATCCTCATTCAGCAGCCTCCGGGTTCATGAAACCACCAGATTGCCGCGCCCAGAATTGGGCGTAAAGGCCACCTTGCGCCAGAAGATCGGAATGCGTGCCTTCCTCGACGATACGGCCTGCATCCATCACCAGAATGCGATCCATCTGCGCGATGGTACTGAGCCTGTGGGCAATGGCGATCACGGTTTTTCCTTGCATCATGCCGTATAGGGTTTCCTGAATTGACGCTTCGACCTCGGAATCTAGGGCGGATGTCGCCTCATCCAACAACAAGATCGGCGCATCCTTCAGGATCACCCGCGCCAGCGTCACACGCTGCCGCTGGCCACCTGACAGCTTCACCCCCCGTTCACCGACATGCGCGTCGTACCCGGTCCGACCCTGCGGATCTTGCAAATCGAGGATGAACTCATGTGCTTCGGCCTGTTTGGCGGCGGCGATCATCTGCGCCTCGGACGCATCTGGCCGGCCATAAAGGATGTTGTCGCGGACCGAGCGATGCAGCAAGGCGCTGTCTTGTTGAACCATACCGATATGGCTGCGCAGACTGTCCTGGGTGACATGCGCAATGTTCTGACCGTCAATATAAATCGCACCGCGTTCGACGTCGTAGAACCGCAACAGCAGCTTTACCAGTGTCGATTTGCCAGCACCCGAGCGACCGATCAAACCAATCTTTTCACCGGGCCGGACGGTCAGGTCGATATGGTCCAAACCGCCGGCCTCGCGACCATAGTGATGCGAGAGGTCGCGGATCTGGATCTCACCTTTGGTAAGCCGCAAGGGTTTCGCGTCAGGCGCATCAAGCAAATCGATGGGCTGGGCAATGGTCTCCATCCCCTCGGCCACGATACCAAGTTGGCGGAAAAAGCTGGTCAGGGCCCACATGATCCATCCGGTCATGGCATTCAGGCGCAGGGTCAAGGCCGTAGCCGCCGCAACAACACCGACCGAAGCGCTGCCTTGCATCCACAAGGCAATCGCCCAGCCCACAACACCCACGATCAGCATACCGTTCAACGTGACCAGAACGGCATCCATAATAGTGAAAATCCGCATTTCGATCTGAAATGTCCGACGGGTTTCCTCGATCGCCTCGCGGGCATAGTCCAGCTCTTGCGGGCCATGGGCAAACATTTTGACCGAATGGATGTTGGTATAGCTGTCCACCACCCGCCCCGTGACCGTCGAACGCGCATCCGAGGCCGCTTTTGACGCCGGACCAACACGCTGAACGGTCCAGCGCACCAGCATGGCGTAGAATCCGAACCAGATCAGCAGCGGGATCAACAAACGCGGATCCGCCGCATACAGCAGGATCGCCGCACCGATCAAATAGGCCAGCGAAAAGGAAATCGCGTCAAAAACCTGAAAGACCACTTCACCCGCCGCAGGAGGTGTCTGCATGATCCGGTTTGCAATCCGCCCGGCAAAGTCGTTTTCGAACCAGCCAACCGACTGACGCAACACGTGTTTGTGCGCACGCCAACGGATCAGCGTACCAAAATTCGGCAATATTGTATTGTTCAGCAGAAGTACGTCGACCAAATGCAGAAGCGGACGCAACAGCAATACAAAGGCTGCCATCAGCAGCAATTCCGTTCCGTGATTTTGCCAGACCTCTGCCGGCGTGCCGCCCAACAGATCCACTACGCGACCCATGTAGTAGATCAGCCCGATTTCAACACCCGCGACGATTATGGAAACCAGCGCCGCCCAGAAAAATACCCGAAAAAAGGGCCGCGAATAATCCAGCATGAAGGGCCACAACCGCGTCGGCGGTGCGTCAACCTCACGGTAGGCAACAAAAGGGTCAACAAGGTTTTCGAAATAGCGAAACATGGAAAGTGCTCCGATTGAGCAGGAATATAGACGTGCGAAGAAAGATGGCGCCGGAACACCACCCTTTACGGGGCAGGTGTCCCGGCTTTAGCCGAACCAGATCCCGTAATACATTCGCAGTCCTCCATCCATGTAACAGGCGCACCTAAGCACAAAGGATCCGAGATGTCATCCCCTTTTGAGACTTCGCGCTAATGTGCCAGCAACTCTTCGCGTGACAGCGCAAAACCGGACGCGATCCAGCGTTTTTCCAGCTCGGCCAGCTTCTTGCCCAGCGCCGGGCCGGTGAAGTTGGGGATCAGATCTCTGGCCTGGACAGGGAAACGCGCTGCTGCGCCTGCATGCAGATCGCGCCGCAAATCTTCGGACCAGGGTTGTTCCAGAAAAGCGCAGCGCAAAAGCGTCTCGTGCAATCCCCCTTCATCGCCATAGCGGTATCCCAGTTCAGCAATACTGGTTGTGGACTGTGCTTCTTCACGCATCCTGATCAGGCGTTGCAACTGCGAACGGCTCAACCGCAATGTCGCGGCATCATCGGGCGAGGCAATGGCTGCCAGACGACGCACCGGATCGGGATCGGCGCCAGCCGCCTGTTCCAGCGCGATCAAAGGGGCCAATGATCGATCGTCCGCCCGCGGCAGCACCCGGGCCAAGACACCGGTACTGCGCATGGTCGCAACGGCGGGGGCCGGATCAGGCGATGCCAGAAATTTCAGCAGCTCTGCCCCGATCCGCTCGCGCGACAACGACTCCAGCCCGTCAAGATTGGCGCCGATGGCGGCCAGGGCATCGGGGTCGAAACCGCCATCCGGATCCCCGTACCAGGCGTGAAAACGGAAGTAGCGAAGCGAGCGGAGATAGTCTTCGCGAATGCGGTTCTCGGCGGTTCCAATGAACCGCACCAACCGGGCCTCGAGGTCGGGAAGACCACCCAGAGGGTCCAGCACGGTGCCATCGGGTTGGGCATAGAGCGCGTTCATGGTGAAATCCCGTCGCGCCGCGTCTTCTTCGACATGATCGGCAAATGCCACCACCGCGCGACGGCCATCGGTTTCCACGTCACGGCGGAAGGTGGTGACCTCGTGCGGGATGCCCGCGCTGACCACCGTGATCGTACCATGCTCGATGCCGGTCGGAATGGCCCTGAGCCCGGCGGCCTGCGCCAGCTCGACGATCTGCCCGGGCCTTGCATCGGTGGCGATGTCGATATCCGACACTGGAGCACCAAGCAGCGCGTTGCGCACGCATCCACCCACGAAAAGCGCCTGAGCCCCGGATGAGGTCAGGGCCGAACAGACCTTTTGCGTCGCTGGTTCACTGATCCAAGCTTCGTCAATCAGCATCATTCATTCACCCGTGCAGCAAGCCCGCGCAATATGCGGGCGGTCGCGCCCCAAATGTAATAGGGGCCGTACGGAACTGCGTAGTATCTGCGTCTCTGGCCGCGCCATCGGCGCGACTCGACCAGATAATTCTCAGGATTCAAAAGATGGGCAAGGGGGGTCGAGAAAACTTCGTCCACTTCGCCGGGTTCAGGCACGGGTTGGAACCTGTCCCGCAAAACTGCGACAACCGGTGTTACTGTGAACGAGGTCACGGTCTCATGCGTCGGCAGAAATCCCAGGATCTCGGGCATTTCAGGGGGCAGGCCGATCTCTTCCTCAGCTTCCCGCAGAGCCGCAGCCGTAACATCAGCATCGGTTTCGTCCTGTTTGCCACCGGGAAAGGCGATCTGGCCCGGGTGATGCTTCAACGCGGATGAGCGTTTGGTCAGGATGACCTGCGGTGTGTCATCAGCCAGGGAAATGGCCACCAGAACACCGGCGGGTCGCAACCGTCGTCCGGGCGGCAGAACGGTATCCGGGTTCAAGTCAAAGTCGCTGGACCCGTGACCGGGGCGGCGCAGGGCCGCCCGGATCTTTTCAACCGGGTCATGCACCTTTGGGGTCTTCGGCATCGAATCCGACAGTTGCCGGGTCCAACACATAATGAGCCCCGCAGAACTGACAATCCGCGGTGACTTCGCCCTCGGGCGTGGTCATCTTTTCGATATCCTTGGCCGAATAGATCGACAGGCTCTGTCGCACACGATCCTCGGAACAGGTGCAGCCAAATTGCACGGACTGCGCATCATAGACACGCGGCTGTTCCTCGTGAAACAGGCGAACCAGAAGGTCGGTCGGCGCAACAGAGGGGCCGATCATCTCCAAATCCTCGACGGTATCCAGCAGGATATTGACGCGACCCCAGTTTTCACCTTCTTCGCCATCGACCAGATCGGCAGCGGTCAGGATGTCACCGGTTCCTTCACCCGACGCGGCAAAGGGCGACGCTTTGGGCATGTGTTGCAGCATGATGCCGCCTGCACGCCAATGCTCGCCCACACCCGGCTCGGTCGATTTGCCGAAGCTCAGCGAAAACCGCGTCGGCAGCTGTTCGGATTGCGCAAAATACGACTCGGCGCAGGCGCTCAGCGATCCACCGGCCAGCGGAGTGATGCCCTGATACGGCTGCGTGCCCTCTCCCTGATCGATCATGATGGCAAAATACCCTTCGCCCACCTGATCGAAAGGCGCAGAATTGGAAAGCCGGTCCCGGTCAAAGCTGGCATAAGCCCGTATCTGGGCGGGCTGGCCCTCTTCCTGCGGCGCATAATAGTCGGTTGCGATCATGCGCACCGCCCCTTTGGACTGTACCTGCAACGACAGTTTCCAGCGCAACGCAACCGTTTGGCCGATCAACGCGGTCAGCAAGGCCATCTCGGCCACAAGCGCCTCGACCTGCTCGGGATAGTCATGCTGTTTCAGGATACCATCCAGCACGCCATCCAGACGGGCCACGCGGCCGCGCATGTCGGATGCATCAAGTTGAAAGGGCAGGACGGTATCGTCCCACGCGATTTTTGTTCCAAGAGACATGGGGTTTCCTTACACGCCACGGGTTGGCATACCGGCACCATATAGGTCGTACAGATCGGGTTGAAAGGGGCCATACATGATCAGGCGGTTCGGTGAAACCCCCGAGACGGGGCGGAAATACACCCGAAGGGTGGGCGTATATGCCCTTTTGCCACGTGGCGGCCAATTGCTGTTGACCTGTCAGACCGAACCGGGCCCGGATCTGCAATTGCCGGGTGGAGGCATCGATCCGGGCGAATCACCAATTTCGGCCTTGCATCGCGAAGTCTATGAAGAAACCGGGTGGCATGTTGCCAACCCGCGTCGCATCGGCGCTTTTCGCCGGTTCACCTATATGCCCGAATACGATCTGTGGGCCGAAAAGGTCTGCCTGATCTACCGCGCCCGTCCCGTACGCCGCAAAGGCCCGCCGAGTGAGGCATTCCACGAAGCACTGTGGATGGAAGCCGCCGATGCCGTTGAATTGCTGGGCAATGACGGTGACCGGCACTTTGCGGAAATGCATCTCAGTTCGCTTTAAGACCCGTTATATTCAAAGAAAACGGCGGATACGTCATCCCCAATGCCATCTTTGGGCGAAATCTCCTGGGTCAATCGCCAGAACATGTCGTCCAGAAACTCCGACCCGCCCTTTTCAGAAATGCACTGCTGGGCCATCTGTCGCAAACCGTCTTCCTCCAGCAAACCGCCTTCGGCAAGCTGACATTCGGTAAATCCGTCCGAATACACCAACAGTTTGTCGCCGGGTTTCATGTGAATCTCGATTTGCTGAAAACTCGCATCTTCGATCAGCCCGATCGGCAACCCGCCATCGCCCAGAAATTCAGTGCTGCCATCCTGCCGCAGCAGAAGCGGATACGGGTGCCCGGCCTGCACCATCTTGAGATGCCCGTTTCGAAGATCCACAATGGCGTAGACCATCGTGAAATATTCCTCGATCCCTTCATCCGCCATTAATCGGGAATTGAGCATGCTTGCGACGTCTTCCGGAGGCAGCAGTGCATAGAATTTGTTGAACCTCTTCTCCATTGCGACATTTTGATCGAAATGCTTGCTGGAAAGATAACCGCCCAGACGCGCCGTCATCATGGCCGAGGTGATTCCATGTCCGGATACATCGATGCTGTAGAACCCCAGCCGATTGACCCCGGGCGAAAACATGCCAACAAGGTCTCCTCCGATATGGCCACAGGGTTTCAACAACAGGCTGACCCGGGATTTTCCAAAGCTCCGCGTAAATTCCGGGACCAGCGATTCCTGGATTTTTCGGGCCTGAATGAGGTCCTTGTCGATCGCGTCATGCGCCAGCCTGAGTTCTTCCAGCGCGGATTCGATCAGGCGGTTTTTCTGTGATAGCTCGCGCTGCATGTCCAGAATGCGCGCGCCTGCGGATATGCGCGCCCGCAATTCATCCGCCTCAAGGGGTTTGATCAGAAAATCGTCTGCCCCGGCATCCAGTCCGCGCGCAACCTCCTGCTTTTCACTTTTGGAAGTCAGAAGGATGAAATAACAATATTGATCGGTATCCAGGGCGCGAAACGCATTGCAGAACTCAAGCCCGCTCATCCCCGGCATGACCCAATCGCTGAGAACAAGATCGGGCGGATCGTCCAGACAATGCGCCAGGGCGGCATCGCCCGTATCGGCCTCAACCACCTCAAAGCCCCATTTTCTGAGCGATGCGACCAGGATGCGCCGCTGCAGACGGCTGTCATCAACCACCAGCACCTTACGGATCGCGCCGAAATCCAGATCTGATCTGGTTTCCTTAAGACTCGCCCTTGGTACCATTTACCCTCTGACCTGATGCGTTCATTCACACAGGGCGATCCTAGTAGCGACGGTTTTAACATCCGGTGAAGACCGAAGGCCGCAATCCCGCTGGGCTGTTAACCCGGTTTTTACTGGTGTTGCCTATTCCTGAAAACGCATGTTCAACGGCAGGTGACGCAGTATGATCCACTGGGGCAGAGTCCGACAATTGCGGGACGAGGTTGGCCCGGATGAGTTTGATGAAGTGGTCGACATCTTTCTGGAAGAAGTGCAGGAGGTCATCGCCCGCCTGCATCAGGATACAAGCCGGTCCGAACTGGAACAGAACCTGCACTTCCTGAAAGGCAGCGCGCTCAGTCTTGGATTCGATCAGTTCTCGAAACTCTGTCAGGACGGCGAACGGCAGGCGGCCGCGGGTCAGGGCGAGGATGTCGATCTGCCCGCTATTCTGGCCGTATTTGACAGCTCGAAACAGATATTCGAGGCTGAGCTGCGCCAGAATCTGGATTAAATCACGAACTGCGCCAGCGTTTCGTCTTCGGTTATATCGGTGTAGGTGAACCCTGCCTCATCCAGATGCGCAAACAGACGCATGAAGTTTTCAGGCTTGCGGGTTTCGATCCCGATCAGGACCGAGCCGAAATTGCGTGCCGATTTTTTCATGTATTCAAAACGGGCGATATCGTCCTCGGGGCCCAGAATACCCAGAAATTCTTTCAGCGCGCCGGGGCGTTGCGGCAGGCGCAGGATGAAATACTTCTTCACCCCGGAATAGCGTTGGGCGCGTTCTTTGACCTCGGGCAGGCGCTCGAAATCGAAATTGCCGCCCGACGTTACACAGACCACGGTTTTGCCCCGTACAAAACTTTGGATATCACCCACCGCTTCGATCGCCAGCGCGCCAGCGGGCTCAAGAACAATGCCTTCGACATTCAGCATCTCGATCATGGTGGTGCAGATTCGGTCCTCGGACAGAACCAGTACGTCCGACAGATGGCGTGATTTCAGCAGTTCGAACGGTTTCTCACCGATCCGTCCAACCGCAGCGCCATCGACGAAGGTATCCACATGATCCAGCGACACAGGGTGCCCCGCAGCCAGCGCAGCGCGCAAACAGGCACCTCCGGCCGGTTCGACAAACAGACAATGGCTGCGATCCCCGAACCACGTGGCCACGCCCGAGGACATGCCGCCGCCGCCAACCGGCAGAACGACGTGATCCGGCACACCGCCCATTTGCTCTTCGATCTCGACCGCCAATGATGCCTGTCCTTCGATTACATCCACGTCGTCAAACGGAGACAGAAAATACCCGCCCTGCTGTGTGCACCACGCTTGCGCGGCGGCCAGCGTGTCATCGAAATAGTCGCCGGTCAGGTGAATCTCGATATTGTCGCCGCCGAAGATTCTGGTCTTTTGAATTTTCTGCTGCGGGGTCGTCACCGGCATGAAGATCACGCCTTTGACGTCCAGATGCTTGCACATGAACGCCACGCCCTGCGCGTGGTTGCCCGCGCTGGCACAGACGAACAGGTCCTGCCCCTGCTGCTTGCGCATCGCGTTGAACGCACCGCGGATCTTGTAGGACCGCACCGGGCTGAGGTCCTCGCGCTTGAGCCAGATATCGGCGCCGTAGCGGTCAGACAGATGGGCATTCCGCTGCAATGGCGTCGCCGGAAACACAGAGCGCATCGCCTGTTCGGCGGCGCGGGCGCGGGTCATGAAATCAGTCATGCCCGTTTCCCTGCCCCATCGTCGCGATAAGGGCAAGGAATACATATGTGTACGCCGCTTATGACAGTTCGCGCTTTTCGATGAAGACGCCGTACATTGTAGTAAAGATACTGACGTTGATCATCGGAAGGATGAGCGTGCCGAAGAACACTGTCAGCAAAACGCCCAGCACCGGTATTATTGCCAAGGCGGCGAAAGCCAGCTGCACCAACACCTGGAACAGGAATGCAACGAGGAGCAGCAACAAGATTGCACCGCTGACCCCGGATGTGTTGTTCCAAGCCTCACCGAGCGATATGGGATTTCCTATCGCCGCCGCGGGCAGAATAATTGACAGGCGATAGAAGCATACGACCAGAAAAACGGAGTATGCAATCATCAGAATGATCGAAAGCCCTGCAAGACCTTCGCCTAATGCAGCAGCGACCAGACCCATGGGGATATAAGCGATAACCATCAAAATCCCCAACATCAGAAAACGACCGAAATAGGCAAGAATCCTGTCGAAACGGAAGGTCGGCAGTATTCCCGTGGGGTACTCTTCCATCAGGATAAAGCGGTGCCATGACACCGCAATCCAGAACATGGTGACGAACATTACCGCCAGCAAAACGACCACAAAAACAAAGGCTGAACCTGCGGTTACACCCGGTGGCAGATCAACTGCGCTTTCATCCAGCGCCTCAAGCGGAATACCAAGCGCCATGAACACGCCCACGATGATGATCGTCGCAATCAGGGCAGGGCCAACCGTAATCTGTAGCACCTGCTTGATGTTTCCAAATACCATCCGCACCGAATGCACGAATATTTGCCATCCCAACATTTGAAACCGCCCCTTCAACCAATGCTTGTTATTCTCTGCAACCGTTTCACCCCAATTCAGGCACTGCGTCAATCCTCACAACTTGCCCCCGCGTGCAAAACCCGCTAGGGGCCAATCGTTCTACGAATAAAGGGAAGTCAGATGTCCGCGCCCAAGAAAGTTGTTCTGGCCTATTCCGGTGGCCTTGATACCTCGATCATCCTGAAATGGTTGCAGACCGAATATGGCTGTGAGGTCGTGACCTTCACCGCCGATCTGGGTCAGGGTGAGGAGCTGGAGCCTGCTCGCAAAAAGGCCGAGCTGCTGGGCATCAAGCCCGAGAACATCTATATCGAGGATATCCGCGAAGAATTTGTCCGCGACTTCGTCTTCCCGATGTTCCGCGCCAATGCGCAGTACGAAGGGCTGTACCTGCTGGGCACGTCCATCGCGCGGCCGCTGATCTCGAAGCGTCTGGTTGAGATCGCCGAAGCGACGGGTGCCGATGCGGTCGCCCACGGTGCGACCGGCAAGGGCAACGATCAGGTACGGTTCGAACTGGCGGCTTACGCACTGAACCCCGATATCAAAGTGATCGCACCGTGGCGCGAGTGGGACCTGACCAGCCGCACCAAGTTGCTGGAGTTTGCGGAACAGAACCAGATCCCGATCGCCAAGGACAAGCGTGGCGAGGCGCCCTTCTCGGTCGATGCCAACCTGCTGCACACCTCGTCCGAAGGAAAGGTTCTGGAAGATCCTGCAGATATGGCGCCTGATTATGTGTACCAGCGCACGGTCCACCCCGAAGATGCCCCGAACGAGCCGGAGTTCATCGAAATCGGCTTTGAAAAAGGCGACGCGGTCAGCATCAATGGCGAGGCGATGAGCCCGGCCACCCTACTGACCAAGCTGAACGAATATGGCGGCAAGCACGGCATCGGTCGTCTGGACCTTGTGGAAGGCCGTTTCGTGGGCATGAAGTCGCGCGGTATCTATGAGACGCCCGGCGGCACCATCCTGCTTGAGGCGCATCGCGGCATCGAATCCATCACCATGGACCGCGGCGCGATGCACCTGAAAGACCAGTTGATGCCGCAATATGCGGAACTGATCTACAACGGCTTCTGGTACTCACCTGAACGTGAGATGCTGCAAGCCGCCATCGACAAGAGCCAGGAACATGTCACCGGCACCGTACGGGTGAAGCTGTACAAGGGTCTGGCCTCGACCGTGGGCCGCTGGTCAGATTACTCGCTGTATTCCGAGGCGCATGTCACTTTTGAAGAAGATGCAGGTGCTTATGATCAGACCGACGCGGCAGGCTTCATCCAGCTGAACGCGCTGCGTCTGAAACTGCTGGCCGCACGCGACAAGCGTTTGTCCAAGTGATCGACGAAGACGATAACGACGACGAACTCGATATGTTCATCGAGGCGCAGGACACGGTTTGGGCCGATGTCCTGCGCGAACTGGAACAGGGGCAGAAAACCAGCCACTGGATGTGGTTCGTGTTTCCGCAACTGGCCGAGCTGGGCCAGTCCCATATGGCGCAGCTTTACGGCATCGAAGATCTGGACGAAGCCACGCGCTATCTGAACCACCCCGTACTGCGCCGCCGTCTGACACAAGCGGCCTCGTTGATGTTGCTGCATCAGGGGCGCGACGCCAGCGACATTCTGGGCGGGATTGACGCAAAAAAGCTTCGCTCTTCGATGACATTGTTTTCCTCGGTGGCAGATGCTCCGGCAGAGTTTCAGGCCGTTCTTGATGCTTTCTACGACGGCGAGCCTTGCGCACGAACCGTTCAGAGCCTTGGCGCATCGTGATCGGAAGTTCCAGTTGGGTCAGCCTTGCCTGTTCGATACCTGACGCTTTACGCATTCGGAAACTGCGAAAGGAACCCGGATGCTTCAGCATATCGCCGACGAAATTCAAAAAGGCCTGAACGGCAAAACCTTTGACGGCTCATTGAAATTCGATTGTGGCGAGGACGGCGTGATTGTTCTGGCCGACAGTCAGGCATCGACACTGGATCAGGAAACGGATTGCACGATCCGCATCTCGCAGGACAACCTGACCAAGCTTTTGACCGGAAAACTGAACCCGATGACAGGTGTCGCTTTGGGCAAGCTCAAAATCTCGGGCAATATGGGCGTTGCGATGAAACTGGGGCAGTTGCTGGGTTAAGCCGAAGGCAGGTTCATCGCGGACTGCCCCCCGCCGGGGCACCCTGTCCCACCGCCAAGACGGCTCGGCGCAAGGTGTTCCACTGACATCCGGCGCCGATAAACTTGCCTCACCAGCCCGTGACATCAGATGTCAGGCAATTGAATGTCATCCGGGTTCGGTTCACCTTGGTGCGGAAAGGAGACCCGACATGTCACGGACTGCTTATCTGGACGCCTTCAAACCGGCCATTTTGTTTGCCCTGATCACACTTGCGATGATGCTGCGCGCCCTGCCTGCCCCTGCGGCAGGTGCCGAAACGCTGACAGTTGCAGGGGGGTGTTTCTGGTGTGTCGAGTCCGATTTTGAATCTGTACCGGGCGTTATCGGGGCCGTGTCGGGCTATACCGGCGGCAAATCGGCCAACCCCACCTATGATCAGGTCTCCAAGGGTGGCACCGGCCATTATGAAGCGGTTCAGATCACTTTTGACCCGGCCCGCGTCTCACGTGAAACACTGCTGAACATGTTCTTCCGTTCGGTTGATCCGACGGATGCCGGCGGCCAGTTCTGCGATCGGGGCGACAGCTATCGAACTGCGATATTCGTCTCTAACACAGGCGAAAAAGCGTTGGCTGAACAGGCGAAGAAAGAAGCACAACGAGCCCTGGGTCAAAATGTTGTCACCCCGATCCTGAAGGCGGGCACGTTTTACCCTGCCGAGGCCTATCATCAGGATTACTACAAAGGGAACAAGCTGATCCTTACCCGCTTTGGGCCCAAACGTCAGCAAAACGCCTATAAAGCATATCGCAAAGCCTGTGGCCGTGACGCGCGTGTCAAACAGCTTTGGGGTTCAGATGCACCTTTTGCCGGTTCTTAATCGAAGGTCGCGTCGCGCACTTCTCTCAGATCGGGAATGACATCCGCAGTCCCGTGCCGCGTGACCATCAGGGCAGCGGCGCGGTTCGCTTGCAGAATGGCCTGTTCCATCGGCATTCCCCGATCCATTCCAGCCAGTACGTAGCCGGTAAAAGTATCACCTGCCCCGGTGGTATCCACGGCCTGCACCTTGTGGGCCGAAAATTCCACCGGGTCATTGCCCTGCTGCAAATACCGTGCCCCTTTTGCGCCCAGCGTGACAATGACATGCCGCACAGGCAGATCAGCCGCACCCATCCCGGTTTCCTGCCGCAACTGTTCGGCCTCGATTTCGTTCAGGATCAGGAAATCCAGATAGGGCAAAACCGCCTGAACCGCCTGTGCCTGAAAGGGTGCGGCGGCATAACACACGGTCATTCCAAGTTTGCGCCCGAATTGCGCGGCTTCGACCTGTGCGTTGGTTTCATTCTGCAAGATCAGCAGATCACCGGTGCTTGCCGATGACAGCGCCTGCCCCAGATGGCTGATATCCAAGGCATGGTTGGCCCCCGGATAGAGGATGATCAGGTTCTCACCCTCGGCGTCCACCGCAATGATCGCGTGCCCGGTCGGCAGATCCACCTCAGAGATATAGCGTGTGTCCACACCATATTCCGTCAGTCGATCCTTCGCCCAGCGCCCATCATGCCCAACGGCGCCGATATGGCTGACGCGTGATCCGGCCCGCGCGGCCGCCACCGACATATTGGCACCTTTCCCGCCAAGGAACCGGTCCAGCCCGTGGGCGGCCAGAGTTTCCCCTGGCGCAGGCAGATGCGGCAGGTCATAAACCATATCCGCGTTGATCGAGCCGAGGTTCCAGATTGTCATGGCTTATCCGATGTCGCACGAGGCCAGAATGGCCATGTTCAGAATATCGTTCGCGGTTGAGACGGTCGAGCAAATCTGAATCGGCTTGTCGACGCCCGACAGGATCGGCCCGATCACGGTGGCACCGCCCATTTCCTGCATCAGCTTGGTCGAAATCGACGCTGAGTGCCGCGCAGGGACGATCAGGATGTTCGCAGGCCCAGTCAGGCGTGAAAACGGATAAGCCGCTTGCTGATCCACGTTCAGGGCAACATCCACTGTCATTTCGCCCTCATACTCGAAATCGACACCGCGCTGGTCCAGAACCGCCGGCGCTCGGTGCATCTTCTCGGCACGTTCCGAAACCGGGTATCCAAATGTCGAGAAGCTGACAAAAGCAACCCGGGGCTCCAGACCCATATGTCGGGCCACTGCTGCGGAACGCTCGGCAATGTTGGCCAAATCGTTTTCATCCGGCCATTCATGCACCAGTGTATCGCCGATCAGAACGATCCGGCCTTTATGCAGAAGTGCCGTCACACCGGCAGCACCATGGGCGGCATCGGCATCGAACACATGATTGATACGATCAATTACGTGTGCCGATTTTCGTGTTGCACCTGTGACCAACCCGTCTCCGTGGCCATGGGCCAGCATCAGGGATGAGAACACATGGCGGTCCCGCGCTGCCAGTCGGTGAATATCCTTGCGGTCAAAGCCTTTACGCTGCAAACGCTCATAGAGGAAATTCGAATAGGTCTCGAGATGCGCGGTGTTGGCAGCGTTCACAACCTCGATTTCCCGCACAGCATCACCAAGACCGGTGGCTTCCAGTTTGTCTTTAACATCATCTGCCCGACCGACCACGAGCGCCTTACCAAAGCCTGAACGTTGGTACATGACGGCGGCACGCAGCACGCGGGGATCATCGCCCTCGGCAAAAATCATGCGGCTTTGCGCCTGTCGCGCCCGGGCATTCAGCCCGCGCAGGATGCTTGCGGTCGGGTCCATCCGGGACTTCAGGCTCAGCTCATATGCGTCCATGTCGATAATCGGACGGCGGGCCGCGCCGGTATCCATTCCTGCCTTGGCAACAGCGGGCGGGATACGGTGGATCAGGCGCGGATCAAACGGCGTGGGAATGATGTAGTCGCGCCCGAAGGTCAGCGATTTGCCATAAGCCATCGCGACCTCATCTGGTACATCTTCGCGCGCCAGATTGGCGAGTGCATGGGCACAGGCGATCTTCATCTCGTCATTGATGGCGCGGGCGTGAATGTCCAGCGCGCCGCGGAACAAATAGGGAAAGCCCAGAACGTTGTTGACCTGGTTCGGATAATCGCTGCGTCCGGTCGCCACGATGGCGTCCACACGGACCTCGTGCGCCTCTTCCGGGGTGATTTCCGGATCGGGGTTGGCCATGGCGAAGATCACCGGATTGTCGGCCATGCTTGCAACCATCTCCTGCGTGACCGCGCCCTTGACCGACACGCCCAGAAACACGTCCGCGCCCTTCATGGCCTCTTCCAGAGTCCGCAGATCCGTGGTGATCGCATGTGCCGATTTCCACTGGTTCATGCCCTCGGTCCGGCCCTGATAGATGACGCCCTTTGTGTCGCAGACGATGCAGTTTTCATGGCGGGCGCCCATCGCCTTGAGCAATTCGATACAGGCGATCCCCGCCGCCCCGGCCCCGTTCAGAACGATCTTCACATCCTCGATCTTCTTGCCCGAGATATGCAGCGCGTTGATCAGCCCGGCCGCACAGATCACGGCCGTGCCGTGCTGGTCGTCGTGAAAGACGGGGATGTCCATCTCTTCCTTCAGGCGCTGTTCGATGATGAAACACTCGGGCGCTTTGATATCTTCAAGGTTAATGCCACCAAAGGTCGGCCCCATCAGTCGAACCGCCCGGCAGAATTCATCCGGGTCTTCGGTGTCCAGCTCGATATCGATCGAGTTCACGTCGGCGAACCGCTTGAACAGAACGGATTTCCCCTCCATCACCGGTTTCGAGCCCAGCGCGCCAAGGTTGCCAAGACCCAGAACCGCCGTCCCGTTCGAGATCACAGCGACCAGATTGCCCTTGTTGGTATAGTCATACGCGGTTTCCGGCGCTTCGGCGATGGCTTCACATGGGACGGCCACACCCGGGCTGTAGGCCAATGACAGATCCCGCTGCGTGGTCATCGGGACGGTGGCCTGCACCTCCCACTTGCCGGGGGTCGGGTCGAGGTGAAAGGCCAGCGCCTCTTCTTTGGTAATCTTCGCTTTGGGCATCGGATATGTCGTTTCTTTACATCTGTTGGGCTTTTGCCTCATAGCGCAGGCAAAGGCGCGTCTCAACGACAATACGTTTTCACCTTTCGTCGCAGGGGCCGGGTTTGTAAGGTCGCGCCGGAATACGCCAGAGGGGAGCAGCCTTGTCCAACGTCACGCCGATGATGGCGCAATATCTGGAAATCAAAGAGGCCCACGCGGATGCCCTGCTGTTTTACCGCATGGGCGACTTCTACGAGATGTTCTTTGAAGACGCCGTGAACGCCGCCGAGGCGCTGGACATCGCCCTGACCAAACGCGGCAAGCACAATGGCGAAGACATTCCGATGTGCGGAGTGCCGGTGCATTCGGCCGAAGGCTATCTGCTGACGTTGATCCGCAAGGGCTTTCGCGTCGCCGTCTGCGAACAGATGGAAAGCCCGGCCGAGGCCAAGAAAAGAGGCTCTAAATCGGTGGTAAAGCGCGATGTGGTGCGCCTTGTCACCCCCGGCACCCTGACCGAGGACGCGCTGTTGGAGGCGCGCCGCCACAACTTTCTGGCCGCCTATGCCGAGGTGCGCGACGAGGCCGCGCTGGCCTGGGCGGACATATCGACCGGGGCGTTTCACGTGATGCCGCTGACCTCGGTCCGGCTGAGCCCCGAGCTGGCCCGGCTGGCCCCGTCGGAACTGATCGTGGCAGACAGCGTGCAGGAAAAACTGAATGAGCCGGTCAGCGATTTGGGTATTTCTCTCACCCCTGTCGGACGGGCCAGTTTTGACAGCACGGCGGCTGAAAAACGCATCTGCGGGTTGTTTCACGTGGGCGCGCTGGACGCGTTCGGCAGCTTTGGACGCGCCGAAGTGTCCGCGATGGGCGCGCTGATCGACTATCTGGAGATCACACAGAAGGGCAAATTGCCCCTGTTGCAAACGCCGCTGAAAGAATCCGAAGATCGCGTCGTGCAGATCGACGCGGCCACCCGCCGCAACCTGGAACTGACGCGCTCATTGTCCGGCGGGCGGGCCGGATCGCTGCTGTCGGTGGTGGACCGCACGGTGACCCCGGGCGGCGCACGCCTGTTGGAACAACGTCTGTCCAGCCCCTCGCGCAATCTGGATGTCATCCACGCGCGGCTGGACGCGGTCGATTTTGCCGCCCAGGACAGCCTGATCACCGCCGATCTGCGCGAAGCCTTGCGCAAGACGCCCGATCTAGACCGCGCCCTGTCGCGCCTGTCGCTGGACCGAGGCGGCCCGCGCGACTTGGCCGCCATCCGCAACGGGCTGACCCAAGCCGCAGCGATCGCCGGGATTTGCGAAGGTCAAGACCTGCCGGTGCTGCTGGCGACTGCGGTGCAGAACCTTGTGGGATTCGACGATCTGCTCGACCTGCTGGATCAGGCGCTGGTCGCCGACCCGCCGCTGCTGGCGCGCGATGGCGGCTTCATCGCGCCGGGCTTTGACGCCGAACTGGACGAGGCCCGCACCCTGCGGGACGAAGGCCGCTCGGTCATTGCCGGGTTTCAGCAGAAATACGCCGAACACACCGGCATCGCCTCGCTGAAAATTAAGCACAACAACGTGCTGGGCTATTTCATCGAAACCACGGCCACCCATGCCGAAAAGATGCTGAACCCGCCCTTCAGCGAGACCTATATCCACCGCCAGACCACCGCCAACCAGGTGCGGTTCACCACGGTTGAGCTCAGCGAGATCGAAACCCGCATCCTGAACGCCGGCAACCTGGCTCTTGAGATCGAAAAAAGGCTCTATCAAAGGCTTTCTGATGAGATTTTGAGCTTCGCTGCGCGACTTAATCAAGCCGCCCGAGGGCTGGCCGAACTGGATCAGACCACCGCGCTGGCAGATCTGGCCCGCGGAGAAAACTGGTGCAGACCACAGGTAGACGCCTCCCGGGCGTTCAGTGTTCAGGGGGGTCGGCATCCGGTGGTAGAGCACGCGCTGCGCCAGCAAAACGGTGATGCCTTCATCGCCAATGACTGCGACCTCAGCACCGAGGAGGGCGCCGCCATCTGGTTGCTGACCGGCCCCAACATGGCCGGTAAGTCGACCTTCCTGCGCCAGAATGCGCTGATCGCCCTGTTGGCCCAGATGGGCAGCTACGTCCCGGCCGAGCAAGCTCATATCGGCGTGGTCAGCCAGCTTTTCAGCCGCGTGGGCGCCTCTGACGATCTGGCAAGCGGCCGGTCGACATTCATGGTCGAGATGGTGGAAACCGCGGCCATCCTCAACCAGGCCGATGACCGGGCGCTGGTGATCCTCGACGAAATCGGGCGTGGCACCGCCACCTATGACGGCCTGTCCATCGCCTGGGCAACGCTGGAACATCTGCACGCCGCCAACCGCTGCCGCGCGCTGTTCGCCACGCATTACCACGAGCTGACCGCGCTGGCCGGCAAGCTGGAGGGCGTCGAAAACGCCACTGTCGCGGTCAAGGAATGGGACGGCGAGGTGATATTCCTGCACGAGGTCCACAAGGGCGCCGCCGACCGCTCCTATGGCGTGCAGGTCGCGCAATTGGCCGGGCTGCCCGCATCCGTGGTCGAACGCGCCCGCGTGGTTCTGGACCAGTTGGAGAAAACTGAGCGCGAGGGCGGCAAGCAGAAGGTGCTGATCGACGATCTGCCGCTGTTTTCCGCCGCACCAACCCCGCCGCCGGTCCCGAAGGCGTCGCCCGTCACCGATATGCTGGACCAGATCCTGCCGGACGACCTGACCCCGCGCGAAGCCCTCGATCTGATCTACAAACTGAAAGAGGCGGCCAGATCCTGACCGCCCCTTCATCTTTTCCCAAATACTCTCGCCGAAGGCCGTGCCCTTGGGCGCGTATCAGCTTGCCGGGGTTGACGACACGCCCACCTGTGCCGGGCGCAGCAGACGATCGTGCAACATGAACCCTTCGGCGGACACCTGAATGATGTCTCCTGCCTTGGTTCCGGGAACAGGTGCCTCGAACATGGCCTCATGCACGTTCGGATCAAACCGGTCGCCCACTTCGGGTGTGATCACTTCGATTCCGTGCTTCTGGAACACGTCCTTCAAAGCGCGCATGGTCAATTCGACGCCTTCCAGCAAACCAGCAGCCACTTCTTTTTGCTCATCCGTCGCAGCTTCAAGGGCGCGTTTCATGTTGTCATAGACGGGCAGCATATCGCGGGCCAGCTTGGACCCGCCATACTGTTCCGCATCGCGGCGCGCCTTGTCGCTGCGCTTGCGCATGTTTTCGGCATCCGCCAGCGCGCGCATGAACTTGTCTTTATAGTCATCCCGTTCGGCCCGCAGCGCGTCCAGTTCCAGTTCTTCTTCGCTGATATCCATCAGCTCTTCGGCCAGCTCTTCGGCCTCGGCGGTTGCGATATCGTCCAGAAAATCTTCGTTCTTCGGCTCTGCCATCTTTTACCCTCTAGCTCCGGTCGTATATCAGCTTGCCGACCAGTTGCGCCGTATAATCCACGATCGGTACGATCCGCCCATAATTCAGACGTGTGGGTCCGATAACCCCCACCGCACCGATTATCTTTCGATCAGCGTTCATATAAGGAGACACCACCAAAGAGGAACCCGAAAGTGAGAAAAGTTTGTTCTCAGACCCGATAAAAATGCGCACACCCTCGCCTTCTTCGGTCAATTCAAGGAATTCGGCGATGTCTCGCTTGCGCTCAAGGTCATCGAACAGGGTGCGGATGCGGTCAAGTTCCTCGGCCTGACCGGGTTCGTTCAAAAGATTCGCGCGCCCGCGCACGATCAAACGGGCCGAGTCGCTTCCGTCTCCGTCCCAAACGGCCATTCCGCTTTCGACCATCTCACGCGCCAGAGTGTCGATTTCCTGCTTGCGCGCATCGATCTGCGTCTGCATTTGCCGCCGCACTTCGCTGAGTGTCCGCCCCTCGATGAGTGCGTTCAAGAAATTCGCGGCCTCGCGCATGGAACTGGGCGTTTGCCCAGGTGGCGGCGTGAACAGCCGGTTTTCTACATGTCCGTCTGAGAAAACCAAAACCACCAAAGCCCGATCATGGCCCAGAGAAACAAATTCGATATGTTTGATTTCCGATTCATGCTTGGGCGTCAGAACCAGCGAGGCCCCTTGTGTCACGTTTGACAAGGCAGAGCCGACACGGTCCAGCATTCCACCAACATCACCCGTGTTAGAGCCTAATGTCTGCTCCAGTTTCTGCCGGTCATCGGCACCCAGGTCGCCGACCTCAAGCAATCCGTCCACAAACATTCGCAGGCCTTGCTGCGTCGGGATTCGGCCGGCGCTGACATGGGGGCTATCCAGAAGGCCCAGAAACTCCAGATCCTGCATCACATTGCGGACAGTTGCAGCGCTGACTTTTTCTGACAACGTACGCGTCAAAGTACGGCTGCCGACGGGCTCTCCGCTTTCCAGATAGCTCTCGACAATCAGCCGGAACACTTCGCGTGACCGGTCGTTCATCTCGTCCAGAATCTTGCTCGCTTCGCTCATCCGTGTTCCCCTGCTCGTTTGTCATTAAATAGCAGGCAAATGAAAGGTCAATCGGGGTTGCATCGTAACGCTGCGGGGCGTTATCCCCAACCCAGCAAACAAAGGAATTCCGATGCGACCCTCTGGAAGAGATTTAAGTGAAATGCGCGCCGTTTCAATCGAGACGGGAGTCACGAAACATGCCGAAGGTTCCTGCCTGATCAAAATGGGCGACACGCATGTTCTGTGCACCGCTACGATCGAAGATCGCGTGCCGCCGTTTATCAAGGGCTCGGGCCTGGGATGGGTCACAGCCGAATACGGCATGTTGCCCCGTGCCACCAATACGCGGATGCGGCGCGAGGCGGCCGCGGGCAAACAAGGGGGCCGTACCGTCGAAATCCAGCGCCTGATCGGCCGCGCTCTGCGCGCCGGCGTCGATCGGGTTGCTCTGGGCGAGCGTCAGATCACCGTGGACTGTGATGTGATCCAGGCCGATGGCGGCACCCGCTGCGCGTCAATCACCGGCGGCTGGGTCGCGCTGCGGCTGGCGGTGAACAAGCTGATGAAGACCGGCGATGTGATCTCGGACCCGCTGGTTGATCCGGTCGCGGCCGTGTCCTGTGGCATTTATGCAGGTCAGCCGGTGCTGGACCTTGATTACCCCGAAGACAGCGAAGCGGGCGTAGATGGCAACTTCATCATGACCGGATCCGGCAAACTGATCGAAGTGCAGATGAGCGCCGAAGGCTCGGTCTTCAGCCGCGCCCAAATGGATCAACTGATGGATCTGGCGGAAAAAGGCGTGTCCGAACTGGCGGCCGCGCAAAAGGCCGCCACCGCATGACCCGCAAGTTCGACGGCGACAGGTTGCTGGTCGCCACCCACAACAAAGGCAAGCTTGAGGAGATGGCGCATCTGCTCGAGCCCTTTGGCGTGACGGTCGTGGGCGCGGCCGAGATGGACCTGCCCGAGCCGGAAGAGACCGAGGACACATTTGTCGGCAACGCCCGGATCAAGGCCCACGCCGCCGCACAGGCCACCGGACTGCCCGCCCTGTCGGACGATTCCGGGATCACCATCGATGCGCTGGACGGCGCGCCGGGCGTGTACACCGCCGACTGGGCCGAAACCGGAAATGGCCGTGATTTTCTGATGGCCATGACCCGCGCCCATGATGAGCTTGAAGCAAAAAACGCGCCGCGCCCCCGCACGGCCCAATTCCGCTGCACTCTGGTTCTGGCCTGGCCCGACGGCCACGACGAGGTGTTCGAAGGCGTCGCGCCCGGTCATCTGGTCTGGCCGATCCGCGGCAAGGATGGGTTCGGCTATGATCCGATGTTTGTCCCCGACGGGTACGACATTACCTTTGCCGAGATGGATCGCTGGGAAAAGAACAAGATCAGCCATCGCGGTCGCGCGGTGGAGATGTTCGTGAAAGGCTGCTTTGGCGGATGATTGGCGCAACGGGGGCTTTGGCCTGTACGTGCATTGGCCCTTTTGCGAGGCCAAATGCCCCTATTGTGACTTCAACAGCCATGTTTCCAAAAATATTGATCAAAAACAATGGCTTGATGCCTATCTGTCCGAGCTTCACCGATCTGCTGCCGAAACGCCCGATCGGGTTCTGAACACGATCTTCTTTGGCGGCGGCACCCCGTCGCTGATGGCGCCCGAAACCGTGGCCGCCGTGATCGACACCGCCCGCGCCCTGTGGCGGCCCGCCAATAGCATGGAAATCACCCTCGAGGCCAATCCCGGTTCGGTCGAGGCCGGGCGGTTCGCCGCCTATCGCGATGCGGGTGTGAACCGAGTTTCGATGGGCATTCAGGCGATGAATGACGAAGACCTGAGGCGGCTGGGCCGCATCCACACTGTGGCAGAGGCCCGCGCCGCCTTTGACATCGCCCACAACTGTTTCAACCGGGTCAGCTTTGACCTGATCTATGCGCGCCAACACCAGACGCTGGACGCCTGGCAAGAGGAACTGACCCAAGCGCTATCGATGGCCATCGACCACCTGTCGCTCTATCAATTGACGATCGAAGATGGGACGGCCTTTGGGGATCGATACGCCGTCGGTAAGTTACGCGGCCTGCCCGAAGATGACAGTGCCGCCGACATGTATCTGGCCACGCAGGAAATCTGCGAAGCACATGGCTTGCCGGCCTATGAAGTTTCGAACCATGCCCGACCGGGCGCAGAGTCGCAGCACAACCTGATTTACTGGCGGTATGGCGACTATGTGGGCATCGGCCCCGGCGCCCATGGGAGGATTACCCTGAATGGTCAGAAATACGCGACCGAAACCTATCTGAACCCCCAGCGTTGGCTTGATGCCGCCAATCAAGGCAATGGTGAAAAGAACCGCAGCGCGTTGCCCCTTGAAGATCAGGCAAATGAATACCTTATGATGGGTATGAGAATTACTGAGGGACTAGATATGGACAGGTGGCAAAGTTTGTCTGGCCGCTCTCTTCCCTCTGAAACCATAGATCATCTGACCGACATCAACATGGTTCGGCGCAGCAACGGGCGCCTCATCGCCACATCAGACGGTCGCGCCGTATTGAACGCAGTCATCCGGGAGCTGTTGGACTGAGCATGCAGTATCTTTGGGCCGGACTGGGATTGCTTTGTGTTGCCATGGCGGCTGTTGGGGTTGTCCTGCCCCTTCTTCCTACGGTGCCTTTTCTTCTGCTTGCCGCGTTTTTCTTCGCCCGCTCATCCTCGCGGCTGCACAATTGGCTTGTGACCCATAACCTTTTTGGGCCACTGATTCTTGATTGGCAAAGCTCCGGCGCCATTCGACCAGCCGCAAAAAAGGCGGCAACCGTCTCGATCGCCGCCGTTTTCGGACTCTCTGTTTTGCTGTCAGCACCGCTTTTCGTGTTGATCATTCAGGCGGTTGTGCTGGGCGGTGTCATGATCTTTATCTGGTCACGTCCTAACGGCTGAGCTTGGCGCACAAGTCGTCCAGCTGATCCAGATTTTCGTAGGTCAGAACAACTTGTCCCGTTTCCGTTCCGGCCTTGTGATTGATTGACACTTTCATCGCCAGGATCGCGGACAGGTCTTTTTCCAAGGCACGTGTGTCTGCATCCTTTCCGGCATCCAGATTTCTGGAGCGGGGTGCAGAACGCTCGGCACTGCCTTGCTGCTGTTTTTTGACCAAAGCCTCGGTTGCGCGCACCGACAAGCCATCCTTGACGATCTGTTTCGCAAGTTCCGACGGATTTTCCGCCGTAATCAGCGCCCTTGCGTGTCCCGCGGATAATTTACCTTCAATAACAAGGGTTTGCACATCCAACGGCAAGGACAAAAGCCGCAAAAGATTTGCGATGTGGCTGCGGCTTTTGCCCAGAGCCTCGGCGAGCTTTTCCTGTGTGTGACCAAACCGGTCCATCAACTGCTTGTAGCCGGCGGCCTCTTCCACCGCGTTCAGATCCGCGCGTTGGATGTTTTCGATAATCGCAACTTCCAACACTTCCGTATCATCGAAATCACGTACAATCACCGGGATATCATGCAGTTGCGCCATCTGCGCCGCGCGCCAACGGCGTTCCCCCGCGACGATTTCATATTCATCGGACCCCGTCGCGCGAACGATCAACGGCTGAATGATACCTTTTTCCTTGACCGACGCTGCCAGCTCGTCCAGCTGCTCGGGCATGAATGTCCGGCGCGGCTGGTTGGGGTTGGCTTTCAACTTTTCAATCGGGACTTTCAGATCCGGTCTGCGTGCATCCGTTGAAATCCGGCCTTCTGATTCAGGATTCACATCCGCCATAAGGGCAGACAACCCCCGCCCCAAACCTCTGGACTTTGCTTTCTTGGCGCTCATGTCGCCCTCCTCGTTCCCGCTCAGGCAGCGGCCTTGTTGTTCTTGTGCAAGATCTCACGAGCAAGATGCCGGTAGGCCATGGCCCCAAGCGATCCCGAGTCATATTGCAAAACAGGCAGCGCAAATGAAGGCGCTTCGCTGACCCGCACATTTCTGGGTATTTTCGTTTTAAAGACCATCTCACCCAGATTGTCACGCGCGTCCTTTTCAACCTGGCGGGACAAGTTGTTGCGGTTGTCATACATAGTCAACACAATACCTTCGATTCTCAGATCTGGATTCGCCGTTTGGCGGACCTCTCGAATCGTGAGCATCAGTTGTGAAAGCCCTTCAAGGGCGAAGAACTCGCTCTGCAGCGGAACAAGCACCGAATGCGAAGCAACCATTGCATTCACAGTCAGCAAGTTTAAGGACGGCGGGCAGTCGATAAGCACAAAATCCAGTTCAAACGCATCTATGGCTGGCTGCCTCAAAGCATCATGCAAAAGATAGCTGCGTTTTTCGTTGGAGATCAGTTCAATATCGGCGGAACTCAGATCAACGGTCGCCGGAACAACGAAAAGACCTTCGATTTCAGTCTCCTGAACGACGGCTTCCAATGGTGCGTCGTCAAGGATCAGATCATAAGTTGTCCAGTCTCGATCTTCGACACCCAAACCCGTAGAAGCGTTCCCCTGCGGGTCAAGGTCAACCACCAGGACCCGACACCCGGATTCGGCCAATCCTGCTGCAAGGTTGATTGCTGTGGTTGTTTTTCCGACCCCGCCCTTCTGATTGGCAACAGCAATTATCCGAGGCCCTGAAGGTCGAGACAAATCAACCACGTGATACTCCATTTATCTTAAGGATAACGGCTTGAGGTTCAGTTAAACTTGTAATCGCCTCAGCCTCGAAATTCCATTCCTCACGTGCGTCTTCCAGCTCTTTTTTCCAATTTGCGCCTTTGGGCAACAACGCTGTCCCGTTGATGTGTAAATGCCTGTCACAAAAGGACAAGAGGGTGCGCAAGTCAGCCAGCGCTCGGGCGGAAACTATGTTTGCAGCCAAAGGATCAACCGATTCAATCCTTTTTGAAATCACCGTGCATTTAATACCGCATTCCCGCGCAACGCTGCGCAAGAAAGCTGATTTCCGCTGGTCGCTCTCGATCATATTGAATGCGGCGCCCAGGTTTTCTTCCGAGGCGATGATGGCGCAGACCATACCGGGGAATCCGCCTCCGCTTCCCAGGTCCGCCCAGGTGTCAAACCTGTCAGCGCAGCGATAAACTTGCACGGAATCAAGAATATGCCGGTCCCAGATATGCTCCAAACTGTTCTTCGACACGAGGTTGATCTTGGGATTCCAGCGCTTCACCAGATCAACATAGGTCACGAGGCGCTCGAATGTTTCACGTGAAACATTCAGGTCCTCAAACTTCGAATAATCAACCATCATGCCTGACGAGCTCTTTGATCCCGGCGCAGTTTTGCCAGAACAAGCGTCAGCGCGGCAGGCGTGACGCCCTCGACACGGCTTGCCTGAGCGATATTTGCGGGCTTCGCTTGCGACAGCTTCTGTTTCATCTCCGAAGACAGGCCGTCCAAGGCAAAATAGTCGAACTCATGCGGTATGACATAGGATTCATCCCGCTTCATTGCTTCGACATCCCGCTTTTGTCTGGCAATGTAGTTGGCATACAAGGCGTCCCGCTCGATCTGGAGCCTGATTTTTGGGTCGACGTCCTGCAAATCAGGAACGAGAGGCAACAAATCTTCAAACGAGGTATCAGGGAATGCCAGAATTGCCATCCCATCTCTACGGTTTCCGTCCTGATTAACGTTTATACCGGCAGCGAGAACTTCCTTGGGTGTGTAAGTGCGTTCCGTCAGCTTTAACTTCACACTCTCAAGTTGGTTCATTTTATCTTCGAACTGAATCTTGCGCCCTTCTCCGACGCACCCCAGCTCCAAACCAAGCGGTGTCAACCGTTGATCAGCATTGTCGGCACGCAGAGATAGCCGGAACTCCGCGCGCGACGTGAACATGCGGTAAGGTTCGGCAACCCCTCGAGTTGTCAAATCGTCGATCATTACGCCAATATAACTATCGGATCGTGTAAAATGGATGGGCTCCCGCCCTTGGGTCTCCAACGCCGCGTTGAGGCCCGCCACCATGCCCTGAGCCGCGGCTTCCTCATATCCTGTGGTCCCATTTATCTGTCCCGCTAGATATAGTCCGGGAACAGCCGGCAAGGATAAAGAAGCGCTCAGGACACGTGGATCAACATAGTCGTATTCGATTGCATATCCCGGTTGCAGAATTTCTGCATTTTCCAAGCTTTTGATTGACCGCACATAGTCCAGCTGAACATCCTGGGGCAGAGATGTCGATATGCCGTTCGGATAGATTGTGTGGTCGTTGATCCCTTCGGGTTCAAGGAAGATTTGATGCGATTCCTTGTCGGCGAAGCGTACGATCTTGTCTTCGATCGAAGGGCAATAACGCGGGCCTACCCCATCGATGTGACCGCCATACATGGCAGATTTCGAAAGATTTTCCGCAATGATCTCATGCGTTCGCGCATTTGTATGTGTAATTCCGCAAGAAATCTGGGGCGCGACAACGGATTTCGACATGAAAGAAAACAGGGTTGGCTCATCGTCGCCGTCCTGCCTTTCAAGATCGGACCAATCAATGCTCCGCCCGTCCAGACGCGGCGGTGTGCCGGTTTTCAATCGCCCCATAGGAAGACCGTATCCATCCAACCGCTCTGCCAGTTTGATGGAGGGCCGATCCCCCATTCTTCCGCCTGGGCGAGACACGTCACCAATATGGATGATGCCCCTTAAAAAGGTACCGGACGTCAGAATAACGGTGCGGGCGGAAAGTTCTGATCCATCGGAAAGAACAACACCTGCAACCTTTTCGCCGTTCATCAGGAAATCGACAACCTCTCCGACAACGATGGACAGGTTATCCTGCTTCTCCGTTACCGCTTGCATGGCAAGACGATAAAGGGCGCGATCCGCCTGCGCTCTCGGCCCCTGAACGGCGGGCCCCTTTCGACGGTTCAATAATCGAAACTGAATGCCGGCCTGATCCGCCACGCGACCCATGACGCCATCCAAGGCGTCAATCTCACGCACAAGATGGCCTTTCCCCAAACCGCCAATCGCTGGATTGCAGGACATGACGCCAATGTCCGTTGCAGACAGCGTCACCAGCGCAGTTGTAGCACCCATTCTGGCGGATGCATGGGCGGCCTCGGTTCCGGCGTGACCTGCGCCGATCACGATGACATCAAACTTCGAATGTTTCACGTGAAACACTCCTTATTTTCCCAAACAGAAGCTGGAGAAGATTTCATCCAACAGAGTTTCCACGTCTATTCTGCCCACCAGGGATTCAAGGGCGCGTATGGCGGTTCTCAGCTCCTCTGCTGCGATATCATACAGGTCTGGGCCTGATTCCAGAACCGAGATTGCAGATGTGAGTGAGTCCAATGCTCTGGTGATTGCAATGCGGTGACGTTCCCGAGTTGCAATACCATGGGTAGTAGTTCGTTGACGCAAAACACACGATATCTGGTCTACCAACGCATCTATTCCCTGGCCTGTCTTCCCTGATACACCCTTTCCCCCAATCCCCCGAAGGTCTGCTTTGGGCAAAACATGTATATCATCTTCCCGCATTTTCACCCCCAGGTCCTTCGGTGTTTCAGACAGGAACACGCGAAGGTCGGCGGCCTCCGCTCTGCTGCGCGCAAGCTCGATACCCAGGTTTTCGACATGATCTTCGGTCTCTCGCAGCCCTGCCGTATCCAGCAAGGTCACCGGTAAACCAGCCAGATCCATTCGCACTTCGATCACATCGCGCGTGGTCCCGGCATATTCCGAAGTAATGGCCGCCTCACGGCCTGCCAAAGCATTCAAAAGAGTGGATTTTCCCGCATTCGGAAGGCCGACGATCGCAACCTCGAAACCTGTACGAATTCGCTCGGCAATCTTGACGCCATCTGCTTCACGATGAAGGTCCGACATGACGCCTTGGATCAGCTCGCGCACTTCCGGCGTCACATCGGTGGGAACTTCTTCATCCGCAAAATCTATGACAGCCTCCAACAGGGACGTAGCCCGTATCAAATCCCGACGCCACCGTTCGGCCAACGTGCCCAACTCGCCCGCCAGAATGGTCTGCGCCTGCTTGCGTTGTGCTTCCGTTTCTGCATCGATTAGATCGGCCAGGCCTTCAACCTGAGTCAGGTCCATCTTGCCGTTTTCCAGCGCCCGACGCGTGAACTCACCCGGTTCAGCGATGCGCAACCCTTCCATATCCGACAGGCAACGCAGCACGGCGTTGACAGAGGCGGTGCTTCCATGAATCTGAAGCTCGGCCACGTCCTCACCGGTAAAACTGGCCGGGGCCTGGAAGGTCAAGACCAATCCGTCGTCCAAACGTGATCCGCCATGATCGGTCAGAGTGCGCAGGACCATGCCACGCTTTGGCAGCGCACCACCCGTCAGACGCGCCGCTGCTGAATGGGAGTCCGGACCCGAGAGGCGGATGACCGCCACCCCGGCTTTGCCCTGCGCGCTGGCCAAGGCGAATATCGTATCCATTCGAAGGCCTCGCTAGAGTTAAAGACCAGTGTCAGGTGTTCATGGAATCGAAGAATTCGCTGTTTGTCTTTGTCTGCTTCAACTTGGACAACAAGAACTCGATTGCGTCGGTCGTGCCCATCGGGTTGAGGATACGCCGCAGAACGAAGGTCTTGGCCAGATCGCCCTTGTCGACCAAAAGATCCTCTTTCCGCGTGCCGGATTTGAGGATGTCGATGGCCGGGAACACACGCTTGTCCGCGATCTTGCGATCCAGAACGATTTCCGAGTTGCCTGTACCTTTGAATTCCTCAAAGATGACCTCGTCCATCCGGCTGCCGGTATCGATCAGTGCGGTTGCGATGATGGTCAGCGATCCGCCTTCCTCGATGTTCCGCGCCGCACCAAAGAAACGCTTGGGCCGTTGCAGGGCGTTTGCGTCCACACCACCGGTCAGAACCTTACCCGAGGATGGAACCACTGTGTTAAAGGCTCTACCAAGTCTTGTGATCGAGTCGAGAAGAATAACAACATCTCGTTTATGCTCGACCAAACGCTTGGCTTTTTCGATGACCATTTCCGACACGGCCACGTGGCGGGTCGCGGGTTCATCAAAGGTCGAGGATACCACCTCGCCCTTCACCGAACGCTGCATGTCGGTGACTTCTTCCGGGCGTTCGTCGATCAGCAGGACGATCAGGTAGCATTCCGGGTGGTTGCGCTCGATCGAATGCGCGATGTTTTGCAGGATCACCGTCTTACCGGTGCGCGGCGGCGCCACGATCAACGACCGCTGGCCCTTGCCGATCGGCGCGACCAGGTCGATCACCCGGGCCGATTTGTCCTTGATGGTCGGATCCTCGATCTCCATCTTCAGCCGCTCATCCGGATAAAGCGGCGTCAGGTTGTCGAACAGGATCTTGTGCTTGGCCTTTTCCGGGTCTTCGAAGTTGATCTTGGTCACCTTCGTCAGCGCGAAATAGCGCTCATTCTCATCCGGGGCTTTGATCTCGCCTTCCACGGTATCCCCTGTCCGCAATGAGTGCTGGCGGATCATCTCGGGCGAGACATAGATGTCATCCGGGCCGGGCAGATAGTTCGCCTCGGGCGAGCGCAGGAAGCCGAAACCGTCCTGAAGCACTTCAAGCACGCCATCGCCACCAACGGTCCAGCCTTCATCGGCGCGTTCACGCAGGATCTGGAACATCATCTCGCCCTTGCGCATGGTCGAGGCGTTTTCGATCTCCAGCTCTTCGGCCATCGCCAGAAGGTCTTTGGGGCTTTTGGCTTTCAGATCAGCAAGATTCAGGGATTCGGTTGTCATGATATATACCTTCACCGCTGACAGCGCGGCACGAAGTGGAATTTCAGTATGGAAGATACGCCGCCCGGACGGGCGTGTTGATCCCTACATAAGCGCAGTGCCGGGCGGAGTCAAACAGGCCCTCAGAACTTCAGAACAACCGCCAGAACGATGGCAACCATCAAAACGGTCGGGACCTCGTTCATCATGCGAAACTGCCGCCCACTGAGCATGTTTCGCCCTTCCAGAAAATCCTTGCGTCGCGCCATCAGCCAGTGATGAAACCAGGTCATGCCGATTACGGCAGCGCCCTTGACCCAAGGCCAGCTCCAATCCCACCCCACGATGCCCGGCGTGAACACCATGATCAAACCACAAACCCACGCAACGATCATCGCCGGTCTCATGATCACACGCAGCAGCTTTTCTTCCATTTCAAAGAAAATGTCCTGTGCGCCTTCTACGGCCTGTGCCTTTTCGACGTGATAGACAAACAACCTGGGCAGATAGAACAGGCCCGCCATCCAAGAAATCACCGCCATGATATGGAGCGATTTCACCCATGGGTACAAAGTGAACAGAAGATCGGTCATTTCGGCTCCGGGCGTTGTTCGGAACCCTCCCTAATAAAAAAATAAGAAAAGAAAAAGGATGATGGTTTTGTAGGGTGAGTAAAATCCGTGGATTACTTTTTTACACAAGTGTTTTCCCCAGGTGGACAGAACACGGAATTTTTCATGTGATTCTGTTGGTGGATATTTTTATCATTTAAAATCAATTATTTATTATCAGTATTCCTTGTTCCACTTGGGGATAACTGGTAGGAGAATTTGGGATATCGGGCTTTTCCAGAGAAACTGACTTATCCTTGTCCGGACGGGATGGGATTTGAGCGACTCGGGGATCTCTGGCGCGAAATCCCCGGGGTTGCGTGTCAACTGGAAAACCATACAAAGCACCCCTGAACTCTCAATGATTTGCACACGGGGTTTTCCACATGTCTGTCCCCATTCTTCTTGCTTCCGGGTCTGCTATTCGCGCGCAGCTGCTTGAAAATGCAGGCGTACCGTTTTTGGTTCAAGCCGCGCGCGTGGATGAAGAGACGGCCAAACGCGCCCTGCTGGCTGAAAACGCATCTCCGCGGGACATTGCCGATACACTCGCAGAAATGAAGGCACGGAAGGTCAGCGACAAAAACCCCGGTGCCATGGTGCTGGGATGCGATCAGGTTCTGGATTTTGACGGTCAGCTGATGTCAAAGCCGGAAACCCCCGAACAGGCGTTGGCTCAGCTGAAAGCCATGCGTGGCAAGCGGCATATGCTTTTGTCCGCAGCGGTGATCTATCAGAATGCTCAGCCGGTCTGGAGGCATGTGGGGCAGGTACGATTGCGGATGCGGGCCAGTTCCGACGCCTATCTGAAAGATTACGTCGCGCGAAACTGGGACAGTATCCGCCACGCCGTCGGAGCTTACAAGCTGGAGGAAGAAGGTGTCCGCCTGTTCGCCACCATTGACGGCGACTATTTTAACGTTTTGGGTATGCCCCTGTTGGAACTGCTCAACTTTCTGGCTGTCAAAGGGGTAATCGATCAATGACGGACTATCGGGTTCCTTTGGCCGGTGTGATTGGACATCCCATTGGTCACTCACGATCCCCCAAACTGCATGGTCATTGGTTGAAGACATACGGTCTTGCCGGTCATTACATCCCGATGGATGTGGCACCCGCCGACCTGGAAACTGTGCTGCGCACCCTACCCAAGGCGGGTTTTGTCGGCGCCAATGTGACCGTTCCCCACAAGGAAGCCGCTCTGAAGATCGCGGATCATGCGTCTGACCGCGCAACGGTGATAGGTGCGGCGAACACTCTGGTGTTTCGTGAAGATGGCTCGATCCACGCGGATAACACTGACGGGTACGGGTTCATGGAGAATCTTCGCACCGGTGCGCCAGACTGGAATGCAAAGGACGGACCGGCTGTTGTCTTCGGGGCCGGAGGGGCCGCGCGCGCCGTGTTGCAGGCATTGTCTGACGCGGGTGTTCCGGAAATCCTGCTGACCAACCGAACCCGCGCCCGAGCGGATCATCTGAAAGAGGAATTCGGTCAACGTATCCACGTGGTGGATTGGGTTCAGGCCGGAAATGTCATCGAAAACGCAGAACTCGTGGTGAACACCACTTCGTTGGGCATGCAAGGCCAACCGGAATTGCGGGTTCCCCTTGACGGGTTGCAGCCCGGTGCCGTGGTGACGGATCTGGTTTATGCGCCATTGAAAACCCGCCTGTTGCAAACCGCTGAACAGGCTGGATGCACCGCAGTCGATGGGCTGGGCATGTTGTTGCATCAGGCAGTGCCCGGTTTCGAACGCTGGTTCGGCGTGCGCCCCGAAGTTGATGCTGATGCACGTGCGGCGGCCTTGGCATGAGTTTTGCGCTTGGCCTGACCGGTTCCATCGGCATGGGGAAAAGCACAACGGCGCAGATGTTCGTCGAAGAAGGTTGTGCCTTGTGGGATGCGGACGCGGCGGTGCATCGCCTGTATTCCAGGGAGGGCGCGGCCGTTGGCCCCATGGAACGATTGTTTCCGTCAGCCATTCAGGACGGAGCGGTCAACCGGGAGGCGCTGAAACAGATAATTGCCGCCGATCCTGCTGCGCTGAAGGCCATCGAAGCCATTGTCCACCCTCTGGTCGCTGCTGACCGCGCTGCATTTCGTGAAGCCGCGACAAACGACATCTTGGTCTTCGACATTCCGCTTTTGTTTGAAACGGGCGGTGACGCGGCGATGGACGCGGTGGCTTGTGTTTCGATCCCGGCCGACGAGCAAAAGCGGCGTGTCATGGAACGGGGCACAATGACCGAGGCGCAGTTCGAGCAAATCCGCGCCAAGCAGATGCCGAATGAAGAAAAATGCGCGCGGTCGGATTACGTCATCGTGACCGACACTCTGGACCACGCCCGCGCGCAGGTGCAGGATGTGGTCAGGCAAATACGGGCGGGGATGGCAGATGCGTGAAATTGTACTCGACACCGAAACCACGGGTTTCGATCCCGAAAGCGGTGATCGGATCGTGGAAATCGGCGCCGTTGAACTGTGGAACCACGTCGCAACGGGTGAGACTTATCACGTCTACATCAACCCCGAACGTTCGATGCCGGAAGAGGCATTTGGCGTGCATGGCATCGGCCCGGACCTGTTGGAAAACCCACGTCCGCCGGAAAAGGGTGAAGTGACGCTGAAAGACAAACCGGTTTTTGCCAAGGTCGGTCACGCTTTTCGCGAATTCGTCGGCGATGCGCGGCTGGTGATCCACAATGCATCTTTCGACATGAAGTTCCTGAATGCCGAACTGAAATGGATGGGTGCCCCGCTCATCCCGATGGAACAGGCGCTGGATACGCTGGCGATTGCGCGCAAACGGTTTCCCGGTTCGCCGGCCTCACTGGATGCGCTTTGCCGTCGCTTCAATATCGACAACTCGAACCGTGTGCTGCACGGCGCGTTGCTCGACTCGGAAATCCTGGCCGAGGTTTATCTTGAGCTGATCGGAGGACGACAGCCCGATTTTGGACTGTCAACATCTGCATCATCCGTGGCAGGCGGCGGCGATGATTGGCGACCGGCACCACGAGCAACGCCACTGCCGTCTCGTATTACCGAGGATGAACGCGCGGCACATGATGCATTCATAGAAAAACTGGGCGAAAATGCCCTATGGACCCGCACCTGAACCCGTCAGGCACGGGCCAAACCCTCAGGCGTCTGTCTTCTGGGACTGTTCGGCCTGACGACGCATCAATTCGTTGCGGTACAGGGCGACGAAATCGATATTGTCCAGATTCACCGGTGGGAAACCGCCGTCACGGGTGATGTCGCTGACGATGCGGCGCAGGAACGGGAACAGCATCCGCGGGCATTCGATCATCAGGAACGGGTGCAGCTGGTCTTCCGGCACACCTTCCACGTGGAACAGGCCGCAATAGTCCAGTTCACACAGGAACAGAACGTCTTCTAGGCCTTTGGCTTTGGATGTCAGGTTCAGCTTGATCGACACTTCGAACTGGTGGTCAGCCGGGCGCTTCTTGGCATCCAGATTCACCTGAACCGCGATTTCGGGCTGTACGTCACCGGAAACACCCTTCTGGGCCATAACGTTCTCAAAGGACATGTCGCGGATGAACTGCCCCAGAACACGCATCTGAACTTGCGGGGCGGCTTTGGCCGCAGTGTTTTCTGCAGCTTTTTCTTCGGCCATGGATCTACTCCAAAAATGAAATTCGCCACTGCTTATCAAGTTGGGCGCGGCACCTCAATGCCGGTGGGGGCCTTCCACCCATTTAGACGGTTTTGACGGATCATTTTTCGGGCGGACCTCGGTAAAGTCGCCATCTATGATGTCACCCTGATCGAACGGATTTCCCCGAGACTGAAAACCGGGGCCTTGGCCCATCTGAAACCGGGTAACGGTGACTTTCGATCTGAGATACCTGAAAACCGCAACCCGCACGCCGGGAACAAGCAACGCAAATCCAATGGCATCAGTGAAGAATCCCGGTGTAAGCAACAAAGCGCCCGACAACAGGATCATCGCACCATGAGCCAGCGGCTCGGTCGGGTCGTCCAGTTCGGCAAACGACCGTTGCAGGTTTCCCAACGCCATGCGACCTTGTGTCCGCACCAAAACAGTGCCCAAAACCGCCGTCAGCACTACGATGGCAAGGGTTGGCCACAAGCCGATCAACCCGCCAACCTGAATAAACAGCGCGATCTCGATGATGGGCACCAACAAAAATGCCAAGAACAGATACATTTGCGTTATCCTTTCCCTTAGGCCGGGCTGTGGACTTGCCACCTACGGTCACCTACATAGTGGCATGAGGCCGCGTATACAAAGCCGCGGTCCTGAAAAGAGGATGAAATGAACGAACCCATGATCCAGTTGCTGGTCCTGGCCGGAATTGCCGTTTTCCTGATCCTGCGCCTCAAGAGCGTGTTGGGCACGCGTGAAGGTTTTGAGAAACCGCCTGTGCAGCAGCAGCCCGAAGCGCATAAGTCGCGCCGCGATTTCGAAGTGATCGAAGGCGGCCCGGATCATGACATCACAGACCATGTCCCGGAAGACAGCGAGCTGGCACAGACGCTGGCGGGGATGAAACGCGTTGAACCCGGTTTTTCCGTCACCGAGTTTGTTCAGGGTGCCCGCGGTGCCTATGAAATGATCGTGATGGGGTTTGAGAAGGGCAACCTGGACGAGATCCAGCCATTCCTGTCGGAAGAAGTTTTTGAATCCTTCGTTGCGGGCGTCGCCGCACGAGAAGATCAGGGCCTGACGATCGAGGCCGAGTTCATCGGTGTCCGAGAGACGACCCTGACGGATGTGAAATTCGACAAGGATACCAATCAGGCCGAGATCACCATGAAATTCGTGGGTGAACTGACATCGGTCGTGCGGGATCGCGGTGGCGATATCGTCGAAGGCAGCCCCAACACCGTGAAACGCCAAAAGGACAGCTGGACCTTTGCCCGTGTGATGGGCAAGGACGATCCGAACTGGCTGCTTGTTGCCACGGACGCATGATTGCCACGCTCCGGTCGCTTTTACTGGTGGGTGCAATGACCACTGCCAGCGCTGCCGGGGCCGAGGCAACGCGATCCATTCTGTCGTTCGAAGATCTGCGTGGCTGGGCCGAGGATGACCACGGTGCAGCCCTGTCAGTTTTTCTGAACACCTGCGGGGATCTGAAGGATCCCGATTGGCGGGCCCTGTGCGGTGTGGCAAGAACCTATGATGCCGAAGCGGCACGGTCGTTCTTTGAGCTCTTTTTTCGCCCTGTTCTGGTCGAGGATGGTGAGGATGCCCTGTTCACGGGGTATTTCGAACCCGAACTTGATGGTGCACGTACCCGGACGGATCGTTTCAAATACCCCATCTACAAAATGCCGCCCGAGGCCCGCGCTGAGGGGCCCTGGCTGAGCCGGCGAGAAATCCTGACCAGTGATGTCATGCAGGGCCGCGGGCTTGAGATTGCCTGGGTCGATGACCCTGTAGAGTTGTTTTTTCTGCAAATCCAGGGTTCGGGCCGCGTTCGATTGCCGGATGGCGGCGCTTTGCGCGTCGGGTATGGCGGTGCGAACGGGCATCCCTACAGGTCAATTGGCGTGGAACTGGTGCGGCGCGGCATTCTTGGCGCGCATGAGGTCAGCGCGCAGATGATCCGCGCCTGGGTGCGCAAGAACCCCGAGGCCGGCGCGGAATTGCTGCTCCACAACCCATCATACGTGTTTTTCCGCGAAGTTTCACGTGTCGCGCCCGAGCTTGGGCCGCTGGGCGCCATGAACCGATCTGTCACGACCATGCGCAGCATCGCAGCTGATCCGGCCTATACCCCGCTGGGTGCGCCGGTGTGGGTGGAAAAAGACGGCAAGGAACCGATCCACCGCCTGATGATTGCGCAGGATACAGGTGCGGCCATCAAAGGCGCGCAGCGGGCCGATATCTTTTTCGGAACGGGGGACGAAGCCGGTCAGGCCGCGGGCAAGCTGAAGGATCCTGGTCGGATGGTGCTGTTGCTGCCCATCCAGCGTGCCTATGCCCTGCTGCCGGATGAATTCTGATGACCCGGCGCAAACTGACAAGCGAAGAGATCGAGCTGTGGCGCAAGGTCGCCAAACAGGCCGAGAGGCTGCACCCGGAAATCCCGCAGACGATCCATCCGACCTCTTTGCCGAAACCCAAGCCCAAGAAAACCCCGAAACCCCGTTTTCAGGCATTCGAACTTGGACAGGCCCATCAGTCGAAACCGAAACCGAACGACCTGAAGCCCACGGTGACGGATGCGTTGCGCAATGCACCGGTTCAGATGGACAACAAGGCCTTTGGTCGGATGAAGCGCGGCAAGCTGAAACCCGAAGGCAAGCTGGATCTGCACGGTATGCGGGTGGCTTCGGCCCATCCCGCGCTGATCCGATTCATCCTGAGCGCGCAAGCACAGGGTAAGCGTCTGGTTTTGGTCGTGACCGGCAAAGGCAAGGATCGGGACGAGCCCGGTCCGATTCCGACGCCGCGAGGTGTTCTGCGAAATCAGGTTCCTCACTGGTTGTCGATTCCACCGCTGGCCCAGGCGGTGTTGCAGGTCACGCCGGCTCATATAAGCCACGGCGGAGACGGGGCGTATTACGTGTATCTCAGGCGGGTGCGTTAAAGGTCGCGACACGCGCGGGAAATACCGACCCAAACAAGGCTGCATACCAGCACGAAGAGCAGGCCAATCCAGAAAAACTGAATGCTCAGCGGGATACCAAGGTCAATCAGAACGCCGGTCAGACCTGGGCCGATGGCTGACCCCAGTACCATGACAGCCGCAGCCATCGCCTTGATGGCCCCGATATGCCGGGTCCCATAGAATTCTGCCCAGAACGCGCTGGGCAACGTGCTGTTCGCTCCGACCGTCAGGCCAAGAAACACCAACCCGATCGTCGCGCCGCTGATTGATTCAGTCATGCCCAGAATCACAAACCCAACCGCCATCGGAAGCTGATAGAATGGCATGATGCGTGCAGTGCCCCATTTGTCCAATGCCCAGCCCGCAGCAAACATCGACAGCAGTGATACTCCGGTAAAGATCGGGAACAGAGCGACCAGTTGGATATGCTGCCAGCCTTTGACCTCGGCGAAATAGACCTGATGGAAGAAAAACGCGGTGATGAATGCCGATGGCGCAAGCACGGCGGGCACCATGAACCAGAACAAGGGGTCAAACAGCGCGTCGCGACGGCTCCAGTGGCGACCCTGCATCCCAATGGCAGAGGATTCGCTGGCAAGGCTTTGCGGTGTTCGTTCCTCGCGCAACAGCCGCATCAACACGGGTATTCCCAAGGCAGTCATCCCTGCCGCGACCACCCACAGCCAACGCCAGTCCAGGTAAACCATGGCTGCAACAAAGATCAGGGGCAGCAGGGCCTCACCGATGGCATAGCCGATGGATGCAATGGAAAGCGCCTTGCCCCGCGTGACCGTAAACCACCGCGCCATGGCGACCGCGGCCAGATGTGTGCTCATCCCCTGACCCAGCAGGCGCAACAGAAAAATCACCACTGGCAACAGGAGCAGCCAGGTATTCAGCGCCATGGCAAGGGCGGCCAGGGCCAACCCAGCCAGAACCGCCGGACCCAGCACCCGGACGCGAAAGATATCCGTCAGTCCTCCGGCCCAGATCATCACGATGGCCGACAGGGTTGTGCCCAATGTGTATAGCCCACCCCACGCACCGTGGCCGAGGCCGAATTCCGCGCGGATTTCACCGGCAAAGATCGAGATGAAGAATGTCTGCCCGAAGCTGGACAAAAACGTCAGAAGAACGCCGGCGCCAAGCCAGGTGGCATTGTCCAGAAGATACCGACGCAGCTTGAACCGCGTCACGGAGTGGTAACCTGTGCCTGCCCGGTTTCCGTCAGAACAATTTCAGTGGCCCCGTCTGGATTGCGCTCGCTGGGTGGCACCAGAATATCAATGGTCGGTCGATCTTCACGCCCGAAGGTATTGTTGACACGCCGCAACGAGTTGAGGATCGACAATAAAGCCGGAGAGGTCGCGGCAACGAAATGCGAGGATGCCGCGTCACTGTTGAAAGCAGTCGTGTCGATCACGCTGATCGGGAATTCCTCGAGCGAGTCAACCGAACTGATGTTCCCCAACCGCTGGCCCTCATCCGTGCCACGCAAGCGGCCCGAGATGTTCAGGATCTTGTCCTTTTGCGACACCATTACGATGAACGGATCGGGGGGGTTGTCGATACGTTTCATCTGCGAGCGAAACAGATCAAGATCAAGGTCAGGCGAGATCAGAACGACCCCTTCGATGTTTCGCTTGGCCCAGCCGGGTTCCTGCAATTCGGTTTGCCGCATCATCTCCATCGTCAACGCACCGCCCATGGAATGCGCGACCAGAATAACGCGTTTGACACCCATGGCTTTCAGTTCGCGGATGGTCTGTTCCAACCCGTCGCGGGCGAAGAGCATACTGTCCAGATCATAGGCGTATCCATAGCCCGTCGCGCGGCTGGGCCAGGAATACACCAGCGTTGATCCGGGGAGGCCGATGTCATGTGTCAGCTGCGCCGCGCGGAAGATCGTTTCGGTCTGGGTCGAATTGTAGCCGTGCACAAAGATAGTGACGTCATCCTGTCCTCGCAGGTGTTTGCGCAGCCCCTGCGGTCCATCCAACTCGGTCACGTCTGCCAGAACGAATTCTTTCCGCGGATTCGGGTTCGCGTAGGAGAAGCGGAGCGTACCCGGAGTGTGCGTGGGTGGAATAGAAACCGTCGTTTCCAGGAACCTGAGCGTTTCACCGCGTCGGAATCCATAGGATCCATCGACCTCACGCGCGCGGGTCGTGCTTGCGAAGATGGTTTCAGGTGTTCCGATGTTCACGGCACCGGGCACGACCTCGGACACCGTCCGGTCGACACAGGCGCTGAGCGAAAAGGATATGAACAGAATGACGAAGTATCGCAGCACGGGCCAGACCTCGGGGTGACTTGTGCACACGCTAGCCTATTCCTGCGCGACGTCCAGCATGGCAAGACCAAAACAACGGCAAAAAACGGCTGGCCGTGTTACAAAACGTAACGGCTCAGATCAGAGGACTTGGTCAATTCACCAAGATTGTCGCTGACGAACTGTGCATCAATGGTGATCTCTGAACCGGCTTTGTCCGGTGCAGCGAAGGACAGTTCTTCGAAAACCCGCTCCATGACGGTATAGAGCCGCCGCGCGCCGATGTTTTCGATGCTCTGGTTCACGTCAGCCGCAATCTTCGCCAACGCCGCGATGCCGTCCTCGGTAAAGCTGACGGTCACGTCTTCGGTGCCCATCAACGCCGTGTATTGCAAGGTCAGGGCATTGTCGGTTTCGGTCAGGATGCGCACGAAGTCTTCTTCGGTCAGGGCGCGGAGTTCGACGCGGATCGGCAGGCGCCCTTGCAATTCCGGCAACAGATCCGACGGTTTGGCGATGTGAAACGCACCCGAGGCGATGAACAGGATATGATCCGTTTTGACCGGGCCGTGCTTGGTGCTGACGGTGGTTCCCTCGATCAAGGGCAGAAGGTCGCGCTGCACGCCTTCGCGGCTGACATCGCCGCCGCGTGCGTCAGAGCGGGCGCAGACCTTGTCGATCTCATCCAGAAATACGATGCCGTTCTGTTCGACGGATTCCAACGCGGTGCGGGTGACGGTTTCATCATCCAGCAGCTTGTCGGCCTCTTCCCCGATCAGCGCATCATAGCTTTCGGCGACGGTCATGCGTTTCTTGACGGTCCGTCCACCAAAGGCCTTGCCGAAAATGTCGCCCAGATTCATCATGCCCATCTGACCGCCCGGCTGCCCCGGAATGTCGAACATCGGCATCGGGTTCGAGGTGTCGGACAGTTCCAGCTCGATCACCGTGTCGTCCAGTTCGCCGGCTTTCAGCTTTTTGCGGAACATCTCGCGCGTGCCTTCGCGCGCATCCGCGCCTGCAATGGCTTCGATCACCCGATCTTCGGCGGCCTGATGGGCTTTGGCCTTGACGTCTTCGCGCATGAACTCGCGGGTTTGCAGGATGGCCGCATCTGCCAGATCGCGCACGATCTGTTCCACATCACGACCGACATATCCGACTTCGGTGAACTTGGTGGCCTCGACCTTGATAAACGGCGCGCGTGCCAGTTTGGCCAGACGGCGGCTGATTTCGGTCTTGCCGACGCCGGTGGGGCCGATCATCAGGATGTTCTTGGGATAGACTTCCTCCCGGATGTCGTCCGGCAATTGCTTGCGGCGCCAGCGATTGCGCAGGGCGACGGCTACGGCGCGCTTGGCGTCCTTCTGCCCGATGATGAAGCGATCCAGTTCCGAGACAATCTCGCGCGGGGTCAGGTCGGTCAAAGGGCAGTCCTTTCGGTCGGCATTTGTGTCATGCGGCTTAGGTAATCACCGCGCGGGCGAAAACAACCAAGCCTGTATTCATGGCCGCGTTGGTTAGCAATGCCGGCTCAGGTTTGCAAATGCTTTGCTTGGGGAATGTGCGAACCCTCTGCTACAGTGATTTCAAGGGTTTGAGGGTCAGGAGCGTATGACATGACAAATATTGCCAAGATTACCCTTCTGTTTGTGGTGTTTGTGGATCTGATCGGACAGGGGCTGGTCTTTCCCATCATCAACTCGCTGATCATGGAAACGAAATCCGGGTTTCTGCCCGAAAACACGCCCGAGGGGCGCAGGCATTTCTATTACGGCCTCGTGATCGGGTGCTTTTTCCTGTCTTGGTTTCTGGGCGTTGTCTATGTTTCGAAAGTATCGGATTCGATCGGGCGCAAGAACGCTTTGCTGGTGTGCCTGGGCGGTGCTCTGGCCGGCTATGCCCTGACCATTGCCGCGCTATATCTCAACAGCCTTCTTCTGCTGATCGTCGGGCGTTCGATCACCGGGTTCACTGCGGGCAACCAACCCATTGCGCAAGCGGCGATGATCGACGGCAGCACCGACGCGACAGACCGGGACCGGAACATGGGCTATATCGTGACGGGCGTCAGCTTTGGCCTTGTGGGCGGGCCGATCATCGGCGCGGTCTTGTCTGACGCCGCCCTGCTGGGCGGTTTCGCCACGCTGAGAACGCCCTTTTACGGCGCATTTGTCCTTGTGCTGATTGCAATCTTTCTGGTCCTGTTTTTCTTTCAGGATACCCGAACGGATCGCGCGCCCTTTGTTTTCCGTCCCCGTGACATAACAGACAGTTTGATGGCGGTGCGTGGTCATCCGATGGTGTTGAAGATCCTGCCGGTCTATTCGTTCTTCATGATCGCCAATGTCACCTTCTACGTCTTTGTCGACAATTTCCTGACCAGCGCCTTCGGATACGGAGTCATCGGCGGCAGCATGGCGATGGTCGTTATCGGTGTGGCGCTGGCCTTCTCCAGCACGTTTCTAGTGAAACCCGCGCAGGAGAAATTCAGCAAACATGCGATAATCCACACGTCACTCATCGTCATGGTGATTTGCGGCTTCGCGTTCGCCTTCAGCCCAAGCGGCGTGTTCAGTTATGTGCCGGTCTTTTTCTTCTATTTCCTGTTCGGAGTCGCCTACCCCACCATGCTTGGGCTGTTCTCTTCCAGCGTCAGCGAAGCGGATCAGGGCTGGGTCATGGGTGTGACCACTGCCGTGTTCTGCCTAGCGGGCGGGATCATGTCGCTGATCGGGGGCGGATTGATGAGCATCGATATCCGCGTGCCCTATTACATCGTAATCATCGCAGCGATCATTGGCCTGATCGGCATGCATCGCCGCTGGAAAGGCAAGGAGATCTCGGCGCTGTTAGCCTGAGATCGTCTCAACCGTCAGATTGCCATTGGTATAGACACAGATATCGGCCGCGATGGCCATTGCCTGACGCGCGACCTCTTCCGCCGACTTGTCACTGTCCATCATCGCGCGGGCAGCGGCCAGGGCAAAATTGCCCCCGGATCCGATGGCGGCCACGTTGTGTTCAGGTTCCAATACGTCACCCGCCCCGGTGATCACGAACATGTCCTTGCCGTCCGTGACGATCAGCATCGCCTCGAGCTTTTGCAAGTATTTGTCGGTACGCCAGTCTTTGGCCAATTCCACAGAAGCACGGGCAAGTTGGCCCGGTGTCGCCTCGAGCTTGGCCTCCAGCCGTTCCAGCAAGGTGAAGGCGTCGGCCGTCGACCCGGCAAAGCCGGCGACAACTTCGGATCCTCCGGGGGACAGACGACGCACCTTGCGGGCCGTGCCCTTGATCACGGTTTGACCCAGGCTGACCTGCCCATCACCAGCTATGACGATCTGGCCGTCTTTCTTGACGCCAATGATCGTCGTGCCGTGCCAACCGGGAAAGTCGTTGTCTGCCATGATCGTCTCCGTTTTCGCTGGCGGTATATATGGGCTGGGTCGCAGGTTGGCGCAACCCGTTCTTCAATTGCCCAAAAGATATGCAAAAAACGCATTCCGGGGTTACCGGACCAGCAATTGTGAGTCCGGGCATGCAGGACTACATGGGGCCTACAACCGACAACGGGTCGGCTGTTTCTTCACAAAGGACCGCGCACATGGCAACCACAGCTAACATTCATGCGCCGCTCGGAGCAGCTACCATCCTGCACGTAGTGGACGCGTTCATCAATGTCGTCAACACCGTTGTCGAATGGAAAGAATCCCGCAAAACCCGCAAACTTCTGTCGGAACTCAGCGACGCCCAGCTTGACGATATCGGCCTGAGCCGCGCAGACATCGCCGATCTCTGATGTTCCCGCAGATCAGCAACCAAAGACAGCCGCACGGATTTCCGAGCGGCTTTTTCTTTGTTCAGCCCTGAACGTATTTTCCGGCAAGATCAGGCAGAAACGCCTCGATCGACGCAGTTGCAACCACGTGTCGTGTTCCCGCTTCTTCGTCGACAACGTCAAGCCCACCTTTGACTGCGCGAACCTCGGCCCTGCCCCGCGGCAGATCCGAGGCAACCAGATCGCAATCCACCTGTTCAGGATCCTGCACCCCGATCGTGACGCTGACGCGCATTTCGGAATGGTCGATCCCCAGCTTTGAAAACAACGTGATGGATGAATGGTGCAAAGCATCCTGCACCGCGCGGCGGGCTGCCTTGGTATAGTCCTGGCCGTACAGATCGTTACCTGTTCCCATCTCGAGTATGATGCGTTTTTCACTCATTGCGCGGGCTCCATGTCGAAGGAAACGATCAGGGCGGCGTTGGCGATGACGGTGTGCCCGTCACTGTGGGGCTTTGCGATGTCCAGCCCGCCTTCGGTGACAGTGATGTTGGGGTGACCATAGGGAAAGACAGCCTTCAACGCTTCGGTGTCCACCTGATCCGGCTGCTGAACCCCTATTTCGGCATCTATGATCATCGCCTCTTTCGGAAACCCGAACAGTTCCGCCATGTTGACCGAGTTGTGCCAAAGCGCATCCTTGATCGCCCGCAGTGACGCCTGGGTATAGTCCATCCGGCGCAGGGATGTGCCCATCCCGAATTCCACAAGGACCCGCGTTTTTGCCATTGGTGTCTCCGATGTCTTCAATAGAAAAGGCGCCCCGATCTGAGGCGCCTTCGAGATAATCTGTTAGAACCAGATCAGATGGATTCGTCGATCCAGCTTTGCAGGGCAGCTTTGGGCGCCGCGCCCGCGCGGTTGGAAACGACCTGACCGTCCTTGAAGATGAACAGCGCAGGGATGCCACGCACACCCATGGCGGCGGCAGAGTTCGGGTTGCTGTCCACATCGACCTTGGCGATTTTGACCTTGTCGCCATACTCGGCCGCCAGCTCTTCCAGGGCAGGGCCGATTTGCTTGCATGGGCCGCACCATTCGGCCCAGAAATCCACGACCACGGGAACGGTCGAATTCTTGACTTCGGCGTCAAAGGTGTCGTCGGTAACGGCTACGGTCGACATATTCTGTCTCCTGAATGGGGTAAACTTGGGAACAGAACGTATGTGCCGCTTCGGGTAAGGTCAAGATATCCGGGTGCGGGCCAAAGCATCTGTCACAAGATCGTGTGGCAACCACATCAGCCGCGCCGTGCGGGTCCACAGAATGGCGGTACGAATGCTGCGATCCGGATAGATCTGCGCCAGCGCCTGCGCGTATGCCCCCATCTGTCGCAGCAGGCCTTCGGGGCAGTCTTCCGCGCGGTCTGGAACGGTGGCATTTGATTTGAAATCAATCACATGCACTTCCGATTCCGACAAGATCAGACGATCCACAACCCCAAGTATCCGCTGCCCGTTCAGAGCGGCAGTAATGGGCACCTCAGCCAACGTGTCAGGTGCAAAGACGGGCTGCAAACCTTCCGCTGTCAGCACAGTTACGGCTTCGTTCAAAATCTCGTGCCGGTCCGTTTCGTGCATATCGGGCAGCAACCGCGCGCAAAGCTCTGGCCAAAGGTCTTTACCGGCCACGGGAAGGTGTTCCAGCAACAGGTGCAGGCGGGTCCCGCGCAGTTTGGCCGCATCTTCATCCAGGCCGGCATCTCCGGGCAACGCCTTTGGGCCACCCAGATCCGAAGGGCTGAGCGTGCTTGCAGGCGCAACCGGATCCGGTGCCGGATGTTGGAACATATCCGGCAAATCGACTTGCTGAACGGCAGTGTTCGGTTGATCGATCAAGGGCAGCGCGCCCCAATCCCCGTGGGACAGGCGGCGGATATCGGTACCCGGCACCTGCGCGGCCCCGGCCCGATCCATCGCCGCCTCGACCATCTGATACCAGCTGTTGCCGTCTTTCCCCAAATCGCCTGCCGCCGCCACGATCAACCACTTTTCCGCCCGTGTCAGAGCCACATATAGCAACCGAAGCCGTTCGTTTTCCTCACGGTTGCGCGCCTCTTCCCGCGCCTGCGAGATCAGGTTTGGAGACGCGTCCGCCGACACTTTCCACAAGGGTGTTCCGCCGGCCAGCATGATCTCGGCGTCACGCGGGGGCTGGCGCTTGCCGGTATCCGGCAGGATGACGATCGGCGCCTCCAACCCTTTTGAGCCATGAACGGTCATCACCCGGATTCTGTTGCCGACGCCGCTCATCTGTCGTTTGATTTCCAGATCGTCAGTCTGCATCCAGACCAGAAATCCCGTCAGGCTGGGGATATCCGTTCGCTCATAGGCCAGAGCCTGGGACAACAGCGCGTTGATGCCGTCTTCGGCTTCCGCCCCCAACCGCCCCAAAAGCTTGCGCCGTCCGTCATGGCGGGTCAGGATACGTTCGATCAGATCATAGGGACGCAGAAAGTCGATCTGGCTGCGCAGATCGTTCAGTACCGACAGGGTTTCGGGAAACTCTTCGGCGCGGTTGCGCAGTGCGGCCCAAAGGAACTGTTCCTTCCGACGGTGCGCCAGATCGAAAAGCTGCTGTTCGGACCATCCGAACAAGGGGGACTTGAGAACCGTCGCCAGGGACAGGCTGTCTTCGGGCGTGGCCAGAAAGCTGAGCAAGGCCGCAAGATCCTTGACAGCCAGTTCAGCGCCCACTTTCAGCCGATCTGCTCCGGCGATGGGCAGATGCAGCGCCTTGCAGGCACGGATGATCTCGGCGAACAGGTCCGAGCGGCGTTGCACGAGGATCAGAAAATCCCCCGGTTGCACTTTTCGACGAACGGATTGGCCGGATTTGCCATCTTCCGGGATCGTCTCGCCCTGTTCGATCATGTCTTTGATCGACTGTGCGACCTTCTCGGCCAGAATGACGGTGTGATGCCGTGCGCCGGGACGATCGACCGGGTCGGTCCAATCCCCGTCTTCGGCATCCGCTACTTTTTCGACGACGGGCCAAAGATCAACACGACCCGGCAGATCGGCCTTGAAAGCACGGTGCTGACTGTCCTTGTGAAACCCCGCATCAGAGCGGTTTTCAAACAGGATATCGACCAGAGTCAGGATCGCGCTGGAGGATCGGAACGAGTATTCCAACGTCGAATCCCACAGTTTAGAGCCTGATTCAGCCAATTTCCGGCCAAACTCTTCCTGCATTCTGTCAAAGGCCTGTGGATCGGCGCCCTGAAAGGAATAGATCGATTGTTTCTTGTCGCCGACTACGAAGATCGTCCGCTCGACCCCGGATCGGGCCCCTTCCCCGCTGGTGAATTCCTGTGCCAGTTTCTCGATCACGTCCCATTGATCGGGGCTGGTGTCTTGCGCTTCGTCCACAAGAATATGATCGATGCCCCCGTCCAATCGGTACAGCACCCATTCGGCCACTGCCGGATCGTTCAACACCTGACGCGCGCGCAGGATCAGGTCGTCGAAATCCAGCCAGCCGCGCAACTGTTTGCGCCGTTCATATTCCGGCAGGAAGGCTGCGGCAAAGCGGTGCAGAACCGCGGTTTTCTGCGCCGCGACCAGCGCCAGACGTTGTTCACGCGCGGTTTCGATCCGCTGCATGAAGGCCTCGATCTGCGGCATCCGGTCGGCCAGCACACCTTCGCGCAGGGGTTTGGTCGGAAAAGCGTTGAGTTTGGCCGTGAAGGGTTCCTTTGCGCCCTTCCCGGTCAGAAACACGCTTTCCAAAATGGGTAGATGTATCAATCTGGCTTCGTTGAACGCGGCCAGTTTTGCAGCGGCTTTGGCATTGTTGCCTCCGCTTTCGGTCAAAGCGGGCAGTATGGACTGGATGAGTTCGACTTCGCCACCAAGAAAAACCCGCGCAAGCAGCGCTGTTTCGTCAAAGCCGGCGGGCAGATCGAAGCGTTGCAGCAGATCGGACCATTCGAGCGGCTGCGCAAAAAGACTGCGTTTTTGCGTGATCGCAGCGGTCAGTTTGTCAAACCCCGTATCCGTGACGAACCGGGCCACATCTTCAATCAACCCGGCCTGCGGGCCTGCGGCGAAATCTTCGACAATTTCCTCTCGCAACAAGGCTGCTGCGCGGTCTTCCATTTCGGTGAACTGCGGGCTGACGCCAGCCTCGAGCGGGAATCGTCGCAGCAACGAGGCGCAGAACGAGTGGATGGTCTGGATTTTCAGACCTCCCGGCGTTTCGATGGCGCGGGCAAACAGGGTGCGTGCTTGCGCCAACCGGTCCAAGCCGATTTCGCCGGGTACACCCAGGTCGGTCAGCTCCTGCAACAAGGGGGTATCATCCAGCATGGCCCATTCGCCAAGGCGCTTGAACAACCTGTTCTGCATCTCGCTGGCGGCGGCCTTGGTGTAGGTCAGGCACAGAATGTGCTGAGGCTGGACCCCGCCCAGCAGCAGACGCGCCACACGGTCGGTCAGAACCCGGGTTTTGCCGGACCCGGCATTGGCCGCCAGCCAGGTCGAGGCATCGGGGCGCGCGGCCTGTACCTGCCGTTCGGTTGCGTCGTTGCGCGGGCTCATGTCAGATCCTCGGGGTAGGTTTCCGCTGTCCGGTCCCATTCGCCGAACCGCGCCAGGTGATCATAATCACCCATATCCGTATCCTTGTGCAGCATACGACGGGACGAAAACCCCCGATCAGGCTCTAAATAAGCGGAAATCAACTCTTTCAGCTCGGCAAGAACCTTGTCGGTCGGTTCTTTGTCCAAAGGCGCTGCAACCTCCTTATAGCTGCCACCCATACCGATGAAGATGGCTTCGGCCACGCTTGTCGGGTCAAGGCCCTCAATCCCGCCCTGCTCGGCCATGGCCGCCTCGATCAGCAATTGCTTGTCAAATTTGGATTGCTGGCTTTCCGTCGGTGGTGCGCCGGTTTTATAGTCGATGATGCGCAACGCGCCCCGGCTGTTGCAATCGATTCTGTCCGCGCGCCCGACAATGGTGAAATCCAGGGGGCGCAGTGCCAGTTTCATCGCCGCCTCAAATGCCACGGGGCCACCATCCTTCCGGCGCGCGAGCTCTGCCCCAAGGAAATCATCCGCGATCCGCTCAAGCCGGGCCAGCCACAGTTTGCGGGCCGTCGGCCAGGCGACGTGTTGATCCAAAAGGGCATGGGCCCGTTTCAGAAAATTGTCCCGCGTCAGCAAAGCGCTGTCGAGGACGCTGTCCTTGATGAAATGTTCAAGGATTTCGTGAATCACAATGCCTCTCAGCAAGGCATCGGGGGCCTGTACAAGCGGATCAAGCGGTTTCAGCCGAAGCACATGTTTGGCGTATATCGCGTATGGATCGCGGATCAACCTCTTTATCTCGGTCACAGACAGACGGCGCGGACGTGCGGCGGCCGGTGGGCGCGGAGAAGGACGCGGTGCGGGGTCGATCGGCGGCGCATCTTCCAGTGCCTCGGACCAGTTCAGCCATTTTTCGCCCTGAGCGCGCATTTTGGCCAGAGCTTCGGGGCCACCCTGACCCGGCAAACCCTGCAACAGGTTGGCCAGTCGGTTCAGCCAGCGCGACGGTACCGTCTCGGCATCATCCGAGCGGGTCGCGCGGGTCAACCACACTTCGGGTGCGCCGATGGCCTGCTGGAAATCATGCGCAGACAGGCCGATCCGGCGTTCGGGCAGCAACAACCCCGCTTTGTCGCGCATCTGCCGGTTCAGCCAGGGATCGGGTGTTGGCGCCTCTGGCCAGCTTCCTTCATTCAACCCGCCAAGGATCAGCAGGTCGGCGCCCTGCACCCGTGCCTCGAGCGTGCCCCAGATCATGATATGCGGATGCGGCGCATCCCGGTCACGAACTTCTTCACCCGCAAGCAGAGCACCCAGCAGATCGGCAAAGTCATGAGCCGTCATCACGCCGCCATGCTGCGCCTCTGCGCTGAGCGAATTCAGCACCTCCAGCGCCTTTTGGCCTGCGTTTTTGTCCCACAGAGTACCCGTTTCACCCGTGCTGCCGGCCGAGATCGCCTCGGCCAGTGTCATCAAACGCGCCACCCAGTCCGCGAGGTGCAGTTCACTGGTGATCTGCTGGTCGCAGAAATGCTGCACGACCCATTTCACCCAGCTTTCCTGGGCCTCTTTGCGCACCGCAAAAGCCGCAAGGCTTGCACTGTCAGGAAAGGGCGGGCCGTGACGGCGCAGGTCAAGTTCCAGGTCACGCGTGTGCAGCAAATGAATTCCGCGATCACCGCCATCATGACATAGCGGGTGCTTCAAAAGGATCAGCAGCGATTCGCCTTCCAGACGGCGTGTGAACAGGTTGGCCACATGGCGCAGAAAACGTCCCGGCGGGGAAAGTTGCAGCGGCAGGCCCGCACTGTCGTCCGGCACGATGTTCCACTGATCCAGCGCGGCGCTGACCTGGCGGGTCAACATGCGATCCGGCGTGATCAAAGCGGCGGTCTGTCCTGTTTCCGCCGCCTGCCGCAGGCGCAGGGCGATGGCCAACGCCTCGGCGCGCGGCGATTGAGCCTCGACCAGCGTCAGGCCGTCGGTTGCGCCTTTTATATCGGACAGTCTGGGGCCTTCGGTCATCCAGGCGTCAGTGACGGGTGCCGGACGTAAAGCTAGGGATATCAAGCTGTTGCGCGAGGGTGAGGGGGCCGATAGATCCGTCCATGGGGTGATCTGACCCGGTGCAAGTTCCAGCGCGCGCATCAACTTGCGGAAACGGTATTGTGGGTGATCTTCAGACGTCAACGCATCATCCAACCCCTGCCAAACGTGGTCCGGCTGGTCGAAATCAAATCCGGGCAGCACCAATGCCCCTTGCGGCAGGCGCGCGATGGCTTCCATCAACATCAGGGTGGTGCCGCGGGACCCGGTAGAGCCCGCCAGAATGACCGGGTGTTGCGGGGGGGCAATCTGCCATCGCGCGATCAGGTTTTCGACCACGCGGCGCTGGCGGGCCTGTGCATCCATCGTCTGCCCGCCGGTGTCGATGAATTGATCCGCGATGCCGATAAAGGCTTGTGCCTGCGACCAGTGTCCGGACATGTCGCTGACGTCCAGCTGCCGGATCGCTTCGGGCGATACGCCTTCGCCCTGCATTTCATCAATCAGCGCGGCAAGACTGTCGGACAGGTCAAAGATCGATGACCGGGCGGCAAGGTCCGGCTGTTGTTCCAGCAGTTTGGATACAAGCTGAGTCAACTCAAGACGCCGCCGCAGAGGCGGGATAGCAGGCGGGATCCGCGCCAGATCAACCCTTTCACCCAAGTCCGTCACCAACGAGAGACGCGGCAGAAGGCAAGGTGGCCCCTGATTGAACAGATCGCGGACGCGCCGTTCCATGCGTCGTGTGTTCAGGATCAACTCTACCCGCGCCAAAGCTTCGGGTGGGCCCGAACAGCGCTGCCGCAGACCATCGACCAATGCCGTGGGGAAATCCGTACCGGGAGGCACGGCAAATACACGGGGCAGGGAGCCGGATTCAAACATCAGCCAGCAAACCCTCGGCCAGCGCGATGCCTTCCGGACGACCTACGTCGCACCAGCGTCCCGGGTATTCGACCGCAAAAAGCCGACCCTGATCGAGCATTTGGTTCCAGAGCAGGTTGAGTGAAAACGCAGTTTGCGAGAACGAATGCAAACCCTGGGCCTTGAGGATCTGGGCCCCGCCGTAAACCAGACCAGGACCGCGCGTGATCCGTCCATCTTTTCCAGCGGTGAAATCACCCGATCCAATATGACCATCGGTTCTCGCAACTGGAACACACATCAGCAGCGCATCCATACGACCCGGGTCCCAGGCGTGCTGCAACAGGGTCAAAGGGTTTGGCCCTGACCAGATCGCATCCGTGTTCAACGTGAATACGGGGTCGGTGCCCAGCATCGGCAAAGCCGCCCGCAATCCGCCACCCGTTTCCAGGATTTCAGGGTCTTCCCGAGACAGCAGAACGCCTTTGGGACCGAGATGCGCCGCGAGCTGATCAGCGTGATAGTGCAGGTTGGCAACGGTACGGACGGGATCAAGATCTTCGACAAGATCCAGCGCATGATCAATCAGTGGTCGCCCCGCCACTTCGATCAATGGCTTGGGCCGGTCTTTGGTCAGCGCGCCCATGCGGGTGCCGAACCCGGCTGCGAACAGCATTGCGGCAAATGGCGATCCGGTCATTGCGCTCTCAACTTGGCCAGGTTTTCCGGTGTGGGCCTGGGCAAAGCTTCGTGCAGCAGGGACGCCACCGAAACCAGGGCAGGGTGATCCAGATCGCGAATCAGATGTGCCCAGACGGCCGGGATCATGTCCACATAGTGAGGTTTGCCATATTCCGTCGCCAGACGTGCGAAGACGCCAAGGATACGCAGGTTTCTCTGGGCCCCCAAAACACTGTAGGCCGCGCGGAAATCATGGTCGTCCATACCTGACGCAGAGATGTAGTGGTTGATCATCTGCATTTCGATACCGGCCGAGACATCTCGGCGTACGTCCTGTAGCAGAGACACCAGATCGTAGGCCGGATGCCCCAGCATGGCCAACTGAAAGTCCAGCAACCCGACGCGCTTCACACCTTCGCGCTGCGGCAGCCACAACAGGTTTTCCGCGTGGTAATCCCTGAGAATGACGACTTTCGAACCGGATGTTTCACGATGCAGGATATCCGCGAACCGGTGCTCGAACCGGGACAGGGCGTCTTCATCACATGTTCCCAGGATACCGGCCGCATACTTGGTGAAAGCCAATGCCGCCAGTTCCGTCATCAGGGACGGATCATAAGACGGCAAGGACAGCGAAGGCGCCTGATGCAGGTGGAGCAGCACGTCGGTGGCGGCCCGGTACAATTCACGCTCTTTGCCCGGATCTTTTTTCAGCACGCGCGCAAAAAGATCATCACCCAGATCTTCCAGCAACAGGAAACCGTACTGGGTATCTTCGGCATAGATTTCCGGCGCGCTCAGACCAACCGATCGGAGGTATTCGGCAACCCGCACGAAGGGTTCAACATCGTTGCTTTTTTCAGGTGGCGCGTCCATCAAAACCGCAGTGCGCCCGTCCGTGGGATCAATCAGCCGTTCGTATCGTCGGTTCGAGGCATCGCCTGCCAGTGGCGTGCGTGTTGCCCCGGCCCAGGGCGATTGCGCAATCAGGGCCTCGGCCAGGACCGTCCTGTTAGTCATGCAGTTCTCTCCAGTTTTTCCGCCCATTTCGGAGCAGTCCAAGACAGGGTCACACGGCGGAAATCGATATTGTTAGGGTCTGTTTCAAAGGTCAATGTCAACGCGCCTTGGGGCGCCAACGGTCCCAGCTTGTCCGGCCATTCCACAAGGCAGATTGCCGTATCGAAAGCGTCCGTCAGGCCCAGTTCGTCAACTTCTTCGGCTGCGCTCAGACGATACAGGTCGCAATGCCATATTTCCCCTGATGGCGTGTCGTAAGCCTGGACCAAAGTGAATGTTGGCGAGGGCACATCTTCGGGTTCTGCCATCAATGACTGAATGAGGTTGCGCGCGAAATGCGTCTTGCCGCTGCCGATCGGGCCCTCCAGCAGAACGACATCGCCCGGGCGCAGAGATGTTCCCAATTGCCGTGCGAAAACTGCGGTGTCTTCAGGCGATTTGAAAGTCAGAGATCGGGCGGTCTGTGTCATGCCGCCACAATGGCCTTGCGCCTGACCGGCTGCAACCCGGTTCAGGCGCTGATCTGTTCCATCGCGGTGGATTTCGAGGGAAACTCGGATTGCGTAAACCGCACGATTGTCGCGCCGTTATGCACCGGTGTGACGGTGCAATCCACGGTAATGCCGGTTCTCATCTGGATTTCGGCTGTCCATTCGGCGCGGTTTTCCCGCATTTCGACAAAATCCCGCACCTCACCCAAAACCGGTGTCGCAATACAGAGGTCTTGCCAGCGTCGCGTGACATCGGTGACCGTTTCGCTTTGGAACCCGACCTCGTGCGCGTCTCCCCACAGCTTCTGATACGCATAGTTGGTGAAGGCCAGCGTACCGTCATCTGCAAAGACGGCAATCGCGTCCGCCAGTTTGTCCAGGATGGACTGCATCAGATCCATTTCTGATCGAAAGCGCCGCGTCAGGGTGATTTCGGCGGTGATATCCTCGAATAGAAACGCCACTGCGCCGTCCGGGTGCGGGCGGCCGCTGACGGAATAGACCGATCCGGATGGCAGCGACCACGTCTCGTGATAGTTTCCATCTTCAGCCGCTTCGAGAAGGTCGTTCATCTGACGCCGCCAGCTGCGGTAATTCTTCGGTTCGGGCATCATGTGTTGATCCCGTAAGCGGTCGAAGAAACTGCTCAGGCTGGGGCGGCAACTGAGGAAATCAGGCGGCAACGTGGTCAGATCGATCAGGGCCGGGTTGAACAGGGCCAGTTGCCGATTGCGGTCAAAAATGGCGAGACCAATGGACAATTGGGCAAAGGTCTTGGTCATGGTCTGCACGAATTTGCGCTGGGCGGTTTCCGCCTCGACAATCGCGTTGACGTCAACGGCATAGCATAGATGACCGTTCTCGTGTTCGATCCGAGTCAAATCGAACCAAAGCTTGCGATCAGTACCTGCCACATCCACCGACACGCGGGTTTTTCCGGTCGGTCTTGTGGCATCCTCCGGGCTTTCAAAAAGCGGCGCAGTCAGATCGGCGTCCTGATCACGTGCCTTTTGAACAAGTGCGACATAGGCGGCATTGCACCATTGCACCCGATTGTTGTTATCCGCCAACCATACAGGGTAAGGGGCCAGATCCATTGCCAGACGAGTCGGTTCGCCTGGGGTAACCGATCCGGCCGGGGAGGTCCTGGCGCATTCGCAAAGCCGAACGCGGACGATACCGTCGATCCACTCACACACGACTTCTCGTTCAACCGTGCAGTCAATGGCCGATACCAGGATTTTGCCCTGATTGCGCACTTTGTCGGAAGTTTCGGGAAAGGTGGGGAAATCCCTTTGCAACAAGCGCCGCAGGTCCAGCCAGTTTTCAATATGCTCAAACCCCGCCAGTGCGAAATCAGAATGGCTGATCAGTTGGTCGCCATCGAACAGGAATACGGCATCAAACAGCGAGGTGTTCGAAAACAGACCAAAAGCCTTGTCGCGCTGCGCCCGGCGTGGCAACAGCCACAGAACGGCGAAACAGCACGAAACAAGACTGATCGCGGCCAGAATAATCCAATCGGCCATCAAATTCCCCAAGCCTGAACGATACAAGGACAGACTATGCGTGGGATTGGTTAATGGTCTCTTAATTCACACCTGGATGCGCGTGTTGGATCCCGACGGGACCGGGGTGTCACCTTTCTGCGCATCAATCAGCTTGCGTGGCCAGGTCACCTTGACGATTGCCCCGCGCCGTTCAGGATTGTCGGTCAGATGCTGGTAGGGGTCCGAACCATTGGCGAATTCCAGTTCGGCGCCGCTGCGTTCCAGCAGGGTTTTGGCGATGAACAATCCCAGGCCCATCCCTTCGTATTCCGGGCGTGCTCTCTGATCGGATTCTGCCCGTCTTCGGCGCATAAACGGATCGCCGATGCGTCCGATCATGTGGGGCGGATATCCCCGCCCGTCATCCATGATGCTGACGGTGATCCTGCTGTCGGTCCATTCGGCCTCGACCCAGACATTTGCGCGGGCGAAATCCACGGCATTCTGAATCAGGTTGCGCAAACCGTGAATGATCTCGGGTTTGCGCAGGATCGAGGGCTGTTGAACATCCCCGTCCTGCGCGGGGCCTTCAGAGAAATGAACCTCTTTGCCGCGACCGACATGTGGTTCGGCCGCTTCGTTCACCACTGTCGAAAGCGGCGCCTGCCGCAGGTGCAGATCATCTTTGCCCGCCCGTCCCATGTCGCGCAGAATGTCACGGCAACGGTCTGCCTGCTCGCGGATCAAAGCGGCGTCTTCTTTCAGGTCCGGGCGGTCGTCCAACTCTTCGATCAGTTCCGCGCTGGTCAGTTTTATCGTCGCCAGAGGCGTGCCCAGTTCATGCGCGGCAGCGGCCACGACGCCCCCCAGATCGGTCAGCTTCTGTTCGCGCGCCAGCGCCATATGCGTGGCGGCCAGCGCTTCGGACATGGATTGGACTTCGGAACTGACGCGATGGGAATAGGCACCGATGAAGACGATGGCGATGATGATCGCGGCCCAGTTTCCAAACAGGAGGATATCGGGGATATCCAGAACAAGCCCGAGACTTGTCCGCAACGGAAGGTGAAATTCCGCCAGTACAGTTGTCAGAACGATTGCGACGGCGCCGACAATCAGGGTCGATCGAGTGCTCATGACATTGGCTGAAATCGTGACCGGGCCCAGTAGAAGCAGCGCAAACGGATTGTTCAGCCCGCCGGTCAAGTACAGCAGAATTGACAGTTGCAGCAGGTCGAACAGAACCATCAGGAAGTTTTCAAACTCGGTCAGGCGCTTGTTTTGCGGAAACAGCAATATGGCAGTCAGGTTGCCCATGACCGAGATTCCGATGGCCAGGTAACACAGGCCCAGTTCCAGCTGCACGTCATAATATCGCTGGGCCACCGTGATTGCGGTGAGCTGGCCGATGATCGCCACCCATCGCAAAAGGATCAGGGTCCGAAGCCGAATCCAGCTGCTGCGTTCCTGGCCGCGCCAAAAAGTCTGATTGGATTCTGCCATCGGTCGCTTATGTCCTGTTGCATCGGCTGGTCATCTTGATAGGTGTCCCGGCCGGAACGATCAACAACCCCTTGAGACCGGATAATCGAAATGACCCGCCTTCTCGCAATTCTCGCAACTGTTGTTCTGGCTATCGGACTTGGGGCCATGTGGATTCTGACGCGGGGCGGCGGGTCCGATGACAAATTCGCGCAATGCCGGTCCAGCCAGATTGCTGGGGGTGCCGCCGCAATTGGTGGACCATTTGAACTGGTGAACGGCAAAGGCGAGACGGTTACGGACAAAGATGTGATTACCGAACCGACGCTGGTTTACTTCGGATACACGTTCTGCCCGGACGTTTGCCCCTTCGACATGTCCCGCAACGCCGACGCTGTCGATATTCTGGCTGAACGCGGGCTGTCGGTGACACCTTTGTTCATCTCGATTGACCCGGATCGCGATACGCCCGAAGTCATGGCTGACTATGCTTTCAATCTCGGGGGCAAGACGATCGCCCTGACCGGCTCGCCAGAACAGGTCAAGGCGGCCAGCAAGGCCTACAAGACCTATTACAAGGCGCATGACAAGGGCGATGAATTCTATCTGGTTGACCATTCCACCTTTACCTATCTGGTTACACCCGAAGATGGATTTCTGGAGTTCTTCAAGCGCGAAGACACGGCCGAACAGATGGCGGACAAGGTTGAATGCTTCCTGAAGCAGGCCGCGTCGTAACAAGGTTGTTTGACCTTTGTTCCCGCGCTGCTATTACTCATGTTCGAGCCAAAGGCATGAAATAGCGAAAGACCTAACATATGGCAGACACTTCTCAGCTTGACATCGGCCCTGACAAATCCCTGCTTTTGGTTGATGATGACGAGCCGTTTCTGAGACGTTTGGCCAAGGCCATGGAAAAGCGTGGCTTCGAGGTTGAGACCGCAGGATCCGTCGCGGCAGGGCGCGCGATATCCACCGCCCGACCCCCGGCTTATGCCGTCGTCGATCTGCGGCTTGAGGATGGCAACGGATTGGACGTTGTCGAGGTATTGCGGGAAAAACGCCCCGACAGCCGTGTTGTTGTTCTGACCGGATACGGTGCGATCGCGACCGCCGTCGCGGCTGTCAAGATCGGCGCGACCGATTATCTGTCAAAGCCAGCCGATGCCACCGACATCACGAACGCATTGCTGGCAAAGGGTGACGAGATGCCCCCGCCGCCGGAAAACCCCATGAGCGCGGACCGTGTGCGCTGGGAACATATCCAGCGCGTTTATGAGCTGTGTGACCGGAATGTTTCCGAAACCGCGCGACGGTTGAATATGCATCGGCGGACGTTGCAGCGGATACTGGCGAAACGCAGCCCGCGTTAGGTGGCCCGGCCGCTCGATGACGGTTTAGTGACTTGTAACCTTGGACCCTGTCGAGGACTGTTCGCCGCATCTGGAATCTTTTGTCAGAACAGGACCACTTTATGATCGGATATGTAACCGTTGGCGTTTCGGACATGGCGCGCGCCAAGGACTTCTATACCAAACTTTTTGCGGACACGGGCGCGAAAGTGGTTATAGACGCAGGCCGGATCGCGTTCATCGGCAACAAACCCGACGCGCCGATGCTGGCGGTCTGCGAGCCCTACGACGGTGATGCCTGCGCCGCCGGAAATGGCAACATGGTCGCCTTTGCAGCCGACTCCAAGGATGAGGTCAAGGAACTATATGACAAGGCAATCAGCCTGGGTGCGGTGGACGAAGGCGAACCTGGTCAACGCGTCCCCGACAGGTTCTATGGTGCCTATGTGCGTGACCCGGATGGCAACAAACTGTGCTTCTACGTCTTTGGCTGAAACGGCGTGAACACAAACCCTGCCCAAGTTTCAGACAGGTCTGCGGGCAGCGGTGCTGACCGTACCCATTCAGTACCTTCAGGGTGAGCAGGAGATTTCTGCGCAGAGCTGCCGCGCCAGCTGACGATATCCGATTGCGTTGGGATGCAACCCGTCTGATGTCCAGTCGGCGGTGTTCTCGGCGAACCCGTCCGGCGGGGTCAGAAACGTGCAGTTCGCCATATCCTGACAGGCCTGTTGTGCAGCCGAATTGAAGGCCGTTCGAAACGCCTCTTGTTCCGCGGTCCAGTTTGCACCGGTGACGGGCAACACAGCACGCCAGATCAACCTGTCAGCAGGCATGAACAGGGCCTTCAACTGTGCGACATACTCTGCAATCTTCTCTGGCGGTGTGGCCGTCAGAGCGTCATTGACCCCGATTCCCAGATACCATGTCGGAACATGGGCAATCAGTTCCGGTTTTGCCCGTGCGATCAGGCCCGGGGTGGTGTCGCGGCTGATCCCAAGATTCAGCGAGTTGGGCAGGATGTTGCTGGTCAACCACCCTTCGATAATGGAATCGCCGATGAAAGCGATCTGAATATCCGGTGAGGCGAGCGCCTGAGAAATCGGCCGCTCGTGCAACCAGACCATGAGCTTGTAGTGATCGGTTTCCGTGACCGGGACATGTGTGCCCGAGATTTTTCTGAGCGCCTTCGAGACATACCCGGTTTCGACCAACGCCGCCGCAAGACCAAAAGTCAGCACGACGTTGACGACAAGCAAAACTCGGGTTCCGGTCTTTGTTTTCATCTTTCTTCCACCAGTTCCCCCGTACCACTCACCGCATTCGGAAAGCGCCTCTCAGATCTGAGCGATCAATTCTGCGTGCCGCGCCGTAAAGGCGTGCCGCACCTCGACCGGGGGGCGCAGCCTGATCAGTAAACCCGCCACGATCCCCCTGTCCGGGCGGCCAAAGAATTTCGTGGCTTCGGCCTCGGAAAACCCGGCAATCTGTGTCGCCTCCATCCAGGCGCTGATCTTGTCGGCCTTCTTGATCTGGCGCTTCACCGTTTTTGGGACCTCAGCCGGTAGTCCAAACCGTATGTGGATTGCTGCCGCCAGCCGGTCGTCCAACGCGCCATAGTCTGGGCCGACGGCGGATTTCACGGGCGAGATCATATCGCCGATCACATATTCGGGCGCGTCATGTAGCAGGGCCGCCAAACGCCATTTCATGGGTGCTTTGGGGGCAATACGGCCAAAAATCTCTTCAACCAGCAGGGAATGTTCGGCCACGGAATAAGCGAAATCGCCGTTTGTCTGACCGTTCCAACGAGCGACAAAGGCAAGGCCGTGTGCGATGTCTTCAATCTCGATATCCACCGGTGTCGGGTCCAGCAGGTCCAGCCTGCGACCCGACAGCATCCTTTGCCACGCTCTGGGTTGTGTTGCCATTCTGCCATGCCTTGTGAAGTTGGACACGTTCAATTCGCGTTTTTATGGTATGATGTACCTGTCTGGATCACACGCTGCCAACATTTTCTTGAGCGTTCGTGCTTTGAAACGGCGCGGTATGATCCCGACATTAAAGACTGAGGGGGGTGCATTCTCCTCCCAGTGTGCCCCTCTCGAACTGAAACACGTATCGAAAGGAGCACCCTATGTTCAAACGTTTATTCGCAATCGCACTGACCTTCGGAATGGCCGCCACCGCGCCGCCTGCCTTTGCCCAGAATTGTGCGGCACGGGATGACATCATATCCAAATTGCAGGAGAATTATGCCGAGGAATTGGCCTTTGGCGGCCTGCAAAAAACACGCGGCGCGCAAGCGGTGATGGAGGTTTGGACCTCGAAAGAAACGGGAAGTTATACCGTTTTGGTAACCAATGCGAACGGTATCAGCTGTATTGTTGCCGTTGGCACCGATTTTTTTGAAGCGATACCAAAGATCGAAATTGAAGGCACACCCAGCTGATATTGGCCATATCGTTTCCGACCACAGTCTTCAAAGTTGCCACCTGCCCCAAGGAATGCTAGGGGCAGCGAGGACTGTGAATTACCGGAAAATGGAGCACCTGATGGCCGGGGACTATATCGTTAAAGACATTTCATTGGCTGGCTTTGGCCGCAAAGAGCTGGACATAGCCGAAACCGAGATGCCGGGCCTGATGTCCCTGCGCGCGGAATACGGCGACAGCAAGCCGTTGAAAGGGGCGCGCATCGTCGGGTCGTTGCACATGACCATCCAGACGGGCGTTCTGATCGAAACGCTGGTGGCGCTAGGCGCGGATGTGCGCTGGGCGTCGTGCAACATCTTCTCGACCCAGGACCACGCCGCCGCCGCGATTGCCGAGGCGGGTATTCCCGTCTTCGCCGTCAAGGGCCAGACACTGGAAGAGCACTGGGATTATCTGGACAAATCCTTCCTGTTCGAGGAAGGCCCGAACATGATCCTGGATGATGGCGGCGACGCAACGCTGTACATCCTGCTGGGCGCCCGTGCCGAAGCGGGTGAGGACATCATCCCTGTTCCGGGTTCGGAAGAGGAAGAGGTGATCAAGAAGCAGATCGCCAAGCGCATGGCGGCAAGCCCGGGCTGGTTCACAAAGATGCGTGACCAGATCAAGGGTGTTTCCGAGGAAACCACCACCGGTGTGAACCGCCTGTATCAGCTGGTCAAGGAAGGGCATCTGCCGTTCCCGGCGATCAACGTGAATGACAGCGTCACCAAGTCGAAATTCGACAACAAATACGGCTGCAAGGAATCGCTGGTCGACGGTATCCGCCGCGCCACCGACACGATGATGGCCGGCAAGGTTGCAGTGGTCTGCGGTTACGGTGATGTGGGCAAAGGCTCGGCCGCGTCGTTGCGTGGTGCTGGTGCTCGTGTGAAAGTCACCGAAGTCGACCCGATCTGCGCCCTGCAAGCCGCGATGGACGGTTTCGAAGTGACCCTGCTGGAAGACGAAGTCGCCACCGCGGATATCTTCATCACAACCACCGGCAACAAGGACGTGATCCGCATCGAGCATATGCGCGAGATGAAGGACATGGCCATCGTCGGCAACATCGGCCACTTCGACAACGAAATTCAGGTGGCCAGCCTGAAGAACCACAAATGGACCAACATCAAGGAACAGGTGGACATGATCGAGATGCCTTCGGGCAACCGCATCATCCTGCTGTCCGAAGGTCGTCTGCTGAACCTAGGCAACGCCACCGGGCACCCGTCCTTCGTGATGTCGGCCTCGTTCACCAACCAGGTTCTGGCCCAGATCGAACTGTTCACCAAAGGTGACCAGTACGAGAACAAGGTCTACATCCTGCCCAAGCATCTGGATGAGAAAGTGGCCCGCCTGCATCTGGATCGCATCGGCGTGAAGCTGACCCAGATGGATGCGGATCAGGCCGCTTACATCGGTGTCAAACCGGAAGGTCCGTACAAGCCGGAACACTACCGCTACTGATCGCCGTCTGGGTATGACACAGAAATCTGGGCGCCGCCGGTATTTGTACCTGGCGGCGTCTTTCTTTTTCAGGCTGGCGATTGTTGTCATCCTTTTGGGCGGTGGTGTCTGGTGGGTGTTGGCGCATCCCCAAACGCCGATACCGTCACACTGGAACCCGTTGCGTGATCTGAAGGTAACCGCCCCGATTACACCCGTCACCAAGCTCCAACTGAACCGCGCACTGGCCAGCGAAGCACAGTGCAGGGCCGCTCTGGAAGACTCAGGTGTTCGGTTTGAGGCGATGGCGGACCTGGTTGTCGATCAGAACTGCGGCATCGCTGGTCGGGGTCGTCTGACCAAATTGGTGACATCAGGGATCGAGGATGTTGAAACCAGTTGCGCCACGGCGCTGCGCCTGACCATGTGGGAACATCACGTCGTGCAGCCCGCCGCACGCGATCTGCTTGGGGCCTACGTTTCCCGATTGCGCCACAACGGCAGTTACAATTGCCGCCCCATGCGCACCGCGCAGGGTGAAAACGGTGGGTGGAGCAGCCATGCCCGCGCGGATTCGATAGATATCGTCGGTGTGGATACCGTTGACGGTCGGACGCTGACCTTGTTGTCAAACTGGCAGGGCTCGGGACCGGAAGGCGCCTTTTTTCGGCGGATCTGGCGCGGGGCCTGCGGTTGGTTTCGCGTGGTTCTTGGGCCCGATTTCAATCGTTTGCACGCGGATCATTTCCACTTGCAAGGCCCGGGGTGGGGCTATTGCCGCTAGGCTTTTCAGCAAGAAACGTGCAGGCTGCGACCAAGGGGGAGAAATCGCAAATTTTTTTCCTTTTGGAAAAGCCTGCGACGCGGCTAGTCTTTCGATCATCGGTAAAAGGTGCCGGGTAAACGGATCAAGGAGACTAGGATATGGGCAAGCGCGACGAGCTGATCGCCAAATACGCAGAAGACCTGAAAACCAAATGCGGGATGGACCCAGATATGGACCTGCTGACCAAGGTCACCATCGGTTGTGGTCCGGCGATCTATGACGCAGATGCGGCAACTGTCGCGGCCAGCCAGGACTCGGAACTGGAAACCGTCAAGAACAACTTCCTGATCAAAAAGCTGGGTCTGGCAGATGGCCCCGAGCTGATGGAAGGGATCAACAAAGCCATGGAAACCTATGGCATGTCCGAGCGCAACAAGTACCGTGCCGTTGTCTATTATATTTTGACGAAGCATTTCGGAAAAGAATCCGTGTACAGCTGACCCGGTCGAAATTTACCAAGCGCCCGTCGAGATTTTGGCGGGCGTATTTAATTTGAGTTTCAATTTAAAGACTTGGCATTTGAAACCAAGGGTGCGGCTGGGCTAAGTTCAACCTGTGACCAGGACGGTCAGAACCAGATATTTCCATACGCGTGTGGTGAGTAGGGAGCACGCGGGGGTAGGGAAGGTTCTGTATCGTCAGAGCCTTCCCTCGTTTCTTATCTGAGTTCGCCAAGAATACGCGCAATGAAATTGTCGAATTCCGTGGGCCTTGGGTCCGAATTCCTGGATGACGCGCCACCGCTGCCTGCCAAATAGACTTCTATCCGCCCCGGACGGGTCTTGCTGCCCGAATTCGTGAAATCCCTCAATATTCCGTCAAGAGCATCAGCCGCCAGCGCCGCGTTTTCAGCGTCGCTTGGATGATAGAAACGAACCTGTGTTTCTCGGACACGAAAACCCACGCGGTCTGTTGATACAACAGTCGCGCGGCCCTGTGTAAGCAGTTCCAAAGCCCGGCTGCTGGCGTCTTGTGACACTCTCAAGGGAACAAAAAGCGAGACTTCCAGATCAATGGGGGATTGTGCGGGCGAAAGCGGTTTTACCTCTGCATAAGACGGGGCCGCAGATAAAGTGATCTCTTGCAGAACAGGGTCCAAAACCATCAAGGATGTCTGCGAAAAGCTGTCTTTGTTCGACCGGTTGGTGTGGCGCCACGGCGGTTCAGCAGAAGCTGGATACAAGGTTTGAACATCCGCAGAAGAAACGGTGGCCAAGATGGGTTCGAGCTGTGGCGGAATGAATATGGCTGGCGGGGACAAAGACACGGCCGGTTCCGCTTCTGGGGTTGGGGGTCTTGGTTCCACCCTGTCTCGGTCATCCGCAGCCGAATTGTCTTCGGCAGGAACGGGTGGCGTCACGATCGCTTCAACCGAGACGCTCTGGTCGAGAGTTGCGCCTGTGATCGCATCCTCGGCCTCTTCGATGATTGCCGGGTTGGAAACGGGCGCGACTTCGGAAGACGCTGAATCGGCGGGGCCCTCGGCTGTTTGTGTGTCTCGTGGGGCCGGTGACTCTGCGATTCTGACGGTGGGGGCTCTGTCTGAAAGCAGCTCCTCGATTTCAGGAAGAGTTTCAGTCGCCGCATCCAGGCTGGCTGGGGGCGTTCCACCGCTGGGGCGCAAAGTTCCGGCAATATGTGTGACCGCCCATTGCAGGAACGCGCCGCAAACCAAGGCGGCCAGAATAATTCTTGCTCTAACCAAGGGTTTTTTCCGGGTTTTTGGTTCTTCCAAATGCAGGGAACGGACCCGGTCTGATACGATCTCTTCGATTTTGGTTTCGTCTGGTCGGGGCAGGTGCTCTGTCTCGGAAGGTTTCAGGGCGGGTTTTTCCTGCGCTTCACCCTGCGCCCCGCTGAGCACTCTGGCACGCTTTTCACGCGCCTCTTTTAGGCGCGCTTCCCAGTTTTTTGAATTCTTCGCAGCAACGGCGTCTTCGAATATCCCATTGCCGCCTTCGTCGTCAGACATGGGTTTTTGCTTTCAAGAAAGACCGATCTTTATTCGAACACCACCCGGCAATTTCGATCGCACAAAACCGCGACCGACATGATCTCACCCGGCAAAGCCCAAGGAAAGATAGCATCTTGCCAGAGCTTTGAGAAGTTCCGTGCCCGGCGCCATTTTCCCGTTCAATCAGGCTGGGTTTCGCCCAGCATGCAAATCACCCGCCATTCATCCTCGGCCACGGGTTGCACCGACAAGCGAGAGTTCTTCACCAGCACCATGTTGGCCAGACGCTCGTCCGCCTTGATCTGGTCCAGCGTTACGGGTTTGGAAAAGGGCCGCACGGCTTTGATGTCCACACACTCCCACCGTTCGTCATCGGTGGTGCTGTCGGGATGGGCCTCGGCACAGACCTCGACAATGCCAACAACGGACTTGTCCTTTTGCGAATGGTAAAAGAACCCCCGGTCCCCAACCTTCATCTGACGCATGAAATTGCGCGCCTGATAATTGCGTACACCGTCCCATTCCTCGCCCGCGTCGCCCTTTGCGACTTGCTGATCCCAACTCCAGGTCGACGGTTCCGACTTGAACAACCAATAGGCCATCAACCGATCACCTTTTTCCACGGGATCAGCTCAACCGATTGGAACAATCCAGCCTTTGCGTAAGGGTCGCCATCGGCCCACGATTGTGCGGCGGCCAGGTTCTCCACATCGAGAATTATCAATGAGCCGATCATGGCGTCACCGTGCAGCAACGGTCCGGCCTGTGACACGACGCCGGTTTCTTCGATATAGGCCAGGTGGGCCGAGCGGTTGTCCAATCGGGTTTGCAACGCGTCGGGTTTGTCACGAGCGATGAGGGCGATCAGCATGTTATTCCTCCTTGAGGGGTCTATTTAGTAGGTTTTGAATGGCCTCGGTGACACTGTAGGCGCCATGGCTCAGGTCCGCCACCGTGGCGCTGATGGGCATATCCAGCCCTTCCTTGGCGGCAATGTCCGACATGGCACGGGCAGTGGCGACGCCTTCGACCGTCATTTGGCTGTCAAAGGGCTGATTCAGACCCAAACTAAGGCCAAAACGATAGTTTCGGGACAGTTCGGAAGAGCAGGTCAGCACAAGATCCCCTAGACCGGACAAGCCCATCAGGGTGTCGGGGCACGCGCCGCGCATCGCGGCAAAGCGCTGCATCTCGGCAAACCCGCGGGTCATCAAGGCCGCCCGGGCGCTGTCTCCCAGACCTGCGCCGATGGCGGCACCGCAGCCAATGGCCATGACATTCTTCAGCGCGCCGCCAAGTTCGGCGCCGATCGTGTCTGTGGTGCGGTAAAGGCGCAGGTTCGCCGTCGTCAGTTCGGCCTGAAGCGCCTTGCCAAGTTCCGTATCCTCGCAAGCCAGCGTCAGAGCGGTGGGCAGGCCATGTGCAATGTCATCTGCAAAACTGGGCCCGGTCAGCAGCGCGACGCGGGCATCCGGGATGGTCTCTTTGATGACCGCGACAGGTCCAAGCCCCGAGGTCAGTTCAATTCCCTTGCAGCAGGCCACCAGAGTCTTGCCGCGCAGGGCCGGTGCGTGATCCTGCAAAGCGCTGCGCAATTTCTGCATTGGCACGGCCAACAAAAGCGTGGCAGCCCTGAGCGCCTTGGCGATATCCCCAGTCACATTGATGTCCCCGGGCAAGGTTATGTTGGGCAGTCGGGTTGCATTTTCGCGCGTCTCGCGCATCTGCTGCGCCCGATCGGCGTTTCTTGACCACAGTGTCACTGGCCCGTTGCCTGCCAGCGAGATAGCCAGAGCAGTGCCAAACGCACCGGAACCCAGGACGGATACGCTCATGCCTTGGCCCCTTTCTTGCCACCGCCCAGCATGGCCGGGCTGTGCTGATCCAGAGGCCAGCGAGGGCGGGCGGTCAGGTCCAGCCCATCCCGCGCGCCGGCACGAAAGCGTTCCAGGCCAGCATAGGCAATCATCGCCGCATTGTCCGTGCACAACGCCAACGGGGGGGCGGCAAATTGGGTATTTTTTTCAGCACAAACAGACTCTAATGCGGACCGAATGGCCGAGTTCGCGGCAACCCCTCCGGCAACGGCAATCACGGGTTCAGACGGAGAGGCTTCCAGATACAAATCAATCGCACGCCGGGTCTTTTCGGCCAATGTGTCCACAATAGCCTGCTGGAATCCGGCGCACAGATCTGCGCGGTCCTGGCGCGTCAAGCCACCCTTTTCATTCACGATCTGGTCGCGCATCCGCATCAAGGCCGTTTTCAATCCCGAAAAGGACAGATCGCAACCGGGCCGGTCCAGAAGCGGCCTGGGAAATCGAAAGCGTCTGGGATCACCGGCGCGCGCCTCGGCTTCGACGGAAGGGCCACCAGGTTGCGGCAGGCCCAGAAGGCGGGCGGTTTTGTCGAAGGCCTCTCCCGGCGCATCGTCGATGGTGCCGCCAAGGCGGGTAAAATGTTCGGGCCCGTGGGCGATCAGGAACTGGCAGTGGCCGCCAGACACCAGAAGCATCAGGTAGGGGAAGGTAATGTTGTCCGTCAGTCGCGGTGTCAGCGCATGACCGGCAAGGTGATTGACACCCACCAGAGGCAGACCGGTTGCCGCACTGATCCCCTTGGCGCACATGACGCCCGACATGACCCCTCCGATCAGACCCGGCCCCGCGGTGACCGCAACGGCGTCCACGTCCTTCAGGGAAAGACCAGCGGTGTCCAGCGCTTGCAGAACGCAGACATCCAGCTTTTCCGCATGCGCCCGGGCCGCGATCTCGGGCACGACGCCACCAAAAGGGCTGTGCAGTTCGGTTTGGCCATGTACCACGGATGACAGGATTTCGGCTTTGGCGCCCGTTGTTTGACGCACGATGGCCGCGGCGGTATCGTCGCAGCTGCTTTCCAATCCCAATACGGTAAGTGTTTGCACCATCACCCTGATCCGTTGCATCATGATCTAACGGCGGGGTATCACCCTGCGCGGATGCAAACAATCCTGAAGGGCCAAGGGGCCGCACGTTGTATTTGTTGATGACCCGCCCGCGCGCTGCCTCTGAACGGTTCGTCGCGCAGCTGCCGACCCGTACCAAATCCCGGGTTCAGGTCATCTATTCTCCGATCATGGAAATCCGGCCTCTGCCGGTCGAGGTTGAGACCGAGGGTGTGCAGGGGTTGATTTTCACGTCGGCCAATGCGGTGCACGCGGCGGCCCTGAAAGGTGTGGACCGCAACCTGCCCGCTTTCTGCGTCGGACCGACAACGACCAGCACAGCGAAGGGTTGCGGGTGGCGGGCCGAAATGGTCGGGGCCACGGCGGAAGAACTGGTGGGACATCTGCTCAAGCGGAGGCCCAAAAGCCCGTTGTTGCATTTGAGGGGTGAGAACACGCGCGGCAATGTTGCCGGTCGACTGACCGAATCCGGCCTGACCGTGGGGGAACTGCCAGTCTACCAGCAATTGCTGTTGCCGCTAACATCCGAAGCGACCCGGGTGGCAGCTCTGGATTCGCCGGTAATCGCACCGCTTTTTTCGCCAAGAACGGCGCGACATTTTGCCGATATTTGGACCGGATCCGCGCCTTTGTGGTTGGCCGCAATCAGTCAGGCCACGGCAGATCCCCTTTATTCATTGGACTATGCGCGCCTGAAGATCGCAAAGAAGCCGACACCAAAGAAAATGCGTAAGGCTGTCAAAAAGCTTGTGAAACATGCGTTGCGGGTTGAGGGCGGCGCGGTCCCCGATTAACTTGACTGGGGCTGTTATTCATCTGAATTTGGATTCGATAAGGGGAATATTGCGGTGGCTGGTAAGAAAAAGTCCGAAGAAAAGCCGGTGGAAACCCCCAAGGCAGATGACGTCGTCGAACCCGAACTGCAACAGGAAGATACACCTGTTGACCCGACTGAGACCGTAGAAGAAGAACTTTCCGAAGCCGAAGCCGAAGCCGAAGCCGAAGCCGAAGCCGAAGCCGAAGCCGAAGCCGAAGCGTCGACTGAAGATACTGCCCCGGCCGAAGAAAAAGTGGTCGAGCGTGTCGTTGAAAAGCGTGGCGGATTTGTTCCCGCTTTGCTGGGCGGTGCCATCGCTGCCGCCGTCGGGTTTGCGCTGGGCAATGGCGGGCTGTTGTCAACTGGCTCGGACAGCTCGGATACCTTGGCGACGTTGGAATCCAAACTGGCAGACCAGTCCGACCAGATTGCCAAGCTGTCTCAGGCGCTTGCAAACAGTCCGGATGATGCTGGTCTGACGGATCAGGTCAAAGCGCTGTCCGACAAATTGACACCCGTGGAAAGTGACCTGAGTGCGATCAAATCCACTGTGGATACGCTGTCAGGCCAGATCGAACCATTGTCAGACCGCATTGCGACGCTTGAGAAAACCCCGATCGAATCCAGCGTGTCGCCTGAATCCATGGCCGCGTTCGAAGCTGAGCTGAAGAAGCTTCAGGACTCGCTGGCCTCGCAACGGGCCGAGGTTGAAAAAATGGTTTCCGACGCTCAGGCGCTGGAGGCGAAAGCATCAGCCGATGCGCAGGCTGCGGCCAATGCCGCCGTTCTGTCGCGTTTGCATGGGCAATTGGATGCAGGTCAGCCCTATTCCGATCTGGTTGCAGAACTGAAAGCAGGCGGTGTGGATGTGCCGGATGCCCTGTCCGGGCCGGCTGACAAGGGTGTTGAAACACTCTCTTCTCTGCGCGACAGTTTCGCGCCTGCGGCCCGAACCGCGCTGGCCCAAGCCCGTGAAGCCGACAAGGGCACCGGCCTGATCGCATTCCTGCAACGTCAAACGGGCGCGCGCTCGGTCACGCCCCAGGAAGGGGATGGGCCAGATGCCATCCTGTCGCGGGCACAGGCTGCGCTGGCGGACGGAGACCTGGCCAAAACCTTGAGCGAACTGAAATCACTTCCCGAAGCGGCACAGGCTGCAATGTCCGATTGGGAACAGGCGGCCCAAACACGGGTCGCCGCCGTCGATGCGGCGAATACACTGGCTTCCAGCCTGAACTCGAACTGAAGGACCTGCCATGCTGTGGTCACTGTTTAAGATCCTCGTTTTTGTTGCGATTATCGGCCTGCTGGCGTTGGGCGGTCACTTCCTGATGCAAACCAGTGGCGGGGTTCAGATCACCGTCGCGGGCACGGAATTCACGCTGGGGCCGCTTCAGTCAGTGATCGCGCTGGCTGTATTGGTTTTTGCGGTCTGGCTGTTTTTCAAGTTGCTCAGCCTGCTGATCGCAACGCTGAAATTCCTGAACGGTGACGAAACGGCCCTGTCTCGGTATTTTGACCGCAATCGCCAGCAAAAGGGATACCAGGCGCTGGCTGATGGTCTGTTGGCGTTGGCCTCGGGCGAAGGCCGCGTGGCGATGACCAAAGCCAGCAAGGCCGAAAAACTGCTGAACAAGCCCGAGCTTACCGACCTGCTGGTGGCACAGGCCGCCGAGATGACCGGGGATACGAAAAAGGCATCGGATACTTATAAAAAACTGGTGACCAACAGCGCCACCCGTTTCGTTGGCGTGCGCGGGATCATGAAGCAGAAGCTGGCCGAAGGTGATGATGAAACGGCCCGCAAACTGGCCGAGAAGGCCCTGGCGATCAAACCACGTCATGAAGAAACGCAGGACGTTCTGCTGAACCTGCAAACCAAGGCGCAGGATTGGGCCGGTGCCCGTTCGACCCTGACGGCCAAGCTGAAAGCCGGGTATTTGCCGCGCGATGTCTTCAAACGGCGTGACGCGGTTTTGGCCTTGTCCGAAGCCAAGGGAATTCTGGACGAAGGTGCGACGGTCGAACAGCAGGAGCGCGCGATTGAAGCCAATCGCCTGTCGCCTGATTTGGTGCCTGCCGCTGCCATGGCGGCCCGCGCGTATATCGCCAAAGGCAAACCCCGGGCCGCAACCAAGATTCTGAAAAAAGCATGGGAGGCGCAGCCGCATCCGGATCTGGCCCATGCCTTCGCCGACGTCGTGCCGGATGAAACCCCCGACCAACGGATCAAGCGGTTCACCGCGCTGACCCGGATTCACCCCGAGAACATGGAAACGCGTCTGATACTGGCCGAATTGAACATCGTGGCCGAGGACTTCCCCGAAGCCCGCCGTGCGCTGGGCGATGTGGTCGAAACGCAGGGTGATGCGCGCGCCTATACGTTGATGGCCGCTATCGAACGGGGCGAGGGGGCTTCGGACGCCATTGTGCAAGGCTGGTTGGCCAAAGCGCTGAATGCGCCGCGTGGTCCGCAATGGGTGTGCACCAGTTGCCATGATATCCAACCTGAATGGGGACCGGTCTGCCAGAACTGCGGCAGCTTCGACACGCTCAGCTGGCAGACACCACAAACACCCGAAATCGCAAGCGCGACCGGCGTACATATGTTGCCTTTGATCGTTGGTGCGCTCGAAGATCAATCCGAAGAGCCTGAAGTCATGGATCCCGCGGACGAGGATGATGTGGTCGAAGTGACACCAGAGTCGGCAGAGGTGGCAGACGAAGCCGAGGTTCAAAAGCAGGCCTGAGCCCTGCAACGTCTGTTTTTGCCTGCTTGCGCTCATTGAGATTGATGCGACGCCGCGCTTTTTTGGTGAAGCCTAACCGGACGCCAGTGGTCCGAAGGGTCGTGCTTTTTCGTCTCTCTCAGCGGCTTGTCGACGCGTTGGCGGCCTCTTGCATTTACAGGCTGTGTTGGCCGCTTCCTCCGCAAAGCAGCCGTTTAATAAAGGCGCAGTTAACGTCCGAGATGCGGTCAAAAAGGCCGTTCACGTTCATCGTTTCGAAGTATAATTTCAATCCAAATTGGACGTTTAACTGGTGTCTATTTTCCAGCAGTATTGGGATGAAGTCGGCATCTGAATTCTGCTTCAGTTTTTTGGTAAGTACCGATCCAACAGAGCATCGACCAACCCTTCCTGAAGTTGGTAACCGGTTGCTTCGTCCACTCGCAAAATGTCTTCCAGAATAATAAGTTGTTCCATGCCCGTCGTCATGGACAATCGCTTTGCCAGGTCGTCAATTTCCTTCGGCTTCATCAATGGCTGAACTGGTGCAAGTGCTTCCGAAAAAGCCGCCACTCTTCTGGCGCCACGCATTTTGACAGTTCCATCTTCAAGTGATGCCTTGAGTGATTCAGCTAGAAACTGCCGGAAGTGCGCCTCATGAAACCGAGAAAAATCCAGATAGTAGCGCGCAACGGCGTGTACGCGGCTCCTGACGTTATTCAGCCCCTCGAGAAGTTCTGAAGTTGGAGTAACTTCAAGATCGAGCGTCGCATCCAAAGCCAAGACACTTGGGTCAGAAAAGTAACGATAGACCGTCGCACGGCTGGTTTTGGCACGCTCAGCGACTTTTGCCAGCGTGACTTCTTTGCCTTCCGACATCAAGTCACGTGCAGCTGAAAGAAGTGCTTCTCGTGTTCGGTTAATTTGATTTGTACGCGACGCCAATACCAAGCCTTTTATGATACACTTGTCTCATTAGTAGATATATGTATTATAAGGGCAGTGTGTTTCAAGTAAAGGGAGTTGAAGTAATGGCTGAACCTCGTCCGCGAATTTATCATCTTCTAGGAAACCTTCTGACTTTTCACGCCTTTCCCAGTGAGACCGGAGATCGTTGCACAATCGTTGAGATAAAGACGGCGCCGGGTGCCGGTGCGCCACCCAATCATCATGCTGGCGAAGACGAGAGCTTCTATGTGCTCGATGGTGAATTCGAGTTCTTTGTGAATGGTGAGACAATCAGCGCAAAAAGTGGTGACTTCGTCAAAGTTCCGGACGGCGCAGTGCATGCCTTTACATGTACTGGGGAACGGCCTGGCCGGCTACTTTGCATAAACGCCCCTGGCGCGATGCATGACACTTTCTTTACTGAAGCTGGTGAACCAATGCCTGACGGTACAACAGACATTCCGGCGCCAGATGGACCGCCAGACATTCCGGCAATCATGGCCGTAGCAGACCGAGCAGGAATGACGATCTTGGTGCCTGCAGAAGTTCCCAGCTAACGAACGCGCATGCAGAATTCCAGGTTGAGAAACGGAAGTATTGGACTGAAAACTCTGCTATAGACCCTATCTGGTACTACTAGCTCAATCCCAAGCCGGCATTCACGATGAGACCTTGCGATTCTGGATAGCGGACATTCGCTGCGCTGTCCAAAAATGTCTTCTATGTGAACCAGAGCAATCGTTTACGCGTAGGCGTGATAGCGGCTTAGATTGTCTGCTATCTGCGCTTGGTCAAGCTCGTTTTGGCGTGAGAACGCTCAATTCAGCATTCTTTCCGAAACGTCCTCAAGAAGGGTATGAAGATCGAAATCTTCGCCTTTCTCAGCAAGCCCTTTGTCATGCAGAATGAAGGACAGCCCGTGCACGAAACTCCACAACAAAAAACCACGGCGGCGAACTTCGTCTGTGATTCCCGGTTCACCGAGACACTTTGCTACCTCAGTCAAGAGAATCCCGAAACTTTGCTGGCCACCTTCCTCCAACCGGGGATCCGCGATGCGATCTGTGAAGCCGCCAAATTTCAGTCTGAAGATCCCAGGCTCATTTAACGCGAAGGCAACATACTCCATCCCGATGGCAGTAATGCGCTCGGGAGATCCTTCGGGAACGCCTTCCAGTGCGGCAAGCATTTTGTCTCGGTGCCGATCCATTCCTTCAAGGACAGTGGCGACCAACATTTCTGTCTTGTCTTTGAAGTGCTTGTAAGGTGCCGCCGTTGATACGCCAGCCCTTCTACAGGCCTCGGAAACGGAAAAACTGTCCGGACCTTTTTCTTCAACCAACTGTCGGGTTGCTTCGATCAGTGCAGCGCGGAGATCGCCGTGATGATAGGCTTTCTTGCTCACCGTTTGACCGGTCGCTTGGCTGATTTTTGAGTGACTTTTTTCTATGCTGGTCATGATCCAACATGTGCCAGATCACGTATCCCTTGTCAAAGTGAGAACTTCTAACATATGTTAGAGATGCTAACTTGATGAGGTCCGCAAATGCCAAGTCCCGCGAAATACTTTACTGAAAAGACCAAGCCGAGCTTCTTTTTGCGTGTTTTACGCGGTACCGTGCGTGTCGGGGTGACCGTTAGCTTCATAGGTGTTGCGGCGGCCGCAGTTTACTTCGGTGCATCGGAGCTGACGCGCAGAGCAGATGCTGTACCGGCGCCAGATGCAGCTGCTGTAACCCCAGTCTCCGCCACACCAATCACGTCCGAAAGCGCCTACACAGTCGACCGTGTGTTCATCGGGCAGGTCGAGCCTCAGCGTTCGGCAGATATCTCTTTCGAATTGAATGGGACGCTTGATCAAATTCTGGTGGATGAGGGTGACGAGGTTGCTAAGGGCCAACTTCTCGCAACGTTGGACGTAGCTCTGTTGGAGGTTGAACGCGACCGACTGACGGCATCTCGTGATGCCATTGCAGCCCAGCTTTCATTTGCCGAGAAAACGGTCGAGCGAAACGCGAAACTCATCGAACAAGGCTTTACCAGTCAAGCTCGCCTAGATGAGGCAGTTTCCCGAAAAGATGAATTGCTGTCTAGAATTGGAGAACTGGATGCAGCGCTGCGGGACGTAACCGTTCGGATCGAGAAATCCAGCATTGAGGCTCCGTTTTCTGGTCAAATAACCGCGCGACACGTGGACGGCGGTGAAACTCTGCGCTCGGGTGAACTGGTTCTGGGTATGGTCGAGGTCGTGTCGCCGCAGATTCGGATCGGTATCCCACTCGACGTTGACCCGGCGCTTCTGACAGATGTTGAAATCGAGATCGCTGGTCAAAGCTATCGGGCTAACCTTGCAACCTTGCGGCCCGACATTGATCCGGTAACCCGCACCAGAACCGCACTGTTCGATCTGAGGAACGCGCCGGACGTTGCCTTCGGGCAGACCGCTCGTGTGCATGTAATTGATCCCGTACAGAGTGCGGGAACCTGGGTGCCCACGACATCCTTGAAAGAAGGTACGCGTGGGCAATGGACACTGCTGGTTGCTGACGCGCAGAAGACTGTGCGCCTGGCGACGGTCGAAGTTCTGCATGCTGAAGATGACCGTGTCTTTGTGCGTGGCACGTTTCCGGAAGGCACCGTCCTGATCGATCAGGGGCCGCAGCGCGTAACCGTTGGTCAGCGCGTCGCCTTCAACACTGGCGAGTAACGGAGCAATCTGATGGAAACTCTTACCTTTCGCCACCCCCGGCTGGTTGCCCTCATCATTTTGGTGCTTGTATCTGCAGGTCTGTCTTCGTTCCTGTCGCTGGGACGGCAGGAAGACCCAACGATTACCAACCTCTTCGCAACTGTGACGACGCAGTTCCCGGGTGCAGACCCTGAACGGGTCGAAGCGTTGGTTACCGCAGAAATCGAAGAAGAGCTTCGGAAAATTGCGGAGGTGGATGAAATCAGCTCTGTATCCCGGTCGGGCGTATCGGTCGTTTCGGTAGAGTTGCTGGAGACGCTGGATGAAGCAACCATTGAGCAGGTTTGGGCCGAAGCTCGGGATGCCGTAGAAGATGCTCGACAGAACTTTCCGAGTGGAGTGTTGCCGCCGGAATTCGATGCCGAGGGTATTTCTGCCTATTCTGCTGTCATTGCCGTTGCGGCCGAGGATCCGGGCTTCCCGTTAACTTTGCTGTCGCGGCATGCCGAAGCTCTGGGTGACAGGCTGCGCGCGATACCCTCTACGCGAGCCGTGGACTATTTCGGTCGGCCGGAAGAAGAAGTGCTCGTAAATGTCGATATGGACAAGGCCGCTGCGCTTGGGCTCAGCGCTGCCGAGATCTCCCAGCGGATTGCAGAAGCAGATGGGAAGGTCCAATCCGGGCGGTTGCAGTCCGATGTCGACCTGACCATAGGCATAAGCGGAGAAATTGAGACTTTGGACCGCATTCGAAGCATCGTCCTGCGAGAAAATGCAGACGGTGCCGTGGTGCAGCTCGGAGATATTGCCAGGGTAGATCGGGGCGCGCGCAAACCGCAGCCCTCAATCGCGTTTGCCAACGGAAAGCCCTCGGTTTTGATAGGAGTTCTGGCGCAGGACGGGGTACAGATCGACCGTTGGACGGGCTTTCTTCGGGATGAGCTTGAGGCCGGCGCCGCATCGGTACCTTTGGGCATGCAGGAAATACTGCTGTTTGATCAAAGCGAGTACACGACGGATCGTTTGTCAGAGGTTGGGATCAACATGGCCATTGGCGTGGCTCTGGTCGTGGCAGTTTTGTTTGTTACGTTGGGGGTTCGGGCAGCTGCGATTGTGGCTTTGGTATTGCCGGTTGTCTCATTGGCAACTCTGGCGACGATGAACATGATTGGATTGCCAATTCATCAGATGTCCGTGACGGGCCTGATTGTTGCCCTCGGTCTGCTCGTTGACGCAGCCATCGTGATGACCGATGAAATTCGGCGTCGTCTGCAGGATGGGATGGATCGGCTTGCAGCCGTGCGGGATGCTGTTCGCCGATTGGCAGCACCTTTGCTGGCATCGACTGTCACAACGGCGCTTGCTTTCACACCGATGATCTTGCTGCCGGGACCCGCGGGTGACTTTGTCGGTGCTATTGCTATCGCCGTGGTGCTTATGCTTGTCTGGTCGCTGGTTGTGGCCTTGACGGTGACTCCGGCGATTGCGGGCTGGCTGCTGTCCGATCGCCCAGACGCAGGAATGCTGAGCCGCGGTATCAGCATCCCGCCACTTGCCCGTATGTTCGAGGCCTCAATTCGATTGTCTGTTGCTAATCCCGTGCGATCCATCGCGTTGGCATTGATCTTGCCGGTGCTTGGCTTTGCGGCCTTTCCAACGCTGACCGCGCAATTCTTCCCGGGCGTCGACCGCAACCAATTCTATATCGAAGTCGATATGCCGGGTGGAACGTCAATTGCTACCACCGAAGCAACCGCCCGCCAGATCGATGAAATGCTGCTGGCTGACGACGGCGTCAAAAGTGTCTACTGGACCGTCGGAGAGTCCGGCCCGGCATTCTACTACAACATCGTTGGAAACCGCTCACGCGAGCCCGGGTTCGCACAAGCTATGATCACGACCGACACGGCCGACGACGCCGCCCGCCTTGTTGGAACGTTGCAGAGCCGTCTGGATATCGACTTTCCTGACGCGCAGATCATCGTTCGCAGTCTTGTTCAGGGCCCTCCGGTCGCCGCACCGGTTGAAGTCAAAATTCAGGGGCAGGACATCACGGTACTGCGTGATCTGGGCGACGAGGTGCGTTCAGTAGTGGCCAATCTCGATCTGGTGACGCAGGCGCGTGCCAGTGTGAACGGCGGCAACCCTCAAATCCGGTTCGAGATTGATGAGGTCAAAGCCCGTTTGCTGGGGCTGGACGTGGCGGATATAGCGGGTCAGCTGGACACGGCGCTTGTTGGCATCACCGGTGGGTCACTGATCGAAGGGACTGAGCAGTTGCCGGTGCGCGTTCGTTTGGGTGACGAGGTGCGATCAGATCTAAGCGCGATTGTCAGTATGCCCATTCTACTGCCGAACGCTGCCGAAATATCCGCGACCGGAGTTTTCCCCGCCGTACCTTTGTCGGAACTAGCCAGACCCATAATCGAACCTGCGGAAAGCGTCATAACCCGAACGGATGGCGTGCGAGAAAACACCATACAGGCGTTTATCGTACCCGGTGTTTTACCGGAAGAGGCTTTGCAGGACATATTGGAAGCGCTTGATGCGTCCGGGTTTGTGTTGCCGCAAGGCTATTCGATGTCCTTAGGCGGCGACAGTGATGCCCGATCCAATACCGTGGGAAATTTGCTCGCCTCTGTCGGGTTGATCGTCACACTCTCCATCGCGACGATCGTTCTGACCTTCAACTCGTTCCGGCTGACCCTTGTGACCTTGGTCGTGTGCGTGTTGTCTGCAGGCCTTTCACTGCTGTCGCTGGCCGTCATGCAATTCCCGTTCGGAATAACGGCAATCATCGGGGTCATCGGCTCAATAGGGGTTTCGATCAACGCGGCGATCATTATTTTGACCGGGTTACAACAAGAGCGAGAGGCCAGTCAGGGAGATCGCGCAGCCATGGCGCGCGTTGTGACTGGTTCCAGCCGTCACATTATTTCGACAACAGTCACGACCTTTGGCGGCTTCCTACCTCTGATCTTGGGTGGAGGTGCATTTTGGCCACCATTCGCCGTAGCAATCGCAGGCGGCGTTTTATTGTCAACCGTTGTATCTTTCTACTTCACCCCTCCCGTGTTCGCTTTGGTGTATCGTAGAACATTCAACAAACAACGTCCGGCCAATAACCGCCATTCCGAACCACGCGAAGCCGTTGTCGCGCTTGTGGCGGAATGAGAATTGCGCCTACTTCTCCTTGTGAGTTGGTGTGGTTCAAAGCCGCCGTTGTTCGAAGTAAGAGTCAAGTTCTGCTGTGGGCCGCACGCCGGATTTTGCAGTGTCTGGTTTCTGCGCGTTGACGTCGTTATCGCGGACTGCAGCACCTGGTTACTTTGTGGCCGGATCGGAAATTTGCTCGACTGAGATGCACTACTGCTTTGCGGTGCTTTTCCGTCAGTGACCCGCTTGCGCCGGTTGTGCGGAGGATAAGACTCATAATCGATTTGGGCTATCCGTCTCGTTGTAGATTGCGCAGCCTTGGCTTTGATCATTAGGACCATTGGAACGGGCGGAACAACCATAACTAAACCTAACAACTCAGCTGCAGTCAGCAGTCGATTCTGTCGAAGCTTGGAAGCTGCGCGATACCAACCAATACCTACAGATCTATCTGCGAAAAGTCGGGAGATAAATCAGGGGGGTATTTTGATGCCCGCAAAGAAAATTCTTGTGTTTCAACATCTTGCGGGGAGATATGGTGCCCAGGAGAGGACTCGAACCTCCACGTCCATACGGACACTAGCACCTGAAGCTAGCGCGTCTACCAATTCCGCCACCTGGGCAGGTGTCGTGGAGGGGCGTTTAAGCCTAGTCGCGGGGGCCGTCAACCAGATTCGGTGAGATTTTTTTAAGTTTTTTGAATTCGATTCCCGGCCGGTGTTTTCCACGCATGGTTTTCAACGCCGTCGCGGCGAATTAGCGCCTTGTTTGACTGGCCTGCGGGCGCTAGTTCTAGGGCGCAATTTCTCAGCAGGAGCCCTCTCATGTCGAAACTGGTGACGATTTTTGGCGGATCGGGATTTGTCGGTCGCTACATCGCGCGGCGCATGGCGAAAGAGGGGTGGCGTGTCCGGGTGGCTGTACGTCGCCCGAACGAGGCCATGTTCGTCAAACCCTATGGTGCCGTGGGTCAGGTCGAACCGGTGCTGTGCAATATCCGGGATGATGCCTCGGTGGCGCTGGCGATGCAGAGCGCCGATGCGGTTGTGAACTGCGTGGGTGTGCTGAACGAGCTTGGCAAGAACGGGTTTGATACCGTTCAGGCCGAAGGAGCTGAACGCATCGCGCGTTTGGCGGCCGAGCAGGGCATCAAGCGGATGGTTCACATCTCGGCCATCGGTGCGGATGCGAATTCAGCCAGCGCGTATTCCCGGACCAAAGCACATGGTGAAGCGGGCGTGTTGAAGCATATGCCAGACGCCGTGATCCTGCGTCCTTCGGTGATCTTTGGCACCGAAGACCAGTTCTTCAACCGTTTCGCCGGAATGACCCGCATGGGACCGTTCCTGCCTCTGGTCGGGGCCGAGACAAAATTCCAGCCGGTTTTCGTCGACGATGTGGCGCAGGCTGCCGTCAAAGGCGTTCTGGGGCAGGCAGAGCCGGGTGTTTACGAGCTTGGCGGCCCCGAGGTTAAGACCTTTCGTGCCTTGATGCAGCAGATGCTTGAAGTGATTCACCGTCGCCGCGTCATCATCGGCCTGCCGTTCTTTGCCGCGCGGATTATGGCGGGTGTGCTGGATATCGTTAAATTTGTCAGCTTCCAGCTGTTCCCAAACAACATTCTGACTCGCGATCAGCTTAAGAACCTGCGTCACGACAATGTTGTCGCCGAGGGCGCAAAGTCTTTTACAGACCTTAGGATCGTGCCGACCACGCTGGAATCGGTACTGCCGGAATACCTGTGGAAATTCCGCCCCTCGGGTCAGTATGACGACATTCAGAACTCGGCCAAAAACCTGCGTATCTGATCAGCTGTAGGCTATGATCAAAAGGATCACGCCTAGAATGACGCGGTAGATGACGTAGGGTGTGAAGCTGACGCTGCGCAGAAGCCGCATCATCAGGCTGAGCGCCAGCAGGGCCGAAAGAAAGGCAAACAGCGCCGCAATGACCCCATCCCGGGCCAGTTGCATATCGGCCCCGCGCACGGCATCCAATGCCAGCAGTGTGCCCGACGCCAGGATTGTCGGGATCGACATCAACATCGCGATCCGCGCGCCGTCTTCACGGGTATATCCCAATTGCCGCGCGCCGGTTATAGTTATCCCGGAACGGGACGTGCCTGGGATCAGGGCAAGAACCTGCCACAGACCCATGATGAACGCGTCGCGTATTCCCCAGTTTTCGGCCTCTTTGGTTTCAGGAGCCCTCTGATCCACCCAGTACAGCAGCAGACCGAATCCCAGCATTGTCCATCCGATGACCGTGATCGAACGCATGGCCTGACTCAACCCGGTGACATGCAGAATGAGGCCCGCGATCACGGTAGGAACAGTTGCAACGATCAGGCCCAGAGCAAGCCGGGCCTGCGGTGTATCCGCCCGTCCGGTCAATGCGCGCGGTAATCCGGCAAGGGCCTGTTTTACATCTGACCGGAAATACAGCACCACGGCGCCCAGGGTTCCCACATGCACCGCGACATCAATGGCTTGACCCTGATCCTGCAACCCCGACAGGTTGGGCAGCAGGATCAGGTGACCAGATGAGGATATGGGCAAAAACTCAGTGATTCCCTGAATGATTGCTACGAGAATCAGGTGAAACAAACTCATCTGCCCTGCCGTGCTGCTGCCACGTGTTCTTTGTGAGTTATGGGTATAAGGGCGATGGAAAAAAGGAAAGCGCGCATATAGGTCCGAATCGGATCTAAAATTTCCAATTATTTTCCCTTTTTCTCAAAGGCGCGCTGCATTTTTTCAATTTAGGTCAGTATATTTGACTTTTCATCCAAAAGCGCATCCCGTAAAGAAACGGAACCTAGCCAATTCATGGAGTCTGACCCGTGGCCAAGCAACCGATGCTGAAATTTGTGCAGATCGACCGCGTCATGCCGGAAAAGCGTGCTGCCAATGACCGCAAGGACGACTTTGACGAGATCTATTCCGAGTTCGCCGCTGAAAAAGCAGCCGAGCAGGCAAGTCGGTGCAGCCAATGTGGTGTTCCGTACTGCCAGTCGCATTGCCCGTTGCACAACAATATTCCCGACTGGTTGCGCCTGACTGCGACTGGACGCCTGGAAGAAGCCTATCAGGTAAGTCAGGCCACCAATACCTTCCCCGAGATCTGCGGGCGCATCTGTCCGCAGGACCGCCTGTGCGAGGGCAACTGCGTGATCGAACAGTCGGGCCATGGAACGGTCACGATTGGTTCGATCGAGAAATACATAACGGATACCGCATGGGAAAAAGGCTGGGTCCAGCCGGTTGCTCCATCGGCCGAACGCGCTGAAAGCGTGGGCATCATTGGTGCAGGCCCCGGTGGATTGGCCGCTGCGGATATGCTGCGCCAGGCTGGTATCCAGGTCACGGTATACGACCGCTATGACCGGGCCGGTGGCCTGCTGATGTATGGCATTCCGGGGTTCAAACTGGAAAAAGACGTTGTTCAGCGCCGCAATGACCTGTTGGCTGATGGTGGGGTCGAGTTTGTTCTGAATTGCGACGTGGATGCGGCCAGGTTTGAAGAAATCCGGGCCAGGCATGATGCCGTTATCATCGCGACCGGTGTCTACAAGTCGCGCGACCTGGCAATGCCGGGCAGCGGTCTGGCCGGGATCGAAAAGGCGATCGACTTCCTGACAGCCTCGAACCGGAAAAGCTTTGGCGACGAGGTCGAAGAATTCGACAACGGCCGCTTGAACGCCCACGGCAAGAAAGTCGTCGTGATTGGCGGCGGTGACACTGCGATGGATTGCGTGCGCACTTCGATCCGTCAGGGCGCGACTTCTGTCAAATGTCTGTATCGCCGGGACCGGGCCAACATGCCGGGGTCACAGCGTGAAACGCAGAATGCCGAAGAAGAAGGCGTGATCTTCGAATGGCTCAGCGCGCCCAAAGGGTTCACGGGTGAAGACACGGTCAAGGGTGTCATCGTTCAGAAGATGCGCCTGGGACAGCCAGACGCATCCGGTCGTCAGGCCCCCGAAGTGATCGAAGGTGCGGACTATGTCGAAGACGCCGATCTTGTGATCAAGGCGCTTGGATTCGAACCTGAAGACCTGCCGACGCTGTTCGGACAACCTGATCTGCCGGTCACCCGCTGGGGTACGATCAAGGCGGCGTTCCAAACCGGCGAGACCGAAATGGACGGAGTCTATGCAATCGGTGACATCGTACGCGGTGCCTCGCTGGTGGTCTGGGCGATCCGGGACGGTCGTGACTGCGCTGATGCGATCATCGAACGCTTCAATGCTAAATCTGCCGTTGCGGCCGAATAATCCCGCGATCAGGAGGCTTCGAAATGCCTGAATTGCAAGGCCAATGCATGTGTGGCGCAGTTACGGTGACGGCAACTCCGGCGCGGGATGCGCTGGGGGCCTGCCATTGCGACCAGTGCCGGCGCTGGACCAGTTCCATGCTGGTGACGTTTCAGGCCGAAGAAGGCTATGCCGCGCTTGGACCGGTCAAAACCTTCACTTCCTCTGACTGGGCCGAGCGCGCCTTTTGCGCCGATTGCGGCTCGGCGCTTTGGTATCGGATCACGCTCCCGGGCGAGATGCACGGCCAGACGCAAATGGCGGCAGGTCTGTTTGACAACACCGCAGGCAACCCACTGAAACTTGAACTTTATATCGACAAAAAGCCCCAGGGCTACGCGTTCGCAGGCGAACGCCGGCAGATGACCAAAGCCGAGGTCGAAGCCATGTACGCCCCCTCTGACGAAGGAGACAGCCAATGACCAAATATGATGCCGATTGGGTGCGGGCCGAAAAAGCCAAGCGCAAATGGATGGCTGAAAATGGTCTCTATTCCGAGGAAGAAGAGCATTCTTCCTGCGGTGTGGGTCTCGTTGTGTCCGTGGATGGGAAAGCGTCGCGCAAGGTTGTGGACGCCGGTATCGACGCGCTCAAGGCGATCTGGCACCGCGGCGCGGTTGATGCTGACGGCAAGACCGGTGATGGCGCGGGCATTCACGTGCAGATTCCGGTCTCGTTTTTCTACGATCAGATCAGGCGCACAGGCCACGAGCCCAAATTGGACGAACTTATCGCTGTTGGTCAGGTTTTCCTGCCGCGCACCGACTTTGGCGCACAGGAACAGTGTCGGACCATCGTGGAAAGCGAAGTTCTGCGCATGGGCTATTACATCTATGGCTGGCGTCACGTGCCGGTCGATGTCACCTGTCTGGGTGAAAAAGCCAACGCCACCCGGCCCGAGATCGAGCAGATCCTGATCTCGAATTCCAAAGGTGTGGACGAAGAGACCTTTGAGCGTGAACTCTATGTCATTCGTCGCCGTATTGAAAAGGCCGCCTCGGCTGCGGGTATTTCCGGGCTGTACCTGGCGTCGCTGTCCTGCCGTTCGATCATCTACAAGGGCATGATGCTGGCCGAGCAGGTTGCCGTCTTCTATCCCGACCTGATGGACGAACGGTTTGAATCCGCCTTCGCAATCTACCACCAGCGCTATTCCACCAACACCTTCCCGCAATGGTGGCTGGCGCAGCCCTTCCGCATGTTGGCGCATAACGGCGAGATCAACACGCTGAAAGGCAACATCAACTGGATGAAAAGCCACGAGATCCGCATGGCGTCCTCGACGTTTGGGGATTATGCCGAGGATATCAAGCCGATCATCGCCGGAGGATCGTCGGATTCGGCCGCATTAGACTCTGTTTTTGAGGTTCTGGTGCGCGCAGGTCGCTCGGCCCCGATGGCGAAAACCATGCTGGTTCCGGAAAGCTGGTCCAAGCAGGCGGTGGAACTGCCGCAGGCGTGGCGCGACATGTATTCTTACTGCAACTCGGTGATGGAGCCGTGGGACGGCCCCGCCGCGCTGGCCATGACGGATGGCCGCTGGGTCTGTGCTGGGCTGGACCGCAACGGCCTGCGTCCGATGCGTTACGTCGTGACTGGCGATGGTCTTGTCATTGCGGGATCCGAGGCCGGCATGGTGCCGATTGATGAGTCCACAGTGACCGAAAAAGGCGCGCTGGGCCCCGGTCAGATGCTGGCTGTCGACATGAAAAAGGGCAAGCTGTATCGCGACACCCAGATCAAGAACAAGCTGGCGAGCGCATTGCCGTTTGGCGAATGGGTCGGCAAGATAAACGATCTGGACGAGGCGCTGGCAGGCGTGACCGAAAAGCCGATTTTTTCGGGTGAAGATCTGCGCAAGCGCCAGATCGCGGCAGGCTATTCAGTCGAAGAGCTGGAGCAGATTCTTGCGCCTATGGCTGAAGATGGCAAAGAAGCGCTGGCGTCCATGGGTGACGATACGCCCTCGGCGGTTCTGTCCAAGCAATACCGCCCGCTCAGCCATTTCTTCCGGCAGAATTTCAGCCAGGTCACCAACCCGCCGATCGACAGTTTGCGCGAATACCGCGTCATGTCCTTGAAAACCCGGTTCGGGAACCTGAAGAACGTGCTGGATGAGGACAGCAGCCAGACCGAGATCATCGTTCTGGAAAGCCCCTTTGTTGGAAACGCGCAATGGGATGAACTGGTTGGGAACCTCAATGCTCCGCTGGCCGAAATCGATTGCAGCTTTGAGCCCGGTCAAGGTGCGCTGAGCGCGGCTTTGGCCCGTGTCAGAGCCGAAGCTGAAGAGGCTGTCCGGTCTGGCGCCGGGCATCTGGTGCTGACCGACATGCACTCGGGTGAAGATCGTGTGGCGATGCCGATGATCCTTGCCACCAGCGCAGTGCACTCACACCTGACCCGTCAGGGCCTGCGGACGTTCTGTTCCTTGAACGTACGCTCGGCTGAATGTGTCGATCCGCATTACTTTGCGGTTCTGATCGGCTGTGGCGCGACCGTTGTGAACGCCTATCTGGCCGAAGACTCGCTGGCCGACCGGATCGAACGCGGGTTGCTGGATGGCACCCTGACCGAAAATGTTGCGCGCTACCGCGAAGCCATCGACCAAGGCCTGTTGAAAATCATGGCCAAGATGGGAATTTCGGTGATCTCGTCTTATCGTGGAGGTCTGAATTTCGAGGCTGTAGGCCTGAGCCGCGCGATGGTCGCCGAGTACTTCCCGGGTATGACCAGCCGGATTTCCGGCATCGGCGTCACCGGCATTCAGGCAAAGGCCGAAGAAATCCATGCCAAGGGCTGGAACAGTGGTCTGGACGTCTTGCCGATCGGTGGTTTCTACAAGGCGCGGCAATCGGGTGAAACCCACGCGTGGGAAGCGACCTCGATGCATATGATGCAGATGGCTTGCAACAAGGCGTCCTATGAGCTGTGGAAACAGTATTCTGCCAAGATGCAATCGAACCCGCCGATCCATCTGCGCGACCTGATGGATTTCAAACCATTGGGCAAACCGGTACCGATCGAAGAGGTGGAATCGATCACCTCGATCCGCAAACGGTTCGTCACGCCGGGCATGTCGCTGGGCGCGCTCAGCCCCGAGGCGCACAAGACGCTGAACGTGGCGATGAACCGGATCGGCGCCAAATCCGACTCGGGTGAAGGTGGGGAAGATCCCGCACACTTCGTGCCCGAGCCGAATGGCGACAACCCCTCGGCCAAGATCAAGCAGGTGGCCTCGGGCCGGTTCGGTGTGACCGCCGAATACCTGAACCAGTGCGAAGAGCTGGAAATCAAGGTTGCCCAAGGTGCGAAACCGGGCGAGGGCGGCCAGCTGCCGGGCATGAAGGTCACCGACCTGATCGCGCGTTTGCGGCATTCCACCAAGGGCGTGACGCTGATTTCTCCGCCGCCGCATCATGACATCTACTCGATCGAGGATCTGGCGCAGCTGATCTATGACCTGAAACAGATCAACCCGCGCTGCAAGGTGACGGTGAAACTGGTGGCGTCTTCGGGCGTTGGCACGATTGCTGCCGGTGTGGCCAAGGCGAAAGCGGATATTATCCTGATTTCGGGTCACAATGGCGGTACGGGTGCCTCACCCGCGACCAGCATCAAATATGCTGGTCTGCCTTGGGAGATGGGCCTGACCGAGGCGCATCAGGTTCTGGCGATGAACAACCTGCGCGACCGGGTGACTCTGCGCACCGATGGCGGCCTGCGCACCGGGCGCGACATCGTCATGGCGGCGATGATGGGGGCCGAGGAATACGGCATCGGCACCGCCGCCCTGATCGCGATGGGCTGTATCATGGTGCGTCAATGCCAGTCGAACACCTGCCCCGTCGGCGTTTGCACGCAGGATGAATCGCTGCGTGCCAAGTTCACCGGCAACGCGGACAAGGTGGTGAATCTGATCACCTTCTACGCGCAGGAAGTGCGCGAGCTGCTGGCCAGCCTTGGCGCGCGTTCCGTGGATGAAATCATCGGTCGGGCCGATCTGCTGGCGCAGGTTAGCCGGGGTTCGGCACATTTGGACGATCTGGATCTCAACCCGCTGCTGATCACCGTCGATGGTGCGCATAACATCGTGTACAATCGCGACAAGGACCGCAACGCCGTGCCCGACACGCTGGATGCCGAGATCGTGCGCGATGCGGCACGGTTCCTGAAGGACGGCGAGAAGATGCAGTTGTCATATGCCATCCAGAACACGCACCGCACTGTCGGAACCCGTATTTCCAGCCACATTGTGCAGAACTTCGGCATGCGGAACACGTTCCAGGATGACCACCTGCACGTGAAACTCCAGGGTTCGGCCGGTCAGTCTCTGGGGGCTTTCGCTGCCCCGGGTCTGAAGCTGGAAGTGTCGGGGGATGCCAATGACTATGTTGGCAAGGGCCTGTCTGGCGGCACGATCGTTGTGCGCCCGCCGCAGGTCAGCCCGCTGAAGGCAGACGACAACACAATCATCGGCAACACGGTTCTCTACGGTGCAACTGACGGCCATCTGTTTGCGGCCGGCCGCGCGGGTGAACGGTTTGCCGTGCGCAACTCGGGCGCCAAAGTTGTGGTTGAAGGGTGTGGCTCGAACGGGTGTGAGTACATGACCGGCGGTGTGGCCGTGATTCTTGGTGATATCGGGGCCAATTTCGGTGCCGGGATGACCGGTGGCATGGCATATCTGTATGATCCCGAAGGCAAGGCCGAAGCGTTGATGAACAAGGAAACGCTTGTGACCTGCCCGGTCACCGTGGACCATTGGGTGGATCAATTGAAAGCCTTGATCACGCGTCACGCCGAGGAGACTTACAGCCGCAAGGCTGCGGATATTCTCCAGCATTGGGATGTGGAAAAGGGCAACTTCTTACAGGTTTGTCCCAAAGAAATGCTCAACAAACTCAGCCACCCGCTGAGCGAAGAAGCCACGGCAGTTCCGGCGGAGTAAGCCGAAATTCCACCAAAAAACCGGCCCCGCGTGCCATTTGCAGCACGCGGGGCCACAGTTTTTGTGAGGTTTCGGTGGGATTCTTGCTTGTTCTTCCGAATTTCGCCATGCTTTTTTCACCTTGTAGTGATAGCCATTGCCTGTTTCGGTTTCTAATGGTGACAGAGTAGGGGCAACAGTATGCCAACGACATATCGCGATCAGTTCTTCACCTTTGATCCCGCAAGCCCGCCACCAGCGGGAACGGCCGTCGCGGTCAGCAATTTCACCCTGACTGATGCGAATGATGACAATCTTATTGACGCGCCCAGTGGTGACACGGTCAACGGTCAAGACGTTACAAATTCCTGGCCAGGCGATACTGTAACGATCAACGTGTCAGGCGTTGGGAACGTGACCTATACAGGAACCACGTTCTACCTGGCCGATGGGTCTCGGGCTTTCACCCCCACAGACGGCCAGGTTCTGCAGCCCGGAACGCTGGTGTCGACCACTTTTGTTAACACGTCAGGCCCGCTGAATGTCGGTAACCTTGGGCCGCCGTGCTTTACGGCCGGGACCATGATCGCCACACCGGAAGGTGAACGCGCGGTTGAGGATTTGAAGGCTGGTGATCTGGTCATCACGGTGGATCACGGACCACAACCCTTGATTTGGGTCGGATGTACAACCGTCGCAGCCGAAGGCAAACTGGCCCCAATCCGTTTCGATGCCGGGGTGTTTGGTCTGGATCGCCCCTTGCTGGTTTCACCGCAGCACCGGATGCTGATCGAAGACTGGCAGGCGTCCTATTTGTTCGGCCATACCGAAGCGCTGGTTCCGGCGCATACTCTGGTCAACGATGACACTGTGAAACGGGTCGAGGGCGGTGAGGTTGAATATTTCCACCTGTTGTTCAAACAGCATGAGATTGTTTTCGCCAACGGAGCAAAAAGCGAAAGCTATTATCCCGGGCACGCTTTGTCGGCTTCGGATCGGGAAACGCAAAGCGAAGTGCTGCACTTGTTTCCCGAGTTGACCGGGCTTGATCCGATGTCGCTGAAAACCGCGCGCCCGATCGTTCATCCACGCGAGGCGCGCGCTTTCGCGATTTAGGCCGTTTCAAACCGGAACCTTGCGTCGTATAGCTGAGACATGGCGAAGAAAGCAGCCCGCAAATCCGGCGGAAAAAAACGCAAGGCATCCAGAAAGAAGGAACCAGTGGCGCGGCAGATCCGCCGCTGGGTAACGCGAGCGATCATGGCGGTTTTGGGCCTCGTGGTTGCTCTGGTCCTGATTTATTCGGTGGTGAACCCTCCTGTCACCCACACCATCTGGTCGGAATGGCGCCGGCTGGGAAAGGTTGAACGCGAATGGGTCCCGATCGAAGACATGGCACCGATCATGGCAAGATCAGTTGTTGCAGCCGAGGACGCAAATTTCTGCCTGCATTGGGGCTTTGACGTCGAAGCCATCCGCGATGCGCTTGAGGATGGCGGCAATCGTGGTGCCTCGACCATCACGCAACAGGTGGTGAAGAACGTGTTCCTCTGGCAGGGCCGCAGCTGGGTGCGCAAGGCATTGGAAACCTCGATCACGCCGGTGGTTGAAATATTCTGGAGCAAACAGCGTATTCTTGAGGTGTATCTGAATGTCGCCGAAACGGGAAATGGCGTGTTCGGGGTGGAAGCCGCCGCGCAACGCTATTTCAACACCAGCGCGGCAAAGCTGACTTCGGTTCAAGCGGCGCGAATTGCCGCAATCCTGCCATCCCCGCGCAACCGGTCGGTCACGGATCCGACTGCGCGCACCCGCAGACGGGCGGCTTCGATCCTCGATGGGGCGGCCACCATCCGCGCAGATGGTCGCGCGGATTGTTTCGAGGATTGAAACCCGCTATCTGCCAAGGCTAAATCTGTCGGGTATTCACTGGTTCGAATGGAAGTCCATGGCGCGTCTGTTTCACGTTCCCCTCTCTCCGTATTGTCGCAAGGTCCGCCTGTCGCTGGCGGAGAAGAAGATCGAGGTTGAGCTGGTAGAAGAGCGATACTGGGAACAGGATCCTGATTTTCTGCGGCGCAACCCAGCGGGAAAAGTACCCGTGTTGCGTCTGGATGGGCAGATCATGTCGGAAAGCGCGGCGATCTGCGAATACATCGAAGAAACCCGCCCAGAGCCACCTTTGATGCCGAAAACCCCCGAAGCCAGGTTTGAAGTAAGACGCCTTGTCGGTTGGTTCGACGACAAGTTTCACCACGAGGTGACATCAAAGCTGTTGTATGAGCGAGTGAACAAAAAGGTGACAGGACAGGGGTATCCGGACAGCAAGAATGTCAAGCAGGGTGCCAAGGCGATCAAGTACCATCTGGATTACATGGCGTGGCTGCTGGATCACCGCCGTTGGCTGGCGGGGGATCAGATGACATTGGCGGATTTCGCGGCCGCCGCGCATCTGTCTTCGCTGGATTACATCTCGGACGTGGACTGGAACCGTAGCCAGGTGGTCAAGGACTGGTATGCCAAGATCAAGTCTCGACCGGCATTTCGGTCAATTCTGGCGGATCAGGTGCCAGGGTTCCGACCGCCGCCCCATTACGCTGATCTGGATTTCTGATAGGGTGCGCAAGGGGGGCTGTCTGCCCCCCATCGCGCCAAGGGCGCGATTTCCCCCGAGGATATTTTGGCCAGATGAAGAGCGGATCGGATCTTAAGGAAAAGCTGGTGCAACAAGCCCAGGCAGAGGGGTTTGTTGCCTGTCGCGTGTGCCGCCCTTGGGATGTTCCACAGGTTCCGAAACGCTTGCGGGCATATCTGGACGCCGGGTACCACGGGCAAATGGGATGGATGGCCGAACGCACGCATTGGCGTGGCGATCCTGCCGCCCTTTGGCCCGAGGCGCAATCGGTGGTCATGTTGGCCGAAAGCTATACGCCGGAACATGACCCGACGGAGATCCTGAAACACCCGGATCGTGGTGCAATTTCGGTCTATGCGCAGAACAAGGACTATCATGATCTGGTCAAGAAGCGGCTGAAGCGGTTGGCGCGATGGCTGATTGCCGAAGCCGGAGGTGAGGTAAAGGTATTTGTCGATACCGCGCCGGTTCCCGAGAAGGCGCTGGGATATGCCGCCGGACTGGGGTGGCAGGGCAAGCACACCAATCTTGTAAGCCGCGAATGGGGAAATTGGGCCTTTATAGGGTCTGTTTTCACTACTCTGGACCTACCGGCGGACAATTCAGAGATCGATCATTGCGGATCGTGCCGCGCCTGTCTGGACAGCTGCCCGACCGATGCGTTTCCGGCCCCCTATCAACTGGATGCACGGCGGTGCATTTCATACCTGACCATTGAGCATAAAGGCCCGGTGGACCATGAGCTGCGCGGAAAGTTGGGCAATCGGATCTATGGCTGCGACGATTGTCTGGCGGCCTGTCCATGGAACAAGTTTGCCGTCGCAGCGAGCGATATGCGCTATGCCGCCCGGGACGATCTGAAAGCGCCCGGTTTGGAAGAACTGGCGGCGCTGGACGATGCCGCTTTTCGTGCAAAGTTTTCCGGCTCGCCGATCAAACGAATCGGCCGGGACCGGTTCGTGCGCAATGTTCTGTATGCCATTGGAAACTCGGGACAGCCGAAACTGAAAGCAGTGGCTCAGCGTCTGTTGGAAGACCCGGATGAGACCGTGGCAGAGGCGGCGCGTTGGGCGGTGGAACAACTGTCATAATTGCCGCAAACAGGCTGGACGTGTCGTGCATAACCGCTAAACCCATCCGCAGCGAACAGACAGGAGGACCCGATGACGTTGTCTTTGGGGGTAGATACGGGCGGGACCTATACCGACGCGGTGCTGATCAGGGATGAGAAAGAAGTCATCGCCTCGGCCAAGTCGCTGACCACCCGGGCGGATCTGGCGATTGGGGTGGGCAAGGCGATCTCGTCTGTGCTGGCAGAGGCGCAGGTCACGCCGGATCAGATCTCGATGGCGTCATTGTCGACGACGCTGGCCACGAATGCTCTGGTCGAGGGGCAGGGTGGCCGTGTCGCGTTGATCTATATCGGGTTCAAGGACAGTGATCTTGAAAAACACGGGCTGAAAGAGGCGCTGAAGGGCGATCCGGCCCTGGTGATTGCAGGGGGGCATACCTATTCCGGTGGGCAGGCTGCCGCCTTGGATGCCGCAGCGCTTGAGGCCTTTTTGGATTCGCATAAGGGGATTTCCGGCTTTGCGGTTGCTGCTCGGTTCGCCACCCGCAACCCGGCGCATGAGTTGGAAGCGGCGCGCATAATCTCGGAAAGAACCGGGGCGCCGGTGACCTGTTCGCATCACTTGTCCGCCAAGCTCAATGGTCCGAAACGCGCGGTGACGGCTGTGCTAAATGCGCGGTTGATCGGGATGATCGACCGATTGATCGGGCGTGCACAGGATCAGCTGCATGCGCTGGGAATTTCGGCGCCGATGATGGTGGTGCGCGGCGATGGCGCCCTGATGAGCGCGGAACAGGCCCGGGAACGGCCGATCGAGACTATTCTGAGCGGGCCTGCGGCTTCTATCGTCGGGGCGCGATGGCTTACCGGAGCGGACAATGCGCTGGTCTCGGACATCGGGGGAACGACCACTGATGTGGCACTTATCCGGGACGGAAAGCCCGCGATCGACCCGGCCGGGGCGCAGGTGGGTGGGTTTCGCACCATGGTCGAAGCCGTGGCGATGCGAACCCATGGTCTGGGCGGCGACAGTCAGGTGCATGTTGCGACCGAAGGGTTGCGGGGCGGTGTGTTCCTGGGCCCGCGTCGCGTGTTGCCCGTTTCGCTGATTGCATCAGAAGCGCCCGATGTTGTGCATTCCGTACTGGATGAACAATTGCGGGCCACGACCGTGGGCGAGCATGATACGCGTTTTGCCCGCCGCGTGCCCGGCATCCATGCTGAAGGAGTCGGCGCGCGGGAAGAAAGCCTGCTGGAGAGGCTGGGAGATCGCGTTCTGCCCCTGAGCGCCTTGCTGCGGTCTCGGATGGAGAACGGGGCGCTGATGCGCCTGGTCGATCGCGGAATCATCCAGGTGTCTGGGGTTACGCCATCTGATGCCAGTCACGTGTTGGGGCGGGTTCGTGCCTGGGATGTCGATGCGGCGCGCAAGGCATTGGAACTGATGGCACGCAAACGGGTCGGGTCAGGGGATATGTTGGCAAACTCTCCCGAAGCGCTGGCCCAGATGATCGTGGATCAATTGACGGAACAGACCAGTTTGACCTTGTTAGAGGCTGCTTTTGACGAAGAACAGGTTGGTTTTGGTCTGCCTTCGCAAGACTTGGCGCGTCATGTGCTGACACAGCGCGGGTTGGCACAACACCGTGGGTTGCTGTCGCTGAGCGCTGCTTTGAATGTGGATGTGGTTGGCCTTGGGGCGTCGGCCCCCAGCTATTACCCTGCGGTGGGTGAACGGCTGCACTGCCGAATGATCCTGCCGGAACATGCGGGCGTGGCAAATGCGATTGGTGCTGTCGTGGGGCGGCTGACCCTGCGTCGCTCGGGCACCGTCACATCCCCGGCGGAAGGGCGATATCGTGTGCATCTGGAGGATGGCCCGAAGGACTTCGCCGCGTCAGAGGACGCTCTGGCCCTGTTGGAAAAGGTACTAATGTCCGAAGCAGAGGGCGCAGTACGAGAAGCCGGCGCAGAAGACATTCGCGTGATCGTGGATCGTGACATCAAAACCGCGCGAGTCGAGGCAAAGGATGTTTTTGTCGAGGCCCTGATCACGGTAGAGGCAAGCGGACGTCCACGGGTGGCCGCGGGCTAGCCCCCCTGAAAGCTTCAGAGGGGCCGGGCAGGTGGTGCTTTATTCTGCTGCGCTTGAGCGTTTGGGCAGGACCCAATCCTGACGCGGGAAGTGGCAAGTATAGCCGTTCGGGATCCGCTCCAGGTAATCCTGATGCTCGGGCTCGGCTTCCCAGAACTCTCCGACAGGTTCGACCTCGGTCACGACTTTTCCGGGCCACAAGCCGCTGGCATTCACGTCGGCGATCGTGTCCAGGGCCACCTGTTTCTGGGTGTCATCCACGTAGTAGATCGCAGATCGATAGCTCATGCCGATATCGTTGCCCTGACGGTTGACCGTGGTCGGGTCATGGATCTGAAAGAAGAATTCCAGCAGGTCGCGATAGCTGATCCGAGACGGATCGAACCAGATCTCGATCCCTTCCGCGTGGGTGCCGTGATTGCGATAGGTCGCGTTGGGCACGTCACCGCCGGTATAGCCGACACGCGTACGCGACACGCCCGGCAGTTTGCGGATCAGGTCCTGCATCCCCCAGAAGCAGCCCCCGGCCAGTACAGCGCGTTGCTCGGTCATCAGATATCCTCCACATGAATCAGGTATTCGCCATACCCTTCGGCTTCCATCTCATCCCGATGAATGAACCGAAGCGAGGCAGAGTTGATGCAGTACCGCAAACCGCCATGTTCACGCGGACCGTCCGGGAAGACATGCCCCAGATGGCTGTCGCCGTGTTTCGAGCGAACCTCGGTCCGGATCATGCCATGCGTGGTATCGCGGAACTCTTCGACATGTTCGTGCACGATCGGCTTGGTGAAACTGGGCCAGCCACACCCGGATTCGTATTTGTGGGTCGAGGCAAACAGCGGCTCACCTGATACGATATCCACATAAATGCCCGGTTCCTTGTTGTTCAGGTATTTCCCGGTGCCCGGACGTTCTGTACCACTGCGCTGGGTGACGTGAAACTCTTCGGGCGAAAGCGCAGCAATGGCCGTGGGGTCTTTGGTATAGCGAGTCATGGATCCTCCGGCTGAAATAGTGTTTGCGCCATTATCTGGGGGCTGCGAGGTGGAAAGCAAAGCGATATTTCAAACCGCTCTCGCAGTCGTGCAAGTGATCTGAACACCAAAAACGCGCGTATCAGAATGAAAGGGAGGACAAGACATGATGAGATTGCTGCTTTTGACTGCCCTGATCTTGCTGGGCCGCGCCGTCCAGGCGGCGCCGCTGACCGGTGAGTTCGACTCGATCGACGGAGGCACATTGGCCATCGAAGAGTGGCGCGGCCAACCCATCCTGGTGGTCAACACCGCGTCACAATGTGGGTTTACCGGGCAATACGAGGCTCTGCAAAAGGTGCATGAGGCCTATTCCGGCAAGGGGCTGGTCGTTCTTGCGGTTCCGTCGGATTCATTCAATCAGGAACTTGGGTCCGCGGATGAGGTGAAACAGTTCTGCGAGATGAACTATGGGCTGACCCTGCCGATGACGGATATCACTCCGGTCAAAGGGGCTGACGCCCACCCGTTCTACAAGGCCGTTGCCGCGCAGACCGGGTTCACGCCCAAGTGGAACTTCAACAAGATCCTGATCGATCCTGAGGGTGAAGTCGCGGCGACTTTCGGGTCAAATGTCAAACCCGATTCCCGCAAACTGCTGTCTCAGGTCGAGGCTTTGCTGCCCTGAACAGGCTGGCGTGAAAGCTGAACCGCAAGAATGCCAAGGGTTGTAACCGCGACGCCAACTGCGTCCATGGCACCGAGCTTCTCGCCCAGTAGAATCGCCGCGATGGTGACCCCGAACATGGGGTTCAAAAAGTGGAAGGTGGCGGCCCGAACGGCTCCGATCCGGTCCAACAGCAGGAACCAGATCAATGTCGCCAGCAATCCGGGGAAAAGGGTTGTGTAGGTAAAAGCCAGCGCCAGTGGCAACGTCGGGTGGATGTAGATGGTCTCAAAGACCGGAGCAGCCGCAAACAGCGCGGCTGAGCCAACCAGCATCTGCAAGCCGACGACCATCATGAAATTTCCGCCGGATGTTGCACCGCGAACGGCCAAGGTTGCAAAGGTCAAGGCAAGAGCACCCAAACCGCAAAGCGCGACCCCGAACATATCAACGCCCGCGCTGATCCGGCTGCTCATGATAAGGGCGACTCCGGCGAAACCGGCGAACAGACCCAAAACACCCAGTGGCCGCAGCTTTTCGCCGAAAATCAACCACCCCGCCAGCGCCACCAACAAGGGCATGGTGGATGCGATAATGGCCGCGACCGAAGCCTCGACCGTCTGCATCGCATAGAAATTCAGACCCAAATACAGGGCATTTTGGCAGATCCCGAACAGTATCGTTGCGCGCCATTGGTTTCGGGTCAGGTGCCAGCTTTGCCCCATCGCGCGGGCAATCATGACCCCCAGAACACCGGAAATCAGAAACCTCAAGGCCAGCGAAAACAGAGGGGACGCATCCGCCACGATAATACGCGCCGAGGTAAAGGCAGATGACCAGATCAGGGCAAATGTCAGCCCCATGGTTATGGCGCGCAGATCCATGGAGACCCCCTGTCACTTTGCGCGGACTGTTCCTGATTCTGGGGTCGGTCGCAAGCGGTGCGCGTCAAAAAAGACACATGCGTGATGCAAGAAAAGCCTTGCGCATGTTTATATTGATTGACTGACCAATTAAAGATATCGGCGTCAGGACCTGACATATCAAGGGAGGTTTGTCGGTGCTTCTGGAGTACATTCTATCGTTTGGCGTCCTGCTGGCATTGGGGCTGGTCGCTTTCTTCGTCGTGAAATGGTGGAACCTGCGCTGTGTCGGCGTGACACCGGTTCATCTGTTCACGTTCATCGCGATTCTGTTCACATCCGGCCTGGATGTCGGCCTGATCATGTTTCCATTGACCGAATTCGGAGGATACGCCGAGGACCCGGCCTATGCCTTTGCCAACCCGCTGGCGATCGAATTCGGATTCTGGGGTTTTCTGATCTGGGCCTTCTACTTCCTGACGGCTTTCTACTTCTGCGTGATCGAACCCCGCGTGAAGTTCTTTGAGATCCCGGTGGTCAAGCTGATCAACAACGTGGTGATCATCGGCACATGCGCCTTCACCGCCAGCCTGTTCCTGATCTACCTGCCCGGCTATCTGCCCGAGGTCGGCGATGGCGAATCCGTCGTCACCACCTTCTACATCATCGTGTTTGTCGTCATTCTGGCGGCGGCCTATTCCTCGACCGATCTGAAATACGTTCGCATCCTGTCCGTCGGTTCGACCTTTCTGTTCCTTGCCCTGATTCTGGGCATGTGGGCAGCCGCAGGTATGGGCGTGACCGGGTTCGTGGAAACCGGCAGCAATATCGGCGCCTATTTCGCCAACCTGCACAAGTTCGTCCTGCCATTGACCGACTATCACGCGTTCTACCTGTTCTGGTGGTTTGCATGGTCGATCATGATCGGACAGTTTACGTCGCGCTTTGTGGGTGGTCTGACCACGTGGCAGTTGCTGGCCGCGTTGTTGATCTTCCCGTCGATCCCGCTGGGGATCTGGTTCACCGTTCTTTACTATTACCACCTGAACGGCATCAGCACCGCGGGCATCACCAACATTGCGATGGTGATCGTGGGTGTGACGTTCGTGATCAACTCTCTGGATTCGCTGATCCGTCTGTACACCGACAACCTTAACCTGACCGTCGAGCGGTTCGGAAAGGCGATCTATGTGGCGGGCAACGTCGCGCTGCTGTTTGTCCTGACCCTGCTGTTCCAAAGCCAGTGGCTGCAAATCCAGTGGATCGGAGCGGTCGTGGTTGGACTGTATCTGGCTTGCGTCGTCTATATCCTGATCACCAAACGCCAGGACGTAATGAGTATCGAGTCGATGCCAGAAGATCGTGATCTGGACTTCCACAAGGTTGAAACGGTCCACTGACCGGACCAGAGACACAAAACAGAAACGGGCGCCTCTGGTGCCCGTTTTTTTTTTGACCGACAATATCGCAGCTTTGGACAATCTTCGGGCTTTTCAACCACGCGACATCCCAACCCGGGCGGCGGCTGCCTTTGCGACACGATCAAAAGGGATGTTGCCCGCGTTGCAATCAACCCGCCCGTGAAATAAAATTGGGCAAGGCTACTCTTCAACCGCCGGATAGATGAACCCGTTTACCGGGTAGGGATTGCCGTAGCGGCCCGGTTGGCTTTCAACCCGAACCAACGTCCAGTCATTGTTTTTTGAGACATCCTTCACGCCCATCTTCAACGACACCTTGTTTCGGTGCCAGTTGGCGTGATTCACGATGACTTCCCGGTCGGTGACGATATCGGATACGACTGCCACATGGCCCAGGGGCATTCCGCGGGTTGCCCGAAACGACATAACCGCACCAACAACCGGTTCCTTGCCGCGCTCAAACACTTGCTGCGCCCTTCCCCACCAGTCCTTCGCGTTGCCGCGAATTTCAATACCGCTGAGGTCTCGGGCGTAGGGCACGCACCATACTCTTTGCCCTCTGGCCCGCTTTTTCGAGACCTCTTGCAGCGCCATCAACTGACGTTCAGGGTCGAGATTTTCATTGGTGGTGCTTTGCGCGCAGGCAGAGACAAGAGTGATAAGACCCACCGCAATCGCGGAACGGGTGCTGCCAGACAAGCGCGGCCAAGTCTTTTTCTTTCTACAGACGCTGTTTTGCAAGATACTTCATTGCCGGTTCGAAGATTGACGAAGTTGTAAGGTGATCGGACAAGCCTTGAAAAGAGGCCCGCAAACGCCATGGCAAGATTTTGCCGGTTCTCTGACCCTGAAGGCGCATTTTCACTTGGGTGGCGAAAATCCGGGCCGAAACATGCTGTGCGAAACGGGTTCAAACCCGGAAGGCACAACAAATTCAAGACGATAGAAAAAGGGCCCCCCGAAGGCGGCCCCCTATCGTTGTCCTGAAAAGCTGAAATCAGCCGTTCACGCTGTCTTTCAGCGCTTTGGCGATGGTCATTTTCACAACCTTGTCGGCTTCTTTGGTGAAGGTTTCACCAGTGGCCGGGTTGCGGACCTGACGCTCGGGCCGCTCGCGGCAGTAGATTTTGCCGACGCCGGGCAGGGTCACTGCGCCACCGGCCGAAACTTCGCGGGTAATCAGGCCGGTGATGGCCTCCAGCGCGGCGTTCGCGGATTTCTTGTCGGTTCCCATTTCCTCAGCGAGAGCAGCTACCAGCTGAGTCTTTGTCATAGGCTTTGCCATTTCTTGGTCTCCTTAACGTGCCCGATCTATAGGGCCTCACCGCGTAACTGTAACGGGATATTGTGGCCAAACACAACGAATAGTAGCGCTGAAACCCCTAAAAATATGGGGAAAACGTTGCTTTTTTGCGTCAGAGGAAGGCCGTTTCGTCGAAGGAGCGCAGTTTCCGGCTGTGCAAACGCTCCAACGGCATGCCGCGCAGATGCTCCATAGCCTTGATGCCGATGGCCAGATGTCGGCTGACCTGAGTGGTATAGAACGAAGACGCCATGCCTGGAAGCTTCAATTCTCCGTGCAGGGGTTTGTCCGACACGCACAGCAAAGTGCCATACGGAACGCGGAACCGATAGCCGTTCGCGGCAATGGTGGCGCTTTCCATATCCAGCGCGATTGCCCGGGATTGGCTGAGTCGCTGGACCGGGCCGGACTGATCGCGCAGTTCCCAGTTTCGGTTGTCGACCGAAGCCACGGTGCCGGTCCGCATGATCCGCTTCAGCTCATACCCTTCCAGTTTCGTCACCTCGGCCACGGCGTGTTCCAGCGCCACCTGAACTTCGGCCAGAGGCGGGATCGGCACCCAGACGGGCAGATCGTCATCCAGGACTTTGTCTTCGCGCAGATAGGCATGGGCCAGAACGAAATCGCCCAATGCCTGCGTATTGCGCAACCCGGCGCAATGGCCAACCATCAGCCACGCGTGCGGGCGCAGAACGGCAATATGGTCGGTGGCGGTTTTTGCATTGGATGGGCCAACACCGATGTTCACCAAAGTAATTCCCGAACCATCTTTGCGCTTCAGGTGATAGGTCGGCATTTGCGGCAGTTTCAGCGGTTGTTCGATAGGTGCCTTTGGGTCCGTGATCTCGGCATTGCCGGTTGAAACAAAGCTGGTATAGCCGCTGGCAGGGTCCGCCAATTGTTCTCGGGCGTAGTTCTCGAATTCCGAGACATAGAACTGGTAGTTCGTAAACAGCACGTGATTCTGAAAGTGACCAGCGTCGGTGGCGGTGTAGTGTGCCAATCTGGCAAGCGAATAATCCACGCGCTGGGCGGTGAAAAGGGACAAGGGTCCAACGGCATCTTCATGGTCATGCACGCCATTGACGATGTCATCATTGGTAGTTGTCAGGTCCGGAACATCAAACACATCGCGTAAGGTGAAGTCGGCTGCGCCCTGATGAGGCACGACCAGATCGGGATTGTTTGCCACGGCAAAATGCACCGGAATCGGCGTGTCCGACGCCGCAATGGTCACAGGTTGACCATGGTTCTTGATCAACAGGGCGATCTGTTGGGTCAGGTAGGATCTGAACAGATCCGGGCGCGTCACCGTCGTGGCATGAACACCAGGTTCAGACACATGACCAAAGCTCAGGCGGCTGTCTACTTGGGCATAGGTCGAGGTTTTGATGCGAATTTCCGGATAATAGGCTCTGAATCGTGCGGCAGGTGCCCCATTTTCCATGGCATCTGCAAAGCTGTCGCACAGGAAATCGGTGGCCTGCACATACAGCTCTTCCAACCGGGCAACGGCGGCGGCGGGATCGGTAAACTGTTCTGGCGCGGGTGCTTGCGGTGTCAGGAGTGTGGTCATGCCAATGGTTCCAGAAGTTCTATTTTTTCGAATGTACGCACGTCGACCAACCCGAGATCCGATATTCGAAGCTCGGGAATCACGACCAGCGCCAGCAATGAATGCTGCATGTACGCGTTGTTCAGATGACAGCCGCAGTCCTGCATCGCCTGCACCATCCTGTCGGCCTTGGCCGCGACTTCGGCGGCGGGACTGTCGGACATCAGGCCTGCGATGGGCAGTTCGACCAGCGCCAGTTCCTGCCCGTCCCGGAACAAGGTGATGCCACCGCCCACTTCGGCCAGACGGTTGGCGGCCAGCGCCATCTGATCCCGGTCCGTACCCACGACGATCATGTGATGACTGTCATGCGCCACGGTCGAGGCCATGGCCATTTTTCCCTGATAGCCAAAGCCCGAAACAAAAGCGTTGGTGACGCCCCCGGTGGCCTGGTGCCGCTCGACCAACGCGATCTGGCACACTTCGCCTTCGCCCTCGACCAGCCCGCCAATGATCGGCAATTCGGCCTTCAATGCCTTGGTCGGGGCCTGGTTTTCCACCACGCCGATGACGTTGGCCTGAACTTTGTTGGCCCCTTCCGGTGCCTTGATCTCAAAATCGGCCGACATCAGCGCATGCCCCAGATGAACGGTATTGCGCGATTTTTCGGGCCAGTTCAGATGCGGACAATCCACTTTGATTGCACCGTTTTCCGCGACAACCTGCCCGCGGGCTATCACCATCTCAACCGGCAGTTCGGTCAGATCTGAACTGAGGATGATATCCGCCCGCCGCCCCGGAGTGACGGAACCGATCTCGCGTTCCAGCCCGAAATGCGTTGCCGTGTTGATCGTCGCCATTTGCAGCGCGACCAGGGGGTCGCATCCGCAAGCAATGGCATGGCGCACGACGCGGTTCATATGCCCGTCATTCACCAATGTGCCGGAATGACAGTCATCTGTACAAAGAATGAAGTTGCGCGGATCCAGCCCTTTTTCTGTCACGGCCGTAATCTGGCTTTCCACATCATACCAGGCCGACCCCAGACGCATCATCGAGCGCATCCCCTGCCGAACTCGTGCAATGGCGTCGGCCTCGCATGTGCCTTCGTGATCATCCGCCGGGCCACCCGCCACGTAAGCCGCAAAATCAGGCCCTAAATCAGGCGAAGCATAGTGCCCTCCGACCGTTTTCCCGGCCCGTTGAGTGGCGGCTATCTCGGCCAGCATCTTAGGATCACCATGGATCACGCCCGGGAAATTCATCATCTCGCCCAGTCCGATGATACCTGGCCAGTTCATCGCCTCGGCCACGTCTTCGGGCGTGATTTCATAGCCCGTCGTCTCCAACCCCGGTGCGGATGGCGCGCAGGATGGCATCTGGGTGAAAATATTGACCGGTTGCATCATGGCTTCGTCATGCATCATGCGCACGCCGTCCAGACCCAGCACATTGGCGATCTCATGCGGATCGGTGAACATGCTGGTGGTTCCATGCGGGATGACGGCACGGGCAAATTCGGCTGGGGTGAGCATCCCGGATTCGATATGCATATGCGCATCACACAAGCCGGGCAGAATGTAGCGCCCTTGTGCATCGACGATTTCCGTATCCGGACCCACGCAATGCGAGGCATTCGGCCCGACGAATGCTATGCGCCCGGCAGCAATCGCCACAGAATGATCCGGCAGCAATTCGCGGCTGTGTACGTTCACCCAGGTTCCGCCCTGAATGACCATGTCCGCCGCCTCGCGTCCGGCTGCAACTGCGATCAATTTGGGGGCGACATCGGGCCAGCTTGGGAAAGGTGTGTATTCCATGGCTCAACTTTCACGAATGCGTCAGCGGGTGCAACCCCGGTTCTTCGGTCTTGGGGATTCCTCATACATGTTGGGCACGTCTTTTGGTTCTGGCGCGCACGTTTCCCTTTACACCTCAGACCCGATCTCACGCCGCACCCAGTTGGCAAAGGCCACGGCGCCGGGTGTGTCCTCGGCCTGCGGCGACAGCAGCAGATAGTAGGACTCGGGCATTCGCGCACGGTGCTTGAACGGCGCGACCAGCTGACCGCGCTTGATCAGATGACTGGCGATCGTGTCATGTGCTAGGCAAAGACCACCACCAGCCATGACCGCTGACAGGCAAACCAGATAGGTCGTCGCGTAGGTTATCGGCGGGTTTTCCCAATTCAGACCCTGATCTTCCGCCCAGTTTGGCCAGTTGGACAGCAGGTTGGAGCAGTCGAAAAGCGGCTGTTCCTGAAGGTTTTCCAAGCATACCGGATAGTCTGGTGCGCAGACCGGATAATAGTGTTCGGTGCGCAGAATTTCGGTTCGGACCGTGTCGGACGGACGAAGCGAGAACCGAATCTCGACCGCCGCGCCTTCGGCCATTTCGCGCGGTTCCCAAAGCTCGGTGAAGACGTTCAATTGAACATGTGGATGTTCCGCCCGAAATGCCGGCAGGCGCGGGGCCAGCCAGTTGACGGCAAAGCTGATGTTGCATTGCACTTGAACCGCGTTTGGTTGCGCGCCGGTAACCGCCCGAGTTCCGCGCATCAGTGTCCGGAATGCCTCTCGCACAACTGGCAGATAGGTGATTCCGGCCTCGGTCAGTTCCAGAGCTTTGGGGCGGCGCAGAAACAATGGCTGCCCCAGATGCCCTTCCAGAGATTTAATCTGCTGGCTGACGGCGCTTTGCGTCATGTTCAGGTCTCGTGCCGCGCCGGTAAACGAGAGATGGCGTGCGGCGGCTTCGAAAGTGCGCAACCAGCCCAGCGGAGGAAGCGAGTTCTGCATCTACATAACCTTGGCATAAGTTCAGCTAATGGGATAGTTGCGTTTTTTTCGTTGGTCAAACTGCCGGACCCCATGCAGGTTTGGCCACGACCAGCCGCGAAAGGAGCCAAGCATGAGCCTCACCAGTCTTCGTCCCAATATAGACCATTGGTCCGAGCGCGTGGATATGGCCGCCACCTTCCGCTGGACGGCCCGGTTGAACATGCATGAGGCGGTTGCCAACCATTTCAGCCTGGCGGTGAATGATGACGGCACGCAGTTTCTGATGAACCCCAATCAGGTGCACTTTGCGCGCATTCGTGCCTCGGATCTATTGTTGCTGGATGCCAATGACCCGAACGTGATGGAACAACCTGGCGCGCCGGACCCGACGGCCTGGGGACTGCACGGCTCAATCCACCGCCACTGCCCGCATGCGCGTTGCGTCATGCATGTGCATTCGATCTTTGCGACTGTTCTGGCCTCTTTGGCCGACAGTTCATTGCCGCCGATCGATCAGAACACGGCGACCTTTTACAACCGTTACGTGGTAGATGAAGAATTCGGAGGTCTGGCCTTTGAAAGCGAGGGTGAGCGCTGCGCCGGGATGCTGTCCGATCCCAGGAAGAAGGTCATGATCATGGGCAATCACGGTGTTCTGGTCATCGGCAGCGACCCTGCGGATGCCTTCAACAGGCTGTATTATTTCGAACGCGCGGCCGAAACCTACATTCGTGCCTTGCAGACCGGGCGGCCCCTGCGAGTCTTGTCGGATGAGATTGCCGAAAAAACAGCGCTTGAGCTGGATGACTATCCCGATCAGGCCGAGGCGCACCTGCGTGAAATCAAGGCGATTCTCGACGCAGAGGAATCAGACTACGCAACCTGACTGCACATCCCAAAGAGAGCATCATGACGGATATCGCCCCGGATCCCGAAACCGCCCGCTGGCACTATCACCCCGAAGGTCCCGTGGGTCTGAACCCTTTGTTCAGCTGGCCACCGCGCCCCGCGGCAGTGCTGAAATGGTACAGCGGCGCGTGGTTGCAGATCACGTCCCTGACCTTGTGCATGGTTCTGGCGATAATTGCCTATGCCTTCTTTTTCCCTGCATTAGAGACGATGCAGAGCTTTGCACCCGGCTGGATGTTTCGGATCTGGCTGTTGAACATGGTGCCGCAAATCCTGGTGGCTGGGGGGCTGCATTGGTGGCTTTACATGCGAAAAGGGCAGGGCATGTATAAAAAGTTCGACCGCCGGAATCTGACACGGAACAACGGAACGTTTTCTTTCCGCAATCAGGTTTGGGACAATATCTGGTGGACGCTGGGCAGCGCCATGACGGTTGCCACTGTTTACCAGTGGATCATCTACTGGGCGATGGCCAACGGCTGGGCGCCGACGATCACCTGGGCTGAAGCTCCGGTTTGGTTTGTGGTCTGGATGATGTTCATTCCGATGTGGTCTGGCCTGCACTTTTACTGGGTGCACCGGCTAGAGCATCACCCAAAGCTCTACAAACACGTCCACGCCGTGCATCACCGCAATGTCAATATCGGACCCTGGTCTGGGATTTCGAACCACTGGTATGAAAACCTGCTGTATTTCACCACCTACTTCATCCACCTGATTGTGCCGTCTCATCCGCTGCATCTGCTGTTTCACAGTTCATTCCAGCAGATCAGCCCGGTTCTGTCCCATTCAGGGTTCGAAAAACTGAAAGCTGGCGAAACCGAGGCTGCGCGAGCTGGGGATTTCTTCCACCAGCTTCATCACAGGTATTTCGAGTGCAACTACGGCACGTCCGAAATCCCGTTCGACAAGTGGTTCGGCACCTACCACGATGGCTCGGCTGAGGCGACAACGCGTACGCGCGCGTACAAAAAGCAGATGTACACCTGATGGTTTCGGCGTGATCGCCTTAGTTTAAACCCGCTCAAACAAAGCAATGAACGCCGTGTCGTCTTTGATGGGGCCAGCAGCAAGATCGCCATAAATGCGAACTTCGGGCAGGGTCAGATTTCGAATTTGACCCTGTTCCAATTGACGCAGTTTTTCTGCGAAACCCAATTTTTCGAAATGACGGGCATTGATCGAAAGAGCGAACTGCGCACCAGGCCGTGCGACACGCAAAAGCGCGGGAAAGACCTCGGGGCCGAGATGGCCGTGGGTGAAGGTCCCGGAAGAGACGATGCCGGAATAGCTTTCACGGGGCACCGGAATGCCTCGGGTCAGGTCCGCTTCGATCGCGTCCCGGTAAATGTCCTTGCGCATCGCCTGATCCAGCATCTCTGCGCTGATGTCGGTTGCATCAATGGGTCCGACGCCAAGCGCCGACAGCACCGCGCCGCACAGGCCGGTTCCTGCTCCGACATCCAGAACGGGCCCCTGACCGCCCGCGCCGACAAATGCCCGTGCCGTGTGGGTGTGAAGCTGATAATCTTCGCGCGCGGCGAAACCGTCATCATAATCTCCCGCCCATTCCGCATAGAGCTGTCTGTTCTCGTCCGGAGAACTCAGCGCATAGGCCGAATGCAGGTCAGGTGTTTTTTTGCTCATGACCAACAGAAAGGCGCAATCGAAGATTCGATTCAAGTGCGGCCATGCGGCGCTTGCATCCCGGTACGGCGCAGATCATCAAAGGGGCATGACCAAGACGCTCTTTTCATTCGGCCATGGCTATTCTGCCCAGGCCCTGTCCCGAAACCTTGCCCCGAAGGGCTGGAAAATTTTTGGCACGACGCGAGACCTTGAAGGGACGGGTGCAATCCGGGCCTCTGGCGCCGAGCCGCTGATCTGGCCGGGTGAGGCACCGAACCTTGATGGGGTGACCCATTTGCTGATCTCGACGGCGCCAGATGAAGCGGGTGATCCTGTGCTGGCGGCGCTGGGCGAAGAAATTGCCAAGCGGTCCAGTCAGTTCGAATGGGTGGGCTACTTGTCGACAACGGCCGTCTATGGCGACCATCAGGGTGGCTGGGTGGATGAGGACACGCCGCCCACACCGACCGCCAAGCGCGGAAGATGGCGTATGCTGGCCGAGGAGCAATGGTCGGCCATTCCGGGCCTGCCCGTTCATATCTTTCGTCTGGCGGGTATCTATGGGCCGGGGCGCGGTCCGTTTTCCAAGCTCAAGCGTGGTGGATTGCGGCGCATTATCAAACCGGGGCAGGTGTTTTCGCGCATTCATGTGGAAGACATCGCGCAGATCTTGGAAGCCTCGATGATGAAGCCGAATCCGGGAAGCATCTACAATGTATGTGACGACGAACCGGTCCCGCCGCAGGATGTCATAGGATACGCAGCCGAGTTGCAGGGTTTGCCCCTGCCTCCTGCGGTCCGGTTCGACGACGCCGATCTGACGCCGATGGCGCGCAGTTTCTACAACGAAAACAAGCGGGTTCGAAACGACCGGATCAAGGAAGAACTGGGTATTGATCTGATCTATCCCAATTACCGTGTCGGGCTGGAAGCTCTGATGAAAGGCAAGTAGCGTCCTTGCATCGCCGCCGCTTTGATCATGTCCGCCGCTTTTTCGGCTATCATGATCGTGGGCGCGTTTGTATTGCCCGACACCAAAGTCGGCATCACCGAGGCATCGACGACTCGCAGGCCTTCAAGCCCGCGCACGCGAAGCTGGGGGTCGACGACCGCCATTTCGTCCACGCCCATTTTGCAGGTGCCCACGGGGTGATAGATCGTGTCGGCGCGGGCGCGGATGTGCTTCTCCCAATCCTGATCGGTCTGGGCGGTATCGGTTCCGAAAAGCTCTTTGTGCCGGTATTTGGCCAAAGCTGGCGCGTTGAGGATATCCTGCGCCATTCGCGCGCCTTTGATCATGGTTTGCAGATCGCGTTTGTCTGACAGAAACGCCGGATCGATGGCGGGCGCCGCCGTGGGGTCTGCGCTGTTCAAGCCTACGGTCCCCCGACTTTCCGGCCGCAGCTTGCAAACATGGCAACTGTACCCGTACCCGTAATGCAGCTTGCGGGCATGATCATCGACCATAGCGATGGTAAAATGCAGCTGAATGTCGGGACGCTCTAGATCGGGGGTGGTTTTCAGAAACGCTGCGCCTTCGGCAAATGGCGTAGCCGCCATCGAGACGCCCGTCTTGCTCCACCTTCGAATATGTCGCAACAACCGCGCTGCCCCCGCCGGGCCGATACCAAAATTGTCGGTGTCTGTGGTTTTGAAGATCAACGCGAAATCCAGATGATCCTGCAAGTTCCGCCCCACGCCAGGCAGTTCGTGGTGAACCGCGATTCCGTGCGGTTCAAGGTCGCTTTTTGCGCCAACACCTGAAACCTGAAGCAATTGCGGTGTTTTCAAAGAACCAGCGCACAGCAGGACTTCGCGCTTCGCCCGGATGGTGATGTCTGCGCCCTTGCCCTTCACCCGGTAAACAACGCCCGTTGCGCGCCTGCCCTCAAAGCGCAGCCTGCTGGCATGTGCATGCGTGATGACCGTCAGGTTTGGGCGGTCGGAAACTGGAAAAAGGTAACCAGCCGCCGCAGAACACCGTTCCCCATTCTTTGCCGGGTCGTGAAACTGGGTAACCTGATACAGACCGACGCCTTCGTTATCACCCCGGTTGAAGTCTTCGGTATGGCGGTGTTGCAGCTGCTGTGCGGCTTGAATGAACGCATGGGTGATTGGACGAGGCTCTTTTTGCCGTGAAACCTGCAACGGCCCGCTGTCACCATGCACGCTGTCTGCGCCAAGCTCATTGTTCTCGGCCCGTTTGAAATACGGCAATACGCTGTCCCAATCCCAGCCGTCGCAGCCCAGATCGGCCCAGCCATCATAGTCCTGCTGCTGACCTCTTACATACAACATGGCGTTGATCGCGCTCGAGCCGCCCAGTGCCTTGCCGCGCGGTTGATATCCTCTGCGCCCGTTCAGACCGGGCTGCGGGACCGTTTCAAAGGCCCAGTTGTTGATCCTTGGACGCCCGGGAAGTGCGGTCACAACAGCGGCAGGCATTCTAACGAAAAGGCTGTTCCCACCGCCACCTGCTTCAAGCAGGCAGACACTTGTGGATGGATCTTCGCTCAGGCGGTTGGCCAGAACAGAACCGGCCGAACCGCCGCCTACGATGATATAGTCGAAATCCATGCTGTCTTGCGCACCTCTTGCGACGATTTCGTTTTCTTGACTGGTCGGGCAGGGTTACCACCTTCCCGGTGAGAGTGCGTTAACGGAGCAAAAAAACAACTGTGACCCAAAGTCAGTTTTTTGCGTAACCCAACCTTTTCTTGAAGGTCAGGCCCGGGCTGCACGAAAGGTGCAGAAAGGTTTTGCAGGTCGTTTATGTCTGTCGAACCCCTCGAATCTCCCGCAGGGGCAAGTTTTGTGGTTCCTTCTTGGGATATCCGCACGTTCCAGGCGGCATGGAGTTCTTGATTTGTTAAGTTAACTTATTGTTTTGGTTAACAAACACAAGAAAACGACGCAAAATTCAAAGTTTTTTGAAAATGGGGGTTGCAGGTCCCAGACCTAATCCGTAAATACCCCTTCACCGGCGCTGCTGAGGCGCTGGGACGCGGCGGAAGCGGCGGTTACACT
>NZ_WVRB01000020.1:0-1714 GCF_013110685.1 Ruegeria sp. HKCCD6157
CCTGAGCTTTCATGTCTTCGGCCGAGATTCCTGCGACGGCGACGGGTTTTTTCATTGCGTCGCGGCGGAAAGGTTCGCCGAGCTCCTGGTTGATCAGGGCCTCGATCAGCGTGGTGATGCCGTTCTTCTGGTCCTCGATCGCCTGGTTCAGGGCTGCGGTCAGCTCGTCCTGGGTGCGGGCCACGACGCCCTTCAGACCACAGGCCTGCGCGATACCGGCGTAAGACACTTTGGTATCCAGTTCGGTGCCGACGAAGTTGTCATCGAACCACAGGGTCGAGTTGCGCTTTTCCGCGCCCCACTGATAGTTGCGGAAGACGATCTGGGTCACGGCAGGCCATTCCTCACGCCCGATGGCGGTCAGCTCGTTCACCGCGATGCCGAAGGCGCCGTCACCGGCAAAGCCCACGACCGGCACGTCCGGGCAGCCGATCTTGGCGCCGACGATGGCCGGCAGGCCATAGCCGCAGGGGCCGAACAGGCCCGGCGCCAGGTATTTGCGGCCCGCCTCGAAGGACGGATAGGCGTTGCCGATGGCGCAGTTGTTGCCGATATCCGAGCTGATGATCGCCTCTTTCGGCAGCGCCGCCTGAATGGCGCGCCACGCCATGCGGGGGCTCATCCAGTCGGGCTTGGCCGCGCGGGCGCGCTGGTTCCAGGTGGTGCCCGGATCATCATCCTCGTGGTCCATGCTGCTCAGCTGCTGGGCCCAGCGGGACTTCTTCTCGGCGATCTTCGCCTTGCGCGCGTCGCGGCCCTCGTCGCCCGCGGTATCGCTCAGCTGGTTCAGGATGCCGGTCGCCACCTTGGCCGCGTCACCCACGATGCCCACGGTGACCTTCTTGGTCAGGCCGATCCGGTCGGGGTTGATGTCGACCTGGATGATCTTGGCCTCGGCCGGCCAGTATTCCATGCCATAGCCCGGCAGGGTCGAGAACGGGTTCAGACGGGTGCCGAGGCACAGAACAACATCGGCCTCGCTGATCAGTTCCATCCCGGCTTTCGAGCCGTTGTAGCCCAGAGGACCGGCAAACAGAGGGTGGCTGCCGGGGAAGGCGTCGTTGTGCTGATAGCCCACGCAGACCGGCGCATCCAGACGCTCGGCCAGCGCCTTCGAGGCCTCGATCCCGCCCTTGGACAGAACCACGCCCGCACCGTTCAGGATCACCGGGTTCTTGGCGGTCGACAGCAGCTCGGCCGCCTGCGCCACGGCGGTTTCGCCGCCCGCGGGGCGTTCGAAATCGACGATGGCGGGCAGATCGACATCAACCACCTGGGTCCACATGTCACGCGGGATGTTGATCTGGGCCGGGGCGCTGGCGCGCTTGGCTTTCATGATCACGCGGTTCAGAACCTCGGTGACGCGGGTCGGGTCGCGGACCTCTTCCTGATAGGCGACCATGTCCTCGAACAGCTTCATCTGCTCGACTTCCTGGAAACCGCCCTGACCGATGGTCTTGTTCGCCGCCTGCGGCGTGACCAGCAGCAGCGGCGTGTGGTTCCAATAGGCGGTTTTTACGGCGGTCACGAAGTTGGTGATGCCGGGGCCGTTCTGCGCGATCATCATCGACATCTTGCCGGTGGCGCGGGTGTAGCCATCCGCCATCATCCCCGCGCTGCCTTCATGCGCACAGTCCCAGAACATGATCCCGGCCTTCGGGAACAAGTCCGAGATCGGCATCATCGCGGATCCAATGATCCCGAACGCATGCTC
>NZ_WVRB01000021.1:0-1212 GCF_013110685.1 Ruegeria sp. HKCCD6157
CGGATTTTTCACCCAGTCCCTTTCTGATCGTGATCCCGAGCTTTTTGGCTCGATCACGTCGGAACTGGGTCGTCAGCGCGACGAGATCGAGCTGATCGCGTCCGAGAACATCGTCTCTGCCGCCGTGATGGAGGCGCAGGGCTCGGTGATGACCAACAAATACGCCGAAGGCTATCCCGGCCGCCGCTACTATGGCGGTTGCCAGTTCGTCGACATCGCCGAAAACCTGGCCATCGACCGCGCCAAACAGCTGTTCGGCTGTGAATTCGCCAACGTGCAGCCCAATTCCGGCTCTCAAGCCAACCAGGGCGTGTTTCAGGCGCTGATCCAGCCGGGCGACACCATTCTGGGCATGAGCCTGGATGCTGGCGGTCACCTGACCCATGGCGCCAAGCCCAACCAGTCGGGCAAGTGGTTCAATGCGGTTCAGTACGGCGTGCGCAAGCAGGACAACATGCTGGACTACGATCAGGTCGAGGCGCTGGCGAAGGAACACCAGCCCAAGCTGATCATCGCCGGCGGTTCCGCCATCCCGCGCCAGATCGACTTTGCCCGCATGCGTCAGATCGCCGACATGGTCGGTGCCTATCTGCACGTGGACATGGCGCATTTCGCCGGTCTGGTCGCGGCGGGCGAGCATCCCAGCCCCTTCCCGCATGCGCATGTGGCCACCACCACCACGCACAAGACCCTGCGCGGCCCGCGCGGCGGCATGATCCTGACCAATGATGAAGATATCGCCAAGAAAGTGAACTCGGCCATCTTCCCCGGCATTCAGGGCGGCCCGCTGATGCATGTGATCGCGGCCAAGGCCGTGGCCTTCGGCGAGGCGCTGCGGCCCGAGTTCAAGGACTATGTCAAGCAGGTGATCACCAACGCCCAGGCGCTGTCGGATCAGCTGATCAAGGGCGGTCTGGACACGGTGACCCACGGCACCGACACCCATGTGGTGCTGGTCGACCTGCGCCCCAAAGGCGTCAAGGGCAACGCCACCGAGAAAGCCTTGGGTCGCGCGCATATCACCTGCAACAAGAACGGCGTGCCGTTTGACCCCGAAAAGCCGACCATCACGTCGGGCATCCGTCTGGGGTCGCCCGCCGGCACCACCCGCGGCTTCGGCGAGGTCGAATTCCGCCAGATCGCCGACTGGATCATCGAGGTGGTCGACGGCCTGGCCGCCAATGGCGAAGACGGCAACGGCGCCGTCGAAGC
>NZ_WVRB01000022.1:0-1088 GCF_013110685.1 Ruegeria sp. HKCCD6157
GGCGCGATCAGCTCAACGCCGAACGACACGTTGTCGCCGGGCATGACCATCTCGGTGCCTTCGGCCAGGGTCACGGTGCCGGTCACGTCCGTCGTACGGAAGTAGAACTGCGGACGGTAGTTCGCGAAGAACGGGGTGTGACGACCGCCTTCTTCCTTGGTCAGGATATAGGCTTCGGCTTCGAACTTGGTGTGCGGGGTCACCGAACCCGGCTTGCACAGAACCTGGCCACGCTCAACGCCGTCACGGTCAACACCACGCAGCAGCGCGCCGATGTTGTCGCCCGCTTCACCGCGGTCCAGCAGCTTGCGGAACATTTCAACGCCGGTGCAGGTGGTCTTGGTGGTGTCGCGGATGCCGACGATTTCAATCTCGTCACCAACGTTGATCACGCCACGCTCGACACGACCGGTCACAACGGTACCACGACCCGAGATCGAGAACACGTCTTCGATCGGCATCAGGAACGGCTGGTCAACCGCACGCTCGGGGGTGTCGATATACTCATCAACAGCCGCCATCAGCTCGCGGATCTTGTTCTCGCCGATTTCCGGGTTGTTGCCTTCCATCGCCGCCAGAGCCGAACCTGCGATGATCGGGATATCGTCGCCGGGGTAGTCGTAGCTGGACAGCAGTTCGCGAACTTCCATCTCAACCAGTTCCAGCAGCTCTTCGTCGTCAACCTGGTCAACTTTGTTCAGGAACACGACCATCTTCGGGATGCCAACCTGGCGGCCCAGCAGGATGTGCTCACGCGTCTGCGGCATCGGGCCGTCTGCCGCGTTCACAACCAGGATCGCGCCATCCATCTGCGCCGCACCGGTGATCATGTTCTTGACGTAGTCGGCGTGGCCGGGGCAGTCAACGTGCGCATAGTGGCGGTTGTCGGTCTCGTATTCCACGTGGGCGGTCGAGATGGTGATGCCGCGCGCTTTCTCTTCCGGCGCGCCGTCAATCTGGTCATACGCTTTGAAGTCACCGAAATACTTGGTGATTGCTGCGGTCAGCGTGGTCTTGCCGTGGTCAACGTGGCCAATCGTGCCGATGTTGACGTGCGGTTTTGTACGCTCAAACTTTTCCTTTGCCAT